>NZ_BSPW01000059.1 GCF_030161235.1 Vibrio zhanjiangensis | reverse complement strand
AGTTAACGTAATGACAAAGTCGCTTGGTAATTAAGGTACGACAGAATCGCTTGGTGATCACAGTTTTTAGACGAACTGTGTGAAATGGAATTGGACATGCAGAAAAAGCTTCTGCGCTTTTTGCAAACTGGAACCTTCACTCCTCTGGGTGGCTCTAGAGAACTCAAAGTTGATGTAAGAATTATCTGCGCAACCAATCGCGATCCCTTGCTTGAAGTCGAAGAAGGCCGATTTAGAGAAGATCTCTATTATCGCGTACATGTTGTCCCAATCGAGATGCCCCCGTTGAAAGAGCGTGGTAACGACATTACTACGTTAGCAACCCATTTTCTTAGAGTATTTGCCAAGGAAGATGGCAAAAAGTTCAATGGCATCAACAGAGATGCTGAGTCATTACTCAAACGCTATGCTTGGCCCGGAAATGTCCGCCAATTGCAAAATGTGATACGCAATATTGTCGTACTGAACAATGATACCAAACTTGCTATAGAACACCTTCCTGAACAAATGACAAGTGGTCCTAAGGCACCTAAACCAAAATCACCCCAACCTACCCTCTCTCAACCGGTGCCGCCTGTAACTCAAGACGTTTCGACCTCCTCACAACTATCGGAGTCAACTGTGTATTCTGGCAATGAGCACACCACTGAGCCGCCTAAAGGTATTACGATACGGCCTATGTGGATGGTTGAACGTGAAGCTATCCAGCAAGCTATTGATTATTGTGATGGAAATGTACTCAATGCGGCTGTATTGCTAGAACTCAGCCCATCCACGGTTTATCGCAAAAAGCAAGCTTGGGAAACTGAAGAAGATGAGCAGCAGTACGCCGAATAAGGTTTGGTTACTCATTGATAGCCTTACATATGGCGGCATCGATGCGTATGTTGTTGAACTGGCGAAAGGACTTAAACAACACAGAGTGGATGTGGAAGTCTTGCTCTTAAAGCGCTTTGAACGTGTATCGCCGATTGTTGATAAGCTTGAGGGGTATAATATTAAGTTTAGCTATTTGTCATATTCAAATTCATTCCCTCTACTCACGCTTCTAAAACGAGTGAACCAGCGAAGTGGCGATATTCTCCATGCACATGGCTACAAGGCCAGTTTACTGGCAAAATGTGCACGTCTTTGTACTGGTATCACTCAAATATCTACCTATCATGCTGGTGAAACGCCAAAGGGGAAAGTAAAGCTCTACGACTTCATTGACCGGTATACTGCGTTCGTTTCTTCGGCTTCTCTCGCAGTAAGTGACCATGTCAGCGCTAAAATCCCCACCAAAACACACAAACTAAACAACTTTATCGACACAAGTAAAATATTACCTAGCCAAGGAGAGCAAATCGCGTTTGTTGGCCGTCTGAGCCATGAAAAGGCGCCCGACCAATTTATTCAATGCGCCAAACATAGCCCAAAACTCAAGTTCCACATCTATGGGTCTGGCCCGATGGAAGCAGACATTTTGCAAAACATGCCAAACAATGTGATTTGTCATGGGCACCAAAAAGAGATGAACAATGTATGGGAAAAAATCAAAATCCTTATCATTTGCTCTCGCTTTGAAGGATTGCCAATGGCTGCTTTAGAAGCCATGGCCAGAGGGTGTATTGTGATTGCTTATGAGGTGGGTGACTTACCTAAACTCATTGAACATGGGAAAAACGGCTTTATAGTAAATAACCTAGAAACATTGGGTAACACTCTACAGAGTGCTACCCAGATAAGTGAGGAAGAAAAAAAAGCCATACAGAAGCAAGCATCAGATACCATATATAAGCACTTCTCAACCTCCGCCGTTATTCCCAAAATGCTAAATATTTACTCTGGTGAATACATGCAATCTGATTCTCAATTTGACAAAAAGCCTTCCTAAATGTTGACAAGTTAACAATCACCCTATTAATCAGTAATATAGAATTCATACTTTTTTGGCATCTCATTTGCGTTGTTGTCCACTATACAACATCAGGAGAGGCTAAAATGAAAAATAACATACTGTTTGTTCACTATGGCAACGACTGGATACGGGGAAGCGAGAACTGCTTGTTAGACCTCATCCGCTACTGCCCTGAGCATGGTTTTGAAGCCTATTTGTGGACAAATAACGCATCGCTTCACCGCTATGCTCAAAGCTATAACATCAATACACAAATCGATGCTTTTCCTTTGCTTCTCGGCTGGCTAAAGCCTAGATTCCATATTGTTGGTTGGTTAAATTTAATCATTAAAGCTTGCCGATTGATCAAGCAAAACAAAATCACCATGGTTCACGTCAATAGTGGTGCACCTTGTCAATGGATGATCTTGGCGACACGATTGATGAACATCCCTTTGGTCACCCAACTTCACAGTGCCTACCCTGCTCGTGACCGAATTACATTGGGTCTACATCTTTCGCCACATACCATTGCTGTCAGTAACTATGTAGGACAGCAACTAAGTAAAGAAGGTTATCCTCTTGAGCGTCTATCTACTATCCACAATGGTATCGATGTCTCAAAGTTCGTCGCTCAAGCCAAAGTTGACACTAAAGAAGTTCTGGGATTGCCTCAAGACAGTTTTTTATTCGCGACAGTTGGGTCACTTATTTACGACAAAGGCATGGACAGAATTATTACTGCAATTCAAAGCCTAAATATGGACAATGCAAACGTGCATTTACTCGTTGTCGGTGACGGACCTTTACGTTGCGAGCTAGAGCGCATGGCTAAAACGCTCTATGTTGAAAACAAGGTCCACTTTATTGGTGTGCAAAACAATGTCGTCGGATGGCTAAAAGGATGTGATGCGTTTGTCAGTGGCTCTCGGCGTGAAGCCTTTGGCTTAGCGATTGCCGAAGCAACCTTAGCCGATATTCCCGTTGTCGCACCAAGAGAAGGCGGAATACCTGAGTTTATCCATCATGGCACGACAGGATTACTTTACCCCAATCATGGCACAGCCCCTCTAACCAAAATGATGGCAGTTGTTGTTGAACATCAACAGTTTGGCAAACAACTTTCTCGTCGAGCACGTAAACATATTGCCGAGAACTTCAATATTGAGCTCTCAAGCAGGAAAGTTTTCCAAGTATACAAACAATTGCTGGTTGAGCATAAGGCGTCAGTCTCCCTATGGCGCACGTTTATACCTTTGAAGACTTATTTGACAAAACGCTTTTTTCTGGGGGGGCAACATGGCTAAATCAAACGCTCATCATACATTGATTTTTGATCCCATCACCTTTAAAGGTGGGTCAAAACTGGCTACAGCCGAAATATTAAGACTGTGTAAAACCAATAGTAATCACTTTGTGATTGCGACCGTTCAACCAACATTTTGGAAAAATAGTCGCCTCGCTCAATCTCATTCGGTAGAGATCGTGACACTTGCCTTATCGAAAGGATTAGCCAAACAGCATTATGGCATCCTATATTGGCTAAACCAGTTTTATACCAGCCTATTGCTACTCTGCCTACTCGTTAAATATCGAGATATTTCTAGAGCCATCGGCGCTTCGGGGCCCGGAATGGATATGGCACTTTACCTCGTCAACATATTCAAGCATTTCGAACTCATTCAATTTGTACACGGTCCGGTTGGTAATTCACGTTCCATTGGGTATTGCCTTACTCGTGCCGACAAAGTATTTCACCTGCCATCGAGCAAACCAAGTATGGCCATTGCATTAAATACTTACCTAAAGCACAAAACTGGTATTGAGGATTGCCAAGCACTTATTGAGTCATTTTTAACTTCATCCTCATACCATGAATTTGTCAATGGTCTGACTGAAGACAATTGGCCAACACGATCTCAAACACATTTTCCAGTCTGCTACTGGGCGGCATCTTTACTCAAGTGGAAAGGGTTAGATACGTTTGTTGATGCTCTAAAAGACGCAGCAAAGCTCAAGTCTCTTGCCGCTAATATTTGTTTTATCCGACCTGTGGACACGTCTATTCCTGTCAGTGCGGCTCCCATCTCTATGCAACATGTCAATTGGTATCAAGATCCACCTGATTTAGACAGCATTCGCAGCCAGTCAAACATCTTTGTTTCGACCAGCCAAAACGAACCATTTGGATTATCCATATTAGAGGCTCTTGCTGCTGGGATGTGTGTCATCATTCCTCAAGATGGTTCGTATTGGGATGAGCGTCTAATACACAACAAAAACTGCATTAAATACTTGCCCAATAATCCACACTCTTTATGTGACGCATTGCTATATGCAGCAAAGGATACGGATAACTTTCACCAATGTATCAAAAACGGTTTGAAAGTAGCACAAGAGTACAAAGCCGAGAAATGCTACCTCGATATCATCAAAACGATAAACGGCAATCCAGATGGAAGCGTGTCTCGTACGTCAAACCCTGTGAGGCAATGAGGAATAATTATGCGACAAAAAATACACGCATGGTTAAAACAAGAGAATGTGACAAGCATGTCACTCTATGCAATCAGCCTTCTAATGATGAAAGGAACATCTCTCATCATGCTCCCGTTCATGGCGGCCTATCTTTCACCAAATGAGTTCGGCCACCTTGAGTTATTATCGATTACAACGGTGTTTTTTAGTCTGTTGGTCGGACTATCAATGCATGAAAATTTATACCGTTTCGTTGGCACAGTTAAGCTTGATACCGAGCGATTCACCAGAGTTTGCGAGCTATGTACAAGCTCATTAGTCACCTCCGTACTGCTTGCATCGGTGTTTGCTATCCTTTTTTCCTTTGTATTTCTAACCACGGCGATTAGTAGCCATCAGGCGGCTATCATTACTCTGGTTATCTCGGTAGAAGCACCGCTAGCCATATGCTTGGCTTGGCTAAGGCTCAACAACAAAGCATGGATATTCTTTAAAGTCAGTTTGGCGACGCTGATAATTCAAATTTCACTCATCGTATCGATACTGGTGACCTCGCCAAATGTGACTCTTATCTTTGCTGTTGGTGGCTTGTGCACTGTTGTACAAACAGCATATCTGTACATACACAATCGATTTATCTTCAAATTCCCATCACTTGAGCACTACAAAAAATATCTTCGCTATTCGTCACCTTTAATGCTTTCAGCCATTCTTGCTTTCGGATTAAGTGGCGCAGAACGATGGATCATCGCTGAATCACATCCACTCGAAACACTTGGCATTTATGCTGTTGCAGCAAAGTTTGCGCTGGCTCTGGGTATTTTGATCCAACCTTTTCATATGTGGTGGATGCCAAAACGCTTTGAGTTATTAGAAACCCAAGGTAGAGAAAAAGCCGTGCATCATACTCAGCATGGCATATCAGCCCTATGTATATTAAGTATTCTCGTGACATGGATCAGCCAGAGCTTTATAAACCTAGCCCTGCCTAGCAGCTACCATTTAGCCAGCCAGCTTGTCGTGCTTTGTATTATCATTATGTTGTTAAAGGAAATGGCCGAACTTTTAAATATTGGGGTGCTCTATGCTCAAAAAACTCATCGTCTTTTCTATATCAATGTGATAGCAACGGTGATCGCTTTATCTTTAGCTTGGTATATGAAACATCTTGGTGTATCCATGATTTTGTTATGTCTATGCTTAGGACAACTGGTTCGTATTGTCCTAATTGCCTACCTAAGTCAATCTAGTTACCCTCTGCCATACAAAACAAAATCTCTTA
Source organism: Vibrio zhanjiangensis (assembly GCF_030161235.1). Lineage (GTDB taxonomy): Bacteria > Pseudomonadota > Gammaproteobacteria > Enterobacterales > Vibrionaceae > Vibrio > Vibrio zhanjiangensis. The sequence continues at coordinate 54,138 of NZ_BSPW01000059.1, read as the reverse complement.
TACTAACAATGATTATAAGCGTGCTTTTTATTTCAAGCAGTTGGCATAACAGCTCTATTGCTGTAGCGATGTTGATGATGGTGATCCAGCCTATTGCATTGATTATATTACTTAATAGACTGAATTTAATCGAAATTGACCTATATTTCTTCAAACGTCACTCACCGCAAGATCGCGTAGGACGCATGTTATGACAGGACACAGGGCGCTTTCACCATTAATTGTTACACTTTGCGTCTGTTCACTCATCGCCCTGATATGGAAGTTTGTACCTCATCCTGCCGTCGCTGTGGTGCTATGTATGTTGCCCTTGGGTTTATTGTTTGTCCTCAACCAAACATTCTGGCTAGTGAGCTTATTTGTGCTGTTTTCATTTTTCCGAATTCATGAAGCCATTCCAGCCCTTTACTCTCTCAAAATCCCATTACTTTTATCTCTTGGAGCTCTGAGCGCACTGGTTTGGCACAGTTTGATCAGCAAACAATTAGAAACTTTCTGGCATCCCAGTTTTACTTGGTTATCCGTGTTCTGGTTTCTGGTCTTCATTGGTATCCTTTTTTCATCAAACCCGGGCCTCGCAGTTAAATACTTCAAAGCCATGTACTGGAAAATTATTGTGATGACTTTTGCCATTGCCTGGCTAGTCAATAGTGTCATCAATGTTCAACGAATCAGTATATTAATTGTACTCGCTGGTGGTTTGATTGCTTGTGTGGCACTTTTTAACTCCATCAATGGAATCGGTTTAGTCGAGGGCACTCGCGTCACCATCGGAAGACAACTCAGCTCAGTGTTAGGGGACCCAAACGATCTGTCTCTTGTTCTCATGTTCCCACTGGCGTTTGCGGTGAGTTTACTCACCACCAAAAATATTGGTGGTATACGTATATTAGGCTTAATCGGAACCGTGTTATCCATGCTGGCCGTTCTTGCAACACAAAGCCGAGGAGGACTACTGGGTTCGATAGCCGTCTTTGGTATCTTTGGGCTGAGACTCATTCGTTCTAAGGTTTTATTAGCGGTGATCGGAAGTATCGCCTTATTGGTTCTTGCTGCCGCTGCAGGCATTTCAGATCGCAAATCAGGTGGCGCGGCAGAAGAAGGAATCGATGCCTCTGCCATGGGCCGTTTGTACGCTTGGGAGGCCGCATTCGGTATGGCGGTAGATAATCCCATAACCGGAGTTGGAATCAATAATTTCTACTCAAACTATTTTTTTTACAGTCCACACTGGGATGGTCTCAACCATGCAGTGCATTCTACATGGTTCGGTGTATTGGCCGAAACGGGCTTTGTTGGCTTGTTTGTTTTTATTGGTTGTATTATCTCCTTGATAAAAACCAGTCAACAAACTCTAAAATTACTCGATTCCAATCCGTCTCACTACTCACCTTATCTGCACGGGACTGCAACCGCCGTCTACGCTGGAATTATTGGCACTATCGTTTCTGGTACCTTTCTCACTCAAGGTTTTACTTGGCCTATTTATATACTCGCTGCTCTGTGTATTGCACTTAATCGAGTTGTTCAAAATAATTCTCAAAATGATAATATCGCTCAAACCACTTTCAATAAAACTTAACATAATGTTTTAAAATGATTTTTATTTTGGCACGCAAAGTGTAACACCTCCTACATTGATTAAACACTAGGAGACTATCCATGCTGGCGGCTCAAATAAACGACATAAAATTATGGCTCAAAGAAAACCCAAATCCTATTTGTCGCAAACTGTTTTGCATTTTGAAATACATCAGAGCATGTGATCTCCCTACCCCTTCTTTGCTCAATAAGCTGATTTCTATCATCTATACTGGTGTAACAACATCTAGTTCTGCCTTAATGCGCGTCTTTATATACACACCAGCGTTTAAAGGGCGCTTAGCCACCTATGGTAAACGCCTCTATTTATTCGGGGGTGTCCCGCTTATTACTGGCCCACTGAAATTGGTTGTTGGTGATGATTGTCGAATTTCAGGGCATACAACCTTTAGTGGCCGCCCTCAGTCAAGGGCGCCAGAGCTTATCATTGGTAATAACGTTGATATTGGCTGGCAGACCACGATTGCGGTCGGGAAACAGGTGGTGATCAGCGATAATGTCAGAATGGCAGGAAGGGCATTTTTATTTGGATATTCAGGACATTCATTGAATGCAGAGCAAAGAGCAGCTGGCGCAGGTGACAAAGATCAGGATGTGGGGAGCATTATACTGGAAAAGGATGTTTGGCTTGGAACCAACGTAACCGTGTGTCCCAATGTCACTATTGGTCAGGGAACAATCGTAGGCGCGGGAAGCGTTGTTACTAAAAGCTTGCCCCCATTTGTTGTTGCAGCAGGAAACCCTGCACGAATTGTTCGAAAATTGGCAGAGCAGGAGGTTCTATGAGTCGTGATTTAATCGTATTTGGCGAGGACTTTGGTGGACTACCTTCGAGCACTCAACATATCGTATCCAGACTCGCGAAGGACCGAAAAATACTTTGGGTTAACTCTATTGGCCTGCGCCAACCCAAATTCAATACAAACGATGTAAAACGTGCTGTTGGCAAATTACTCGGTCTAAGTAAGCGTGGCTATTCGTCAGAATCTCGGCCGCATCCAAGCAATATCACGATTGTCAATTTAAAGACCATTCCGGCACCAAAATCAACATGGGCAAGAACCATCGCTAAAACAATGTTATTAACTCAACTTAAGCCAATCATCGATAAGCTTAAATTGGTGAATCCTATTTTATGGACCTCTCTTCCCACCGCTGCTGATCTTTGCGGACACTTGGGTGAAACAGCTGTAGTCTATTATTGCGGTGACGACTTTGCATCGCTAGCGGGCGTCGATCACCATACAATCTCGACTCACGAAAACAAACTTGCCAATATCGCTGATTTAATCTTAGGGGCAAGTCCAGCGATATGTCGTAAGTTTGACTCAACCAAAACGACACTTATCACACATGGTGTCGACTATGAGTTATTTAGCCAAAGCGCTAAGCGAGCATCGGATTTGCCAAGCAATGGACGCCCTATCGCAGGATTTTATGGCAGTATTTCAAACTGGCTCGATTACGAATTAATCGCGAAAATCTGCCTCAGCAACTCAAATTGGGATTTCGTTTTCATTGGCCCAATCGAGTTAGGTTATAACCCATTACCAAATTTATCGAATGTCTATTACCTTGGTCCCAAACCTCACCATCAACTGCCCAGTTACAGTCAGCATTGGGATGCCAGCTTACTTCCTTTTAAACTCAATCAGCAAATTATGGCTTGCAGCCCTTTAAAACTCATGGAGTATCTAGCAGCAGGCACTCCTGTTATTACTACACCCTTCCCTGCACTGGAAAGATACAAACCATATGTAAACCTGGTGAACGATGAATCAGAGTTTAAGCAAGCACTGGATGATGTAATGGTTAAACAAAAAGGTAATTCAGAGATAGTTCGTAGTGAAAGTTGGGATGCTCGAACTCAAACAGTCAATAGGCTTTTGGAGTCTCTATGAATGAACTTAAGCTTCGCTTCATTGTCATTTTGAACGCCGCTTGGCGCCAAAGGTACATTATCGTTTTGCCGATATTGTTTATGCCAATAGCAGGATATTTTGTCGGTAAAATGGCACCAGCCAAATACATCTCACACACCAGCATGCTCATTCAAGAAACAGCCAAAATGAACCCATTTTTGGAAGATCTCGCAGTTTCCACCATGCTCAAAGAACGTTTAACTGCGCTGCGGACACTGTTAAAAAGCCGGCATATTCTTAGGTCGGTCGCCGAAGAGCGAGGCTTAACAAATGATAAAATGTCTCCACAACAAATCGATCGAGTGATTGCTCAGCTCGCGGCGAGCCTCACTGTCACTCAACCTGGCAAAGATTTTCTCAAAATTGAGCTTACTGCCTCTAAGCCGGACGGAATGAAAGAGTTACTCGAATCCATTAGTGAACATTTTATTGAACAAATGCTCGCACCAGAACGATCATCGATTAAAGATTCTAGTGAGTTTTTAACACTGCATATTGAAAAACGTCGACAAGCTTTGGACCAAGCCGAAACGGCTCTAGCCAACTTTAAAAATATCAACGCTGCAGTGACACCGGAAATGCAAAATCAAAGCCTAACTCGGTTAGCCACTTTAAAACAAAGCCTTGCAGAAAAAGAAGCCGAACTGGCTGGTGTGACTCGAAGCCTTGGCTCTCTTGATCAACAGTTATCCAGAACCAACCCTGTTGTTGGTAAGATTGAAGATCAAATCATAGAGATTAGAAGTGAGCTGTCATCTTTAAGAGCCAAATATACCGACAACCACAGCGCAGTTATAGGTAAGCAGCGCGAGCTGCGCCGCCTTGAAAACGAACGTACTGAACTATTATCCGTTGAGCAGCCGAATATCAGTAGCGAGCAGCTTTGGGACATCGCCAGTAGCAACACCTTATCTGATATGAGTAAGATTCAGCCATTACTTGTTACTCAATTGCATAACTTACAAGTTGTCCGTGGAAGGTTTGAAGCCTTAAGTGAAGAAACCAAAAGCCTTAAAGCCATGATCTCTGAATTAGAGCAACAAGCAAATAAGTTTGGCGACAATGCCAAAGACATATTTCAGCTTCAAAGCGATGTAAGAATTAAAAGACAACTCTATGACGAGTTGATCCAGCGATACGAAATGGCGCAGCTTACAGGTTCTCTTGGTGTATTCGAGCAAAATAAGCGGGTAAAAATCATCGACCTTCCATTCACCCCAAGTGCTCCAGCAAATCTGCCTATTATCATCTTTATCGCCGCAGGGCTTTTTGCTGGTATTGGACTAGGCTGTGGCATCGCAATAATCATTGAACTATTCAATACATCCGTAAGAAGTCCGAACGAGTTAGAAACACTTACGGGCAAGCAAGTCATAGCGATTATTCCCAAAATAAAACCCTTTCATACCTAAATGAATCTCAAAATGATACAACCACCATTAGCAATGTTAACTTACTGTTTAACATTGCTTTTTTATTTGGCATAGGATGTGCTTTAAGCGTATTAGGTTCGTTCACTTAGGAACTAATAATGAAGAAGCATACCAATACTGTCATCCATGTTGTCCAGCACCTATCTCCCGGTGGTTTAGAAACTTTAGCGATCAATATGCTCAAGTTTGCTTCATCAAAATCTAATGTTTTAATCGTGAGCCTTGAGGGTAACAAACAAGATGCGATTAAAAACTGGTCCGTACTTAAAAACATCAGTCATAAACTTGTCTTCATGGGTAAGCCTGCTGGCCTTAGCAAAAAAACGGTTCTGTCTCTTTATCGTCTGTTCAAACAAGTGAAACCTGATGTGGTCCACACCCATCATATTGGTCCACTTATATATGGCGCAAGCGCAGCAAGATTGGCTGGTATCAAAAACCTCGTTCATACCGAGCATGATGCATGGCATCTTAATAATCCTAAGCGCCGCCTACTGCAAAGTGCGATTCTAGCCCTGACTCATCCACAAGTGGTTGCTGACGCCGATGTGGTAAAAATGCAGCTCGATACAAAACTCAAATATCATAAAGTCGCGGTGATTAAAAACGGGGTTGATTGTGAACGGTTCTCACCCGGAAATCAAAAAAACGCCAGAACACAATTAGGCTTGTTGTTAAGCGATACTATTATTGGTTCAGCTGGCCGCTTAGAAGAAGTAAAGGGTCATGATTTGCTGTTAAGAGCGATGCCATTTGTCGATTCTAAGGTCAAGCTGGTGATTGCAGGAGATGGAACCAAACGTCAGACGCTCATTCAACTGGCAAAAGATCTCCACATTAGTGACCGTGTTTATTTTCTTGGCTTAGTAGATGATATGCCAAATTTTTACCGCGCTCTTGACGTTTTTTGCCTCCCTTCTCGATGCGAGGGCTTCCCTCTTGCAACATTAGAAGCTCAAGCTTGTGGAATACCTACCGTTGCACATGATGTGGGCGGCACTAAAGAAACACTGTGCCCAGATACAGGGCTTCTTTCACAAGTCGGAGATCACCAAGCTTTAGCAAACAATATTAATAGACAGTTAAAGCACAATTCAGACCGTTCACCGCGCCGTTTTGTCACCATCAATAATGACATTCGAAAAATGGTCGAAGCATACAATGCCCTTTCACAGGAGAAATTCGCATGATCGACATCATTATCGCTGCTGGTTTCACATTAAGCGCAGCTTTGATTATCTACCACCATGTGGTTTACCCAATGATTCTATCGTGGTATTCCAAACACCATCCAGCTACGGCGATACAGCATGTAGAGCGTGGCTACAAAAAAGGTCAGGATGATGTCGAGTGTGCAGACGTAACTATATTGGTACCTGCATATAATGAAGAAAAATGGATTGCTGAAAAGATCCGCAATCTAGCATCGATTGATTATCCCAAAAAGCATTATCAAGTCATTATTGCCTGCGACGGTTGTACAGACCGTACCGTACAAATCGCTCAAGATACCATTCAAGAGGCTATTTGTTGTGATACACACTTTGAAATACGTGCATTCGAGGAAAATAGGGGCAAAGTGGCGTTGATTAATGACCAAATGCAGACCATTACATCCGAAATCACCGCAATGAGTGACGTTTCAGCACTTATCTCTATTGACGCTCTACTGGTTGCCAACAGACATTTTCAAGATAGCCGTGTTGGCGCTGTCAACGGGCACTACCGGCTTCTGTCAACTGGCAGTCAAGGTGAAGAGAGGTATTGGCATTACCAAAGCAAAATGAAGCTAAGCGAAGCCAGTTTGGGCAGCACTTTAGGCGCACACGGTGCACTTTACATGTTTAGAACTAAATTGTTTGAGCCTTTACAGGAAAACACCATCAATGACGACTTTATTATCCCAATGCAAATCATACGCAAAGGCTATAAAGTGCACTACGACCAAAATATGATCGCCTTGGAACTCGAAGCCACGTCTTGTGACAAAGATTTTAAACGTCGGTTAAGAATTTCTGCTGGTAACATGCAGCAAGCTGTTCGTTTAGCTGACCTATTTCTGCCCAAACACAGAGGCGTAGCCTTTGCCTTCTTCTCGGGAAAAGGCCTTAGACTCATCGCCCCTTATCTTATGATTGCTTGTTTGGCGCTATCAATCGCCCTTATCAATCATCCGGTGTTTTTCATGGCAACTATTGCTCAGGCTTCTGTCTATACCCTCGCTGGTTTAGGGCATTTTTTCCCACAAATATTTAAGCATAAATACTGTCAGCTGCTGACATACATAGTGGCGGGACACGCCGCCAACCTGATCGGCGGCCTACGCTATCTGTTCGGCTTAGAATCTACCCGTTGGAAACGAATTCAATAAAAGGAGTATCTCATGAGTAATGCATCTTCTCTATATTCAATCTGGTTAGCAAAGCGTACCTTTGATTTTCTCGCTGCCTTGCTAGGACTCTTCATTTTATCGCCCGTGATGCCATTAATTGCACTGGCGATAAAGTTAGATTCCAAAGGACCTGTGTTCTACAAACAACTTCGGGTCGGGAAGTCGACACCTAAGCAAATGATGTTCTTTGAAATTGTTAAATTTCGTACCATGTATGTGGATGCAGAAACTCGCACAGGGGCAGTATGGGCAACGGAAAACGACCCCAGGATCACCAAGGTAGGTCGTTTCCTGCGCAAAACTCGTTTGGATGAGATCCCTCAGCTATTTAACGTAGTGCGTGGTGAGATGTCTATCATAGGACCAAGACCTGAGCGTCCAAGCTTTTACAACAAACTAGAGTCTGAGATACCCTACTTTGCCGATAGAACTTACGGTGTTATGCCCGGAATCACAGGCCTTGCACAAGTCAACCAAGGTTACGATACCTGTATCGATGACGTAAGAAAGAAAGTCGGTTATGACCACAGCTATGCCCTCTCACTTCGCTCTCTTAAATCTTGGATTATGATGGACTTTAGTATCATTACCAAGACCCTAATCGTCATGGTTGACGGTCGCGGCCGATAAGCCAATAGGCCGAAGTTTCAACGCCAAACTTCGGCCCTTCAAGTCCAAAAAAGCACCAAATTGCCTAGTTGTGAAGCAAACAACTTGAAAACCAACAATTTGCACTTGCACACCAATCAAAGTCTCGGTAATATCCACCTCGTTCTTAAGGAATGGGTCCGTAGCTCAGTTGGTTAGAGTACTACCTTGACATGGTAGGGGTCGGCGATTCGAGTTCGCCCGGACCCACCACTCCTTAAAGCATAAATATGCAAAGAACATAAATTTGGGTCCGTAGCTCAGTTGGTTAGAGTATCGCCTTGACATGGCGGGGGTCGGCGATTCGAGTTCGCCCGGACCCACCAAATTTAGAAAAAAGCCTACTAGTTTTAGTAGGCTTTTTTTGTATTTAAATTGCACCATTATTCATTAATCTGAATAACAAAAACCAGCCGAAAGTGGCTGGTTCCAAAACGGTTCCAAAACGGTTCCAAAACTCACACAACTGAAAGCTCAGCAGCTGGTACGGTAACCCAATGAATATGACCCTCTTTGTAAACTTCAGTGCTACGCGAATCTGTATGGGCAGCACGAGCTTGTGGGTCATACCCAGCTTTGTCATATAGGTGGATGCTTAGAGCCCTTATTTCATGGAAAGTAGGCCTTTGGTCAGAAGCTAGGTTGTCTTGAACACCGACTCTGTCCCGTACTATTGAGAATTGCTTGCTGAGATACTTTTTATTCACTTGAGTGTAATGATCGCAATTCTGACTCACTTCATTACTGCGCTTGAGTGGAATACGGTGCACAATATAAGGTGAAGCGACGTCATCTTCCCTACTTGTTCTGATGATTTGAAGTAACGACTCTGTGACAGGAATTCGAACTCGGCTTGCTTCTTTGTCTTTCACTTTCTGACGATGAATCTTAAGATATCCATAAATTTTCAAGCCCTGCTCTACTACGGGTTGATTCAGCTGTTCAAAATCAGTGTACTTCATTGAACACACTTCATTTACTGAGTGAGTGGTTTCAATAGATAAAGCCATTGCTGTTCTCAGCCATAACGGCGCTGCAAGCCATATTTCCTTATACTCTGTCAGTGAAAGACGATTTCTACGCTTGGCCTCAATTCGACGGCTTTTCTTCCTCCGTGCTGGATTATCGGTCATTACTCCTTCATCAAGTGCGTAATCAAAGACCTTTACCATAAATCCAAGCCAACGATTGTAAACTTCGTTTGATTTATCAGTTGTAAACAGCGTTAGCACATGATTTACATCACTCAGTGTCACGCTATCCCCAATACGATCACCCAATACTTCCTCGAGTTTGCTTAACCTATTCAAAAATAGCGTTAGCGTCTCTTTTGATGGTTGCTCATCTTCCTCATATCTAATTCGTAGGCGATCAAAGAACTCAGAAAGCGGAGACCCATTTGATGAACCTTTATTCGGACAAAACTCTGTTATCACATGAGTCAATTCTGAATCTACACGAAACGTTGCGTTGTAACGTTTGGCTAGTACTACAGCTTTAGCCTTATCATGGCCTAAAGATTTCCAAGTGTTGTCTATTCGCTTAAATACATAGCCTTTAACACCTTTATGATAGAGGCCCTCTGGCAGGCCTCTGTTTTCTAATTTTCTTGGTCTGGGCACGGTCACCTCAAATCTATTTAATGTTGCATTAAGTCATCAAGCATAGGGTCGCCTGACGCTTGTTTCTCTTTCTCAATATCAACATAATATGTGTGACCAATTTTCTTACCTGGCAACGTACCCAAATCGATTTCCCTACGACAGATACGTACATCTGGCGCACCTCCTTTCGGAAATCTTTCTTTTCGCCATTGGTTGAGTTTCATTAACATAAAAGTTCCTCCCCCACAGAGTGCCGGAAAAACCTGTGAATCTATGGGATGAAAGTAGCCATTAAAATAAATTCAATGACTTAGAATAAAATTGTTTACTATTTACTCCACAAGTTGCCGCCTGCGGGAGTAAATTACCTATGGGACGATCTATGAAATCCCATAGGTTTGTTGGAGCCTAAAGCATAGTTTTGCCGTCTATGCTGCCTTTATGCTGCCATCTTTAAGCGTTAATTCCTGTAAAACCTGTACAGTCCAATCGTACTCAGATTTCAGGTGGTTAAGCTCTCTAGAAACGGCTAGAGCAGACAAAATATCTGTTTTCTTCGCCTGATTGCTCATAGTTGTAATTTGATCACTCAACAAATTTTTCAATTGCTCAAAGTAGTAACTATTAGCGAGGAATAAGTGAACCAAAGCCTCATCTTGAATCCTAGAGATTGAAGGTTCAGAATCGAGAGCATTAGTAAGCTGTTCTTTACCAGTTGAAGTTAACAAATATAATTTTTTGTCTGGTTTACCCGACTGAGGGACCTCTTCCAACGAAACTAAACCTAACTTTTCTAGCTTGGACATATCACGATAGATTTGTTGATGTGATGCCTTCCAGCCTTTATCTAAAAGTAGCTTAGTTAACTCGTAGCCCGTTGATTGCTGCTGGTTCACTTCAGACATCATGATGAGTTGTAAATTTGATAAATACATATTGCTTCCTCTATGCTTGGTTATTACGGTTACCTGCTTCAAAAGCAGCGACTTCTAGTTTTGATAATAAGCGGCCTGTTTCCATAAGTTCATTCGGTAGCTCATTAACTCGGTTCTGATTCATTCTCAGATTCACTGACTGAGACACACATTCAAGATTAGATAGTTGGCAGTTCAATTTATTCCCATCAATAAATCGCAAGATCATCCCTTTTGGTACTCTACCGTTCTCTTTTTCCCATAAAACATAGTGTTTAGGTCGATAACGTGTATCAGCCCCAGTATGTGGGTTTCGTTCAGCAACATTAATTAGAATGTAACCATCTTTTGTACAAATCCGTTCGTGTTCTAGGGTTTTTTTATTGTGTGGTACTTGTCCTGACTTAAAGCTTCCAGAGTTGGGCTTACACACTCCCTTGGTTCCGGTGTTCCAGGGCAATTCACCTTTTTCGAAGCATCCTGTACGGCCTGTCAACCACCCATGACGCTTACAATAAGCAGATATCGCTGGCTGACTTTGTTCAAGACCAAACTTAGAGTTGAACAGTGCTGTAAGTTCTTTTCGAGGAAGTAGATAGTTGGCTTTTAGAAAACTCTTCTGCTCTTCCGTATATTGGTGACAAACTCCTTTAGGCATTGCGCTTGTCCTCCATCATAGGTACCTGATATTTCCCTGCGTACTCAGCTTTAAATTTTGCTCCTTGAAGAACAAGTTGAGCATTATTGACTATCTGCTGAGAGACAGAAGTTATGGCTTTCGTACGAGTAACTTCCATCTCTAGTGCTTGACCTTTTAGATCCTCATCACTCAAACGTTCAATCTGAGCAAATAAATGGTTATTCAAATCTGTTAATTGGTTTTTCATAGGTTTACCTTCTTTCGGTTTCTGGTATAGCTAGACACCTATAATTGTCAGCATCGAAGATTAATAACGCTGGCGCCATTAGTTTGCTGTATGATTAAGTGCTTTTATTGCCATCTTTTATGTCCTTAATTATGGATCGAACTAGTTCAGGGGCACTCATGGGCAACACACCACTCTCGCCTAATAACTTACCTCCACTTATCCAGTCGAATGAGAAAACGATATAGCCTTCTTGTTGTGCATAATCAGAGATGTATTTGATGATGATATCGATATAGCGTTTGTTCTTTTCATCAATTAAACACACTCTATCACCCACTTTAAAATCACGGTCGTTCTTACGAATTTCGAAGGTTTTGTTCCCTTCGATAATTGAGTTTAAATACTCAGGTTTAATTTTCAGTCGGTGCTTTTTCATGCTTTGCTCATCTCAAAGTGTGTTTTTAAACCAGTTTGAACATGTGTTATCAACTGAGTCAGGTACTCGTAATCGCGGTTAGGTTTAGAGGGAATCTCCCACCACCACTCAAAGCCAATCACTTTTCTTAGCAGTGGCTCGAACATAGAACAATACAAACGGTCACCGAAATCATCCGGAATATCATTGAAAAGCTCTCTTGCTTCATTTTTGCCGATATCATTCTCACGGCGTAGTTTTAAAAGTTTCTGCTTTACAACTTTGGCGAACTTCTCAAAGTCATCTACTTCACAGCTGATACTTGATAGTTTCCCCGCCAAATAATGCTCATCACAATCAACAAAAAACTGCTCTATACGACGCCCAGACATTGCAGGCCATTTACTTGACCAAGCCTTGCCATAGCACTCGATCGTGATTCCTCCTTTCCCTGGGGCATAGTTTTCTAAATGAACCGTAACAGGGTCAAACTCGTCGATTTGAGTAATCAGGAGCGTGGTGCTTTCAACGGATTCAATCTGCATTTGTTCGTTTCCCTCTAAAATCCCATTGCTCTATCAAAGACTCCACAAAGTCGCTCCCATAAATTTCATGCGACTCAACAGCCCCACAGCACTGAATTAGTGTCAAAACCCCATCACGTAATAGGTTGCACGACTCTCCTCTGGTGTAAGACATTAAGTTGTACATATCAGCACCACAGATGTTTGAGTTGTATAAGTTGACAATCAGACTCGCAATATGGCGCTTTTCTTGAGCAAGCCGCCCAACATATGCCAGTTCCTTTCCTCGCTCATTGGGAATTGGCATATATTCCCCAGGCCGTGGGTTCAAGTTAACGGGTATATGATTTATGGATACAAACTGCATCTGGTACTCCTTATTGGTTAGTTTCTTTCTCACGAACATCGTCTGGAACCGCTGGGAACAAGCCAAATTCACGCAAGTTCTCAACTCCCAGAGCGACAAAGTTAGCGACACGCTTACCATTAATTGATTTTTCGTGGCCATCTTTCAGAACCACTTTGGCCTCCTTCAACTGCTTCTTAAGAATGCGGTCAGACTTAACCGGCAAACTGTCGAATTTTGCTTTGAGTGCTGGGCTTTGGCTGATGTGCTGCATAATATGGCTTGTACGAACCAGCAAACACAGCTCACCTTCAATCCAATCGAATGCATACGGATGGCGGAAGTGTGCCGCATCCATCTCACCAAGAATTAGCTCTAAGATCCAAACCCATGGTTCACGCTCAGCTTCAGTTTCTCGGATATGTGCATTCATCTCCGTTACTAAGTCCTGCAAAAAATGACCGTAGTTACTCGCAACGCCTGTAAACTCACACAACAAACGCCAAGCCAGCATTAAACAGGCGTAATTGTCTCGCATACGGTTGGCACCGTTATCATCTGGCTTGGCCATACAACGTTGAGATAAGTAATCCACACACTCTCTATAAGCACGTTTCATTTGAGGCCGAGAGTACGATGTCAGATAAAGAATCCAGTTTTTAACTGGGAAACGAGGCAAGTCATCAGGAATCATTTCACCCTTACGCCCAGTTAGATCAGAACGAACAAGCTTTCCAAGCAGAGACTGTACAGGTACGTCTTCTCCAGCTAGAAGAACAGGCGCAATACTCAGAAACTCGGTCATGTCAGTACCGCGGCGAGTAATCGTGTATTGATAGCTTTCCTGAAGCATCGCAACCGCTTTATCAATCACGCCTTGACCTTGCGCAGATAACTCTTCCCACCCAACTGGATGAGAGGTATGTGAAATTGATGTCAGCAAACGGAACTCTGTTTTCAAGCTTTGGCCGGAGAACATCGTGAACGCTAATGTACGCTCTAGCGATTTAACCAGTGTTGACTTACCAGCACCCTTTCCTGCGTTTAACATGTAGTGAGGCCAAAAGCCCAAATATGTTTTGATATGACAGCCAAGCCCCCAAACCAAAAGCATCAGAGCGGCATTATTTTTAAAAGTGGCATGATAAGCCTCTAGTACTCTAAGACCTTGATCCGGTGTTCCTGATGGGAACTGAAGGTTGTGATAAGGGCACTGCTGTGTTGGGTCAGTAAAGAACGAGTCCGGGCCTTCATTCAAAATCGCTTGCCCGTTATGCCAAGCTAAGCCAACGAAATTCACTGCGCTGCGCTCACCAATATGAGTCGCACGCTCGAGGATGGAAATCATTCGGGTAAACTTACCTGGATTGAAAATTCCGCCGCCAACTCTACGCCATACGTCTACGTTATATAGCTGATCGCGCTTCATCACAAAGCGTGTCAACTCTGTAGGCGAGTCTGGTGTTTGTATTGTTGATGAATACACTTTTGTTGGTTGTAAATCTGGCTCCCCTGTCATTGCAGAGTTAGCTGATGAAATAGTTACTTTCGATAAGCCAGCGATGCGAAAAGAGCACACATCTTGCGGAATCTTCTGTTCGCCCTCTTCGTTCGTGACGATTTTTAAATAGCTCGTAAAGTCAGGTTTGACTCTAAACAACCAATAAAGACTTTGATCATGATTAGGAAGCGGCAAACGCTTAACATTTCCATGTTCGAACTCACCATCCTGTCCAGCGACCAACCACTGTTCTAAGTTATAAAGTAAGGTGTATTTAGTCAGCGTCGTTCCATGCTTCTTAAGGAAGTCATTCAGATCATTTAACCCTTCCCACTTGCCATTTTTATGGTCCACTAAAAAGCAGGGGATATTAAGAGCAGTGCATTTTTCATGGACTATCCATGCGGCTTCTGGCCCTGGTCTGTGTCCTTTTCTTGGCCCTTCAGCGATAGGTTCATCATTGTCAAAACAACAAACCACTTGTTTACCCGCCAAAAATCTCCAATCAATCTCATCAACCGCTAAGCCACGGGTTGCAATAGCAGTACTTAATGCCTTCCCTTTACCCTTGGGATCAAATGCAGCAATAGCCGATATAGCATTAATTGCTGATTCGACAACCACAACCGTAGACGCTCGCTTTAGTGCAACTTTATCCGGAATGTATGGGAAGCCTCGTTTCTCTCCCATCGCTTTTGTCTTATTGTCACCATTTAGACTTGGATCGAAAAATCGTATATCGATACCCATAACTTCATTAGTGAACAAACATCGACTTGGAAAAGTAATAGCCGGACCACCGTATCCCAGCTCACCTGCGTTCTTGCTAGGGCTAGTCCAATCGCTATAGCCGAATGCTCCTCTCTTTTGCAACATGTCCACAACTTCAGCTGGAATACCTCGTTCATCAATTAGGTAAGCCCTTGCATCAGATGCCATGGATAACTGCTTATCAGCCACCCATGCTAACTGGCTTTGTGGCTTGTTTTGCTGCGGAACAACATCATCAGTAGGAATATTAAATTCCTCATGCAGCCATTTCATTGCCTCACTGGTATCAGACGCTTGACCGCAATACATCACAAGGTCAATACAGGATCCCTTTTCACCTGACGTGTGGTCTTTCCACATCTCATAGCCAGCTTTCCCTGCATTAAAAATACTGACACTAGGATGCTTGTCAGGTCTATCTGGTGCACGGTAGTTGCCGTTTGGATCTGGCCGCTCCATTCCCAAGCGGTCAGCCAACTCATGCAGGTCAATTTTTTGTTTTAGTTGTTCTGCGGACGCCATACAGCGTGCCTCCAATTCTGTGTAGTTCAACCCCAACCGATACAGGGCCAAAAAGACGTTCTAAATTTTGTTTCACCTGCTGAAATTCATGTGACTTCAACAGATCCGCCATCATTGGGTATTCTTGTTGAATACGCCCCCAAACCGCTTTTTTCTTACTAGGGGCCAGTTCACTCAGAGTGACAGATGGCATAGCACTGCGAGTTATGACTGGCTCAGAAAACCAAAGGGGGCAAACCCATCCCTTATATGGGCTACAAGTCGTAGGCATAAAATCGCCTTAAGCATGCAGCCGTAATCCAAAGCTCATGACTCATATGACAACTATGTGTAAGCTGCAGGTTGGCCACTTCAGTTTGATCAAGGTGAGCAATCTCGCGTTCGTTAAGCTCAATGTATCCAGCCAGCTGCCACTCTTTAAAAACCATATCCTGTTCATCAACAAAAGCTTCACGGTTGATAAACCCTTTCTGGCGAACCATTTGCTGTTCTAACTTAAACAAGCATGCTTTTTGGGGTGCGGTTAGCTTTGTAGCCATCAGTGTTTCAGGCATAAGTCGCCTCCATGTAGTTCTGTGCTAGACGTTTGGAAGGTAGTATTTGGTGACGCCCCCAAACAGAGTGCTCGTTTAGAACGTCAAGGAGTTGATTGGCATATATCTCAGGAACTCCGCCACTGGTCAGCCATAGGCGTACATCGGTAGATCGCACGTTTAAACGCTCTGCTAAATATTCAGCCATTCGCAATGAACTTGCTCGACCGTTAAATACATGCAAATTAATGTTTCGCATAGCGGCTGCTAAAGAGTTTCTGCGCATCTGCTGTACCATTTCTTCTAAACTTAAATTTTGTTGCATTTGTCTATTTCCCCTGATTAGAGTGAATATGAATACACCGACACTCGGCGGTCTTTACTAAGAATCACTGGTGATTCACCAATGATTTTCACGACGACATTGGCTCCTTGTTCTTCACATGATTCAACGATGGCTGCACTTCTGGGATTACCATCGATGCTAATAACGTTGCCACGAATAACCTCATCCGCTGGAACATGCCTTAAACTCGGCTGTTTTATCGAAAACATGTACTTGCCTCCTGCATTGCCTGCTCAAGAGATTCTCGATTGGGTTTGGTATAAACCGCTGTCGTCGAAGGGCTAGAATGACCAAGCACCGCCTGAACTCGACGCAATGCATTGGGATCCGTTGTGCGTTCAAGAAACCGGATAGCCCAACAATGACGTAACCAGTGTGGTGTTCCCTCTCGCACCTCAGCCAAACGGCACCATTGAGTAAATCGAGCTTGAAAGCTGCGGCGGCTCATTCCCTGACGATTACGGCTAAGAAAGAGAGGACGCTCTAAACGAGACGTATCCCATTCAATGTCCTTGCTCATGTTTTTATGGATCTTCAGAAGTTCTTTAAGAGCTGCTATTGCTGACTTGTTAAGAGCAATTGGATGCTTCTTTTGGTTCTTAGCATTGGCAGTTTCATACACCAAGTACCCCTCCGCTAAACTGGCTTCAGCATCGCCAATGGTTAAACCAATCATTGGCAAATTCTTCTCTTTAGCTTTTTTGGCATCCGGCCCTGCGAGAACACCTAAACGCACTGCGGTTTCACGCATTAGCAGCATCCAGTAGTAATCGCGCTTGGCGTAAATGCCATAAGTTTGCTTGACGGTTTTGAATAGTTTTTTCTCTTCCTGCTCAGAAAAGTAATGGAGAAACACTCCTGAATCAGATACTTCATTGTTATGGAATACTGGGGCCATGGCCTACCTCCTTTGGCTTCGCCGTTGATTACGCTTTGACTAGCGAGCGCAAGCGCTCTAGTAATTCAAGCGCTGCTGCAAACACTTCTTGCAACTCACGCTCAATGCGTTCGAACTCATGTTGTTCGATATCACCATCTTCTAGCGCTTCTGAGATGGCGCGATTCATATCACCGATCTCCGCATGTAACGTGCTGTAACAGTTAAGTAGTTCTAAGTCTGAGACAGAGCGATAGTCTCCAAGGAAGTAAATCGAGTAGTTCAGCTCGCAGGCTATGGCACGTAACGGGCCAACATCTCCGGTAAGCTGCATCATTTGAATGGTGTCAAACAAGCCAAGTTTGTGGCTAGTTTGGTTGGGGTTAATTTCGTTAAACAATACACCCGGTCTTTTATTTAGGTGCTGTTCAACCTGCGAGACGTTACCAAATACCTTTAGCATTTGATGTAAAGCGTGCACCACTTGCGGGTTGCAAGGTGCTGATATTGATAGATTGGCCATGTGGCCTCCTAAAAAATTGATACGTTTCCAATTCTTAGAAGCCTGCGCTACAATCTACCGTAAGGATGAAATGGTGTTGGAGCCGTGAGCATAGAGGTTGCCGCCTCGCTCTAAGTCCCTACTGGTAGACTGCGTATTGCAGACATCAGGCCCTTACTGGATTGCCGTCCCGTAAGGGTTTTTCCTTTATGCTTTGATTAAGTCACCTAGCACATTTTTCAGTTCGTGAGCCACCCCCATAGTTTTTTCACATTCCAAAAAGTAGTCACGCATCTTGTGACTTAAATCTGAGTGGTTGTCCAACATTATCAAATGCATTCCCATTCGCGTTGTAATGAAATAATCACCTGAAGCTTGGACAACATAATCAGTACCTTCATGGAAGAAATTATTATTAGTGTGCTGTGCAATCCAAAGTGGAAATTCCACCTCAACATCCATTTTTGAATGAAGTTCTTTTGCAGATGAGCACCAGTGCTGCTCTCCACCGATTACAGACTGAAATCTTTCAATTTGAGTTGTTACTTGTGTTGTATTCATGTTTTGTTTCCTTATTTAAAGTTGAATGATGGTTTTAGGGGGCGATCTGACCCTCGAAATTAGCTATTGACTTTATTCGTTACTAACTTTGGTTTTAGTGCATGGATAACCCAATTGACGTGATACATCAGAAAGCGCATGTTGCAATGCCTCTTTCTCAAACTCATTTTTCGATTTGGCAATGGCTTTTACTAAATCAATGTATTGCTTCCGAGCACTCAAGCTTGATTTACTATCCAAGGTATACGTACCTGTCGCACGAATTTGCGGAAGAACTTCTTTTGTTACCCAATTAGTGAACTCTTTAGCTACTGGTTTACGGCTGGTAAAAATCAGCTTGTAAAAACCAGATTCAGTGATAAATACCATTTCTTGTGAACCACCAAGGGTGTCAGTAGTAATGACCCCCTTTTCATCATCATCGAGTCGATTTAACGCTTCTCTATGATTAGAAAGATCTAATAATTGACACATATCTTTACCACAGAACATAGGATGCCCTGCCTCAGTCAGAGCTGTACGAAGTTGCTGGTCACCAAATTCAAACGATAAGACTTTTTCAAAAAATCTAATTACTTCACTCATTTTTGTTTCCTTTTTTAATTTCGGCTGATTTTCAGCCCTAAATAGAGATTGACCTTACTTCAATCGCCATTTCAGGAGGTGTTAACACCTTCTGAATCACAGTGAATGCTCCTAAGCCGCCTGCTCATCAATAGGCGGTAAACCTAGTTCCTCCTCTTTTAGTTCAACAGCTTTTCGCAGAAGAAGAGCTGCCATTTGTGTCATTTTTCTATCATCCAACGTTGCCAAACGCTCTACACGCAGTCTTAAATCTAAGTTGCGAATTCCGATTTGATCAGAATTTGGATTTTTTGCTTTAGTCATGGACCTAATCCTCTATAATAAGTAGTTAAAGCTATTAACGCCCCTCTAATTACTTTGAATATCTAGCTTTGCTATCAATGTGAAATGATATTAGATCGGTTTACTAAGATTTACAAGCCAAAAAAGTAGGTTTATTAAGATGAAGTTTGAAGAACATCTCGTTTTCCTAATCAAAGACAGAAAAAAAACACCTTGGGGAAAGTCTCTAGGCTTCACATCACCAAGTATTACTGCGATGTTTAATGGCCATACTCCTGGCCCAGAGTTTCTAAACGCAATACGCCGCGCTGAGAATGTAAACCTTAACTGGCTACTCACAGGTGAAGGCTCACCTTATATAGTTGAACATTTCAGCACAGCCGAAACACTTAGAAATCATGTTTGCGCAATGCTTCAAGACGAACCTTGGAATGGTTATGTATTAGCTCATCACGAAACGGCATGTATTATCCTCACTCAACCAGGACAATATGAATTCAAAGGTAAATGGATTGATTACAGCATCATTCACGTTCTGGTTGGCCCTGGTGACGAAGCTTTGTTGAACACACTGGATGATTACAACCGACATCACGGTAGATTGTTCATTCCTGATATGACAGAACAGGACAAAGAGTCTCTTATCAATGGCAACATAGGCACATACCAATTGCTTCATCAGGCTAGCCCTATACTCACCACTGATGGTGCTTTGTCTGATATTTCTGAGCTGACCTTCAAAAGTGGGACACGCCTAGATAACCCAATAGACGTATCCACAATGCGAGCTGTTGTACAGTTGGTCGATGAGTGCGAAGAGAAACTCAATACTAAACTAAACAGCAATCAAAGAGCGCGTGTAATAACCGCGGTTTATCGACAAGCCGAACGCCTAGAGTTGTCTGAAGAAGATATACAAGCTGCGATTGAAACTTCCTTTGACGTATTAAGCGGTTGAGCCTCACACCGCTGATCATAAATCAATTGTAAACGAGATAATGCCAGAGCGAGTACTTTCTGCTCTGGTAATGCTTTATTACTCATATCTTTATACCTAGCCAATTATAATTATATATTTGTTATTTAACATTTTTTAATAACACGATGAAATATAACCATCTCACCAGCTTAATTAAGTGCCATGTGTGGCATATGGAAAATATGTACACGTTGTATTACTAGTTAGGTACAGGTTTGTATTTTTTGACCAAGTTCAAATTTTTTGTTGGTGCGTTGAAATGGTATGAAGAGAGAGCGGCTAATTTTAGCTAGGGAAAAAGCAGGGCTATCGAGAGAACAAGTCGCCGAAGCGATGTATAAATCACCGCACACTATCAAGTCGTGGGAAACCACATCGCGCCAACCTAGATCCTTGAAAGAAATTGAACGCCTCTGTGACCTACTAGGAATTAACGTGCACTGGTATCTCTCGGGTCAACCGCCAATGAAAAAACTATCAAAAGAACAACAAGACGAACTGTTAGCCCTGTTTTCAGAGCTAACTGACCAGCAGAAGGAAGCTATTTTGGAAGTAATGAGAGTGATAACACCATAAACAGCAAAAGGCGTGTCCAGTGTTAGTGGACAAAACTGAATCAGTAGTTTTGCTAAATTGGGAAAATATAAATATGCAATACATTAATAGGCAAGCAAAAATAAAGACCTACCGCCACAGTTTTCAATAAGTTGCCCGTCTTAATCAATACCTGCTTTTTGACTAGTAAAACGAACGAAATGAAAGGTGAAACTAGTTGCTCAATATCTTAAAATTTCCGCTTCATTTATCGAGTAGAGAAAAATCCATGAGTGCAATAGCTTATTTATCAATTGAAAGTATATCTAGTGGGTGCTTATCAACAGGATGTAACACACCTGAATCTATGGGCAACAGCTACCAGTTATGGCACAAAGATGAAATCACCGTATTATCATTTTCTCATTCTGTGGCTTACGATAATCGTTCAATCCATAATCCTATTCAAATCGTGAAAAAGGTAGATAAAGCTTCTCCGGTTCTTGCTCAAGCATGTTCAGATGGTGAGGAACTGAAATGTCATTTGACTTTTTATCGACCTAACCCCAAAGGAGGCAGTGAGCTTTTCTATGAAATTAATCTGACTGGCGCATTGATTCGTTCAGTATCCACTCATATGCCTCATGTTATTGATTTTAATGAAAATGAAATGACCGAAACGGTTATTATTGCGTATCGTGATATTAACTGGCGACATGTTGGAGCAAACACAGCCGCTTTTGCTTCTTGGTTACAACCTTTCTCTGAAAAAGCGAAGCAGCCGCAACAATGAGTAAACTAAAAAACGAGATCGAGGAAGATGATGTCAGGCTTGCTGTGCGCGGGCTTCTTCGCCAAGCAAACATGTACAGCATGAGTCACTTAACAAACCCTGCAATTCAGCACAATTTTAGAGAAGAATACCGGTTTCTCGGTAAATGTCTGGTTAGTGACTATCGCAAAGGCGTTTTAAGCAGAGATAAAGTGTTGTCTTACGTCAGGCAAGAGCGGCAGAGTTTAATTGATCAGGCCGCTGAACTCGGAAAATATGGCATCGGTTTAGTGGCAGGCATTGGGCAGCTTTCAACAGGTTACGCCCTTTGTGTTACCAGTTCGATATTCTCTGTTGTCGGTGCTTCTTGGTGTTCGAGTACAGGCACAACCATGATGGCGCATGGTGGTAACAACATATATGAAAACTCATATAACATGACTGGCAATATAGTGCAGAACTGGAAGGGGAAATACACAGGAAATTATGGTGATGGGAATGGTTATCTCCGAAAACTATACCGCTCTGGAGCCGAACACCTTGGTATGCAGCGTCGTGATGGTGATTTGGCCTATGCTTCTGTAGACTTGGCAACAAGCTTATACGGACTAACAAATACTCTAAAAAGTGTACCGAATGCGAATGTCCCTAACGCTAAACAGTTCAAATTGTTTTATTATACTTCTCAAGATTTTAGTAAGGGGTGGAGAACGATGTCCGGTTCCTCTTTGGCTAACGAAGTCGCTGCGAATTCAGTAACAGCTGTAGGTGCAGCAACCCCATATTTTGATGGTTCAGACAAATGATAATAACGGTATACTTTATCTATAGCTTTCTGGGATTATACCTACTCCATATGGCTTCATCTAAGTACACAGAGCATCAATCGAACTTGTGGTTTGTTGTCTGGATAAGCTCTTTTGTATTTTTTAATAGCCAGCAATACTGGATATTATTTGAAAAGGAAGTTCTTTCATATTGGTTCTTTTTTATGCAAGAAAATACATTTGCTATCACAGATTCTTTTAGGGGTGCGTCTCTCATTTTCCTGATTCTTAATACAGCTTCACTCCCGCCATCCAGATTAGGACGATGGTGCAAAATGGCATTCTTATTAGTTAAAAGGTAAGTAGAAAACAAATAGGGCAAAGGTGAGTCAGTTTTGAGCTCAAGAACAAACATTTTTGCCCAAAAATTCAGCCTAACCTGGGAATATCCCCAACATTCTGTTTGGGGATAACAAACTCACCACTTAGTGTATGCCCATCCGTTCCCAACACTTCAGTCACTTTGCTGCACATCCACTCAGTATTAAACTCTTTCCTCGCGTGACCTGAAACTAAAATATTGCGCTCTGCTTGAACCCCGAGGATGAATGGGAAATCATCTAGAGTCAGCACATAGTCGCTGCGTTGCTCTTGATAAAGAACCGCTTCCGCAGCTGCTCGAGCTGCCTCTTCGTTAGGGAATATTTTGCTCAGTTTCTTAACCTTACCCGTGTCCTCTCCGACTCTGACCATCCGCTTTTGCCCTTGTTCCACCGCTTGCCAGAACGCCTCTACCGCTTTAACGTTACCGGAGCCTTTTAGCTCAATCTCTGCTTCTGTTTCATCGGTGATATGGACGGGGACAGGAGGCAAGGTTTTCCCGCTAACGCTTTGGTTATCGCCTCGCTCAAAGAACACCAATTTTTTATCTGCGATTTTCATGGTCGCACCATGTTCTTTCGCCAGCTCCGTAACTAAGTCAGCATCACTTTGCCCTGCTTGTACATAGTGATCAATCATAACATTTTCGTATTTTCCGCTCACTGCTGGGGTAAAACCGTTTCGGCTAGCGATGGTTTCAACCAGCGATTTTAAGTTAGTACTTTGCCAAGTAAAATCCCGCTGTGTTTTAAAGCTTCCTCCTAGATTTGCGGCATCACCGGAAATCACTATTTGTTTATCCGGACTCCTGAGCTTTACTGAATTCACCGTAAAACTGCCTCTAAACACTAAGTGCTCTATATCTTTACCCGTATAGATTTGCATGTTCGCATCCGCTTTAGGAAACGCGATCTTGCCATCATCAGCTAAGACTAACTCAAAGTTGTCACTTTCAAGCCCTGCTTCATCATTGATCGTCAAACTCACAAAAAATTCCCTGATGATTGGCGTAATGTCTTTACCATTTACCACGGTCTTAAATGGCGCTAATCCCATAAACTTATCTCTTCTTCATCTGCAGGCGTTTCAAGTTCAGGTAGGAGTATTTTCACGCCTGCTTTAAGTGGGTGCGGCAGAGCAGAAAGCCCCCTGTTAGCTTTGAGTACCGCTTCATAGGCACCGGGTAAACCGTTGTAGTATCGGTAGGCAATATCATCAATCTGATCACCATCTTTTGATATGTAAGTCGTCATAGCTACACCTCGTCTGGATACTCTTTAATCTCTATTGTGAACTCAATTTTACGCGCTACGCCTTTGGTAAAAAGATTGGTTTTATCGACTTCCAAGGAGCGAATAGTCCATAAAGCGAGGTCATGGCCAAGACCGTCAATCAGGCGCAGCGGCTTCCCTTTATCACCTTCTGCTTTCATTTTGTCGGTCTGCCCTAGCCCCCCTCGAAAATGCGGATAGATAGTTCCTTGAAAACGAAGAGTCGATAACTCCCCTCCAATAAACTGCGAACGTGGCTTACGCCCGGTAAGATTATGATCCGCCCATCGCCAAGCATGAACTTCTCGAATGCTTTGTAGTGCAGCGGTATCGATACTGAAACGATAGTCCCCTAACGCCATCATTACATCTGCCATTCTATTTCCTTAATCTGCAAAGCTAACGTTGCGCCCACCTGGCTTCATTTTCTCCATCTGTTTCGCAACACGAAGTACCATTTTTTCGAGCTTATTCAGTTGCTCATCACTGGCATTACCCTGAACATGAAAGACAGGATTAAAGTTAATCTGAGGCGACGTCGCCTGACTAGACGACTGGCTGACTTGTTTAGCTGTACTGGTAATTTGAGTATTTTTAGCCTCGGTTTGCTGGTTGGCTTTCTTAACACTGTCACCAGGTTTAGGGCCATCTGAGCCAAAGAGTCCGCCTATCCAGCCACCCAATGATTCACCACCCATTCCACCAAGTAGCGCACCGGCTAAACCACCTATCGCAGTACCAACTACAGGAACAAACGATCCCATAGCTGCGCCAGCAGCTGCTCCCGCCATTGCACCACCCATATTGCCAACCGTACCGCCAATTTGCGTCGATTTTTCTTTACCGGATAACGAATCATCCATCATGGTTGAACCAAGGCTCAATGCCCCAAGAGCCGCACCGACATAAGGTAATCGACGAGTTAAGCCACCCAACTTGCTAGCAGACGATAAAGCCCGTCCAGGCATGGAACGAGGACGAGCTTTCCCACGTCCACGCTTTCTCTTGGTCCCTACATCACCACCGAATCCATCGGCTGGCATATTTGTCACGTAAACCTTAGACACATCGCCAGAAGGCAACCCGGGTAAACCTGCACCTCCACCACTGCTTTTGGGGCCTCGAACGAAATCCATGATCCCTTTACCCATGGTGTAAGCTTTTCGCCCCGCCCAAACTGCACCCAATGTGCTGGCTAATGCAGTCGCACCAGTAAGTACGTTTGCTAGTGTGTCGGAATCTAAGCTATTAATCGCATCGGCAAGTTCTGCTATTGGCTCGGCTAGCTTTTCATCTGCAAAACTCATCCAAGCTGTTTTTAAGCTCATCATCGCAGCATTGGCAGTTTGAGCTGCTCGAGCAGAATCTTGAAGAACGGCAGTCCCATCGCCTTCAATATTAAGAAAACTACTGAATGCTTTTTTACCATCTTCACTCGAGAGCACTTTCATAAAACGCATCGCTTCATCACCAAACAGTTCGCTGTATTGAGTGATGTCTGAATTTGTTGCAGCCATGATTTCACTGACGATTGAGGGTAAATCCCGAAACTTCTTTTCGCCTCGAGCAAGCGCTTCCTGGTCGAAGACCTGGATACCCAACTTTTCTATATCTTCGTAGTTGGATGTAATGTCTTCTAGAACAGACTCCATCGCACTAGCGGCTTCAGCTGCTGAACCAGAACCCATTCTCGATATCTGCAGCATCGCCCCCATTTCTTGCACTGCTTTGGGGCCTGTACGTCCCATTGCTGCGTATGCTGCTGAAACTGACGCACCTTCCGCAGCAAGGTTTTGTAATGTGAATGCACCCGCTTTGCCCTGCACGACTAAAGTATCAATCGCAGACAGCACATCTTCACTGTTTTTAAGGCCAAACTTTTGCGACATATCCGCAAACATTTCACCAACATCAATACCCGCGGCACCAGTTGCCTGCATTACTCGGCCAATGTTAGCCATGTTCTCTTGGGCAAACTCAAGATCACCCGTTTTCTCAACAATCTTTTCAACTGCTGAAAGCATTTCACCCTGGTCGATACGAATATCTGATTGCTGTGAAGTCGCGAACATCTCTTTGCGCAGTGACGCCATTTCAACTTTTGACTTTCCCGCCTGAATCCCTAATCGTTCATAACGTTCTTCTAGACCCATAACAGCAACTGCGGAGCCAGCCCCTGCAGCACCGGTTGCTAACGCCGTCCATTGGTTACCCAGACTATCAATACCTTCGCCAACCTTATCGACACTACGACGCATTAGATCGGTTTTCTTAATTGCAGCGCCCATATCTTGGGTGTACTTACGAACGTTCTTACGAACATTAGCCAAGCGTTGCCCCATGCGACTGGTCGAACGGCCAGCTCGTTGGTTTTCTCTACCCAATCGACTTGTTTCGTTTTTTAAACGCTGAGAGCTTTTACTCAGTCGCTGATTCTGCCGCTCTAGATCGTCAAAAGCTCGAGAGACAGATCTGTCAACCCGAGCTTCTACACCAATCCCGACAGATGCCTTGTCATTAGCCATATCGGTTCTCTGTCTTATGAATTATCACTTTCTTCGTTCAGCTGGCTGATGTTCTGACATTCCTCTAGCCATTCAAACAGCTCCGCTATGCTGAGTCGTCTGAGCTCTTCGAGGGAGATGCCTCCACAGAACTTGGAAATAGCAAGGCAGACCTGGCGGCAAACTGCGGGATCGGCAACAAAAAACAGTCATACGCTTTTTGCAATTGAAGGTAATCATATTGAGCCAAACTCCCTATAAACTCACGAGTGGTGTTAGTCAGATTGGCAAACAAGTGCGCTTCATGTTCAGCGTTGTCATCCACCAAATTACCTTCAGCTATAATTCGACTTTGCTTCTGAGCCAAGATGACATCATTCGTCTCAGGGGGGCGCATTGTTAAAGTTACTTGTGTTGACCCATCAAGCACTTTAGGTACCTGCAATGAAATTTTAATTGGTTGATACATGCTTATTCCTTAAATACCTAACGCTGAGTTAATGCCTTCACGCAAGTTCACACCGCCCACACGGTTGATGCCTGATAGCAAGTCGATGTGAACAAGTTCTGAACCGCCTTGTTCGATGGTGTATGTCGTCCATGTAATCTTACATGGCATCTCTCCGACTTTTTTGCGCTCGATCTCACCGATATCTAGACCAATAACACGGCCAGTCACTTTAACGACAAATTTTTCAACACCCATTGAGCTTTGAAGTGCAGAACGAAAGACAAACTGCTTCTCTTGTCCGTTTGTGAGGCCAAACAATTTAATGGTCTCGGCGTTTGGCTCAGCAATGGTCACTTCTAGGTCTTCAGTCTCGACAACACCCATATCAATCTTAACTGCGCCAACCATACCGCCAGCTATCCACTCTTCAACTACTTGATTAAGAGGTGGTAGTTTTACTTTAGGTACCAAGCCAATCATGCCGCGGCCGTCCTGGTACCAAACAAAATCTGCGAGAACTTTTGGAGGTCTACGTTCCATGATTGTTCCTTACTCAAAGATTACGTCAGCGTAATCGTTAACAAAGTGGCTCGTCACAGTGATGTTTTGTGCGATACCTGGAGGGGTAAAGTCGTAATCGACATAAAAGTTACCCGCAATGATAGATTCTGGAGGGTTCAAATCAGGATCAGCCCAAGCGCCACCTCCATATAAGTGACCGGCTCGGACTTCAGCATTTAGGCCGTTCTGAATTGAATCTGTAACATCTTCAACAAATGTGGCGAGAATCTTACGGTCACGCGCCCATTTCAGACTGGAGGTGATCATATCCAGAATCATGTCATTGACGCGAACATGCGAGTTAAACTGCCATTTGGGGTCATCGCTGCAGCTCAAGTTGCCCCAACTTCGATACCCATCATCAAGAATAACGGTAGTAATTTGGTTCTCATTCAACAGGTGCGCCATGCAGTTAGTATCCCCATCTACATAATCGATAGGAATTTCAGTTCCTAACGTGCCGTTAACTTTTCGGTTAGAGATTGAAGCGCTGTACCCATCATTTGGATCTTGGTCTTTCTGAATCTCCAAACCGAGCATGAAGGCACTCATAGGAACAAGACGACCGTGTGCATTTTTCATCCGTGGCCAGAAAAGCTCTAAACGCTTATCACCCCATAACTGGCGATAAGTAACAGCCTCTTCGTAAGTATTGCCTGGACACTCTCCAAATACTTTACAACGTAGTCGCGTAGCAATCGGTAGCAATTTGGTAAGGACCGATTGGTTGTTTAAGTAACCAGGGACAGAGAGTAAACGAGGTTGCTTCCCTGTTACCGCTTGGACATCCAAAATGGCTTCAATACCCGACTTCTCACCGGTTACTGGATCTACGCCACCAATGATATTTGCTATAGTAGCCGCTTCATCGGCCCCTTCTTCAACTCGAATCACGCAAATAGCACAGCGTTTTTGATCATAAATCGCAGTCAATGCATCGAATAATGTCCCTTTGGCAGCTCCGACCATATCAAGCTTGGCAAGCTTATGAACATTACCAGCAATCAATACTGGTTTTTTATATGGGTAGGTTGCTGGGTCAGCATCAGGAGCGGTACCAACAACCACGGCAAAGGATGTGTCCGCCATTTGCATTGGACGAACGCCACTATTGTCAGTATTTCCAAAGATGCCATGTTTAAATTGTGATGACATTGTGTGTTCCTTTGTTGATAGAACTCACCTTCAGCGGCATCGTTTAAATCAGTTTATGGGTTTAGAGCAAGAAAAACAGGGGCTAGTTCTCTGGCGGTGTTGGCCAAGGGTTTTCGGTTTGGATTTTCTGCCGTTCTTGAACCGCTAGATCCATCAAACGTATGTATTCGTCTTGGTCGCCGATATGTTTTTTGATTTCCGCTTCTTCAAGGTATGGACGCACTCTAGCTGTGTATTCGGCTTCTCGATCCTTATCTACCTTATCGTATTTTTCTTGATACACATCGCGCTCATTTTTAACGCGCCAAATACCATCTTCATTCACCAAATCATCAGCGAAGTAGCAATCAAGCAGCTGATCAGTTTCATTTTGTTGCGAGATGAATTTCGTACCAGAGTTATTAATATAGAACTTGTTTTGATTAATCGAAAAAGACTCACCCGCCGAAGTGACATGAATATCCGGAGTTACAATCATCGTAAATACTCCACTACAAAATTACCTGATTTTAGGTTGTGATAGTTCATACTTAAGCCGTTTGTTTGCCATGCAAGTAAACATGGTCCTTTTTCGGACATCAATAACCATTCATGATTGCCGATATGAACTAACTCAGTCATACATTGATTCGTTTGATAGCGTTGCAACTGACGACTGAAAGAAAAAGTATTGACTGACACAGTTGTATCAGATGTCTGGTTATTTGTTTCTATTCGTATAAGTGATTTTTGTGACGACTTGACAACACTAACAGATGTAGAACCGCCACTATTAAAATGTCCGTACCCCCCCATTTCAGCATTCGCTGGAACTTCAACTTTTTGAGCGCCTGAGTTGCCTAGTTCAAGATTTGAAAACGTAATTCGCATATTGCGTAGACGGGGGCAAATAGGCACTAATATGGATCCACTACCTGTCACGGTAACTGACTTTGACAGCTGGTTTGTATGAACACAACGCATCAACAAGCCTTTATAAACAAGCGCAAGATTCATATCATCGTAACTCGTATCAAACCGTTTGTCTGACTCATCTAGACTGTCGGGGTTATATTCCAATGAGCTCACATCTTTGATGTGAAAACCATCAGTCATGTTAAAACGAACGTGATAAGCTTTCTCTAAATCTACATGAAACGACTTGTTTGGATAGTCAGATGTGTTCACCTCAAGCCAACCATAAAAACGGAGAATTTGGTTATCTTCAATAGTTAATGTCGTACCATCTAAAGACATATTTAAGCGATTTTCATCGTTTACCACCTCAGGGTATAGTGGTATTTTTTTTAGTGCGCCGTCTCTCTCAGTTTCATTTTGGTGATACTCAAGTATTCTTAAGTATTGTTTGTGGGGATGATTCTGAGAAACATGCTTTGCATCTTCTTCTTCAACAAACTTACGAGTCGCAGTAACAATAGCAGGGTCAATCATCACAACTGGGTCCAACGATGTAACCGCAAACGTCATCTCGATAAAGATATCGTTGACTTCCCCGCCATTGTTACTGCCGGACAAAATCGGAATGCGAACCGTGTTACCTACTGCGTGAATGTAACTATTGCCATCAAAAGTAGCGACCGCTGCAAATTCACGGACCGCGATATCGACGGTATTATCTGGAATTTTGGCCCACACCTTTAGCAGAGGTACACCATCTGGCTCTGACGGGGTAATTTTTTCCATACCAGTAACAGGGATGCGAGTTATCTCATTAACAAGCGTTGTTTGTGTTCTCGAAGGCTGCACATAAACATCATTCGCATCGCCGATTGCGATATGAGTGAAATTAATCGGTTTATTATTCAGCTTACCGTTAATCTCGGCGTTCTCGCCGGTAAGGGTCAGAATGGAACCGTAACTGAGTTCAGATTCTGGAATACTCATGTTATCTCCAAAGGTAATGCTCCAGAGCGAATAATCATACCAAGTCGCATAAAGCACACATTGTTACTATTCACTGAGCTCGTAATATTCTCTGTTCGCCAAGGGCCGCTACGAATTATCATACCCATCCGACTGAGCACGCTGTTTTTAACAGGATTATTGACCTGACTTATGATTGAAATGCTCTCAAGATGAGAGCGCGTATTTTTGGCATTGTTGACCGCTTTGAAGATCTGGGGAACCATGTTTTCATCGATATCAGAATTACATGCTTGTAGAGTAACTCGGAAAAAACCAGGGCGAAGTTTTACTTTATCCTCGAACCATTCGGTGATAGTTAATCCATCTTTACGAATTGATTCAATACTCTTATCCAGTGCATATCGAGTTCCTTTGTAAATATGAATCTCGATTGCCGCAGCAATGACATCACGCTTTGTTTGTTCGTCCCAATCTTCGTTCCAATCATCAACGCTCATCTCCCACGCAAGGTACGGCAGTAAGTCAGGTCTACATTTGTATGGGTCTAAGAAATCTTTGATATCCCGTTCAATGAGCGCGATTTCTTCAAAGAAAATTTGTTCCATAACACGTTCTAGCGAAGATGCAGAAGGTGGTAATTTGCTAACAAACTCAGGCTGACTCAACGGAAACCCCTTTTTGACGAACCACTATTCCGGTGCAATATGGCGCCTCTGAGATCCCGCATTCAATCTTGGCCGATGGAGATACGATATCCACATCTTCAACTGGCTGAAAACTTACCGCATTCTCACTGTCATCTTTCTGGACATGAGCAGCTGCATCAATCAATGACAGTGAAACATTGCGATATAATCGATGAGTTTCATCAGCCAAACTTCTCAAACGTTTCCTAGCAACTGCCAGAGTTTCACTTTCACCAGGTCCGTTAGGTAA
The DNA here is from genome assembly GCF_030161235.1 of Vibrio zhanjiangensis. Taxonomy (GTDB): domain Bacteria; phylum Pseudomonadota; class Gammaproteobacteria; order Enterobacterales; family Vibrionaceae; genus Vibrio; species Vibrio zhanjiangensis. Next base: position 22,812 of record NZ_BSPW01000059.1, on the reverse strand, counting down.
ATCTAGTTCCACTTCAATGCTGTATTCTTTAATGGTCGCTGAAAGCACAGACAATTCATCATTAAGTGGACGTTTGGTTTTAGTACTTACGTATTCAAAAACTTTCTGGCAAAGGACTTCTGATGCCACACCATTGCCTGTTCTGCTCAAGATGTACAACTCCACTTTAAAACCATCAGGGCTGTGAACTTTTGCATCAAGAATATCTTCATCTGCGGCAAGCGCATGAAAGATATAGGCCCCATCTGGTCCTGCCGTAGAAAAACCTTCAGGCGCCATCTGAACCCTGCGGCGAAACTCTTCCTCGGTTTCGTTCTCAAACTTTTCCACTGGGCGCCAATCTGCAAGACGCTGTAAATTGGCCCCTGTCGCATAGGCAACCATGTTCTCGAGTGAAATGTCTTGAAATTCTTGTCTAGCGCGGGTGACTTCTTCAGACATGGAAGAAAAAGCATTGTAAATAGGGTCGCCCACTTTTGGGACCGACACCTGTGATAGCTCTGCATAACGCTTTAACATTCGTTCACGAATGAATTGAGCATCAAGCTGCTTAACGACTTCCGGAGGTGGAAGCTGCGAAATCTCTATTTGACTCATATGCTCAATCCTGAGATTTCAACCACAGAGCCATCAAATAACAGCTCAATTTCCATCGACAAAGTCACTTGATTTTCTCCATGCACTAGCCACGACTTCACCAGTTTTAACTCATCATTAAATCCGTTTGGAGGGTGAGATAAAGCATCCGCAACATCGGCATAGATGTCGATCTCTAGCTCTGGGGTGATTTTTTTATCCACTCGACTTGGTAAATTAGATCCATACGGTCTATCTAAGGGTAAAGACCCTCGGCGTGTCTTAAAGCAGCGTTGAATTCGTTGCGTCAATTCTTCAACACCATCGATTATCAGTCCTGACTTTTCATGTATACCAACAGCCATACTTTCCTACTTCTTTTGATTTGGTTTCTGTGTGTTAGGAGTATCGATTGGGTGATCATGATTGTTATATATTTTTCTATCTTCAGACATCGAACGCACACCATCTGAAATATTTTGACCAGCCGATACGTTAGCTGCTGCTGAAATACTGGATTTGGATAGGATATCTCCTGACGATATTTGCTTACCTTGGTGCTCTATATCTCCCACAAAAAAGAGCTTTGGGGAAACTAAACGAATTTGACTGACCGCTTCTATATCAACACTACCTACTACAGAGCCAGATAACTTCTTATTGGCCATGTCATATTGCAGCCAAGTACCGTCAGGAAACTCACGATAAAAAAGATTGATATCGTCTTTTGGCTGGTCATGACTTTTCTGGTTAAGGCTCGCAACAATGACACCACCTTGAGTATTGAACTCCTTCACAACCAGAACGAGTTCACCCTCTTGATGAGGAGCAAAATCTTTCACCGCACCGGCATGACCAACATCAGATGGAATCCAATTGGTTGTTAAGTCAGAAGTGAACTGGACTTTATAGCGAAGTGGTTTTGCCTGAACCTCGACAATGATGCCAATTTGGATCATCTGAGAAATTAACCGTACTAACTGCGCCTGAGTAAATTCACTCATTGTTTTCGCCAATCAAATCAGAGATAACTAAATAATCATCTTTATGTATCTCACCAATATTTGGCGGTAGGCTGACATGAATTTCAGTGGGCACTTCGGCAGGTTCTTCCGGCAACCAATCAACCTCACCACCAAAATCATAAGGACCAGCCACACATTCACAAATAAACCAACCGTCTGGTACCTCTTGCTGCTGAGAAGTGATCACCTTCTGAATTGAGATGTTGCCTGCGGCGGACGAGGAACAAAACAAACGCCAGTCTTTTAGAAACGCGAGCTCAGCATTCTCGATGTCAATGCCTTTCGATTGTTGGCCACAATAAATACGACCAATAGACATAAAGTTAATACGTGTGTTGTAGACATCACCTAGGGGACTTTCTCCGGTGAACACCAAGGTTAAAACTCCTGGACGCAATTCTTCATTTTGGTATGCAGCACGTTCTTGCCAATTGCGAGTAACTGTACGTTCAGGGCTGCGTTTCTTAAATGCAGCCTCAATACTATTCATGATGTCACTAGGGGTAAGTTGAGTCATACCAAGCTCCTAAATTTTAAAGCCTGCGGCTTTCATTCCAGCGGCGACAGAGCGCTGTAAAATCTGCGCAACCTTATCCTGAGTTTTTTCTGCAGTACGGTCGTAAAAATCATTAGCAGCAGTGCCGTTTCTTGCGATTGAACGCGCAATCATAAAGGCCATATCTCTCTGGTCATATTTGGGATTATTCGGTTGAATCCTTTTCACCCTCACCCAATCCAACACTGACTGAATTGGGGGAATTCCTTGAGGGCCAGTTTCGTTAACAACAAAAGCGTTGTAGCGTAGAGAACTGGTTACCATTCTCTGCAACTCTCCAACCTGATTAGAGCGGATAGAAAGAGTTAATGTAGATTCGGCTTTCGGTGCCTCTTCTCTTGCTGCTCTAGAAACTAATGAACCTGCGGTGCTAATTCCTGCCTTTAAATGCTTGTTCAATGCATCTGGAGCAGTTCTGAATGCTGCATCCAATGCGGACGTATGAAGTTCAACACTTAACTCACGCATTTTTTACTTGCCTTTCGAAAAGCGTCATCAGTTGCTCATGCACAGCAGCTGGTGTGCCGTTTTTTGCTTCACCACCAATACTATTGCGTACAGAAACCGTTTTGCTGAGTTGATGAATGGCTATGTATTTCACTGCTTCTGCCATACAGCGGAGCAACAACAAAGGTTCGTCTTGCACATCAATGTTTATCGTTTCGTTCACTATTTTCCGACAAGCATAGTAGGTGTAAGAGAAGTCTCGCCCACAGCTCATAACAACAGAATCAGCAGGGAAATGTGAGAGCTGAATCCACTTCGCATCACCGTCATCATCAACAACCGACAGCCCAGGCAAATTGCGTGGATAACCAACCTCCCAAGGCTGTTTTGCTCGTTGGCTTTGTCCATAGAGCACGTTGCGAACACGAATTAAATCAACTGGTGCTTTATATAGCAGTTGATTGGCTATAAGAGTAAAAGTGGCTATTTTAGTTTGGGGACGATAACGGCTTAAGTCAGCCAGAGCGATCTCAATTATTTGTTGTTCGATTCCTTCAAGCAACTCAGCGCTGTCTTTTAATGCATTCTGTAATTTTGCAGTTAGATTACTTAGTTTCACATGCCACCTCGGAGGGCATAACCAGCTAAGCCAAAGAACATCGTAAGAATTAACCAGATGAGATCGCGGTTATACTTTGTTTTTTCTTGGGTGCCACTTTGTCCTTGCTCAATAGGCCGCACACGACGTTCAACCTCATCCAAGTCACGCTCTAAACGAGTGAATTGAGCTTCCAGATTAGTATGCTTGGTCTGAAGCTCGACCATTTGACTCATAAGCTTGGTTTGCTGTTGCATGTAATCACGCATTTCCACACGAAATGAGTGAAACTCAGTTTGCAATACAGGACTACCGGACATTAAAACCTCCAATAAGCTGCTTGCTCTTAGTTTGACTTCCCATGCTGCTTCCGAGCCAAAAAGCGATCGCAGTACCAAAACCACCAAGCACGGTACCCGCTATCATTATTAGAACTTGAGAATACGCATCAGGGGGGGTGCCAAAAAATAATGCTGCAAACATACCAATCACCATCAAAGCCAAAATGACTGTTAATGCCCATGGCATCCAGTGATCCTTATGTTGACCTCTCGCATCTTGACTATCTTCTAGGAAGTTTTCCTCTCTCCTAATTAATAACCGTGTTTCTTCAATCATTAACTTACGTAATGCAATGCGTTCATCACTTTCCAACTGTTTTATTTTAATCAGTGCATCTGGATTACGTTTGAGCTCGGCTTCAATCGCTTTTGGTGTGTTTTCAACACCAAGAGTATGCGCAACTAATGATCCAACACTCCCGCCTACAGGCCCCCCAATTAACCCACCTACCAATGGTGCTGCGCTAGCGACAATGGATTTTACTTTATCCCACATAGTGGCTCCTTAATTGGTACCGTCATAGATGGCGGCACCAACCATTTACTTATTGTTCAGCAATAGCTTTTAACGTAGCTAGCGCATCTTGAATCGCTTTTAGCTTTAACTCGTTATCGCCAGCGGCCAAAAGCTCAACTTGCAGCTCGCTTTCGTCTTTATCTTCCAAAGACTGCGCATACACCTGTGGGTCAAATTCACGATCTTCTTTACGTGCAGTGAGCGTGTCAGTGATCTCTTTAAGCAGTGTTTTACGTTTGCCATCTGATTGCTCCAGCTCGGCTAAACGTTCTAGTTCGTTATCTTCGAACGAGGAAAAGAAAGGTTTAATGTCATCAATGCTGTTATCTAGCAGCTCTGAGAACACCGCATCTTGGAACGCACCAGCATCGGCTTTATTTGGATTTTCAAAATGAATGATTGGTAAGCGTGCCGCAGTATTTGGCTGCACGACCGTTGTCCCGAAATATTTCGGCGTAATGCCAAAGTTGATGTACAGGACTATGATTTGACGGTTGGTTTCTGGTGCTGCCGAAACAAAGCGAGCATCGACTTCACGCGTCTCACCAGGTTGAACTGAGCGGCCACCAATATTGACGGTTTGTTTTTCGTTGTTTGTAAACGTAGTCATGACAGGCATGATGATTCACCTTCTTAAGTTAGGAAAAAAGCCCCCATGACTCGATTCAAAGTGAGGGGGCAAGGGCTCGCACTATCGGCCAGTGGCTGAATAGAACAGTACGCTGGTAAAACGGTTACGAATTGGTTTAGGACAGTGAATTGCGTTGTACTCTTCACCATAGGCCTCTTTACCACCTTTAAGCTGGCCATTTGCATCACGCGCTTCTTGCATTTCGCTAAGGGTGAATGGCTTAACCACGGTGTAGGTCAATGCACCTTTCTGTCCCATGATGATACGTTCATCACCCAAGTGTGTTGCAGGTGCATTGGTTGAGAACGCTGGCAAAGACTTGACCATTTCCAGATCACCTTGAGGTGTAGTGTCGGTACCACTGCGCTTCATAGAGGCAACAAACGTTTCTGCGTTGGTACAGGTATCATTCAAAGTGTTCGACATCAGTAGGAAGTCTGGAGTAACAAAGCGGTCATCTTTCATAATCGCTTTACGACGGCCAATTGCCTGCAGCAGCTTGTTGTAGTGCTTCTCTGGTGCCATACCATCTAGAATATCACTATCTACTTTGACAATGTTGGTTGCGTAGCTATAGGTAATTGAAGCATTGGTAGCTGTTACTGACTTCAATTCGCCAGCCTCATCAACGAGAACCAACTTACCTAGGTTGTACGACTGAACCACGTAATAAGTGCCTGCCGTTTGCTTACCAGAGCCGTCGAACGGCTGAACCTGTTGACCATCAATTGTTAGCGTAATTGGGTTCTCTGGCGCACCAACAGTATTGCCTTGCAAGTCGTATTGTTGATGCGGCGCCACAATTGGGAATTGAGCCGTTTTGATGATGTACGCGCTCTGCAACTGTGCAGCGATGTCTTCATTATTTGCCTTTGCCGCTAGGTGTGAATCGGCTACGCGCTGCATGGTGTTGACGATGCGACGAGCAACCAGCTCTTTAATGATGCGGCTAGCCGTAGCAACATTACGCCCCCAAGCGTCCCAGTTAATGGTGGAAGACTTGGAAAAATGCATGAGCTCGTTCGAAACTTCAAATGCCACTTTCATTGGCAGAACGTAAGCCAAGTCCATACGCTGCGAGTTTTTCACTTTTGGAATGGTGTTGTGCTCAAACACAATACCATCACCCATGATCGCCGACACATCACGGTTCTCATACGGAATATTAGTGGTTGCTGAGGCGCTAAAGTCGGTTAGCGTTTGCACCAGCTGTAGAACATTGAGATCAGACAGTGCTTCACGAATCACTTCACGTTGAACCGATACGGGTAACTCAGTATCTGAAATGACGTTTGCCCCACCCTGACCTGTCAGCGCTAAACGCTCTGCATGAATTTGGCGGTGGTGAAGGCGATCAAACTCCGCTAGGACCTGGCGAGCAAAGACTGGCAATTCTTTTTCTTCCGTTAGGTTGAGTTGGCCTAAGGAATAGGTATTGGTGTTACGCAGAGCAGAGTGAATTTGTGATTGCAGTTGTAGACTTTCGCGCTGTTGGTCTGGCGTTTGTGTCACAGAACCAGCGACATGGCCAAAGCCCATCTCACCCAGCTGCACGGATACCATCTTCTGATTGCCGTGGCTGATTTGGTTTTCAGCAAGTTTGGTTACTTGCTCTTCGGTCATCTCAGTGGTGATCAGGTCTTTGGCTTCTTTCAGCTCTTTTTTGATGTCGTCGCTTAGCCCTTCGGCGTTATCTATCGCATCAGTGAAGATTTTCACTCTCGCTTCAAGCTTTTGTTGTTGCTCGGCTTGTGCCGTTGCCGTTTTAGTCGCTTGCTCACCAAGGATACGGACTACGTCTTCTTCAGTCAGTGAGCCGCCATTTAAGTTGATAACAGGAGTGTCAGTAGTGCCAGATACTGACAGCAGCTTAGCTGTATCAAGTACCTGGTCACTTAACGATTTAGCTTTCTCTTCTTCACTGACACCATTTAGAGAATCGGTTAGAAGTTTGACCATTGCAGTGTGTTGCTCTGCTGTCAGTTTTAAACCTTTTAGCTGCTTTTCAAACAGCGCTATAAGTTGTTTCCACATGGTTTGACGTTCCTCGGAAAATTTATTAGCTAAAGACTCGGCAAGATAAGTTGGGCAATCGTGAAGACTGGCTTCACTGAGTTCGATTTTGTCTAAGTTCTTGATGCACGGTCTGGTTACTAGACCTGCCCCAAGAAGCGTTGGACCAAACTGTTGGTATTGGCCATCTTGTCCGGCCTCATTGCTGACATAGTTAGGATGAATTTCAGCAGATAAGTATTTAAAGCCATCTTTAGTGACCTTATTAACGCCGAGTTCGTACCACTCCACCTCTGCTCGTAAACGACCGCGATCTGTAAATAGGCGTCTTACCACCGCCCCAGCCCCATCTTCAGGTTTATGGGCTATATCGATATTTATTTCCTGACCAAACACGCCTTCATTGAAGTTCTTGATCATGGAGTCAAACATTTGTTGGGTCAGTTCAAACTCGCCATAGCGAGGGTCATAAAATGTGCCGGTTCGGGTAATGGTGACAATGCTACGTTTATTAGAGGTATCCACCTTGACGGCATCAGAAAGCAGGTGAATCACACCTTGAGGTGCTGAAGAGGAGAGCGCCAGTACAACACTAGCTGCGAGGTGAGATTTAAACATGAGATTTCCTTTGCCTATAAACGAAAAAGCCCCTGAATAATCAGGGGCTCGGTCGCCAATTACAGGCAGTATCGAATGATATATTGACCGTTTGGAGGGGCTATTTTTAGTCAAATAGACGTCTCAACCAGCTAGCCAGGGTGTGATGTACTATATGGGCAACTACTACTATTGAAATGGAAATCATTAATTTGCTATACCAGAGTGTGTACCATGCTCTTTCACCATCAAATAAGAATTCGTGCTTTGGCTGCGAAGCAATACCTATATATGTGACTGTGTTTGCATTGTCTAACATGTCAAAACTACAGACAAAAATGCCCAATATAGCTAAAGGCCAAATTCTAATATAATGATACCAACTCGGATTATAGTGATAATTGTAATAGCTGGTGTGGACCGGGCTCCTCATAAAACCATACCGAACCCAAGCATAAACACAATACACCAAACCTATCGCTACACTTGACAGGACAAATTTAACTGCGACCGCCCACGGAGCACCGTAAGACTTTGCTATGGAAAAAGAGAAAATGCCAATGAATACCATCGCTGCTACCAGCATAACTTGAATAAACTCTATATCGTCCTTTTCTCTCATAGATCTCCTCACACCTGCACTGTTTAAATACACAGGTGTAATTTACTAGCACTTAAGTATTGGTTCACCTCCTATTATCTAAATTTGTTATGAACCGCACAAATTAATGCGCAACAAAATGCACTTGTTAATGCCCAAAGGTAATTAACAATTAATGTTTTAGTGAATATGTTTAGGTCAATTTTTCTCATTTAAAACAATAACCAGAGCATTAAATTCTTCGTTATGAAAATGAGATTAGATGCGCATTTTTCAAAACTCTAAAAGTATAAAACTTTAGATAATGCTATAAGGTTCATATTCTCGCGTATTGGATTCATTATGAAAAATAGACTCTATATTACCGTGATTTCTAGCTTAATACTTTCTGGGTGTGGAGATTCCTCAAAACTAACTAAACCTGAGTTTTCAGGAAAAAGTGATGTTGTTCAAATTGCCGAACAAGGTTGGGATAAGCTTCTAACGGCTTGTCCTGGAATAGCAGAATATAGCTCTGATTTATTTTATGAGGGCTTAAGTGACTGGACATATCTCGACACACCAATGAGTAGAGTAGAAGTTACATTTAAAGTGGCAGATCACCCTTCAAAAATACCTAGCGCCTTACGAGCATGGGGACATACCTGTAGCTACGCTATTTCAACAGATGGAAGTTCATTGCGAATTCAAAAAGATCTTTGCGTGTCGATTTGTAAAGGTTCGAACTATTCAGGGAATGGCAGTGATTACGTAATTACATTATGAGAGCTAAAAATGAGTAATAACACAATAATATACGAGAGCACTGATAATTTGGAAATAGCTATTAACTTGGATTATGTTACTCACGCATTTCCAGATGATGAGGTAACAACTCGGGTTTATATCCATAATTTAGAGGGAGATGGCTATATCTTAATAAATGTTCCGTTCAATGAATTTTATAAAGATATGGTACACATACAAAAATGACTACGGCCCAGCGACGATGCTGGGTTTCATTTTTTACTTCGTTCCTATCGGTACCTTCACCCAGCGTTTACAGCGACATAAGGCCTCGCCTTCGATTATCTTCACACAGCGAGAACGAATGATCCCCTCACTGTCACAGATTCGATGGCCACAAATACAGGTAACTTCAATTACCTTCTGGTTCTGGCAGATAGCTTGTGACTGATAGGTGGTAGCAGTATTCATTATTGTTGGCTCCTAGCTATTGGCACTTTGCCTTTTTAATATCACTGACGTAGCCATTATATCTATCTATACGTGAAAAACAGGGGGCAAGTTATTCACAAGCTTGATGTGTCAACCCCCTTTCGTTTCAATGCTGGCTCTAGGTGTTTCCACGGCGTTGCAATCATTCTCTTGTTCAAATGCCCATGGTGAAGTGCTGAAACTTTCTTATCGTGGCCAAGTATTGCTTTCTGTAACTCTTTACTCTGGCTCTTAAGCCAATCTAGGTGATTGGTTTGCCCAGTTCTATCTTCATTTGATACCTCATCAACAAACACCACTTGCTCATAGCTAAGTGTATTGGGGTGTGCTGGCCATGGGCTTTTACCGCGAGGATAAACCCCTTTTCCTAGCCCATATAAATTTGCTTTGGCGTGCATATCGCAGATATCTCTTTTCGGATGATTAGGACTCAGTTTGAACTTGGTACCCACAACAAACTCATCTTCAAATGCCGAGTTCTGGAACGCCACTCCATGAGCACGGTTTATTTCAGTGCGCATTACTCGCTTAATTTGGTGGTATGGGGCACCTTGATCATCGATCAATGCATCTTTCAATTTTTTGTTTATCGCTGACCCGCTCGCCATATTCATTTGTTGTGTAATATTGAGTGGTACCGCTTCTGCCCTTTGTTGAAACTCTTGCGCGGCATCAGTTGCGGAGTTACCCAAAATAACAGCACGTTCTACCACTTGAATTAGCTGCTCTTTTGCATTTTGGTGTACACGCCAAAGGCGATCACTAAGTTGTAAGCCATCTTTCTGTTTCATCGTCCGCACCGCTAATACCGCAGAGTCAATGGACTGCGATACCCTCTCAACCGGAATACTGGTAGAGAACGTATTACCGCCGTTCTTAGCTGCTTCAACAATATATCCCTCAATCATATGTGATTGAGTTTGACTGATTTGCATAAGAATATCTTCGATTTGCCTAGTTAACACTTGCAACTGGGAAAGACGAACCGTCCCAATTTCATCGGCAGAATTAGTGACTAATTGCTGAATTTCTACCAGCGCAGAACGATACAATACTGTCAGCTCTTTCATAGCCTGAGCATCAAGTTCATTCGTCGCGCTTTGTGCAGTTTTCATAGCACGACGAATAGTTGCCTTAATTTGAGTCCGTTGGTTATCGGCCATTGCATTTATCCGTTGCTGATAGAAGTGGCGCTTTCGCCTTTCGGCTGATTATTTGGGGTAATGCTGACTTGCGGCTTTGGCTTTTCGTCTTCTTCGTTTTCCATCTCGTTATGCTCAGGATATGGGTCTTTGCTGTTAGCTTCTTCTTCTCGCATAGCTTCGGCACGTTGCACGTCTACTCCTGCAGATTCCCAAGAAAGTTTACGTGGCATACCAAGCGCCTGATATTTCAATGCCAGGTCTGCGCGTTGGTTCTTACTGTCTGTCATGCGTTCCACAAACTGAATTTGGAACTGGAAAGAATCGGGATTTAATCCGGCCAGTAAAAGCTGTAACTTAAAACCGTTTTCATAGGCATAAGCCAAGGCATCTTGCAGAGCATCGATTTCTTCATAGTAGTCACGTTTTAAATCTTCCAGTACATCCCGGGCTAAACCATCAACGTAACCAAATAACCCTTTTGGCGCAGGAGCCCCAGAAAAGAAAGCATCTACCAGTAAAGTGATATCCGCTATTTGCTCCATGTTAGCATCACCACCGACTGCACTCACCGTTAGCTTATTCCCATAAAAATCTGTCGCAATTTCTCCCGACTGCCCTTCAACACGCTCTCTATATTCATCCAGTGCTGTTTTATCGGCGCCATCTAGCGAGTGAGCTAATTTTTGCGGCGCTCGAGTACGGCGCCTAATGACAAGATCCTCTTCCGTCATAATAAGCTTTTGCCAGATGCTTCGTGATGCATCTAGATAGGGTCTGCCCATGCATCCCATATCATCATAATTGTCCGGGTCTAATCGACTAACGGTAAGTTGCCATAGCGGGAATGTGCACAACTCCTGATAAGTGAGCGGGTCCACCTGGCGGAATGCTTGTTTCACGTTCTTGAACCGACCTGACTGGTCAACGATAGGTATAATGGTTTCTGTTGGCATGCGGATAGAGCTAGTTACCTGGCGTAGTTCGTTCACCACCCACTGCAATGGTAAATTTCCTTCTTTGGCCAAACCCGATGCATCACTCATCAGTTTGCTACGGTTGTTAAGTTGCAGTCTTAACATAAACTGCTGCCAAAGCTTGTTAACTCTGGCGCTTTCTTTGCCTATCCAGTGCAGTTTCAGTCCGCCTTTAGTCGCATCTCTAGCAATACGACGATGAATTTTTTTTACCCTAGGGTCGATACGGTCCATATGACGGAGCATAACAATTGAAGCTCTAAGGTTAGGGTCTATCTGCATTTGTTCATACAAATACTGTACCGAGCGTTCAGGGTCCGCAATGTGACCTTTCTCTGTGGTTTTCTCACCCTGATGATTCCCTGAAGTATTAGGCGCAGAAGGTAGAGCTCTACCTCTAATTGCTAGCCATGCGTTTTTAATTCGGCTCATGTTAAGTTCCTTAATAAATCTAGGCTACTTGGTGCGCCCAAGAGTTGATCGCGGGTCTTATGGTTGATGGTGATAATACTTGGTACGGGAGCTGCTCCTTGTGTTACTAGAGCCCAATGGCTTGCCATATGTGCATCAAAAAGATCATCTCCAATCGATTTTTTCACCATTTGATAACTGCTATAACTCCCCGCTTTCACAGGAGAAGGTTTGATGTTTTTAATTTGCCTAGGTAAATTGACATAGTCCTCTACAACTGGGTCAGCTTCCCTATCATCAACATAAGGCAGCACCATTTGACGATTGTGATAGGCGCTTCGAAGTGATTGCGCCATTTGGTGTTTGGCCATGCCTTCAAATCGTAATGGTGAAAAAGCCCATTCTGGCCAAGTAGATGCAGTACTCTCACCATCACCAATTGCACGACGGTCTATTTGCGTTAAACCCTCAGCAAATAGATCATCGTTAACCTGCGTTATTAACCCTATTCCAAAGGCATCGCCTATTGCATAGTCGGGTCTGAAATAGCGCCAGAATCCCACGATATCTTTTCTAATAACGCTCTCGTCTGTGCTTGGGTGCCAAGTTTTAGCGAAGATGACGATAGAAAAGTTACCCACTTGTTCTTCAACGACTAGCGAGGAACGAGAAGAGGCTAAGTTTTCACCGTGGCCCGTATGATCATATCCAAATGCGAGCACGCCGCGCTTTTTGTAAAAAGTGAATGGGTCTGGTTCAGAAGGCTCTAATCCAACCTTGGCACCCACTTGAATTGCATATCGGATGTACTTTTCCCAAATGAGGTTCTTAGCTGCGACATTAATACACAACAGCTGACGGATGTACTCATCTTCAGGTAGCTGTTTTCGCATCGACATAATGAATTCTTCATTGAGAATTCCAAGTTCTATTCCTAAATAACAGTCCACAGTTGGCAAACAGTGGTACTCGCCAGAATCAATCATCCCGCTGAGCACATCGGCACCTTTAAAGACGCCAGTAATTCGAATCTGGGGATTGTTGATCGCTGATTTGCTCGCTCCAAGTCGCCTGCTTGAACCCATCATTAGCAGGAAACGGCCATATAAGCGATCTGAGTCGAGGTCATCTACTTCTTCCAAGGATGCCCAAGTCAAATCACCACCATCCACGTTAGCCATGATGCCGTAAGCTCGAGCCTTTGAACGATTAGCAAACTCGTAATAGGTATCAGCCAGCTGTTTTCGGCCTTGCTTATAAGCTACATAGCCACTCAAGATGTCAGAGCGGCGAATCGCATCTAGGTGATAACTGAGGTTGACTAGAGACTGCGCTTCTCGCGGGGCAACAATACCGCCTTCTTGGTCACAATGAATGGCATTGTGCTCGAGCAAGTACATTTCTTTAACGGCAGTTTTACCCGTTCGGCGACAACTGTTATCAACGGTATTGAGATTTTGGTCCATCTCCTCCATTTTGAGCAGCTGCATTGGATCCAACTCAACATTATGAACGTGCTTATGCCACATCCCATGGTTGCCTGCGTAACGCTGAATCTCCCGTTCGGCTCGGCTTTGAATTTCAATCCGCTCCTTTGAAGATATACGTTCAACCATTATCGACTTCTCCATCGATATAATCAGCGTCTTCCGCCATATGTTCCTGATTGTGCTCTATCAGAATATCGTCATTTCGAATTCGCTTACGGGAGTTGGCTATCATCTCCCGCAAGCCTGACATCTGTTCTTTCATCTGGCGTTGATACTCAAGGGCAGACTCTCTTTCATCTTCATTTTCTAGAGTTCGTCCCATCTCTAAGCCTTGATCAACCTGAACTTTAGGAGTCATGTTTAAATCCGACATCGACAGATTGTTTTTGCTTAACATCTCAAGCATTGGCTTCAACAATGGGTGCGCTTTTACTTCTTCAATCGTCTCAAGGTTTCCTTGCTCATTTTTGTACTGACCAATATGAAAACCACCCTCTTTATCAAAGTCATAAACGGGGTTCCTCAGCGCAACACCGTCAGAGACTATGGTTTGCATCATGTCCTGAAATATTGCTGCCATGTTCGCTTGGTTAATGGCGTGCATTTCAGTGAGCTTAGTAGGATCATTCGACTGAAATGCAATCAAATGCTGCATCATTAATTCAGTACGCTTTATACAAGCTGGCTGAATCGCGCAGTAAACATGGTCGACATCACATGTCGCACATTGAGGATATTTACCTGGTCTAGCAGGAAAAAACAAAGCAGTTTTTGCGTTTGCGCCATGTTTTAACGCATTGAAGCGGCTAATACCTCTATCACTAACAGACTTTAAATTAGCAGAAGACTTGGCTTTTCCCTCTTGAGTTTTAGGACCCGTAGCCGAAAGAACCGCACAAAACTGACCTACCTCCCAAGGCACTTGCTGTACTTCGCGCTGACAACTGTCGCAAATAGCGAAATACCGATATGGATGAGCTCGGGTTGGTTCTTCTTCTATGCGTGATGCTTCGCTCTTGAATGTGTAATCACAAGAGGTGCACTTGAATGTAATCATAGACTTTGGCTGTTTATGCTCGTTCATAATGCCATTTCGCCTGATTTTTGATTTTGATTGGAGGGATTCAAATCAGTAATCATCTTTGAAGCTAAGTTGATGCGTGATTGGGACGCTGTCTGCCCAGTCCAGAATAAAAGGTGTTGTGAAACTTTGTGCTTAGGCACGCCTGCATTCAGAAGACTGAACATTAGGATGTGTTTTAAATGCGTATTCCAAGTATTTAAAAGAGGAACGTAAACTCGCAGCGTTCCTCTTCCTGGATAAAAGGCAACGTCGTAAAGAGTTTTCCAAATAAAGCGATACTGTTCCGGAGATGTCAAATAGTAGACTTCAAACCATGCCTTAGATAAACGCTTACTATCAAGCCAAAGCTCAAACTCGTCTGTGGTCATCTGCAGATGTTTGTCCTTCAACTTACAAACTTGGATGCGCAAACGATGGCCAGTACGGACCTCTTCTAACCCTCGCCACAGTTCTAAAAACTTTAATGTACCGATATGGTTCTGAATTTCTGTCCAATGGCTAGGAAGAGATAAGCAGCTAAACGCTTTTTCTAATTCACGTTCACTTAATGAAAGTTCTAATTTGGTGTAGTTATTTAGGTACCTACCCCCCTCTATCGGCGAGGGTAAATCTCTATGCCGAGCCCCCACCCCATGAGCAGTGACTTGATGATCCTTAAGTACATCTAGATATTTTGAAATTAAGCTGCGCATTCTCTAATCCTTCATGAAAACTGGTTCCAGTAAACACAAAGGCTCGAGCACCACAGTAAGTTGATGAGCTGCGCATTCTGTTAGTATGTGCAGCTAGTGACGTGTATCACATAGACGGGTTTGTTCGTTTCGAAAGTGAGTTCTCATAGCTCTCACAATCGTCCGTCAACATCCATTATAACTGAGTTTAGAAATAATGTTAAAGACAGGTTATATAAGTTCTAAGACGTTAAAGTGCAGTAAGAAAGTCTGTGTAGCGCTCTCAAATATTCTAAGATTGAATTGGTACTAACTAAGCAAAGCTATCAACAAATTCAAGGAAAGACAGATGGATGAAGAAAATGAAGTTTGCCACATATGTGGTGGGTCTGGAGTAGGTAAAGCGACTGTACGTACACAACAAGAGTGGGAAGAAGAAGGTTGTCCTTCTGAACCGATTCAATGTCAGCACTGCAACGGTTCAGGAGTGGAGCCAAACTAATATAACTAACGGGGGGTAATTAAACACCCCCATAATCAATGAACGATATCTCTGCTTCATTAATAAATACCCAGGTTTGACCATTACATGCGACTTCTAACCCTGAATAAGGATTGAATTGAACTTGATGGCCAACACTAATCTCTTTAACTTTTGGCCCTATAGCTGTAACGGTACCTCGATTCACAGGCTTATCCGGAACCCAAAGCAAACTTTCATCTGGCTTGTCACGCTTAATAACGACCCAATCATGCAACGGTCTTAGCTTCACATCAATTTGCCCTTCTTGAATTCGTTTAGAAGTGCCGTAACTGGTGTATCCATTTTGCTTAATGGGTTACCTTTATCGAGAACATGAGTCATTTTACGCATCGCGATATGAGTGTATATTCCAGACGTTTTCGGGTCGGCATGCCCCATCAAAGCCTGAATTTGTAGGGTTGAAGAATCGGACTCAGCCAATTCAGTACCAAATAAATGGCGCATTGCGTGCGCGTGTGCCTGATCTTCAGGAACTCCAGCAGAAATAGCATATTTCTTAATCATCCTATCAATCGTTCGGCAAGATAAGCGACGTAGTTCTCCTCGATGCTCCCATTCAGGAACGTGACGATTGCGCATATTCACAAACAAAACCTGGTCACCACTTTCAAGTAAGCGGTCAATGTTTTTTAAGTCATGATGGCCAAGATATGCCTGGACTAAAAGCATTGCTTCAAGAGGCACTGGTACAAGCCGCTCACGTTCTCCTTTCTCTAATATTCTTATAGCCAGACGTTCCACTTCACCGTACTGATACCAAATAAGCTGAGACTCGTTTAACCCACAGAGACCAGCGACACGAAAACCACATCCAATAAGTAAAGCTAGCATAGCGCTATCTCTAAGTCCTGATAAAGAATCTAGGTCAGGCTGTAATAACAGCGATTCAGCATTCTTTAGTCCCATAAATCTAGGTAGCTTTCGTCCAATCTTCGGGTAAACCAATCCAACTGCGGGGTTTTTATCAATGAAATGTCGTTTAGCTAGGAAAGAATAAAAGCCTCGTAAAGCAGCAACCGCTACTTTTCTTGATGCGGCCGAGTAACCTGCTCGATGTAGCCAACCGCCGGAAAACTGTTCCAATATTTTCAGCTCAGCAGCACCAAAATCGTTATCTATGTACCCACCAAATTTCTTTAGTAGGCCACGATACTTACTGATGGTTCGAGTACTGCAGTTTTCATTTTCCTGCTTCCATGTAAGAAACAGATCAACTAAATCAGATTCAGCAGTATTTTGTTTTATTTCTTGGTCAGGGGCAGATAAATCCATGGACCTATGGGCTTGCAGGTTGAGAACTCAATAAAACCAGTATCCATAAGGCTTTAACCTATGTGGAGGGCTTTAAATAACCCATGGAAAAACTTATGGAACATAAAAAACACATGGGATAAAAAATGAACACAGAAATTAACCTATGGATACCAATCTTTGCTGATTTCCTTCTTTCTTGTTCTCTATCTCTCTCTTTTTATTAAATAAAGAAAGAAAAGAAAGAAGAGCAGCGCAAAAACCATCAATTTATTAATCCATGGAAAAACAAAGTGAACACATGGAAAAAATAGACTAATCCATGGGCGAAAATTTATTACAAAACCAGTAAAAATCAGGGATGAAGAAAGGCACTCCATATATTCATAGGTTTTGACTAAGTATGCGTGACGCCAGAATTGACAAAACAGACCCAAGCCACCATCTTATTTTCCATGCTCAGAACCCTACCTGAGCGCCCATATTCTTTAAGGGGGTGCGGGGGACAGAGCAATTAGGGAGTCAAGCGCCTTTTTATGACGGGCGTTCTTTATATGGGATCAGTGAACCCACATTAGTATGTCGGCACCTTAAAGAACGCCCTCTTAAGAGTTGTTCAGCAAGATAAGAATGCACATAGCAGCCAAAGGAGAACGCTATGTGTATACCTAACTCAAGAACTATCAGTGAAATCATTCTGGAGGCTATGGAAAAGGAAGGGTTCAGATCAAACCACGTTGATGACCTGGGTGGAGATACCACTTACGGCATAACAGAAACTGCGGCTCGTCGATTAGGCTACAATGGCTCAATGGATAACCTAACACCAGATATAGCTTATTCACTCTACCTAAATGAATACGTGCAACGGGTTAAATTTGACGAAATACATTCTGTAAGCGCAATTATTGGTGAAGAGGTTATCGATACTGGCGTAAATATGGGACAAAGTATTGCTGCTAAGTTCCTACAACGTTGGCTCAACGTTTATAACAACAAACAAGCCTATTACTCAGACTTAATAGTTGATGGCCATATAGGACCAGCTACTATCCAAGCGCTAAAAGCGTTTTTATCAAAGCGTGGCCATGAAGGAGAGATAGTACTGTGGAAGTCACTAAACGCATCCCAAGGAGCGCGTTATTTAGACATTTCTGAAGCTCGAGAAAAGAACGAAACCTTTGTCTATGGTTGGATGAAAAATCGAGTGGTACTAGCTTAAATTGGTTCCAAAACTCATCTGTAACTCATTGATTTAATTGCCCTCATTTGTTCTAAAATGAATACAGAAATGATAGCAAATAAAACAACAAAAACTTTAAATACAAACACTTATAGTGCAATGCAGACAGTCTTGACATGGTAGGGGTCGGCGATTCGAGTTCGCCCGGACCCACCACTCCTTAAAGCATAAATATGCAAAGAACAAAAATTTGGGTCCGTAGCTCAGTTGGTTAGAGTACCGCCTTGACATGGCGGGGGTCGGCGATTCGAGTTCGCCCGGACCCACCAAATTTGAGAAAATCTCAGCCCATGCTGGGATTTTTTGTATCTGTTATTTAAGATTTTAGATATATGTCCCTAAATATTTGTGTTTGCGCAAACATGGCAGATAAAGTAGACGTTAAGATACGATGGTGTAGTAAATAACATAGATATTTAGCCCTATGATTAAGCTACAAATCAAGCTCCCTACCCAAGTTAGCGATTTACTGTTTGCCATATCCCCCATGATGGTTCGGCGTGCAGTAAAAGCAAGTAATGGGACAAGAGCAAAGGGGATACCAAAACTCAATACGACCTGACTCGCTACCAATGCTTTTTGCTCATCAACTCCCAGCATAATGACAGCCAGAGCAGGAATCATAGTAATCAGACGGCGAACACCTATTGGAATAGTAAAGCGAACAAAGCCTTGCATTAATACTTGTCCAGACATAGTACCAACAATTGATGAAGATAATCCCGCCAATAGCAACCCAACACCAAACACAATACTGGCCATTTTACTGCCCATTAATGGTGCAAGTAGCTGATAGCTCTCAGATATTGTCGCAACATCATGATAACCGTTAGAGTGAAATACTGAGGCTGCTAATGCGAGCAATGCTAAGTTGACAATCCCTGCTAGTGCCATACCCACAATCACATCCAAACGGTAAAATCTAGCAATGGTTTTTTTCTCTTGGTTATTGGATACCTTAATCCTGTCTGTTGCCAACGCAGAGTGCAGATAAATCACATGAGGCATAATGGTTGCGCCCAGGATACCCGATGCCAGATAAACTGCGTAGCTATCAGGGAATTCGGGAACAAACATCCCTTTCGTTAAACTGGCCATATCAGGTCGGCTTAACAGAAGTTCAATCGCAAACCCACTCGCAATGGCCAAAATCATGGCACCAATAACAATTTCCATTAAACGGAAACCAAGCCGTTGAGTCAGCAGTGCCAAATAGGTAATCACTCCCGTTAAAAGTGCACCATAGATCATAGGAATATCAAACAGAAGTTTAAACGCCAGAGCCGCTCCTAAAAACTCAGCTAAATCAGTGGCTATAGCGACAACTTCTGCCTGTATCCAGTAAAACCAGACTACAGGTTTTGGGTAGCGATCCCGTATTATTTCAGCCAAATTCTTTCCGGTTGCTACGCCTAGTCTGGCAGACATCCCCTGAATTAACATTGCCATCAGATTCGCGGCTAGCACCACCCATAGCAATGCATAACCATAACGTGCTCCAGCCTCAATATTTGTCGCAAAATTACCAGGGTCAACATAAGCCACAGCAGCAATCAAAGCAGGACCGAACATCACCATCCAGCTAAAACTATTTGCCTTACCTCGTAGTATATTTGTTGCCTGATACTGGACTGAATTATTGGAAATTGCCTGCAACATTTAACTTACCTCATATAAGTTAACCGTGATTAATACTCCTATATGAGGCAATTTACGGTTCAAAATCCAATTGTTTAAATCTATTAAAATGATAATTATTATCAATTACAAACTTAAACATCGCGAATCAAATGGAAAAACCAAATAAAATAAGACACGTGTATAACGCTTAGGCCAGTATCATCTCTTGCTCGCTTGGCCTTATCTAATTTTATGGCAAACTGGGAATTATAAAGCCCTATCCTTTTTTTCTATTGAAGCCCAATCCATCATATCAAAAACTACGACTGACCCAGCTTGAGATCCCGGACACTTGAGTAACTTTTCAGCTTCAGCTTGCCATTGCGGCAAAATATTGTCCTTAATCCAGTCTTTTGCAGATTCCAAATCCTTTTTCGCCATCCCAAATACGGGTATTGGCGACGCTTCGTCATCTCTGTTCTTGACATCAAAAAAATAGCCGTTCGTCGCTTCAATCATCGACTTAAGTACCGCGTAGTTATCATGACTCCGACTCGCATGATCCTTCTTACTGCCATGCATTATGTCGTTCAAAAGATACTGAGTAACATAATACGGCGAACATACTACGCCATCATCCGTTGTGTTGTAGCCCGGAGCCTCAAGGTTCTCAACATCAATATGTCGAACTACTTTATCGTCGAATGTAAGATTCTCAGGCTTAATATCGTGGAAATAAATAGATTGACTGTGCAAGCGTTTTAGCTCGCTTAGCAAAGTCTTAAATGCCTGAGGCTTAACGGATTTCCCTTCCTCAATAAGAGAAGCTACTTCCTTTCCTCCATTGCGTGCAATCATAGTCGTCGGATTGACGTACTGTGCCTTGCATATGGATTCGAAGCCTCGTAACGTGCCATGCGCTAACTGGTTGTAACTTAGCTGGTTAAGATCTTCATCTAATCTATGAATATGAAGTTGAACAAACTTGTCATCCCTTCGCACAAGCTGTTTAAAACCACCTTTTCCACCTTTGTGGAAGTTATCTGGTGTACGACTTAGAAACTGACCTTTTTGATCATAAAAATAGCTTCTACTCGCTTTAGAATTGGTTAGTGTTTTTATACCAAGCTCGTTCACAACCTTGGCTTGTTTTCTTTGTTTATATGCTTTGAATGTGTCTGCAATTAAGTGAGCAGCGCGTCTTTCTGCTTGTTGCTTTGTTTTGTCTAGCGGGTTGGATACCTCAGCCTCTAGCTTGATGTTTTCAATTGGTTTACCCACTGGCTGACGATTGAATCGCCCGATAAGTTTTTGGGCTTTGGAGTTTGGGTTATCGGAAACGTTAACACATTTTTTAATACTCATTGGCCTCGTTGAGCCTTCAGCTTTCGCCGAGCTCTCAATTTGGGCTATTTTTGCTGCATGGAATAATTGTGGTTTCATATTGGGAAAGAAATTAAATTTCGGGTAACAATGATTATTCTCACTAAACCATCAACTTCACGAGATTTTTCCTGAATTTACCTGTCAATCTCTCCCATCCAAAGAAAGGCACGTATCAATTGGCTAAATGCCAGTAGGCATATCAGTCCAACCGAAGAAATAAACTAGAAACCATTAAATGCATTATCGTCTATTGAAAATTCTACCCACATGGATATTGCGTAGAGAGGAATTTGTATAAGTTGTTTACTAACCATTGTTCTGCAAGGCTAATTTATTGATTTTACGGACTTTCTCATATCGACTTTACAAGTCCCACAATTTTTTCTGTTCGCGCTCTAAGAGGATATCCTCAATCTTTTTTCTTACTTTGTGGATATTTTCTTTGCGATCATCATTGGGGATATTTTCAATATTGACTGATTTCGATTTTTTAGCCGTTACTTTCTTCAAACCTAGCCTCCTTTTGCTGATGAGAGATAAAAAGTACCCAAGACCGTACCCTGTGAATTTTTTATTTCACCCGTACTTTCTGACTCACAAAATGAAAAATTCAAATCAAGGAAGCTGGTATTGGCTCTAGGGAGGATATGACGCTTTAGCACGTCACTATTTAACTGATTTATGGTCGCTGACCAAGAGATTTTGTTGTGATGAAGGTAATATTCTATTTGGTACAATTCATTTTCTCTTTAGGTATTTTTTGCTCACGCAAAACGTAATACCAATATAATTTCCGATTATTTTTTCTATTCATTTCACTCCTTAAAGTGTTTTACAGGCGAGATCTCACCATTACAGCATGGAAGATCTCGCTAAAATTCTTACAGCACAGTTACGTCAGCTGCTTGTGGGCCTTTACCACCCTGCTCCACATTGAAGGAAACTTTTTGACCTTCAGATAGAGTTTTGAAACCTGTGCTGCTAATTGATCTAAAGTGAACAAAAAGATCCGCACTACCGCTATCTGGAGTGATAAATCCAAAGCCTTTAGTTTCGTTAAACCATTTTACTGAGCCAGTTGCTTTATTTGACATATGTATCTCGATAAATTAATTAAGTTAATAAGCAAGCTACCATGAGCTACTAAATAAGGAATGAAGAAAAAGGTATCGCAGAATAGAGATGACGAATCAAATCAAAAGACAACTGAGAAGGTCTTGAACTAAATAAGTTATTCATAGCTCACCATACGAGCTGTGTACACTATACACGATATTGGTACGATAGATATGTTTTTTTCATTTTATTTCTTAATTTGCCCAAAATCATAGGTCTGCATAGGGTTCCCAAATGAAAATCACTTAGCAAAGCTACTTTAACCGTTGAATACATCCTTACGGTATGACTCCTGCAAATGACAAAAGTAGGCAAGAGCAAGACCTAAGATTATTACCATTCGACCATTGCTATTTTTAGTAGCGGCTGTGCATCCCAAACCGGTGTGACATATCATCATCCATACGACCACCTTTCCAACCTCCGCTAGCTGTTAGATTCAGAACATCACGGGCATTAAAATCATTTGCCATAAAAAAATCGTGCGAGATAGTATTGCGAAGCAAATTGAGTGAAGGGGCGATGTCTAAGTCCAAATCTTTGGGATCAGCAAACAAAGCAAAAGCGATCTCTTGCTGGCGTTTGCAAAGCGAATTAGCATTCGTCTGCACCTGGCCTATTGTGAAGTAATCACGGCTTCCATAGCCTTTTAGCAATACTGGCGAGAGCACCTTAATCACTTTCTTGATTCTACGTGCGTATTTCGGTGATTGCGATCGCTCGTTTCGGTTTATTCCGATCACTTGATCCTGCCGTT
>NZ_BSPW01000058.1 GCF_030161235.1 Vibrio zhanjiangensis | reverse complement strand
GAATATACGACCGCATCTTAACTTTTATGGTTCGTCGCTTTGTAAATACGTGGATTCCATATAAAACTTAGGGGCAAAACAGTCAACTCGCAGTCTGGCGTTTTGAATAAGAGCCGTTTTTCTTGGGAGACATTAAGGACAGTGTGGCGGGTTACATCCGCTTCAACGGCTTTACGACACTGTCTAAACCTTCGATTTTTAGCGCTAAACAGAGTTGCAGTAATTGACCTAACTCGCCTTGTGGAAAGCCCTTTTTGTCAAACCAAAGCAAATACTCTTCTGGCAAGTCGATCAATACTCTACCCGCGTATTTGCCAAATGGCATTTGAATGCGCGCTAGCTTAATCAAGTTTTCTTTTTCTAACATGATGGCTTTTTAGAGATAAGAATGATGAGGGTAGAGACTACCATCTAATAGAGGGAGATGACAGTATACATCAACGTTTATCTTTCATCCTTCATTGATAGTGTGTGCATACTCAACCACTATCTGGTTACCCTCAATGTACGCATTTTGAATTTCACCATCCACACTCATTCGACTTTGGAGATAGACAATTTTAGGTCCCGAATCATTCACTTGTTTCAGCGAAGGAAAGGTGAGCTTAGGATCAAGGTGCAGCAAGCGACAAAAATGGCTCACAAATGACATAGTGAGCGGCTGTTCTCCACGGAGAAGCTGAGAGAATTTGAGCTGACTCATCCCTAATTTTTTCGCAAACTCCATCTGCGTAATGCGCATTTTTGACTTTTTAGACATCCAAGTAGCATAAAGTACTTCTCGGTCTTTTTCCGTAAACTCCATGATGAGCCCTTAAAATTACATTGATACTTCAGACTATGTAACCTTTGGGCAACCACGATGTCAGACGATGGTAAACATTCGCTAAGATTAACCCCGTCTATGATTTATCTCTCATAACCAGCCTGAGATAAGCCGCTTAAACCAGTCGATAATCCGCTTGATAATGCTGCCCTGTTTGATCTCAGATTTAGCGACCAGATCCTTCGCCAACACAGTCTCATCGTCAACTTTGTATACGACACTACCAACTTTTTCACCCTTGGCGATTGGCGCGACCAACTCTCGATCAAACTCAACTTGTGCGACTAACTTATCCGCATCACCACGAGGAAGTGTCAGGTAGATATCATCACTGACGCCGAGAGAAAGCTGATCCTTGTCGCCCATCCATACTCTCACGCTGGTGACAACATCATTCGCTTTGGTTGGCGATACAGTGTCAAAGAAGCGAAAACCGTAACTCAACAGCTGCTTACTGACTGACTCCCGGCTTTTAGCACTTTCAGCGCCCATCACAACCGCAATTAACCTCATATTTCCAAATGTCGCAGACGTCGCCATACTGTATCCGGCTTTTCTCGTATAACCGGTTTTCATGCCATCAACGTTCATGCTTCTATCACGTAGCAAGCCATTTCGGTTGTATTGAGTAATGCCGTTGTAGGTATACGATGTTTCACTATACAAAGAGTAGATATCTGGCAAATCGCGTATAATTGCTTGTCCAAGTTTGGCTATGTCCAAAGGCGTTGAGTACAAACCTCGACTGTCTAAACCATGAGGGTTAGTGTAGGCGGTATTTTCTAGACCGAGTTTCTCAGCCCAAGAATTCATCATATTGACGAATGCACTTTCACTCCCAGCCACATATTCTGCAATAGCAACGCTCGCATCATTACCTGATTGAACAATCAAGCCCCGATATAAATCCATCAGTGGAACTTTGGTACCAACTTCAATAAACATCTTTGACGAATCAGGGAAGTTTTTTGCCCATGCTTTTTTACTGATCAACACTTGATCATTCAAAGTCACATTGCCCGCTTTGACCTCTTGCCCAGCGACATAGGCGGTCATCAGTTTCGTTAAGCTGGCTGGGTTGAGTTTGGTATTGGCATTTTTTTCAGCCAGCACTTGACCAGTGTTATAGTCGATTAAAACATAGCCTTTAGCGGCTAATGCAGGCGGATCTGGAACAATCGTTGGCGTGGAATAAGCACAGAATGTCACAGTTAACGTGCACCACAAGGTAGCTCGGCGAAGAAAATTTCTCATCATGGGACATTACCACTCAGTCACAATTTTCGTACTATATATCGGTATGAGTATATACAGATAACTGAGCTATGTGCTTGCTTTGTAACTGATCGTTGCGCTTCGATGGTCGCTTTTGTTGATTTATGAGAATTCATCGCCATTTATTGGCAAATCATTGCAAAAAATGAGTAATAAACGTCTATATCACTCATTTCACTGTCAATGACAACCAGAGACTTGGAAGAACTTCTATCCTAGTTAGTTTCTGACGAACGGCTAACCAAAGTAGGTTTTGGCGTAATACTGTCTCGATAAGTAAACCATAAGTAGGTCACAACCAAAGAGAAAAACAGGTAAGACAAGGCAAACACTAAAGGCGATGAAATCAGCTCTTGAGATAGCCCCCAGCCCACACCCGCAATAGTGATGATCAGCTTAGAAAACAAACCGATAATAAGAAGTAGTACTGCTAACTCAGGGAAGCGCGTGCTTCGAAAAGCGAACCAATAGCAGCTACCCACAGCAATGGCAGAAACACATAACCCCAGCATAAATGAATGCAGGTGTTCAGCAGACAACACGCCAACGGAAATGGATGCGACTATAATCAGAAAAAGCTTCATCGTTTACTCACTACAACTCATCGGTAAAAGTTCTTTTCATTTATGAAAACTAATTTTCTGCATATTTACATCACTTTTTCATCCAATTCAAGTGATAGATTTGCTATCTCACCAAGAAAAAATGTCATCGAATACAGTTGTAAAATAAACGTTAATTTATTGTTTTAAATGCATGTGGTGGATCTTTAGATATTCTTGAATCGCACGTTATAAAAATACAAATCGTTACACTTTATTAACAAGAGACACAGTCTAATATTTTTTGCTAGAGTGAACACGTAAATTTGAATGCTGGTAGAGAAAGGAACGACATAGCCATCGCGGTTTAGGATCGATACTAGGGGCAGCTAAATAAAACCCTATTCAAAAGCAAGACTAAGCAGCTTTTGAATAGGGCTCTTTGCCCTTGTGTTTGATCTTACGATGAAAGCTGCCTTTGCCTTTCTTCGCTCTCTCTACGCGAGTTGTAAATAATGGGCTAGTCACAATCGCTTTTAACGCATTGTCTTGAATTTTCCCCCGACCAACCTCTAAACTCGTTTGTTGAGATTCTGTCTCAACATTCTTTTTTTGGCTAGAATTAACCATAGCTCATCCTTACTTTTGATTTTATAAATAGCTGACGAGTGATGGCAAAAACACCATTTGCATGATATTTCAGATAAAAACTCATCAACACATCGAATGTTACACTAGTTAAACTGTAAACAGCAATATTTTCGAAACCCTACATAGCGCATATTTCCGGTGAAAATATCTTGGTAACGAGAAAGTATCATATGAATTTTATTGACTTAGTCCAACTTACCTTTAGACTATTAGTCAGCTAGAAAACGGTTCTTGTTTTTATTTCGCCGTTTCGTTGGATTTCTTGTATTTCTTCCGTAACGTCGTGCGCAATAGCAATCTCCTTTTCCACGCTATAGTTGCCGTCATGGCTTTTAAAAGATTTATCAAGGATAAACATTATGTCTAACACTGTTACTGGTACAGTTAAATGGTTCAACGAAACTAAAGGTTTTGGTTTCATTCAACAAGAAAACGGTCCTGACGTTTTCGCTCACTTTTCTGCAATCACTGGTGACGGCTTCCGTACTCTAGTTGAAGGTCAAAAAGTAGAGTTTGTTGTTTCTCAAGGCCAAAAAGGTCCTCAAGCTGAGAACATCAAAGTACTTTAATCGGACTGTACTTTAGATTTACAATAGCCAGCATCACGCTGGCTATTTTTTTATGTGTAGCAAAAAATCATGGCACTTAAACCCACTATTTATAAATTCCGTCTCTCTATATCGGACAGCAATAGAGATTTGTATCACTCACCGCAAGTCACGATTGCGCAACATCCGTCAGAAAACACCGAACGAATGATGGCTCGCATATTGGCGTTTTGCGTGAAGTATCAACCTGAACTCAGTTTTACCAAAGGTTTATCGTCCACTGAAGAACCCGATCTTTGGTCCAAAACACTTGACGGCATGATTGCACAGTGGATTGAAGTTGGTGAACCTTCACTAGATCGAATAAAAAAAGCAACTCGATTAGCGCAAAGAGTCGATATTTTCAGTTTTACCAGTAAATCCGACACTTGGTGGGAGCAAGCCAAAAACAAATCATATCAATACAATGCACACATTTATCGTCTTAGCTCACAAGGTATCGAAGCCCTATCTTCAGTAATCGAACGTGGAATGGATTTGTCGGTGATGATCAGCGGTACTAGTATCTTTATCGACTGCGACAAAGGCTCATTTGAAGTTCAAATAGAGACATTACAATCCAGTGACTGAGGCCAACCAAGCATTCAAAGCCAATAGGCTCGGTACACTATATAGCGAATAACTGTTAACACCCGTTTCTCTTCACTTTTATTCGGGCATTACAATTTGGTGAGCAGAACTTGCTGGCTAATCTGTAAAGGTAGGTAATAGAAAGGGCTTTGGTAATAGAAAGGGCTTTGGTAATAAAGCCCTTTGATATCGATTTATAAATAAGCGTGAGGACCAAAAACTTCGTAGTGAATACGGTCTCTTCCTACCCCAAACTCTTCTAGCTGCTTGACTATCCCTTCCATAAATGCGATCGGGCCACACAGATAAAAATCAGCGAAGTGCAATGGCAATAGATGTTCAACCTCAGATAAATTCATCTGACCTGAAAAGTGGGCAGTATCATTTAAGTACCAAGTAAATTGTTGCCATCCAGTTTGACTAACAATCTGCTGAGTTTCTTCTTTAAAGGTGTGCTGATGAGGCCCATTACAGGCGTACAAATAGGACACATCTTCTTTTCCAGCATCCGCTAACATCTGTAACATAGATTGCATAGGCGTTGCCCCAACTCCCGCTGAAATAAGAACAACCGGCGCATTTTTTTCTTGGTAGAAAAAGTCTCCTGCAGGCGCATATAAGTGAACGACGTCTCCTTCATGAACTTCATCATGAAGATAATTGGACACCAAGCCTTTATGTTCTCCTAACTCACGTTTCACAGAGATGCGATAGTCTTTACCATTGGGTTTTTGAGACAAAGAATACTGACGGATCTCGTTATAGTCTCCAGTCGATGGTTTCACCTCAACACCAACATATTGACCGGGTATATAATCCAATACCTCACCACCATCGACGGGGGTCAACACAAAGCTCGTTACTAATTCAGATTCCGGCTTTTTCTTTGTTACCTTGAACTGACGAGCATTCTCCCAGCCACCAATCGCTTGCTTTCTCTGAAGATACAGCTCGCCTTCTCTATCAATAAACACCTTAGCCAGAAATAAATAGGCGGCCGTCCAAGCTTCTTCCACTTGCTGAGTAAATGCTTCTGGCGCAAGTTCCCTTAGTGTCTCTATAAGATGATGGCCAACTATCTGATAATGATCGGCTTGAATGTTAAAACTCGTGTGTTTATGGGCAATACGCTCTACCGCAGAAACTAAAGCTTCCAAGTTATCAATATTTTTGGCATACGCAGCAACCGCCTCAAACAAAGCGACACTCTGGCGACCTGTCTTTTGATGCGTCATATTGAAGATATCTTTTAACTCTGGATTGTGGGAAAACATGCGCTGATAAAAATGCTGAGTTAACGCCGGACCGACACTTTCTAGTAAAGGAATGGTACTTTTTACAACTTCAATATGCTGGTTATTAAGCATTGGTATATTCTCCTAGTCTATTTCTAACCTTTCCATGCTATCTGCACAATCAGTGCCAAGTTACCAAAACACCTAATTACTTGGATTTTAGTCATAATTTACTAAATAAAAGTCATAAAGACCCCATTGAAACAAGTCCAAATGACACTATAATAAAGCATTAACACACTTGAGGTGATTGTTTACCGACCACTTTAATTGACACCACTATTTTTGGAGTCCAACGCTAGCATGCAAGATATCTCTGTTTCTACTTTGATCGATATGACCATTGGCCTTGCAACCGGCCATACAGAACAAGAACGATTCGATCGGCTTTTGGATGCGATACGCAAAGCCATCCAATGTGATAGTGTAGCCCTACTTTCATTGCAAGGAGAAACTCTTGTTCCACTTGCCATACAAGGGTTAACAAGAGACACGCTTGGGCGTCGATTCATCGTTGACGAGCATCCTCGATTAAAGGCGATATGTGCATCAAAAGTGGCCGTACGCTTCGATGCTCACTGTGATTTGGCGGACCCTTTTGATAATCTACTTATCGATTACGAAGGCGATTTGCCTATGCATTCTTGCATGGGGCTGCCCCTTATTTATGCTGATACATTGCTCGGTATTTTGGCGCTGGACAGCCTTACCCCCAACGTCTTCGACCAAATCCCCACACGAAGCTTAGATGCTTTGTCGGCGATCCTTGCGTCCACGTTAAAAGTTGCGATGACAGTGAGTCAACTCGAACAGCAAGCAAAGCAAACTCAGCAGCGATTCGAAGAACTCAATGAGGATGCTTGGGACAGAGACGGCGGTGATATCATAGGTGCTAGCCCACGGATGCTATCATTAAAATCTGATATTGAGGTGGTGGCTCCCTCCCATTTCAATATTCTCATTAACGGAGAAACAGGCGTCGGAAAAGAATTGGTCGCTCGGAGTATCCATCACTTATCCAATCGGCGCAAACAACCTCTCGTATATGTAAATTGTGCCGCTATCCCCGAAAACTTGGTCGAGAGTGAGCTCTTTGGCCACGTAAAAGGCGCATTTACTGGTGCCGATAAATCACGCTTAGGCAAATTTGCCCTTGCCGATGGCGGTACGCTGTTTTTGGATGAAATTGGCGAGCTTCCACTGAGTGCGCAAAGTAAGATTTTACGAGCGCTCCAAAACAACGAAATTCAGCCCGTAGGTCAAGACAAAGTAGAGACCATAGACGTTCGTGTCCTAGCCGCGACCAATCGGAACTTGCCAGAAGAAGTTAATGAAGGGCGTTTTAGAGCCGATCTCTACCATCGTCTAAGTGTATACCCTATTGAAGTTCCACCGCTACGCCAACGCGAAGGAGACATTATTCTTCTCACTGGATACTTCCTTGAGCAAGCCAGAAGAAAGCTCGGAATTATACAGATAAAACTGCAAAAAGAAGTCCAACATCTGCTGACACGCTACAACTGGCCCGGAAATGTTCGCGAATTAGAACATGTCATCAATCGCGCAGCATTAAAAGCACGAGCACGAGTAAAAAATACGAAGCTGATTACGGTGTCAGTCGAAGACATCGGTGAATTGAGTGCCCTACCCATTGATACTCATTCATCGCAGGCTCCCCACTCTGTCCCTATGTCACAATCGATAGTCTGCCGAGGATTACGTGAGTCCACAGAAGATTTCCAAAGACAGCTAATCACACACGCGCTCACAGAAGCTGACTTTAACTGGGCAGAAGCAGCTCGTCAGTTGAAAACTGATCGCGCTAACCTGACTCGGCTCGCCAAAAGACTTGGGTTAACCGTGACGAAGCAACATAAGATAAATACTCATTAGTCACTATTTTGGATACAATACAGCCACCACCTATCATGTTGTAAGGAATATTATGAAAGTTATCCGCTGGTTCTTAGGCCGAATCATTCTACTGCTCAATGCTGTTTTCTCCCCCAAAGGCCTCAAACGTCCAACACAAGAGCAACAGAAAGTCGATGAAAAAGCAAAATCATTGGCCTTGTACCAATTCGATGCTTGCCCTTTTTGCGTCAAGGTACGTAGAGCGATGAAGCGTCAATCAGTCAACATAGAACTGCGTGATGCTAAAACGAATCCACAACATAGGTCCGAGCTTGAGCTAGGGGGAGGAAAAGTAAAAGTTCCTTGTCTAAGGATAGAAAAGAATGATCAGGTTGAATGGCTATACGAGTCATCCGATATTGTGGCGTATTTAGAAAAAGAATTCGCATAAGTTTTGATTTCACACGGAAGGTAACATGGACGTTATTGCCTTAGATATCGAACAAATAAACGCTATTGTTTTTGACTTAGACAATACTCTAGTCAGCTCAAACTTGGACTTCAACTGGCTGAGAGATCAAATAGGCTGCCCAAGCAACATAGACTTACTCACTTTTATCGACAAACTTGATTGTTCACAATCAGCATTAAAAGCAAAACAGATCGTCCTTAATCATGAACTCGATGATGCGAACCACTCAACTCCTATGCAGGGTTGCCATGAGCTACTCAAGTTTATTGAGCAACACCATTTTTCTACTGCTATCATTACACGCAATTGCCTACAAGCCGCTCGCCAGAAAGTTGCACACAATAAATTGAATATTTCACGTATCATCAGTCGTGAGCACTTCCCTCCCAAGCCCGCTCCAGACGCTTTACTGGCTCTTGCTAATGAGTGGGGATTAGCTTCATATCAAGTGCTTTATGTTGGCGATTATGTCTACGACCTACAGGCGGCCAGTAACGCCAACATGCCCTCTTGCCTAGTCACTCACGGACACGTCCATCCCTTTTCTCACCATGCTTCAATATGTGTTTCAGAATTGGATGAGCTACTTACTTTATTCACAGTCAATCAAAACGATGAGTCATCAACCGGATGATACTGGCCTCACAGCCAAAATTATAAATATTAAACAATGCGATAGATGACGTTCCATCAATAACACCGTATGATTGTCAGCACTATTTTTTTGATAAGATCATTATGGCTTCAAGATCCCACCATCCCATTCAGGGAGCGAGCTGGATGCTCACCGCAGGCTTGGCATTTGCATTGGTCAATAGCCTTGCTCAGGTCGCCAGCATTAAATTCGGCTTATCTTCCACCACTGTCGCTTTGATCCAATATGCGATAGCACTGGTGGTTATTCTTCCCTATCTGAAAAACTTAGGTATTCGCCACTCTTTACGAACCAATTACTTAGGTTGGCACATTTTTCGAGTCTCCCTATCTGTGATTGGGATTCAGCTTTGGCTATGGGCTCTGGCTTATCCAGTCCCTATTTGGCAAGGCATTGCCTTGCTCATGACGTCCCCACTCTTTGCAACCATCGGCTCTGGTTTGTTTCTCAAAGAACAAGTAGGTGCTGCTCGCTGGGCAGCGACGCTATCTGGGTTTGTCGGTGCCATGTTGATTTTGGAGCCTTGGGCTGATGATTTTAGTTGGGCAGCATTACTGCCTATTGGTGCCGCATTCTTTTGGGCATGCTATTCCTTGATGGTAAAGAAATTGTCTTCCGATGATTCACCGTCCACTATGGTGGTTTATTTGCTCATTTTAATCACTCCATTTAACCTCTTGCTTGCCATTCCACAATGGCAGACCCCACAGGGTAGAACCATCTGGCTAGTACTTCTTTTTGCAGGGGCACTCACCGCTCTTGCACAGTGGGCTATCGTCAAAGCCTATGCAGTGGCAGATGCATCATTCGTCCAACCTTTCGATCATGCTAAATTACCACTGAATGTCTTAGCAGGCTGGCTTGTGTTTAACTGGGTTCCACCAGGAAGATTGTGGCTTGGCGCTGCGATTATTGTGGCCTCTGTTGCCTTTATCACTCAATGGGAAGCAAAAAAATATCGAGAATTGAAATAAATATTCGCCAATTCCGTTCTATTACTTAAAGATATGAATCGGAGAAACCTCTATGACAGATCCAATCAAATTGACACTATACCGTTGGGGCGGAAGTTGGGGACCATTTAGCGTAAAAATTCCCTGTGGTGAATGCACGTTAACTAAGGATATTTTAAAAGACACATTTGAGAACGAATTGTCTGAGGTTCCTGTAGAGCTGGAGATTAAAGACTGGCTATCTCATTGGTGGGAGCCTCTCAAAGTAGGCGCATGGCATGCACCTATTCTTATGGTTGAAGGCAAAGTGGTCAGTCAAGGTGAAGCGCTAAACCGTGGTGTATTAGTACAATCTGTCATAAAAGAGTGGACGAAACGCGATACGCTCAAGGGCAATATTGTGTATGGCAAAGCAACATGCCCATATTGTGTCAAAGCCAAAAAATTGCTCGATGATGCCGGTATTGAGTATCACTATCACGACGTAGTTAAAGATAGCGCTGCTTTGTATCGAATGATTCCTGAAGTGAAAGCCATCATAGGTGAAAAAACACCCGTCACTGTCCCACAGATTTGGCTTGACGGCCAATATATAGGTGGTTCAGACAATCTAGCCGTATGGCTCGAAGAAAAAGGGTTAAACAAAGTGCCAGACAATGTTGTCAATATGGACAACAACCAAAGCTCCGTTGGTTGAACAAGGAAGCCCCCAAAAAAGTTGGGGGCTCAACTATTTTGATTCACGCTTAGGCTGCTGAAACGTTTTTCCCGCCGCTTGGTAAGAGTCTTTGCGT
Source organism: Vibrio zhanjiangensis (assembly GCF_030161235.1). GTDB lineage: Bacteria > Pseudomonadota > Gammaproteobacteria > Enterobacterales > Vibrionaceae > Vibrio > Vibrio zhanjiangensis. The sequence goes on along the minus strand of NZ_BSPW01000058.1, from coordinate 17,285 downwards.
TTCACGTCAAACATTACGTCAAAGAACCAAGCAACAAAACAAATCACATCATCGCCTTCATTCATAATGTGCTCAACGTACTCTTGTTCCTCACCCTGTTCATTTTTTTCCACTGTAACGTGGTAGATACGGTGTTCACCTTCCACTTCGGCCAATGCAAATTGACCGACTAGTGACAATGCAGCTTGCGCCACTTCTTCATTTTCGCACGATTTAAGCATTTCAAGTGCTTGGGGTAAGTTCTCTTGCTTACAAAGCGCGGTGACTAATTCAGAAAATTCTTTATGTTCCATCGTTGTCTCTACGAGCATATCGCTATTGATAAACACATTGTATCAATCAGTCTATGTGTTTCAAGCAAACTCTCTACGAGCGAGTGGCTGAACTCGATTTACATATAAGACCATCGCCATGACACTGGCACAAAAGAGATAAAAAATCCCCAACGCAGCACTACTTTGTATCCAAGTTTCAACCATATAACCACCAAGTAGCCCCGCTAGACACATTTGGATGGCCCCAGTTAACGCAGACACTGCACCCGCTTGCCTTTTGTGGGGCGCAAGTAACATTGCAATAGAAAGTGGAAAGGATAAGCCTTGTGCAACCACCATCCAAGTAAATGCCCAGATTATATTAAATACGGTCAGATCATACGCGAGCAACCAGAGACCGGATAACACAATGATGCCAACCGACATAACCAATATTTTCTGTGAACTCAGGTACCGTGTGAGAACATTTAATGCCAGAGTACCCACTAGTAGCCCTGCTGATGGGATCACCATAACAACCCCATATTGCGCTGCGGTTAAACCCAATTCATGCTGGAGAATAAAAGGCATCACAGACAAAGAAACCACACACGCCAAGTATGTAATCCAGTTATAACTCGCACTGCTCAGGACTTGTTTATTTTTAATTATCTGCGCATAGTTTGTTACCACTTTTCTGATATCAAATTCCGTTCTCTCATAACGCATGGTTTCAGAAAGCAAGCAGTAGCCTAAAACAAAAGTCGCAACCAAAAAGGCCAATACAAAAATAAATACCGCTTCCCACCCATAATAAAACGCTACCCAGCCACCAACAACAGGCGCAAGAACAGGCATAATAGAGGCCGTCACTGACACATAGGACAATGCCTTAGTTAATTGATGTCCATCATAACAATCTCGTAAAACACTGCGGCCTAATACTGACGCACTGCCGGCACCTAAGCCTTGAAGTAGACGACCAAAGACCAGAAACCAAAGGTTATGGGTATATAGAATACAAATGACAGTTCCAACTAAGTAGATACCTTGGCCGAGCAAAAATACCGGTCTTCTACCAATGGCATCGGACAAAGGGCCATAAAAAAGCTGAGAACCGCCAAATCCGAGCAAAAATAGGGTCACTAAAAGCTGCACATCGGACTGACTAACTTGAAGCGCTGTACTGATCATTGGCAAAGAAGGCAGATAGATACTCACTCCAACCTGTCCTGTCGAAATAATTAACATTGCCATCAATATAGGCGCTTTGTTCATCGCTGTTCCTCATTCGTTTTGTCTACAGCTAAGCTTAATTTAATCGCTATATAATGATAATATCTTCAAAAGGAAACTAATTAGTTCCCAGTAGGAACGAGTAGGGCAAAGAAATGGACTGGATTCAAAGTGTACAAAGTTACATACGTGTAGTTGACGAGGGCAGCTTCAATGGTGCTGCTCGCAAAATGAACACCACCAGCTCAGCAATAAGCAAGCGTGTACATTGGCTTGAAGAAAGAATTGGCGTTCAACTTCTAAAACGCACCACTCGAAGCGTTACTCAAACTGAGGCTGGAGCACTGTTTTACCAAAGAGCAAAAGTACAGCTAGATGGGTGGCAGTCGGTAGTTGATGAAACACGCTCAGTGAGCCAAACGCCAGCAGGACTCCTTAAAATTGGGGCGACGATTGCTGTTGGCTCAAAATTTCTTGTGCAGTATTTAGATGATTTTCTGCAAATGTACCCTGACATACGTATCCAATTAATAACTACTACACCTGGACAGTTGCCAGAGCTCAGTTTGGATCTTTTCATCAGCCGTGAACTCGAACAACTTAACTCTTTAAGCTTTAAGGCGACCGCTCTGTTTGAGCATAAAGCAGGTTTCTACGCTTCACCAACCTATATAGAAAAACATGGCGAACCAAACTGTGTCGAAGATTTAAAGCTGCACAACATGCTCATTTGGGGAGAAAGGCCTCAACGAGAAATTAAGCTGAACACGGGTAAAAGAATTATGCTGACAGGCAACCTCTCAACCACCAACCCAGAAGCCCTGTTCTATGCAGCAAAAAATGCAATGGGAATAATGATTTCAAATGACATCATGATAAAAGATGAACTCAAAACGGGTACTTTGAGAAGAGTACTTCCGTCAATAACCACTGATGAAACAACCGTTTATGCATACTATCCCAAATTGGACTATCAGCATACTCGTACCAAACTGTTTCTCGACTATCTTAAGAATCGACTCTGATTCTTGGTCACCTTTAAGTAAGAAAATTACTATCAAAATTTGAAATAATATGAGACCTATACCATATTTAACCGTGGCATTACCAATAAATAAGTGATTTAAATCACGACAAATTAGGTGGTTCAAATGGCTAGGACACCGATACATGCGACATCGATAAATTTAGATGTCTTAAACCACACTTTGAAGCTTGATGGCGTGGAGTTGTTAGATCAAGTCACTCGAGTTTTACATCAACATTTTCAAACATTTTGCACCTGTATTGTCGAAATCGACAAATTCAATGGCAATGCTTATTGCTTGTCTCAAACTTTTACTGAATCAAAAAGCATCCCCACGTCCTATTCTCTTAGACATACTCCCTCGTCTAGAGTGAGCCAATCGGAGCTTGAATACCTTCTGTATGCACAAAAAGTTGCAACGCAGTTTCCTGAAGACCCTTATCTATGTGAAAACAAACTTGAAGGCTACATAGGTGTCCCGTTAAAAACCGAACAAGGAGAAGCACTAGGAGTTCTATTGTCAACGTTTGACCATCCTATCGAGAATCCAAAAGAGTTGATCTATTGCCACATGCTGTTTGCAAATGTGATTGTTCATAGTCTAAGAGTCAAGTGGCTTACTGCTCGCTCTGATAGTCTTGTTAGACAGCTAAGTTACGAAGTTTCACATGATGATCTAACTGGACTGCTCAATAGAAGTTATCTATCTGACAAGCTAGAACGTCTATCGGAATCATACCCAAGTTATTTAGCTTTGGTTTACGTTGATATTGACAATTTCAAAACCATTAATAACTTATATGGACAATATATCGGCGATCAAGTACTAAAGTTTGTTTCGCACTCAATTGAATCCTCTCTCCATAATCGGCAACAAGCCTTTCGCATTGCAGGAGACGAGTTTGCGTTCATTACCTATGCCAATGACCCTGTCGACGTCTGCCGCTTGATACTCGCAAAATTGGACGCTGGATATAAGGATTCAGAGCACAATATAAAAGTAAACGTGAGCATGGGGATAGCAATAAAAACAGATCGTAGACTAAGTGGTGATCAATTGATCCTCAATGCGAGTTTAGCTCTGAAAGACTGTAAACAATCGAGAAATGCACAAATCCACTGCTACGACACCGAACTCAGCTCTCTATACTACAGACGAACGACAGTCATTGAAGCGCTGCGTAAAGAGCTGGCACCCAGTACTCAAAAACCCAGCGGAATTTATGTTGTTGCACAACCTATCGTCAGACAGGATCAAGACCATTGGGACTATTTTGAAATACTTGCACGCTGGGACAGCGCTCTATTGGGCCCTGTTGCTCCTATTGAGTTTATTGAAGCTGCTGAACAATCAGGCTTAATCATAGGCCTAGGAGAAAGAATCATCGAGCTCGCTTGCGTTGCCAAGAAAAAGCTGGAAGCGGGTTTAGGTTATAAAGTGAAATTGGGCATAAACTGTTGCGCGTATGAACTCAACGACAACAATCGTTATCTGACATACCTTACTTCAACAATCGCCCGCTACGGATTTAAGCCCGAAGAATTTACTATTGAGTTAACTGAGACTGTATTGCTATCCCAAGCAAATGAAGCCAGTTATATTCTTGACCAGATGAGACACCTCGGTTTTAGAGTTGCACTGGATGACTTTGGGACTGGCTATTCAAGTCTTAACTACATTCACCGCTACCCAATTGATTGTATAAAAATCGATGCCAGTTTTATTCGTAATATGATGTACAACACTACCTCAGAACACTTAGTTTGGCTTATTATTCATCTGGCTAAACAACTCAGCGTTGAGCTCGTTGCCGAAGGTGTGGAAGACAAACAGGTGCTTGATAAGCTTCATCAAATGGGGTGTAGACAAATCCAAGGATTTTTCTATTCACGTCCAGAAAAGCCCGAAGCCCTTATTGAATTGCACAATAATTTGCGCCCCAATAATCCCCCACCCGCACTCGCGGCCAATTGAGACCATTAATAATACCTACCATTGCGTAATAATTTACACACACTTGGCGTCGTAAGCGCGCTAATGTCTTGCCCCTTAGCGATCGCACACCTGATATCAGTACTTCTAACTCTTACCTTCTCTGGACAAGCCATGACCGACCAAGTGTCAAGAATCTTATCGGCTTGATGAAATTTAGCAAAATTGAACAGATTGTCAGGGCCAACAATAAAAGTAATATGGTCTTCGGGGTGTCGGTTTTGAAGTTCAGTCAAAACCGCAAAGGTTGTGACACTTTGTTCAGGCTGATACAAGTGCTCCTCAATACGGCTTAACTTTACGTTATTAAGATTTAAGTCTTGTATAAAAGCCTCTACCAATTCACACCGTTTCACATAATCAAGCATCTCTTTTCCCCAAGCGTGAGAAATGCTTGGTATTAATAAAACGCGATCAAAGTGCGTTAATGACTCAATGACACTCTGGTGACCAATACTAGGTGGATTAAAAGCACTACCAAACACCGCAATTTTGTTCATTTTTTTTCCTGATAGCCGTGAATTCACTGTTCATAGTTTTCTAAACTGTTCATTGAGGTATGATATTACTATTATTTCGTAAAATCATGCTTGCAGGAAGAAAACCTATGGAACAGCAAATCCGCGACGAAATGCGTGTACTGCCATCAATTGATCCACAATTTGAAATCACGCGTCGGGTCGAATTTATCAAGAATAAGCTAAAGGAAGCACGATGCAAAGCCTTGGTACTAGGTATCAGTGGTGGCGTCGACTCAACAACCTGTGGTCGTTTAGCACAAATTGCCGTTAACGAACTCAATAGCGAGGCCGACGCAGGGTATCAGTTTATCGCTGTTCGCCTGCCTTACGGTGAGCAAAAAGATGAAGATGAAGCTCAGATTGCTTTGGAGTTTATCCAGCCTACTCACTCAGTGTCTGTCAATATCAAACCAGGCGTCGATGGCTTACACGCATCTTCTCAACAAGCTCTCGCCAATACTGGCTTATACCCAACGCAAGCTGAAAAAATTGATTTCGTCAAAGGAAATGTAAAAGCGAGAGCGAGGATGGTCGCGCAGTATGAAATTGCAGGATATGTTGGAGGACTCGTTTTAGGGACAGATCATTCTGCAGAAAACATCACTGGCTTCTACACCAAATTTGGTGACGGTGCCTGTGATTTGGCCCCTCTTTTCGGCCTAAGTAAACGTCAAGTTCGAGAACTAGCAGATACTCTTGGAGCGCCTAAAGTGTTAGTCAACAAAACACCGACTGCGGATTTGGAAGAGTTAGACCCGCAAAAAGCAGACGAAGATGCCTTAAGTCTCACGTATGACCAAATTGACGACTTCCTTGAAGGCAAACCCGTTTCACAAGATACAATCGATCGTTTGATCGCGATTTATAAAGCGACACAGCACAAACGATTACCCATTCCAACCATTTATGACTGATAACCAAACAGCATAGGGTTCTTTGGTCCAATGATGTAAGGAGCGTAACTGAGCATAAGTTTTATACTTGAATACGCTTCTTCCCTACCGTTGATTAATATCTCACAATACAATAAAACAGTATAATTTCCGAACAGTTAGGCTGTCGTATGTTCCTCAAGCTAAGATTTTTGACCGTAACTGGGCATTACCGCTCGATGGTGTTTTAAAAAGATTCCCATTAGAAGCAAACTAAATAGAGTCAAAAAGCCAATACCACCTCCAGAGCCAGAACTAGAAGTTCCCACATTACTCACCAAAACACGCTGACCATTAGTCGTAGTAACGTAATACTTGGGGATTTCCTGCCCATTGATCACTCGATTTACCCAACCAATATAGTCATAGATATCGGTAAAAACAGAAGTTACGGGCAACGATGGGTTACCACAAGAGTTAGGCCCAAAACTGGTGATGCCTATTTGGATATATTGCGCACCATCAAACAGATATACAGGGCCTCCTGAATCTCCATTGCAGGTAGAATTCTTGTAACTTCCTGATTGCGCACCACCAAAACAAATTTGCTTATCTGTAATCGCACCATATTGAAAACGACAGTCATTCCATGACACATATTCAAGCGTCGTTTGTTGCAATATCGTACTTCCCGATACATTTCCTGCAACAAGCCCATGACCAATAGTGTAATAGTTAATACTGCCCCCTACGGAAGGAAAGTTATTGTTATAAGTGGTATTAAGCATGTAAGTATAATCAGGGGTTGAGAGAGGGGTCTCAAGTTTAATAATGGCAATATCATTAGGCCATAATGCTGTGCCTGAATCTATGTAGTCATCAGGGTAATAAAACTCCGATGCTCTCGCCTTTTCGGCACCGTAGTAATTTGATTCATCAAGCAACTGGGGAATAACAAAGGTATTGAGCATATTGCTCGGATTGTCATAAATACAATGAGCAGCCGTCAGAGCGTATTGGCTATTTAGCATAGTCGCACCACAATAGTTACTGTATGCACCGCCACTTATATAAAACAGACTGGAAAAAGAAGGATAGGTCGCAATATTGGTTACGTCAGTTCCATTGACTATTCGAGTAGACACCTCGCTAGCCAGCGTACGAGAGACCACAAATACCAAGCTAAGAAAAACCCATGATGCTTTCATCTTTCCGTCTCCCTTTTTGACTATCACACTTAAGTTTAGTCTACAACTAGGGAGGGGTTAGGTTCTAAGATGTTAATATTTATAAAAATAATAACATCAATATCACAAACGAAGAAATAAAAAACCTCTCAAATGAGAGGATTTATTTTTAAGATCTTAAACGAAGTTACTCATTCAACCACGGTAATAACGCTGCGGTACAAACGGCATCTTTTCAACCGTCATCGGTAATTTCTTACCACGAACATCCGCAAATAGCTCGGTTCCTATTGCCGATAAATCCGCACGAACGTATGCCATAGAAACCGGTTTACCTGCATTTGGCCCTGCGGTTCCACTGGTGACGACACCGACCTTATTGTCATTTACGTCAAACAACTCGGCACCTTCGCGCACAGGCGCCTTCGTTTGCCCCACAAGACCGACACGCTTGCGCGAGACATCTTTACTCTCAATTTGCTTAAGAATGATATCGGCACCAGGGAACCCCCCTGCTCTTTCGCCATCTGTGCGACGAACTTTCTGAATTCCCCACAGTAAGCTTGCTTCTACAGGCGTTGTGGTAGTATCTAAATCATGACCATATAGGCATAGCCCGCATTCTAGACGCAGCGAATCACGTGCACCAAGACCAATCCACTCAACTTCTTCTTCTGACGTCAATTTATTTGCTAACTCTTGAGCATGAGTATTCGGAACTGAGATTTCGTACCCATCTTCTCCCGTGTAGCCGCTGCGACTGACAATACACTCAACACCCAGAATGTCGAGTTTTTTGACGTCCATAAACAGCATATTGGCCACCTCTGGATTGAAGCGCTTGAGTACATCCACAGCTTTAGGACCTTGAAGAGCAAGTAAAGCGCGATCGTCAATTACTTCCAGTTCAACACCTGTCGGCAAATGGGCATTTAAATGGGCGATATCTTGCTCTTTACATGCGGCATTAACCACAACAAATAGATGATCGCCAAGGTTAGCCACCATAAGATCATCCATAATTCCGCCTTGCTCATTGGTGAAAAAAGCATAACGCTGATTACCTTGAGGTAAATCGATGATATCAACGGGAACTAAAGACTCTAGAAACGCAGCGGCACCTTCTCCGCGCAACCGAAGCTGCCCCATATGGGACACATCGAAAAGCCCAGCGGCATCTCGAGTATGCAAGTGCTCTTTCTTTACGCCTAATTTGTATTGGACTGGCATATCATAGCCTGCGAAAGGAACCATTTTGGCACCAGCTTCAACGTGAAGCGAATGAAGTGGTGTTTTGAGTAGATCTTGAGTCATTGTTGTCTCCATTTAATCAGGTCCGTTTTCCACACGAGGAAACCTTGTTTCCAATAATAAACAAGAGTGAGGTCATTTTGCACTCTTAACAAGATTAGAAGCATTCAAAATGTGACATTTAACATCATATTCACATTTTTTGAGGACAAAAGAAAACGCCACCTCAGCCGAGATGGCGCTATTGTACCGACAAAAACCCAAAAAGCAAACGTTTGCTTTCATTATAGGAAATCTGGCATAAGTATCACTATTTGGCCGTAACCCATAAAATATTGGCATCTTCATCACTGGTCGAAACCAACATATGCCCCATAGTGGCATCGTAATACACACTGTCTCCTTCACCCAGTTCTACCGGCTCATAAAACTCCGAATAAAAGCGCACTGACCCAGACAAAATCAGCAAAAACTCTTCGCCGTCATGACGCACCCAATCGCCATATTCATCAAAGCTACGAGCGTGGATTTGGCTTTTAAAAGGCATCATTTTTTTATTGGACAGTTGGGTTGCCAGCAACTCATGTTCATAAGTTGGCGTGGGGTGGGGTTTACCTTGGCCTACCTTGGTGATATCCCTGCGCGCCATTGCCACCTTTTTTCTTGGTGGTTCAAAGAGTTGCGGCATATCTATTTGCAGCCCAAGCGCCAATTTTTGCATCGCTTGAAACGTTGGAGAAATCTGCTCATTTTCAATCTTACTCAGTGTTGAACGAGCTAATCCTGTACGCTGACTTGCCTCCTCAAGAGTGATCCCTAACTTACTTCGGATATCCTTAATTCTCTCGCCTAATTTTAGCGGCTCAATATTTTGATCGCCGTCTTTTGCAAGAGTCAAAGATGGGTACTCGTCATAGCTATCTTCAGGCATGTATCCCTCTTCAATTGAATGTCCATTTCCTGTTGGTTTTTATTGTGCCTTAAGCCTATCGGATTAAAAAGATAACTTAGGCAAATAAATCGTGCTCAAGGTAACATTTTCAGAAACCATGTTTCCAATAGGAAATTTTTAGTTGATTATAGCTTCAACAAAAGCTATGTTACCAGCTTGTTAGTTGTAGAGATGCGATTTCCGAGCAAACTGATAACGTGATTTAGCAGTGAAGTTCGGGTTTTTCCCCGCGATTATAACATCTTTTGGGGTATGGAATTCACCCTGTCTTCCTCGATGAGGACAGTAAACAGAAAGAGGACTAACGAGAGCGATAATCCTATTAATAATCTCGTTAGCACGAATGGAAGGTCATCTACCATGAACAACACATACCAAAATCACAGCCTAGAGAATTTTTTCTCTACTAACCTTGCTGCTACCGATGATGCCGTTTTTGCTGGTATTCAAGCTGAAAACACTCGTCAAAATGAACAAATTGAGTTAATTGCTTCTGAAAACATTGTATCGAAAGCCGTGATGCAAGCTCAGGGCACTTGCCTAACCAACAAATATGCAGAAGGTTACCCTGGTCGTCGTTACTATGGCGGCTGTGAGCATGTTGACACCGTAGAATCCATCGCCATTGAACGCGCAAAGCAACTTTTTAAATGCGAATACGCAAACGTTCAACCTCATTCTGGCGCTCAAGCCAATGGCGCAGTGAAGCTCGCATTACTTCAGCCCGGTGACACCATTTTGGGCATGTCGCTTGATGCAGGTGGTCACTTAACGCACGGTGCTCGCCCTGCTCTGTCTGGCAAATGGTTCAACGCCGTTCAATATGGTGTTGATCGTGAAACGCTGGAAATCAACTATGAAGATGTGCGTCAGCTTGCGATTGAACACCAGCCTAAAATGATCATCGCGGGGGGAAGTGCCATCCCACGTACAATCGACTTTGCCAAATTTCGTGAAATTGCCGATGAAGTCAACGCCATTCTCATGGTCGATATGGCACACATCGCAGGGCTTATCGCAACAGGTGCCCACCCTAGCCCACTGCCACATGCGCACGTAGTGACCACCACCACGCATAAAACGCTGCGTGGCCCACGTGGCGGAATGATTCTCACCAACCATGAAGACATCAATAAAAAGATCAACTCTGCGGTGTTTCCGGGTCTTCAAGGTGGTCCACTGATGCATGTCATCGCGGCCAAAGCGGTCGCCTTTGGTGAAGCACTTGGCCCTGAGTTTTCAAGTTATATCGATTCTGTCATCGACAATGCCAAGGTGTTGGCAGAAGTATTGCAAACTCGTGGATGTGACATTGTTACCGGTGGTACAGATACACATTTAATGCTTGTTGATCTTCGTCCTAAAGGACTGAAAGGTAACAAAGCAGAAGAAGCGCTAGAACGTGCAGGGATCACATGTAACAAAAATGGCATCCCATTCGATTCTGAGAAGCCTATGATTACATCGGGTATACGTTTAGGTACGCCAGCGGGAACAAGCCGCGGCTTTGGCGCTGAAGAATTCAAACTTATTGGTAATTGGATTGGCGATGTACTGGATGGGTTAGTCAAAAACCCAGAAGGTGATGCAGAAGTGGAACAACGCGTTCGCAAAGAAGTGAAAGCATTGTGCAGCCGCTTCCCTCTTTACCGGTAAACAAATTTAAACAAAGTTATTTTTTGGAGACAAGCAATGGACAAAACACTGAAGTTTGCAGATAGCCATGAGTGGGTACGTGACAACGGTGATGGAACGGCAACGATTGGTATCTCAGAGCACGCTCAGGAAATGTTAGGTGACGTAGTATTCGTTGACCTACCTGAAGTAGAAGCTGAAATCGACGCAGGTGACAGTTTCTCTCTGGTTGAATCTGTAAAAGCAGCTTCAGACATCTACGCCCCGATTACTGGTGAGATAATTGCTGTAAATGAAGACCTCGAAGATAGCCCAGAGCTTATCAACGAAGAGCCTTATGAAGGCGGCTGGATTGTCAAAGTGAAAATGTCAGACCCGTCTGAACTCGACAATCTTAAAGACGCGGAAGAATACCTAAACTCGATCGAAGACGAGTAATAGGCAAATGTGTAAAGCTGTCCCATTAATGGGGGCAGCTTTTTTTCAAAGTTCGGACTTATAATTCTTTATATCATTAGTGATATCCCATACCCGAATGATGGAGTAGGTAAAGGACAATGACTGAATTACTTCAAAGCCTTAGCACCCAAAATGAGTTCGTTGCTCGCCACAACGGCCCTAATAAAAATGACCAACAGACCATGTTGGATGCCATCAAAGCAGCAAGCCTTGATGCGCTAATTAACGAAACCGTGCCCGCGCAAATCCGTGTTGAAAAAACCATGGCTCTTGCTGATGCGATGAGCGAAGCAGATATGCTGTCGGCCATGCGCAAATTTGCTGACCAAAACCAAGTTAAGCGTACCTTTATTGGTCAAGGTTACTACAACACATTCACACCGAATGTCATCCTACGTAACGTATTGGAAAACCCAGGTTGGTACACGGCCTACACGCCATACCAACCTGAGATCTCACAAGGTCGTCTAGAAGCATTGCTTAACTTCCAGCAAATGGTCATGGACCTAACGGGTATGGATATTGCCAATGCCTCATTGCTCGATGAAGCCACTGCAGCAGCGGAAGCGATGACGTTATGTAAGCGTGCTGGTAAGAGTAAGAGCAACGTCTTTTTTGTCGCAGACGATGTGCACCCGCAAACACTAGAAGTGATCAAAACGCGTGCTAAATACATTGGCTTTGAGGTTCTAGTCGGCTCGCTTGATTCTCTTGCCGAGCAAGATGTGTTTGGCGCACTGGTTCAATACCCGTCGACCACTGGCGAAATACGCGATCTCACCGATCTGATTGCCAAAGCCCAAGCGAACAAAATCTTGGTGGCTGTTGCGACAGACCTGCTTGCGTCAACCCTACTCAAGCCAGCGGGTGAAATGGGTGCCGATGTCGTGATTGGCTCAACCCAGCGCTTTGGTGTTCCTATGGGCTACGGCGGTCCACACGCTGCTTTTATGGCAACACGTGAAAAGCACAAGCGTACCATTCCTGGCCGTGTGATCGGTGTGTCTATCGATAGTAAAGGCAAGCAAGCACTGCGCATGGCGATGCAAACCCGTGAACAGCACATTCGCCGCGAGAAGGCGACGTCTAACATCTGTACGGCGCAAGCTCTGCTGGCAAATATGGCGTCATTCTACGCTGTCTATCACGGCGCAAAAGGTCTTCGCACTATTGCGCGTCGCACGCACCATATGACGGCTATCCTTGCGGCAGGTCTCGCAAAATCAGGTTTTGAGCTTGCACACAATAGCTTCTTTGACACCATTACCATCAACACAGCCTCCAGCACTGACGAGCTGTATGCCAAAGCGCAAGCCGCCGACATTAACCTGCGCCGACTCACAGGCCAACTCGGTGTAAGCTTTGACGAAACCACCACGACCGCAGACATTGAAGCCTTGTTTGCCGTCTTTGGTGTCAAACAAGACATCCATGCTCTATCAACAGAAATTGCATCTAACGAGTTTGCTGCGATTCCTGAAGCATTGCGCCGCACGTCTGAGTATCTTACTCACCCAGTGTTTAATACGCATCACAGCGAAACACAAATGATGCGCTACCTTAAGCAGTTAGAGAACAAAGACTTCTCTTTGACTCACGGTATGATTCCACTCGGTAGCTGCACCATGAAGCTGAATGCGGCAGCGGAAATGATTCCGGTGACTTGGCCTGAATTTGGGGCTATTCACCCATTTGCGCCCATCGAACAAGCGGCAGGTTACACAGCTCTTGCCAATGATCTCAAGCAGAAACTGTGTGAGATCACAGGGTATGACGCCTTCTCCTTACAGCCAAACTCTGGGGCTTCAGGTGAGTATGCTGGTCTTATCGCCATTCAGCGCTACCATGAGAGCCGTGGTGAGGCGCACCGTAATGTGTGTTTGATCCCAAGCTCAGCCCATGGCACAAACCCAGCCACCGCGTCTATGGTATCGATGAAAGTTGTGGTCGTGAAATGCGATGAAAACGGCAATATTGATATCAGCGATCTGGCAGACAAGATTGAAAAGCACAAAGACCACCTGTCTAGCATTATGATCACGTATCCTTCAACGCACGGTGTGTACGAAGAGCAAGTGAAAGAAGTGTGTGAAATGGTTCATGCCGCTGGCGGTCAAGTGTACCTTGATGGTGCTAACATGAACGCGCAAGTCGGACTGACGTCTCCGGGCTTCATCGGTTCTGACGTGTCTCACCTTAACCTGCACAAGACATTCTGTATCCCGCACGGTGGTGGTGGTCCGGGTATGGGGCCTATCGGCGTTAAATCTCACCTAGCGCCTTTCCTACCAGGTCACATTGAAAACGGTGTGGAAGGCGACGATATGGCGGTATCGGCAGCCGATCTCGGCAGTGCGTCTATCTTGCCAATCTCATGGGCCTATATTGCGATGATGGGTGAAGCGGGCTTGACCGATGCAACCAAAGTTGCCATTTTGAATGCCAACTACGTGATGGAGCGTCTACGTCCTCACTACCCAGTGTTGTACCGTGGTAGCAATGGCCGTGTGGCTCACGAATGTATTATCGATATTCGTCCGCTGAAAGAAGACACTGGCATTAGCGAAGAAGATATTGCCAAACGCCTGATGGACTACGGTTTCCACGCACCGACCATGTCTTTCCCTGTGGCTGGCACACTCATGATTGAGCCAACAGAGTCGGAAGATCTGGAAGAGATCGATCGTTTCTGTGAAGCGATGATCGCCATCCGCGAAGAAATGACCAAGGTGAAAAACGGTGAGTGGCCACTAGAGAACAACCCTCTCGTCAACGCCCCTCACACGCAAGCAGACCTGTCTGAAGCTGAGTGGGATCGGCCATACTCGCGTGAGCTAGGTTGTTTACCAACAGCAGCAACGAAGCAGTGGAAATACTGGCCAACGGTGAACCGTGTCGACAACGTCTACGGCGACCGTAACCTAATCTGCTCATGCCCAAATATTGATAACTACGAAGAGTAAGTTGCTGTTTTGAAAACAGGAAACTAACTTGAATAACACAGGCACCATATAGACAGAATATGGTGCCTATATTTTTGTCTATACAGCATATTTTGACTCATACCGTTCAGAAAGTAGTGAACGATGAACTTCACCATACCCTTACATCTACATCTACATCTACATCTACATCTACATCTACATCTTATTTTCGACCAACTCACCTTGATTTCATCTCAGCTTCGCCGTAAATTCAATCACTTATACTCATATGGTTAAGTAGCGTAGCGACTAAAATAATGAACCTTTTTCTAGAATCAGTTTCCGAAGGCAAATACTGGATAGCGGTGACGATTGCCTTCGTCTCTATTTTGCTCAATATCCAGAAAGTGACTGAGTATTACTTTTATCTGCGTAAAAATAGACAAGCTCAAATTTTAGCCGCATTGCAAGAGCCTTTAGTGTCATCCGAGTTAAAGAGCCACTTAAGAAATGAGCTGGATATTGAATATTTTAAGAGTGTACATGGCGTGCGTTTAAGTACACCTATGCTAAACGCGCTCTTTGTGCTCAACCAGAGACTAGGCGATAGTGTCGCCTTTCGACATGTTTTGCGGGCTTTTAAGAATACACCCGATATCTCTGGCATAGAGCAATACTCATTTCGTATCAAGGTTAGCTTATTTGAAACCCTAATGAACTTATACAACCTTATCGCTGGTGTTGTTATTGCTGCTTTCGGTTTTTTGGGCTTTATGTTGTCTATCCACATAATAATAACTGGTGGTGAGCTAAGCACTTATATGACGGGTATCCTACTTATTCCAATAGGCGCTTTTATGTTTGATGATGGTGTGGCTTTTGTCTCGGTTCGCCACATTAACCAAGCACTAGAGGATTATGAGCAAAGTGTTTTGCACACGCCTTTAAGCTGATTGAGTGACCATGCAAATACGTATATAAGCACATGAAATAAGCTCTTTTACTGTGTGTCCTAAATGCCTCTTTGTGATCCGTAACAATGGCGATGCTTAAGCCAGTCATAAAATTTCTTACCATTTCTAGCTCTTCTGCTTGTTCAATGGGTGTAGGTCAACTCAATAGCCAGCTTAACAAGCTGGCTATTGAATATTAATATTTTTAGCGTTAGGTAAATTATTACTCCATGATTGCTCCACCGCTATTGGCGTGAATTAAATCGCGTACAGAGCTAGCTATACTATGTACATGCTGCGGCCTAAGCATAGAGACATGTGACCCTTCCACTGGATAACAGGAGAAACCCTTTTGGCTGAGTTTTCCGTGTGATTCATGAACCTTAAGAAGGCTTTCTTGAGAGAAAGACTCCTTGCTATACAGCAACGTCAATGGCCCATTGATCGACTGGCTCGCTCGATAATCAAAAGAAATTTTTTCCTGAAAGTTGTATATCTCCAATATGGCTTCTACTTGTCGACTCCCCCTTTCTTGTGAAATCAAGCCAGCGTTTGTCATCAATTGAATCAATTCTGCTTTCGCTTGTTCTTGACTCAATGAGCCCAAAGGAGAAACAGTCACATCGAGAAACTCTTGCATCACACTGAGCACTTTTTCTTCTGTACTTAACGTATCTTCAGGCATGTCCTCCGCCATGACACCACAGAGTTCAGCATCAAGCAGGATGCAGCTAACCTCTTTGTTTTGTGTTTCCAGCCTGAGCGCTATTTCAAATGCGACTCTGGCACCATAAGAATGACCCAATAACCAATACGGCCCATTAGGCTGATAGCGCTGTATCTCCTCCGTATATTCGTCCAACATTTCAGCCCAGTTTTTATGTGGTACCTGATCACCAGCTATACCTTTGGGCTCTAACACAACGACTTTCGCATTGGGTTCCAGTGCTTTGGCGAGTGCTTGATAAGCGGCACTTGAACCACCTGCCCCTGGCACTGCATAAACAATAGGTAAGCTCTTCATGCTCTCATCGTTTGAATGCATTTCCACAAGCGGTTGCCATACATTGTCTTTTGACTGATTGTTATCAATTTGCTCGGCAAGTTGATACAAATAACTATTGGAAAAAATGGTTTTAACCAATAAATGTGTCGAAAACGTATCATTAATCGCTGCAACCAGCTTCATCGCCAGTAACGAATGTCCACCGAGCTCAAAGAAATGCGCATCACGGCTAACGGGCAAGTTTAGGTGCAGCAAGGTTTGCCAGAGTTCTGCTAAGCGCGCTTCGGTGAGGCTTTGCGGGGCTTCATAAGCCCCAGTCACCTGAGCTAAATCCGGCTCAGGCAAGGCCTTACGATCCACTTTACCGTTAGGCGTTAATGGCAACTGCTCCAGCACCACAAAAGCCGAGGGCACCATGTAATCGGGCAGCACGGCTTTTAACCTTTGCTTGAGTGACTCGATCAGAGCGTCTTCGTCCAAAGCCTCAGGCACCTCAGCCTCTGTGACATAGGCGGCTAAGCGCTTGTCACCACCGCGATCTTCACGGGCTAACACCACGGCTTCTTTAACGCTCGGCTCACGCAGCAGCTGAGACTCGATTTCCCCTAACTCAATCCTAAACCCACGAATTTTGACCTGATGATCCAAACGACCTAAAAAGACAAGGTTGCCATCGGGCAGCCAGCGCACCAAATCTCCGGTGCGATATAGACGCGCGTCTGGGTCATCACTAAAGGGGTGAGCAATAAACTTGTCAGCCGTGAGTTCAGGGCGATTGAGATAACCGCGCGCTAAGCCCACACCGCCAATACAGAGCTCGCCTGACACACCGATGGGCACAAGCTGCTGCTCTGGTGAGAGCACATAGCCTTCTGTATTACCTAAAAGCTGTCCGATGGAGGCTGCACTTCCTGCATGATGGAAGTCTGTCACCTCACATAGAGTGACCACATGGGTTTCAGTCGGGCCGTAGTGATTGAATAAACGGCAGTGTGGGTGCCGGTTAAAAAACTCG
>NZ_BSPW01000057.1 GCF_030161235.1 Vibrio zhanjiangensis | reverse complement strand
TATAAAACAGGTGCGTAGGCTTTCATGACGGTGGTAAAGCGCTTTAAAGCTCTGCTCTAGAGCAGCTATATCCAGCTTACCACTCAAACGCAACGCCCCTGGCATGTTGTAATGCACGCTGCCACCTTCTAAGCGATCAATAAACCACAAGCGTTGCTGGGCATATGATAACGGCAATGCGGTTAACTGTGGGTCACGAGCAACCATCGGTGGCACTTGAATACCTTGCCCTGCCATCGACGCCTCAGCATCTAATGCCGCTGCCAGCTCACTCAGGATGGGCTGCGCAAAAAGCGTTTTAATCGGAATATCTAAGGCAAACTGCTCTCGAATGCTGGCTAATAGACGGACACCTAATAACGAATGCCCACCCAGTTCAAAGAAATGCGCATCACGACTAACGGGCGAGTGTAGGTGCAGCAAGGTTTGCCAGAGTTCTGCTAAGCGCGCTTCGGTGAGGCTTTGCGGGGCTTCATAAGCGCCGGTCACCTGAGCTAAATCCGGCTCAGGCAAGGCCTTACGATCCACCTTACCGTTAGGCGTTAATGGCAACTGCTCCAGCACCACAAAAGCCGAGGGCACCATGTAATCGGGCAGCACGGCTTTTAACCTTTGCTTGAGTGACTCGATCAGAGCGTCTTCGTCCAAAGCCTCAGGCACCTCAGCCTCTGTGACATAGGCGACCAAACGCTTGTCACCACCGCGATCTTCACGGGCTAACACCACGGCTTCTTTAACGCTCGGCTCACGCAGCAGCTCAGACTCGATTTCCCCTAACTCAATCCTAAACCCACGAATTTTGACCTGATGATCCAAACGCCCCAAAAAGGCAAGATTGCCATCGGGCAGCCAGCGCACCAAATCTCCGGTGCGATATAAGCGCGCTTCTGGGTCATCGCTAAAGGGATGAGCAATAAACTTGTCAGCCGTGAGTTCAGGGCGATTGAGATAACCGCGCGCTAAGCCCACACCGCCGATACAGAGCTCGCCTGACACACCAATGGGCACAAGCTGCTGCTCTGGTGAGAGCACATAGCCTTCTGTATTACCTAAAAGCTGTCCGATGGAGGCTGCACTTCCTGCATGATGGAAGTCTGTCACCTCACATAGAGTGACCACGTGGGTTTCAGTCGGGCCGTAGTGATTGAATAAACGGCAGTGTGGGTGCCGGTTAAAAAACTCG
>NZ_BSPW01000056.1 GCF_030161235.1 Vibrio zhanjiangensis | reverse complement strand
TTGGTAGAGCAGTTGACTTTTAATCAATTGGTCGCAGGTTCGAATCCTGCACGACCCACCATTTTCTCAAGATATGGGGCTATAGCTCAGCTGGGAGAGCGCCTGCCTTGCACGCAGGAGGTCAGCAGTTCGATCCTGCTTAGCTCCACCATTCTTGATAATATGGGCGATTAGCTCAGTTGGGAGAGCACCTGCCTTACAAGCAGGGGGTCACTGGTTCGAGCCCGGTATCGCCCACCATTCTCTAAGTATTTTTGGATTCAAATCTCCAAACCACTGCAGTAAAGCGTGTGTGGTTGGGTTTTCTGACGCCGAGAGTGTTTAGACAATGTGGCTCCTTTTAGGAAGTACATGCTCTTTAACAATTTGGAAAGCTGACAAAACAATCTTTATGATTGTTTGTAAAGTTCTCAATGTTTATCAAAAGATAAACACCAATAAACACATTCAAGTGTTCTTGGAAACAACACCATAGCGTGTTGTTTATATTTGAGTCCGGCAAAATCGAGTCTGCATCATGTTTAAATAATTGCAGACAACTTTGGTTGTTTAACCTTACTTTTTGTTAAGTAAGACCCTTTGGGGTTGTATGGTTAAGTGACTAAGCGTACACGGTGGATGCCTTGGCAGTCAGAGGCGATGAAGGACGTATTAACTTGCGATAAGCCCAGGTTAGGTAGTAAAAACCATTTGAGTCTGGGATTTCCGAATGGGGAAACCCAACTGCATAAGCAG
>NZ_BSPW01000055.1 GCF_030161235.1 Vibrio zhanjiangensis | reverse complement strand
CCATTCTCTAAGTATTTTTGGATTCAAATCTCCAAACCACTGCAGTAAAGCGTGTGTGGTTGGACTTTCTGACGCCGAGAGTGTTTAGACAATGTGGCTCCTTTTAGGAAATACATGCTCTTTAACAATTTGGAAAGCTGACAAAACAATCTTGATTCCTTGTGAATGAGATTGTTTGTAAAGTTCTCAATGTTTATCGAAAGATAAACACCAATAAACACATTCAAGTGTTCTTGGAAACAACACCATAGCGTGTTGTTTATATTTGAGTCCGGCAAAATCGAGTCTGCATCATGTTTAAATAATTGCAGACAACTTTGGTTGTTTAAACAACAACACCAAACATTGCGACGTGGATTTTGGCCTTCAGGCTAGGCGCTGAGAAATGGGTCGACGGGAGTGTGGTTTTTCTACATGACCGAGCCGATTTCGATAGCAACAACGCATGAAGACAAAAGACCAAGCAAGACTCTTTGGGGTTGTATGGTTAAGTGACTAAGCGTACACGGTGGATGCCTTGGCAGTCAGAGGCGA
>NZ_BSPW01000054.1 GCF_030161235.1 Vibrio zhanjiangensis | reverse complement strand
TAAACCGAAATGGGTGATCGGATAATCCCGAAATAACTGATCGGAATGCTCCGAAATATGCACCGTAAACCAACTTTGTGTTGGTTTGAGCGATAAGTTACTTCTACTTGCGCTATACAGATGTGTTCAGCATATTCAATCTTTTACATAATAATAAAATTATTACAGTTGTGGTTCATTATGGATTTTTAAATATGGCCACGTATTAATGATTTTTCTGAAATTTTTTAAATAACTTTCGAGTTACTTACCAGAAATAAGGCCATTTTAAAAATAACTTTTGATGCTTTTTTTGTGAATTTTTATGCGTATATTGCTGAAATGGTGCGAAAACATACGTTTAAACTTGTTTATTCCTTTGGTATTTTGTTGCTTTTTTTTGGTTTTTTTTATACCTGAGGGAAAAATCCTCTGCTAGTGATGTGATCTTACTAATACTTCTATCTATTATGCGAATCCAAGAAACGCACTCCCTTGGTTTAAGTAGTAGGTATAGCCACGGATATGTGTGTTTATAACCAAAAGCAATGTCGAACAAAATTTATTTTAGGTGACATTAATTTTTGGATGTTGTTTTTAATATATAGATACAAGGTATTATAGAAATGAAAAAATTACTCGCAGCTTCAATAGTTTCTGGAATGATGATGGCTTCTTTTGGCGCAAACGCGGCTGGTACTGACTTAGAGGTTTATCTAACAGGTAGTGTCACTGAGTCAACCTGTGAACCAGGCCTTTGGGTTGATGGTGTAGAAATAAGTAACGCTGTTGTTAATGTTGATAGTGTTACTAAAACTGAAGCTTCTAATTCAAGTGCAGAAGGTGCTGTGGGAACGGCAAAACAGTTCTTTATCGCACCATCAAATAATGTTTCTTGTACGGTTCCAACAAGTGCTCAAATGCTTATTCAAGGTGATGCACTGGTTGGTTTAGCCAAGTCAAGTGTCCTAAAAAATACTGCTGGTAATATTGATAATATGGGAATGCTGCTAACTCATAATGGTGCGGACGTACTCATCAATAGCATCAACTCATTTGCAGGTGTTGACATTGATACTGCGACTGGAGCTGTCCAATTCGAAGCACAAATGTATCACACAGATACTGCTGATGTTACTGATGCAGGTACAGTTGCAGCGCCAGTTACTTTTGTTGTTACTTATCAATAATATATCAAATTAACACCCACTGATTTAACAACCTAACTATTATTCTCTTATTTATAGTGAGATATCACTTGTAGATAAGAGAATTTTTTATCCAATTGGCATTAACTAGAATGCTTATTGGATAGAAATAAGAGTTTAGATCTTTCAACTATACCTATAAATGTATTTATATTGTTTAATTAGAGATACTTTGGATTTTTTAGTATGCCTGCATTTTTATACTTGTTAATAATATTATTTATTCCTGTTGATTCTATTGCCAAAGGAATGAGAATTAATCCTGATTTTATAAATGCTAGTTCTGGAGTGTCGGAAGAATATTTAAATAAGTTTATCAATAGCGAGAGGTATGTTTTACCCGGTGTATATAATGTTGCTTTATATGTAAATGAAAACTACTATAGACTTATTGATATTGATGTAAAGTTAGATAAATATGGTGAACCTATATTTTGTAAGGATATGAGTGCACTGAATATTAAAGAAGCATATATAGACAAAGATAACACTTATGACTGTGGTGCACTTGATGAGACATTTGGTGCTAAGGCTGAGTTTGATAAAGAGCATGAAAGATTTGACTATTCGATCCCAAACCAATATCTATATCAAAAAGATGATAGAGAAACCTTAGAGCGTAGAGTACAAGAAAATATAATCAATGGTGTATCTGTTAACTATGATTTTGAAAAAACAATTTCTTTATCTGATAATAATACGGATAGACTTTATGGCTCTTCACAGATTTATGCTAATGTATCTCAAGTACGATTTTACTCATCGCTCAATTATGAAAATGATGAGCTAAACTATAACAACGCTTATTTCAAAAAGTCTATTTATTCACTTAACTCAGATCTTGCTTGGGGTGATTATAATACTAACACTATTGGGAGTGTTACATCCGGGGTTAATATTCGTGGTGTGGGTATATCATCAGTTCGTAGTTTGTTTAATCCTCGTGGTTTTCAATCACACATTCCGATTAGTGGTTACGTTAGCTCGCCGTCCGAGCTGAAAATTTATCAAGATGATCGCTTAGTTAGGACGGAATATGTGCAAGCGGGAAACTATGACCTTGATTCTTTGATGGGGGGAACGAGCTTAACAGGCAAAATCAAAGTAGTAGAAAAGTCACTATCAGGGGGTGATGAAGTAAGCAGAGAATATTTTCTCTCAGGCAGCAATGATTTACTGAACACTGGTGAAAGCTTTTTTACATTCAACGCTGGTTATATCAAAAATAGTAGTGACTCAGTTGGTAGCCAGGTGATCTATGCTGGTTACAAATATGGCTTAGATGTATTCTCTCCCTTTGTCTCTTCTACTCTTATGGATGGATATTCTAACTTTGAGCTTGGTTCAAGCGTTATATCGCCGTGGGGTGATAATATCACTTTATCTTTTGCTGGAGTTGATTCTGACGTTAGTGATGAAGTGGACTATGCATTCAGTATAAGTTATGCGAGAGATTTGAGTGATAAAGTGAATTTTTATTTTCTCAATAACACTTACCTATCTGATAATTTTATTAGCGCAAGTGAGTATTCCAACATAATTGATCAGGACAAAAGTACTTCTAATCAAAGCCGTCGTATTGCCAGCAGCATTGGGCTTCAATGGTCACTTGATTATAGATATTTAGACTTAGTCAGTATCAATTATGACCACTCAGAAGAGAATCAACTCAGCGTTATTAAAGATGAAGATTACGATAATGTATCTCAGACATTTAGACTCTCTATGTTTGGTAGCTTACCTACGAGTCTTTACGGCCTGCCCATCACATATTCGACCGATATGACCTACGAAACTTATGATAGCGTAAACTTACAACGTGATGATGAGCTGGGTGTGTATTTTAGTATTAGAATACCATTTTCGTTTGGTAACAAAACATTGTCAGTGTCAAGTGTGGGTATTACGAGTCGTTATTCTAATGATAGCCAGAAGAATATAAATGAGATAGATATGAATGGTAGCTTTAATAATGAGAATGGCAGTATAAATGCAAGGGCTTCAGATGATAGTACTTATAGTATGTCATTACAAAATCGATCTTTTGGTAGAAGAACCACATTAACATCTTCACTTAATAATGAGTATGCAAGTGTTGGTGGTTACGGTAGTGTCATATACACTGATGAAACGGGTTTAGTCTTATCTGATGGCAAGATAAATAAACCCTTACTGGTTAAAGCTCAGGGGTTGGAGGGGAGTAAACAGCTAGGAGCAGAAGTAAACAGTGATGGCTACTTTGCGATTAACTCTGGAACTCAATATCGTGAAGCTGAATACACATTATCAACCAGAAATGTATCAAACGGTATAGATATCAAAAACCCTAAGCACATTATAACTCCGGGTGCAGATGGTACTTTTTCATTGATTAGCTATGATATAGAAAAAGTAAATAAGTTTTACGCTCGCATCGTAACGAGCGAAGGTTTTTTACCTTTGGGTACCGCGGTTGACGTCAATGATGACACTGTCTACATTGATAACGATGGTGGAGCAATTTTTGATATCAAATCACCATTAGTAATGGATGATATTAGCTTTAAAGTTTCGGGAAAAGAATGTCAATTACCTAGGTTAAAAGAAAATACATCTGGTAATATTATTGATTTAGGAGTAGTGCGTTGTGAATTATAGATTACTTATTTTAGCTATTGTTTTTTTTGTACCTTTTTCAGTCCATTCATTTATGTTATCTAATACCCGTGTTATTTACTCCGGAGGGCAAAAAAAAGCTCCTTTATTGGTAAAAAGTACGTCAAAAACAGACGAGGTGATTCAATTCTGGATATCAGATTTTATTGAAACGGATACCCCTTTGGAAGAGAAGAAACCATCCCTCGTAGTTTTTCCTAATGTTATAAAAATAAATGATGGAAATCCTAAATATGTGTATATCTCCCTTTTAGAAGGTGCTGATGGAAAAAATAATCTACCTCAAGATAAAGAATCTATTTTCTGGATAACGGCTAGAAAAATACCTCTTTTATCTGAAGAGTCAGAGGGCAAACCTGCAATAAGTATTGCACAAGCAGTAAAGATAAAAGTTTTTTATAGACCTGAAGGATTAGAAGATATTATTAAGCGAGATGGTGCAGAAGAAAATATAGTATTATCTTGCTCTAATAACAACCTAACGATAAATAATAAAACACCCTATATATTCTCACCTACTAACGTAAGTATTGATGGTAAAGAAAATTCATTTATCGATGTAATATATCCTGGCAATAACACCACTGATATTAACTGTGGAAAAGAAGTTTCCTTCAATTTCATTGATGACTATGGTTCAGAGAGGCTATATACATATAAGGTTAATTAGTTAAGTATGATGTAGTGACTATATAAGGTTTTATAATTTAGGTATTTTTATGATAAGAATCACATGGGCTATATTTTCTTTTATCCCGTCATTAGTTTTTGCACAGGCTGGAACCGATTGGGTTTCTGATGCTTATTACTACAATAAAAACAAATACGATCTAAGCAATCTCACAGTTGGTCAAGAAACTTTAATTTTCTCAGAGACGAATGATTTATTTATTTGGGACAATACCCCTAGTAATATAAGAAATAGAAACTTTAACTGTAGTTACTCCTCACGTAGTATCGCTTCTGATGGTTTGATAGATTCTGGTAACCCAGATTACAAATTTAAGCTATACGTCAGTGGTTCCCTTGTGAAAAAATGTAATTATAGTGATGGATATGTAACACAAGACCCTACTTCTGGTAGGGAGCATCATTGGTATTTGCTGTTTGAAATGAAGCTAAGAAAAGTGGGGAATACAGGAAGCGACGCTATTCTTAGGTTTCCAAAGTTTCAGTTTTGTACCAATACTGGCAGCTCCTCTTGCTCTGGCCAAGACAGCCTACCATATAACGATACTCGGAGGAATTATTATGAGCCAAATAATAGCACCTCCAATGTAATTGTACCTTCGTTAGCTTGTGGTGCCGTTTTAAAAGATGAAAATAACCAAGATAGCAATGGGACATTTTCACTAGATAGAATTGCTAAGTGGCTAACAGTTGGAGAACCTCCTACATATGGAGGATCCTCCTTCATTGTCGATACCGATGGAGATGAGGGGTGCAAGAACTATACTAAGGCACAAATTGATTTTGACTTTCAACAGACTATTAGCAGCGCAGGTGACTATGTTGTTAGGAGTGATTCGGTTGACTATGGCTTTATATTGAGGGATAAGAATGGAGTCAATATTTCTAACAGTTACAGTAAGCTTTTTTCTGAAGGGACGTTAAATCCTTTAAGGTTTTATTTTAATTATTATTTGTTAACAGGTAACCCTCATGGTGGGATTGTGAATAGTGTACCCATTAATATAACTGTAGAATACCAATAAAAATTTACTCTCGTTTTTCGACAGTAATAGCTGGTGAAGTTAATATATTGAAATAATCATTTTAGATTGGACTTAGTATCCACTAATGCAATACCATCTCACTAAGGAGAAAAAATGTGTAGCATCCGAAAACTTATGTTATTAACTTTGACAGTACCGCTTGCGGCACATGCCCACCACGTATTAAGTCCATGGTATTTTGGTGCTGGTATGGGTATTAATGATTATGAGGTTAGTAATGATCAAGTTGGTAAGGTAAGTTCAGATGATGACACCACTTTTGCTGGTGATATGTTTGCAGGCTACTTTTTCAACGAAAATTTTGGCTTTGAGCTAGGTTACAGATATCTAGGTGAAGCTGAAATGCTTGATAGCACCAGCACCTCCTATACTTTAGAAACGAAAGGGATAACTGCTGGCTTAGTGGCATTCTTGCCCTTATCTTCCAAATGGAGTTTATCTGCAGAAGCTGGCGCGATGAACTATCAAATTTCAAGTGATAGCTCTGAATATACCAATGATAATGGTGTAGCACCATATTTAGGAGCTGGCGTTGGGTATAACATTACTCAGAATGTCAAACTTCAAGCTCAGTATCGACGTTATGAAAGTAGTTGGGACACGTTTCAAATGAACAGCAATTACATGGGACTAGAACTAAGCTATCGTTTTAGCGGCAAAAATCTAGGCGTAGCACCAACAGATGCGATGAATACACCACTTGATACAGATGGCGATGGTGTAAACGATGATTTGGATATTTGCCCAAATACTCCTACTACTCATCAAGTAGATTCAAGAGGATGTAGCGAGTATGTAAAAAAAATAGAACAACATGATTTAGCGATGATTCAATTTGCCAACAATTCTTCAGTAGTCACTCAAGGCTCTTACAAGTATATAGAAGAGTTAGCCAATTATATGAATAGCTACCCACAATCAACAGTACTTATATCTGGCCATGCGTCTAAAGTAGGAAATGAAGAATACAACATCAAGTTATCTTTGCAACGAGCTAACTCCGTGGCGAGGATTTTGATTGAGAAATATGGCATTGATGAAGTACGTGTTGAAACTAAAGGTTTTGGCAGCTCGGAGCCTAAAATGGCGGGTTCTAGTGCAACAGCTAATGAGGTAAACCGACGTATTGAAGCTCATGTCTCGAGGACTACGCAGGAAGTCTTACTTAAGTAAAAAAGATTTATTAATAACAATTCTAATATTTCATCTTAAATAGTACAAATACTCTTTATTCAATTATCCTAGTAGCACACTTCTTTTATTAGCCCACTGACCTTAGTGGGCTTTTTTATCATGCTTTTTTGCCCTTTTCTTGAGGGTGCGTAACGAAATTTTTACCCAATACAGTCGGTCATTTTGATTTTGTAAGGTTTTTATTACATTTATTTTGCTGTTGGCCTAGCCCTCTCACGGTGCTGTGATAATTCATCAAATAAAAATTAGTATTTTGCACTTCGTTCCATAAGTTGTGATTTTAATTCAAGTTTTTCATTGATTAGCCCCAGGAGTTTAGAAAGAGGAGTTGTGATTTTTCTAGGTTTCAACTGAGTTAAACGTTAACTGAGGTAAGTACATCTCCACTTATCTATACTTGTATTAATTTATACTATTGATTCTTTATTTAGGAAGTTTAATGATTCATTATACTTTAGATCAAATTTTATCTTTTGCTCTAACAGCTGAACATGGCTCATTTGTTAAAGCGGCGAGAGCAAGTGGTAAAGATAGGACTACCATAAGTGAGCATGTTAATAATCTCGAAATCGCCCTCAATACGAATTTGTTCGAAAGAGGTAATAATAAGCTCGTCATCACTGAGCAGGGACAGCTTTTGTTGCGATGGTCTCGTGCTTTAATTAGGCATGCGCAGGGTTTACAAACCTTCGCAGATTCTTTGTCTGTGTCAGATAAAACTCATTTTAGAATTGCGATTGACCTCCACTTGTCTAATGATTTTATTTTGGATACTGATATGGCAGTGAGGGATGTAAACCCCAATATAGTGGTTGATTGGATATACAGGAATAGGGCTGATTCTTTAGAAGACCTTGTTAATCAATCTATAGACGCTGCAATTGTTCTTCGGGATGAGTTTAGCCTAAAATCAATGCCTAGAGGAGAGCTGACTGCGTGTTATCTAGGTGAAGTTCGAGGAAAACTTTATACAGGAGTAGATTCGCCGCTGAAGGCTTTAAGTCCAGTTAATTTTAGTGATCTTATTGGTAGTATTAGGTACTTTTTACAAAGCTCTTCTGAGATTGGAATTGGAGAGAGAGCCTCCTACTCAGGCAGACAAGTTGTGCTGCATAGTGTCGAGTTAATTGAAAAGTTTATCGAGAAAGATGGCTGGGCCTATCTACCATCCAGCCAGAGTTTAGAAAGTAACCCTAAGATCACAACGTTAGAGGCTAATTTTTTAAATTCACACTGGCCAATGGGGCACTTTTTAATGAGTAGGAGTGATATGTCTGGACGCAACTTCCATAATGTATTGGAGTCAATAAAAAAGATGTATAGGCAGTTCTACTCTTAAGTGTCAATAGTTCAATTAATTCTAATCATCCCACTATTCGTAAATAAAGTCTGCTGAATAATTTAGCTATAGTCCCTCTCCAAGTCCAAAATCCCTTGTTTTATTTCACTTGGGAGTTGGACTTTACATTTATTCTCAAAATCAAACATCACACAGGTCGCTTGCCCTTGGGTGCAGATTTTTCCCATCTTTTGGCTGACAATTTGATATTCCATCGTGAATCGGTCTTTTTTCAGATCGACAACCTTAGCGCCGATCAAAAGGGTATCAGGGTAGGTAATTGGCAGTTTGTATTTGCAGCTGGTTTCTGCCAGTACAGGCCCAATAGTGGTTTGAGATGAGTCGACTAATAGATGGATTTTTTGAAAGTAGGACAGGCGAGCGGATTCAAAATATCGGAAATAGACCACATTGTTGACATGTTGCAAGGCGTCCATTTCTCCCCAAGCCACTTTAACTTCAGTGACAACGGGAAATGCTTCTAGTAATTGGTCCATGAATAGTCCTTTATGCTCAGCTCAGAATGTTTGAGTGTAAAGCAAAATCATGAAAAGGATAAGAAATGTTATGAAAATGTGAACCTTAAAGGAGTGGCTATCTCTCGACTTTACATCGATGATCTAGGAGAGTAGTTTAAGATTATTAACCTGATGGAGGATCTGGTATGACAGCACCACCTGGTTTTAATCTCGCCCGTATAGACAAACGTACTGACTGGACAAGTGAGTTGTTTAGTTTGCGTGTGACTGGCGCGCCACTTGATTTTAAAGCGGGGCAATTCACTAAGCTGGCAATGTATGATGATGCTGGTCAATTGATTAGTCGTGCGTACTCCATTGTCAATGCGCCATTAAATGACAGTGACATGCTAGAGTTTCTAGTAGTTGCAAATCCTCAGGGTAAGCTTACTCCCAAATTGCACTGTTTAGAGGAAGGGAGCCAAATTTATGTGGGCAGTACAGCACATGGAGATTTGGTTCTTAGCTCTATTCCCAAATCAACTCAAGATTTGTGGCTCCTTTCAACGGGGACAGGCATAGGCCCATTTTTATCACTTTTGGATGACATCAATCTTAGGCTAGGATATAAAAAAATAGTTTTAGCTCATGGTGTTAGACACGAAAAAGATCTAGTTTATCGTTATTTGATTGATCAATTGGTGGGGCAATATGAAGGCCGTCTTTGCTATCTACCAATCGTGTCCCGAGAGGAATCTTCATTCGCACTTAAAGGTAGAATTCCTACGCTACTTGAAGAAGGCCAGCTGCAAACTGCGGTAAAAGCGCAACTCACCAAGGAAAACAGCTTTGTGATGCTGTGTGGTAATCCCGACATGATTAAAGAAACCACTCAGACATTGCAAGCTATGGGGCTCGAGAAGTTTCGTAGAGCGACAGGTGGCAATATTACTTTTGAGCGCTACTGGTAATGAGTTGTAATGCCATAGTATAACAATGAATAAAGGCCCGAGTAGGGCCTTTATTCAGTTAAAGGGCGTTAGAAAATCAGATGAGCAATACCAGCAATGACAGGTAGAGTAATTAAAGTTCGCAAGATAAAGATAGCGAACAGCTCAAAGATATTAACAGGAATACGGCTGCCAAGAAGTAGCGCACCCACCTCAGACATGTAAATCAACTGAGTGACAGACATAGCTGCAATAACAAAGCGAGTCATCTCGTTATCGATTGAGCTTGCTAAAATTGCAGGAATAAACATATCAGCAAAGCCAACCACTATGGTTTCCGATGCGGCAGCAGCTTCTGGTACACCTAGCAGCTCTAGGAAAGGAATAAACGGCTGGCCGAGAATACTAAACACAGACGTGTATTCAGCAATGACTAAAGCGATGGTTCCAAGCCCCATAACGACAGGAAGAACGCCAAACACCATATCGATGGCATTACGAACACCTTCGCCAAAAACAGAGCCGATAGACTTTACTTTTCCCGCTTTTTCTAGTGCTAATTCCATGCCCCAAGAGAAATTGGTATGTCCTACAGGGACGAGATCCGCATCTTCCTTTGGCTTGCTACCATCAATAAAGGTGTCCTTTTTCATACTCAGTGGTGGAATGCGCGGTATGATGATTGCAGCGACAATACCGGCTAGACAGATAGCGCCGTAAAACGGTAGGAATAAGTGTTCGAGTTCAACTTGCGCCAGCACAACCAAGCTAAATGTAATCGATACGGCAGAGAACGTCGTGCCGACAACCGCTGCTTCTCTTTGAGTATAAAATTTAGTCTCGTATTGTTTGCTGGTCAGAAGGATACCAACAGAACCATCTCCTAACCATGATGCGATACAGTCTATCGCACTGCGACCAGGAAGGTTGAAAATAGGACGCATGACTTTACTAAGCAAAGTACCAAACAATTCCAACAGGCCAAAATTGAGAAGCAGAGGTAGGAGCAAGCCAGCGAAGATGAATACCGAGAATAAGGTTGGTAATAGGCCTTCAAGTACCAGTCCACCTGTGTTTTCTTCCCAGATGGCCTTAGGTCCTATCTGAAAAAATGTCATAGCGACTGCAAGACCGCCAATGACGCGCACCATGAGCCAAAGCGGACTCGGATTGAACAACCCATTTAAGAAGGCATTACGAGATATAAATGCAGGATTTTTTATTCGACATAGGACTGAAGCCGATGCCATAAAGATAATGATCCCAGTGACGATGCCAACTAAATGGTCGCCGAATAATGCTTGAATGGTTTTCGCAAGAATGGCCACAGGAATAGTGATATCACCTTCATAGCTAATAGGTGCCATGAACAGGAATAAACCCAGTAGTGAAGGGATAAGAAACATCCAAAGATTGGATTTGGTGTTTGTTTGTTTGATGGTTTGAGCGTTATTCTGCATTACAAATCTCATGTTACTGCTAATGAACAGAAGCTATGAACTAGCCAGCATACTTATTCACTAAACATCTTTATATAGTCATCCTTGGCGAAGAGTAATCCTTATTGAGTATTCTTGCAATACTATTCAATAAATTTCCCTAAATATGCACAATTTAATATGACGCTTGTGTGAATTAATGGTGTTTTGTTTCAAGGATGTTAAATTGATTAACTTTGTGTTGCAAGTTGGTTTTTTCTATTGTTAGACATTAGACGTCAATAAATGTGATAGAAATCATTATAATTATTAGTTTATCAAATAGAAAACCGCCCATTGGGCGGTTTTCTATTGTCCGTTTTGAGACTTACCTATTAGCCACTTTTCCAAGTTTTAGCCAAGTATCGATCACTGTGTCTGGATTGAGTGACACAGAACTTATCCCCTGTTCCATCAACCACTCAGCAAGGTCATCATGATCTGATGGTCCTTGACCACAAATACCTACGTATTTACCCGCCTCACTTGCTGCATCAATCGCCATCTTGAGCATGGCTTTGACGGCAGGATTACGTTCATCGAATAGATGAGCCACATCTCCAGAGTCTCGGTCAAGGCCCAGTGTAAGCTGAGTCATATCGTTTGAACCGATAGAGAAGCCATCGAAATATTTAAGAAAGTCTTCTGCAAGTACCGCGTTGGATGGCAGCTCACACATCATGATGACTTTTAGTCCTTGGTCACCCCGACGCAGCCCATACTTAGCCAAAATATCGATGACTGAAGCAGCCTCGCTAGGAGTACGAACGAATGGGATCATGATTTCGACATTCTTAAGCCCCATTTCGTTACGGACACGTTTGATCGCTTGTGTTTCTAATTCAAAACAGTCTTCGAACACCGGTGAAATATAGCGAGACGCACCTCTGAAACCCAGCATAGGGTTTTCTTCGTGAGGCTCATAGCCTTTGCCACCGACTAGATTACTGTACTCGTTAGATTTAAAATCAGACATACGGACAATAACGCGTTTTGGCCAGAAAGCCGCAGCAATGGTCGCAATACCTTCGGTGAGTTTGCTGACATAGAAATCGATCGGGTCTTTATAGCCACGGATACGTTCGTTAATTTCTGCTTTAAGCTCATCGGTTTGAGCATCAAAGTTAAGTAAGGCTTTGGGGTGAATGCCAATCATTTTATTGATGATGAACTCTAAGCGAGCGAGACCAACGCCTTCATTCGGAATCTGGGCAAAATCGAAGGCGCGATCTGGGTTACCCACATTCATCATTACTTTGGTTGGTAGTACTGGAAGCTCATCAACAGTTGAGCGCTTGATATCAAAATCTAGCTTGCCATTGTAAACATACCCTGTTTCACCTTCAGAACATGAAACGGTGACTAGGCTTCCATCAGTCAGGCGGGATGTTGCATCGCCACAGCCAACAATGGCCGGAATACCGAGTTCTCTGGCAATAATAGCAGCATGGCAAGTTCGACCGCCACGATTGGTAATAATTGCTGAGGCCTTTTTCATTACAGGCTCCCAATCAGGGTCCGTCATATCGGTTACCAACACGTCACCGTCTTGAACCAAAGACATCTGGTCCAAAGAGTCGACTAAGCGAACAGGGCCAGAGCCGATACGCTGGCCAATCGCACGACCTTCTACTAACACATCTGCTTTGTTACTCAATTCATAGCGCTCAATAACATTTTGCTCGCTTTGTGAGCACACGGTCTCAGGTCTGGCTTGAACAATATAAAGTTTGCCGTCAATACCATCTTTTGCCCATTCAATGTCCATTGGACGCTGGTAGTGCTTCTCTATGATCATCGCTTGTTTGGCTAGTTCTACAATCTCGCTGTCACTGAGAGAAAATTGTTGCTTCTCTTGGTCAGAGGTATCAATAGTGCTGACTTGTTTACCTATCTCAGGGTTATCTGAATAGATCATCTTAATCAGCTTAGAGCCGAATGTTTTCTTTACGATCGCTTGCTCGCCCGCTTCAAGCATAGGTTTGTGAACGTAAAATTCATCAGGATTTACTGCGCCCTGTACTACCATTTCACCGAGTCCCCAAGAGGATGTGATAAACACAACCTTATCAAACCCGGACTCGGTATCTAAAGTAAACATTACGCCGGAGGAGGCTTTGTCTGAGCGTACCATTCTCTGGATACCCGCCGACAGTGAAATACCTCTGTGATCAAAACCCTGATGGACTCGATATGAAATCGCCCGGTCATTAAACAAAGACGCATAAACATGCTTAGTCGCTTCAAGTACTGCGTCTATTCCACTAACATTAAGAAAGGTTTCTTGCTGGCCTGCAAATGATGCATCGGGTAAATCTTCTGCGGTTGCCGAAGAGCGAACAGCAACCGATAATTCGGTATTACCTTCTATCAGCTGTTGGTAATTATTTCGTATATCTTGCTCAAGATCAGCAGGGAAAGGGGCATCGAGTACCCATTGACGGATAGTTGCCCCTGTTTTTCTGAGAGCATCGACATCTTCAACATTCAGTTCATCGAGTAATTGGTGTATCCGTTCGTCAAGACCTTCAAAATCTAGGAATTGGTTAAAAGCGTAAGAGGTGGTGGCAAAACCATTGGGCACTGAAACTCCAGCGTTTGAGAGATTGGAAACCATTTCTCCAAGTGAGGCATTTTTACCGCCGACTTTGTCGACGTCTGCCATGGTTAGGCTATTGAACCAGAGGGTGTTCTTTTGCATGTCTTTCTCCAGAAACATTGCAGTTTTGTAGGAATAGAGCAAACGTTTACGTTTGTACATAAAAAAACGCAGCAAATTTAAAAGCTGTGCGGTACGTAACTGTTAGCTATGCTTTATTATCGATATTATTATGCTATCCATCCTACTCAAAATAATTTTAAAGTTTAAATAAAAAATGCAAATTGATATTCAAAGTCGTGATGTATTCTATGTTTCTGACGGGACGGCTATCACATGTGAGACCTTGGGGCATGTTGTACTTGGCCAATTTCCTCTTAATGTTCATGAAAAGACGTTTCCTTTTGTTGAGAGCGAGGACAAACTCACCGATTTATTAAGGGAGATTGAACTGTCTTATAAAACAACGGGTCTTAGACCCTTGGTGTTTTTTTCTATTGTTCTTCCAGATATTAAACAGAGGCTTTTGCAGGCACCAGCCTATAGTTACGATGTGCTAGCGGATATCGTTGAACAAGTAAAAAGTGATATAGAAATGGACCCTCAACCACAGTTACAACGTTCTCGGAGTGTCAGTAAGGACTCTGCGTCTTATTTTGATCGTATTGCTGCGATCGAATACACCTTAGCTCATGACGATGGGATCACACTGAAAGGTTTAGACGAAGCTGATATTATCTTACTTGGTGTTTCCCGCAGTGGAAAAACGCCTACCAGCTTGTATATGGCCATGCAATTTGGGCTGAGAGTGGTCAATTATCCTTTTATTGAAGAAGACATTCGCCGTTTGAGGCTGCTCCCTGAGTTTGAAGTTCATAGGCATAAACTTTTTGGTTTAACTATTGATCCACAAAGGCTAAATGAAATTAGGGAAAATAGACTCGCAGGGAGCGACTATGCCAGTGAAGAACAGTGCATCAGTGAATTGGCAAGTGTTGAGTCTTTGTTCAGACGTGAAGCCATACCCTACATTAACACCTCTGCCTTGTCGGTTGAGGAAATATCAACACGCATCCTTGAAAAGGCAGGACTACGGCGCCGTCTGTTGTGATTCTAGAAGGATTTAGATTGATATTTTACTAGCCCTTCGTCGAGTAATTGTTTGAGCTGATCTTTATATTTGTACTTTTTCGACACTAGCATATGGAACTTGTGTTTAGACATGTTTGGCACAAGTTCTATTGCTAAACTGTCACCCAGATAGTCAATACCCCAAATGCTTTTTATACCATTTAGGATCTCTTTCCATACAATGATGACATCACATTTGTCTGCATTTAGCTCTTCGACCAGTTCGTGCATGCTATGCGCGGTTTGATTTATCGTTTTTAATCCAAAGTCGCTGTAGTTGTAGCCAAAGATTCCGCACACTTTATACGCTTCTAAATCTGAGCCTTGTGTGATTTTAAGGCCCTTAGCAAATTTTGATTTTTTAAACACATAAGAAGGCGTTGTTGCATAATACCAAGTCGTATAGAGGAAATCTTTTGCGCGCTCATCTGAGTAGGTGGCGCTTACGGCGAGCTGAAAGTCGCCGGATTTGGTCCCTTTTAAGCATCGGGACCAAGAGGACATGGTGAAGTCGAAAGTGATGCGTTCTTTTGGCAATATTTCATTGAGAGCATCGAGGTCAAAACCTTTTACCTCTTCGTCTTGCACATAGGTATAGGGTTCCCAGTCAATCGAGTCTCCGCAGACATTTAAATGGGAGCCTGACAATTGGTCAGCATTAGCCAAGGCATTTGAGGCCAAGAAAAATAACATAAGGCAGTAGTAAGTTTGTGATTTCATTTGTAGTGAATACGATGTCTATGGTTAATGATAAGTATAGCCATGCTAAAACTATTTGTTTGATTTTGTTAATCGAATGCCGGTTTGAGATAGTGCGATGTGATGGGATAGATAGTTTGCTACCGGCGGGGCATCTCACCCCGCCATCGATGTGCATTTTGGCTACTAAAGAGACCCCTCCTAATGTCCGAGGCTTGTTTGATGCTCACTAATGAGTACATCAAGGGCAAGCTCGGCACGATTTTCTGCTGAAGAAAGGGTGTCCTGTGCATTAAACGCCTCTACCACCTCGTAGTAACATTTTAGCTTGGGCTCGGTGCCTGATGGCCTTACAATAACTTTGGCACCACCAGCTAATCGGTAGATCAACACATCACTAGGAGGAAGATCTATTGTAGAGGTTCTACCATCGGCATAATAGCGTATGGAACGTTGAAGATCGTCTATTTCTGTCACCTGTCTACCAGCAATATGAGTAGGTTGTTCAGCACGGAGTTTATCTCCAATTGGAGGAGCATTAGGATCTAATCCAGTACTGTGCTGTGAATTGATATACATGCCATATTGACGGTAAATATTTTCGAGTTGGTCCCAAAGGGTTTTACCCTGACTCTTCAATTCTGCGGTTAGCTGGGAAAAAGCCACTAACGCTGATAACCCATCTTTATCCCAAACGGTGTTTCCTATGGTGTAACCAAGTGCTTCCTCGTAGGCAAAAAGAAACGGTTTGTCAGTTGTTTCATTTTTCATCGCAACATTGGTTAACCACTTGAATCCTGTTAAGGTTTGGTAGTAATTTGCATTGTGAGAGTGGGCAATTTTTTCTAATAGGCTGGACGAAACGACTGTGTTACCAACGAGTTGCTTCGATGCTTGAGTTTTATTTAACAGATAATCAGCAAATAAAGTCCCGACTTGATCTCCAGTCAGCATCTGATAATTGCCATCATGTTTTAAGGCTGCAACTGCAAAACGGTCAGCATCAGGGTCATTGGCGCAGGCAATATCGGCGTTATTTTCCTTAGCAAGGGCGATGACCATGTCCATTGCTCCCGTTTCTTCCGGATTAGGGAAGTTTACCGTCGGAAATGTCCCATCGGGCATTTCTTGTTCTTTTACGCTATACACCGAGGTGAAACCCGCATCGCTCAGTAAGGCTTTCGCCATGTTAGCTCCTACGCCATGCATGGCAGTATAGGCAATAGAGATGGGCTCTGGTTTGGTGGGTGAAATTAGGGCAGGATTGTGGTTAACCGCTTGACGATAAGTCTGATAATATTCCTCAGTTAGCCATAATAGAAGAGCATCCTGTTCTGCTTTTTTTAGGGGAATTGACGGGATTGGCATACTTGCCGCGCAACTAATCTCCTCGGCAATCCCAGAATCATGGGGCGGAATAATTTGAGCCCCATTTTCCCAGTAGACCTTAAAGCCGTTGTATTCAGGTGGATTGTGACTAGCGGTGACCACAACAGCGGCTGCGGCATTTAGGTACTTCACTCCAAACGCCACGATAGGCGTCGCGGCAACATCGTGAGTCAGATATACTCGGATACCTAGCGCGGTTAGAACAGACGCAGTGTCGTGAGCAAATTGCTTGGAATCAATGCGACCATCATAACCAATTACAACCCCACGATGTTTGGCTTGTTCAATATTTTTAATTAAGTAATGGCCTAATCCTGCAGCGGTTTCTTGAATCACGAGTCGATTCATTCGATTGGGGCCTGCGCCTACCTTGCCCCTCAATCCTGCTGTGCCAAATTCCAACCTCTGACTAAAACGGTTGGCAATTTCTAAATCGTTGTGTTGTTCTATCAATTTTTTCAGTTCTTGACGTGTACGTGGGTCGGGATCTCTTTCCAACCAATGGGTCACTTGCTGCATCATAATTTATTTACCCTGATAACTGAGGCCTTGAATGAAATTTGGCAGATAATCATTTGATAGTATGTGAAACTGGTTATCATTTGCGAGAGAGCAATCGTTAAATTAGATATTGTGATCAAGGTTAACTTTAATCGGCCAAAATAGTCGACATTTCCAGTAGCACTTTCTTGCATATTCCTAAAACGCCAACTAGCTTTTGATAACATAACTATAACAAATTTAATCAAATTTACGGTTTAGAACGTATTTCCTCAACCCATTTGCCCATTAGGACTTTTTTGCGCCATTAAGCAGTAGGCGTGTTGGTTAAATCGTCATGGATGATGCCTCAAGAAAGAGGAGAGATCTTTTGAGAAGATTACAGGTAATACTGTGGCAACTAATCACTGTGTTGTTGTTTGGTTTTGCTGCCAAAGTGAGTGCTGAGCAACCCTCACTCAATATGACCCAAGGTGTGACGGGTATAAGTGGTCAAGTATATGATTTACATATGCTTATCTTTTATATTTGCTGTGCGATAGCGGTGGTGGTGTTTGGAGTGATGTTTTACTCTATGTACCACCATAGAAAGTCGAAAGGCGCCGTCGCAGCAAACTTCCACGAAAGTACCCGAGTTGAGATTATTTGGACTGTGATTCCGATTGTTATTTTGGTTCTAATGGCGATCCCCGCGACTCGCACTCTGGTTGCAATGGAAGACACTTCCCAATCAGATTTGACGGTCAAAATTACAGGCTCTCAATGGAAATGGCATTACAGTTATTTCGGTGAAAACATAGAATTCTATAGCTTGCTTGCAACCAGTCAAAAAGAGATTGATGGTATTGAAGACAAAGGCGCTCATTACCTTCTCGAAGTTGATAACCCCCTTGTCTTACCAATCAATCGTAAAGTTCGATTTTTGATGACGTCTGATGATGTGATCCATTCTTGGTGGGTGCCAGATTTTGCGGTGAAAAAAGATACGGTTCCAGGATTTATTAATGAAGCATGGACCCGTATCGACAAACCCGGTATCTACAGAGGCCAATGTGCGGAGCTGTGTGGCAGAGCTCATGGTTTCATGCCAATTGTTGTCCAAGCAATGGAAGAGAGTGAATTTGACGCTTGGCTAGTAGCGAAGAAGGCCGAAATAGAGAAAGCCAAGCAAGAGGCCGCGGAATCGCTCACGGCATCACTATCTAAAGAAGAACTCATGTCTATTGGTGAAAAGATCTATGTTGATAGATGTGCTGTTTGTCACCAAGCCAGTGGTGCAGGCATTCCAGGGGCATTTCCTGCGATAACGGGCAGTAAAGTGGTTACTGGTGATATTAGTGGTCATATTGGTGTGATTGTAAATGGTCGCCCAGGTACGGCGATGCAGTCGTTTGCAAATCAGCTCACAGATAAAGAAATTGCAGCTGTGGCGACATACCAACGAAATGGATTGGGAAACAATACGGGTGATCTTATACAAGCATCCGACGTGAATGCATATAAAGCTTCCAAGGAGGGACAATGAAAACGTCCAAACCTGAGTCTTTGACTACCGAAAGCGTAAAATCAGCACCAGCGACGGACGGAGAACTTGCCGGCGCAAACAGTGCGATTGCCATCGACGATCATGATCATCATGACGCGCCGAAAGGCATTACTCGCTGGTTATATTCCACTAACCATAAAGATATCGGGACCCTTTACCTTTGGTTTAGCTTTATTATGTTTCTGACTGGCGGTGCAATGGCGATGATTATTCGTGCTGAGCTTTTCCAGCCAGGGCTGCAATTAGTGGAACCTGAGTTTTTCAACCAAATGACTACAGTTCATGGTTTGGTTATGGTATTTGGGGCAGTGATGCCAGCTTTTACTGGCTTGGCCAACTGGATGATTCCCTTAATGATTGGTGCGCCAGATATGGCTTTGCCAAGGATGAATAACCTCAGCTTTTGGATCTTACCCTTTGCCTTTTTAATTCTACTTAGCTCGTTATTTACTCAAGGGGGAGGGCCTAATTTTGGCTGGACATTTTACGCCCCCCTGTCCACAACCTATGGCCCAGATAGTACCGCTTTATTTGTATTTTCAGTCCATATTATGGGGATTAGCTCCATTATGGGGGCGATTAACGTTATTGTGACCATCGTCAATTTGCGCGCACCTGGAATGACTTGGTTTAAGATGCCAATGTTCGTTTGGACTTGGCTAATTACGGCGTTTCTTCTTATCGCCGTCATGCCGGTGTTGGCAGGTGCTGTCACTATGGTTCTTACGGATAAGTACTTTGGAACGTCATTTTTTGAGGCGGCTGGAGGAGGAGATCCTGTGATGTTCCAGCACATCTTTTGGTTCTTTGGTCATCCAGAAGTTTACATAATGATTCTGCCATCTTTTGGTATTGTGTCGGCAATTGTTCCTGCATTCAGTGGTAAAAAGCTCTTTGGCTACCATTCAATGGTTTACGCGACATGTAGTATTGCCTTGTTGTCATTCCTCGTGTGGGCTCACCACATGTTTACGACGGGGATGCCTGTCTTTGCTGAACTCTTCTTTATGTATTGCACCATGCTTATTGCGGTCCCTACTGGAGTAAAAGTGTTTAACTGGGTCGCGACCATGTGGCGCGGTGCTATGACCTTTGAAACACCGATGTTATTTACCATTGCCTTCATAATCTTGTTTACGATTGGCGGTTTTTCCGGCCTGATGCTGGCCATTGTTCCAGCTGATTTCCAATATCATGACACCTATTTTGTGGTAGCACATTTCCACTATGTGCTTGTGTCAGGAGCGGTATTCTCAATTATGGCGGCCGCGTATTACTGGTTACCTAAATGGACCGGTCATATGTATGACAACCGGTTGAGCTTATGGCATTTTTGGTGCTCAGTGATTTCAGTTAATGTGTTGTTCTTTCCGATGCACTTTGTTGGGTTAGCTGGCATGCCTAGGCGTATACCGGATTATGCAATTCAGTTTGCCGACATCAATCAGATTGTGTCGATTGGTGGTTTTGCATTTGGTTTGTCACAGCTTATTTTCCTCTGGGTGGTCATTAAATGTATCCGTGGAGGCGAAAAAGCTGAGGCAAAAGTATGGGACAGAGCGGAAGGTTTGGAATGGACAGTCCCAAGCCCCGCTCCTCATCATACCTTCTCGACTCCACCAAAAGTGGACTAAGGGTCTAGGATGGATGAACAAGCGCAATCAAATAACAAACTGACTCTAAAGCTCGTTGCTGCTGTATTAGTTATGTTTGGCTTTGGGTTTGCCCTCGTGCCTCTTTACGACATCATGTGTGACACTTTAGGGATTAATGGTAAGACCAATAGTCAAGCGTCTTTGCAGCCTCAAGGCATGATGCCAGACACATCACGGTTAGTGAGAGTTGAATTTATGGCTCATCTCAACAAAGGAATTCCTTGGGTGTTTGAGCCACAACAGCAATATTTGGATGTGCATCCTGGTCAAGTCATCCAGACGGCATTTACCGCCAAAAACCAATCATCGGCGGCGATCGTCGGTCAAGCGGTGCCTTCCATTGCACCTGGAATCGCTGCTTCGTACTTTAACAAAATCGAGTGCTTTTGCTTTAACCATCAACCTCTTGATAGTTTAGCTACCGCAGAGATGCCGCTTATTTTTTACATTGAGCCAGACATACCAGACTCGATAAACACATTAACGTTGTCGTACACCCTCTATGATATTACAGATAAGGTTCCTCAGCCTGCAGAACTGGCCAGAGTTGAACCGAGTGGCACTCTCATACAACAAGGAGCAAAGCCATGAGTTCAAAAAAACAATCCTATTATGTTCCAGCACAAAGTAGTTGGCCAATTGTTGGTGCTGTTTCCTTATTTCTTATTGCAGTAGGTGCCGGCTTGACCGTACAAAATATGGCTGAAGGTGGTGCGGGAAGTATTTTTGGTAAGCTGGTGCTGCTCTCTGGTTTCCTGTTTCTACTTTACATGTTTGCGGGTTGGTTTAGCAGTGTGATTACGGAGTCGATGACAGGCAAGTATTCTGATCAAATATCGCGTTCATTTAGACAAGGGATGAGCTGGTTTATCTTTTCTGAAGTAATGTTCTTCGGCGCATTTTTCGGCGCTCTGTTTTATGCCCGGATGGTCGCTGTGCCTTGGCTTGGAGGAGCAAGCAATAACGCTATGACTCATGAAGTGTTATGGCCAACATTCGAAGCACTCTGGCCCTTGACGACAACGCCAGATGGAACAGAAACTCAATCTATGGGTTGGCAAGGTATTCCTTTGGCGAACACGATTATTTTATTGCTTTCGTCGATTACTTTGCACATGGCTCATATTAGCTTGGAGCAGAACAAACGTATGGCGTTGATTGTCTGGCTTGAACTGACTATCGTGCTTGCTGGCTTTTTCCTTTACTTCCAAGGTGTTGAGTATGCTCATGCTTACCATGAATTAGATCTCACCCTACAGTCAGGGGTTTATGGGAATACCTTTTTCTTATTAACAGGCTTTCATGGCATGCACGTCTTTTTGGGTACGACGATTCTTATCGTATTGCTTGCTCGCATCGCGAAGGATCACTTCACGCCCAAAGACCACTTTGCATTTCAAGCTGGAAGCTGGTACTGGCACTTTGTTGATGTGGTTTGGTTGAGTCTGTTTATTTTTGTCTATGTGCTTTAACCGCGACTAGTAGGGCCGTGAATTTGGCTCTATTAGGCCAGAGAGTAGAGCCGCTATTAATAGTACGACGGCAAGAGCCGAAAGAAATACTCGTCTACCGAGGTAGTGGCTCATAGGTTTATCTCCGTCTGAGTGTTCTTGGTCGTCTGATTGAGGTCCTTTTACCATTTCAAACATCGCTTTCGCGAGATTTATGATGACAAAGAGTAGTAGCAGTACTAATAACGATTTAAAAATGAATACCATGAAGTTTTCCTTACCAATGCCGCTGAAAAGATATTCTATGTGGGTTGTATTGCTATTAACTTTGGCCGTGTTTTGCATTTTGGTCAACCTAGGTTTTTGGCAGTTATCGAGATCAGAACAAAAAGCGGCTATCGAGCAGTTGTTGCAAGTAAGGGAGCAGGCCCCTGCCATAAAAATAGACGAGTTACACGCGGTAGAATTTGAGTATTTAACTGGGGCTAAAGTGAGCGCCGATTTAACGCCTTTAGAGGGAAGGTATTTATTACTCGACAATCAAGTTTTTCAGGGAAAAGTGGGTTACTTAGCTTATCAATTGATGACATCAAGAAGCGGATTGAAGGTATTTCTCGAAAGAGGATTTGTTCCGGCAAAAGCCCAGCGTGACCAATTACCTGATGTGGTCTGGATCAACGAACCCATCTATGTTGTTGCAAGATTGTATCAACGTTCTGTTAACCCCTTAAGTGACAGGCTCTATATGGAGACTGCAAGCCCCCATCGAGTTCAAAACCTAAACATTGAGCAGATTGGTCAGATTTGGGAAGAAAATATTGAGCCCTATGTCCTTCAGCCGATGAGTTCTGATTGGCCCTATCCTCAGCCTTGGCAACCTGTGCCTCTTAGCGCAAAGAAACATCTGGGGTATGCCGTTCAGTGGTTCAGTATGGCATCAGTATTACTCATTTTGGGCGGTTGGGTTGCATACAGATTATTGATAAGTAGGGAGAAAATATGATGAGTAAGGTCGTGCGAAGTCGGATAATTTTTGTAGCCTTGATTGCACTTTTTGTTTTACCCGCTCTGATTGCAAAAATCTTTCTCGTCAATAACTGGTACGAGTCGGGTGTTACAAACAAAGGTCAGCTGATTGAGCCAAGACAGAGTTATCAAGGTTTAGGCATCGTCAACCCATACGCAGGGCGACAATGGCAACTTGGATACTTAGTTCCTCCACAATGTAATGAATTTTGCCATCAGCAAATTTACTTACTTGGACAAAGCCACATAGCTCTTGGCAAATATCAAGCTCGCGTGACGCCTGTACTTTTAGTTTCTGATCTCAGTGACAGAACGGTGCTAGAGACAAATTCCTTTCAATCAATAGAAGTCAACGACGCTTTTCACCAGTTAGTGTCTGATTTTGAATTGGTGATCGTTGACCCTTTGGGCCAATTGGTCATGCGTTATCCTTTGGTTGAAAGCAAGGATGATTTAATCAACCAAAACAAAGATGTTTTGGCGGATTTAAGAAAACTACTGAAATTATCGAGAGTAGGCTAACTGGCGAGTTTTTTATTCTCATATTTATTCTGACAAATAAGCCCGATTTAGAGCGTGGAATCACAGGGAAGGAGTTTGGTTATGGGATTGACCAATTTAGTTCGTTTAGCTTTAGTCATAACGTTTATTGTTATTATGCTAGGAGCTTATACGCGATTGGCTGATGCTGGGCTAGGGTGCCCAGATTGGCCAGGGTGTTATGGGCATTTCACCGTACCAAATGAGCACCACGAAATAGCGCTTGCGAATGCTTTATATCCTGAGCTAACAATTGAGGCTAACAAGGCATGGCTAGAGATGATTCACCGCTATTTTGCCGGCAGTTTAGGTCTACTGGTATTGGTAATTGTGATTAAAGCGCTAAGACACGACGCAGTACCAAATCGTTTGCCAATTGCGTTGTCAGTTGTGGTGGTATTTCAAGCCTTACTTGGTATGTGGACAGTGACGATGAAGCTAATGCCTATTGTGGTTATGGGGCATCTTCTTGGTGGTTTTACACTGTTTTGTTTACTGGCGCTTATCCATTGGCAATTAAGTGCTAAAGTCGAGCTTTTCTCGGAAGCAAGAGGTATAAAGTGGCTGGCTTCAGCTGCATTATGTTTGGTTGTCATTCAAATTGCTCTCGGAGGATGGACATCTTCAAACTATGCCGCCTTGATGTGCACGGATCTGCCAATCTGCGATGGGAATTGGCGGACACATCTCGATTTTGAAGGTGCCTTTACGCTTATTCAACCAGAGCAGCCAAGCTATGAATATGGCACGCTCGATTATGGGGCTCGTATGACAATTCATGTTACCCATAGGTTG
Organism: Vibrio zhanjiangensis; assembly: GCF_030161235.1. Classification (GTDB taxonomy): domain Bacteria; phylum Pseudomonadota; class Gammaproteobacteria; order Enterobacterales; family Vibrionaceae; genus Vibrio; species Vibrio zhanjiangensis. The sequence continues at coordinate 74,413 of NZ_BSPW01000054.1, read as the reverse complement.
GGTGCAGTACTTCTAACCTTGGTGTCTGTGTGTTTAATTACGTCTTTATTGCTGACAAAAATGGCCAGTTTGAAACGGTCTGCGTTGAGAGTCTCTATTTTATTAGCGTTGCAGATAGGACTGGGAGTCACCAACGTTGTATTTGGCTTGCCACTATTTGTCGCCGTCGCACACAACTTGGTTGCTGCATTATTACTGATTTCTATTTTATATGTTAATTACCAGTTGTGGCAGAAAGACGTTACCGATGATCTTAAAGTTCCTAATCTGCTTGGTAAGGAGAGTGAGTCATGAACAATTCCATCAGTCGTGTATCTTATCCAGACCGCTCGTTGTGGCGTGTTTATTTAACGCTGACTAAACCTAAAGTCGTGGCGTTGATGCTGCTCACTGCTCTAGTGGGTATGTGTTTAGCGGTACCAAACACATTGCCAATAAGAGAAGCCGTATTGGGCTTGATCGGAATTGCTTTTATGGCTGGGTCCGCTGCGGCATTTAACCATTTAATTGATCGACGAATTGATGCCATTATGGCTCGAACTTATCGACGTCCATTACCGTCTGGAGAGTTGAATACCCGCAGTGTATTAACCTTTGCGAGTGGTTTAGGGGCCGCTGGATTTTTAGTGTTATATGTGGGGGTGAATACTCTCACTGCTTGGCTGACTTTCGCCAGTCTGCTTGGTTACGCTGTGATATACACCATGTATCTCAAGCGAGAAACGCCACAAAATATTGTGATTGCAGGGATGGCGGGTGCTATGCCACCTTTGCTTGGTTGGACGGCTGTGACCGGTGAATTGCACGCCAATGCATGGCTTTTAGTTATGATCATTTTTATATGGACGCCGCCACACTTCTGGGCGTTGGCCATTCATCGTAAAGACGATTATGCCAAAGCAGATATCCCTATGCTGCCAGTCACTCATGGGGATGACTATACCAAAACCTCGATTTTGCTCTATACCATTTTACTATTTGTGGTTTGTTTGATGCCTGTTTTAGTGGGTATGGCAGGTGTTTTCTATTTGCTTTGTGCCACTATTTTATCGGTTTTGTTCATTTATCATGCTTGGAAGCTAAAGTATGAAACTTCAGCCACACAAGCTATGGCAACGTTTAAATTTTCTATATGGCACTTAATGCTTTTATTCTCAGCGTTGCTAGCTGAGCACTATTTTGTCTAACTTGAGCCATTTTAACAATGGACTAGCGGGCTTTTTGGTGTTTGAGAGTGCGGTACTCAAGCTTTCTAAATAAAGCGGAGAGTACCGCGCAAAACATCAGATAGACAGCGCCCACAATGAGCCATATTTCAAAGATCAGTCCTGAAGAATTCGCGACCTCAGTACCAACAAATGTCATCTCTTGAATCGAAATAAGAGAAACAATAGACGTATCTTTCACTAAGGAAATTGCTTGTCCGGCCAATGCAGGGGTAATGGTTGCGAGCACTTGCGGCGCTATGATAAACCGGTATTTGACCCATGTTGATAGTCCCAGCGCATCGGCAGCTTCCCATTGTCCTTTGGGTATGCTTGCGAGTCCGGATCGAACGATTTCAGCAATATAGGCTGAAGACAAAATGCTGATGCATAAAACACCAGAGAGCAAATTTTCCCATAATGGTTTGGGGCCAAATAGTAATCTCTGCCAATAGTGAGCGTTTTCTGGTGAATTACGCAGGATGTCATCTAAACCCAAGTTTGGGATCAGTTGATTAGAAATAAAAAAATAAAATATAAATACAAAGACAAGAGGTGGAATATTGCGAATGAGTAAGATGTATATATTGGCGGTCGAGCGCAGTACATAAATGGATGAGTGCCTAGAGATACCGACTAATACACCGACAGGAATCGCGAACAATATCCCCCATAAGCTGAGCCTCAGTGTCGCAATCACACCTTGAAAGAAATAGGGTAAGCTGCCATCAGATTGGGGGGTGAATATAAGCGTTAAGGCTTCTTCCCAGCGCCAGGTGTAGTGGACGCCAACAGAAGAACTGTGATAAAGCCAAACTCCCGCTACAGCAATAAGCATTAAAAGTGCTAGGTCGAGCTTATTGAGCTTTAGGTAAGACTTAGCTTTAGGTTCGGATCTTAGGGTTTTGGTGGTATCCACTTAACATCTCATCCTCGTTCTATATTAGGTATTCAACGACTTGATGCAGTGTCAATTCGTCACTTGTTGCTGCCAGTCTAATGTTGAGAACCAGTATTCATAACGTTGCTCAAGCCAACCGTCTTCAATTCTGTCATTGATCCAATGATCAAAGAAAGCTTGCTTGTCTGTCTCGCCTAAGCGAACAGCAAATGCTTCATTTCCTTTGGATAAACGTTCGCTAAAGGGAATAAATAAGGTGTTGGCGTGTTTAACTACTTCATGCTCTGGCTTGGGACTCGATGCAATGACAGCATGAGCATTACCGTTGAGCACTTCCTGAAACGCCTGAGCATCGTCATCAAATTGAAGAATTTTCGCTTTTGGAAAAGCCTCTCGGGCAACTTGAACAGTATATGCGCCCCTTCGTGCCGCAATTTTAATGCGTCGTGAATTAAAGTCACTGATTTTCGACAAGCCTGAAGCGAGGTGTTTGTTTGCCGCGACTTGTACTCCAGAATGCGAGTAGGGGGCGGTAAACAGTACGCTTTTGGAACGCTCGTCGGTAACACTCATTCCACCAATGATGACATCAAACTTTTTAGCCAAAAGAGCGGGGATAATGCCATCCCAAGCGGTAGGAACAAATTCAATTTTCCAGCCGGAGTCAGCCGCTAAACGTTTGGCAACATCGATTTCAAACCCGATTAAATCTCCCTGCTTGTTGCGCATTGCCCAAGGTACAAATGTTGACATACCGACACGCAGAGTGCCCCTTTGGTTAATTTCATCTAAGTTTGGCGTATCGCTTGCTTGGGTATACGAAGCCGTCAAAGCACATATCGCGGCCAGTGTTAACCACACAGTATGCAGAGAAAGTTTGTGATGTATAAACATGTTCATTTTTTTCCTACCTTGATGTCTGCCAGCTAGCGCTTAGCCTGTATTCCAACCAGACAGAAATACCCGATAATGAGAGCGTAAGCGCCAAATATATTGCTGCGACGGTAAACCAAATCTCAAACGGCATCGCCGTTTCAGAAACAATGTTTCGCCCTTCTGTGGTCAAATCGAAGATCGCCATGACGCTCACTATCGATGAGTTTTTCACCAAAGATACTACCTCATTGGTCAAAGGGGGCAAGGTGCGTTGCAGCAATTGTGGAAAAATCACTTTGTAATAGGTCACAAAAGTGCCCAAGCCAAGAGAAAAGGACGCTTCAAATTGACCTCTTGGTATACTATTCAAACCACCACGAAAAATTTCAGCCGTATAGGCACCTTGGAAAATAGACAGCGCAAGAATTGCAGTGGTCATTCGGTCTAATCCCAATACCGGTCCAAAGACAAAGTAGAGCAGGTAGATTTGTACCAGAAGTGGCGTATTGCGAATAAATTCAATATAGAGGGTTGCGAGTGTTCTGCCGACGATGGAATCTGAAAGTCTTAGCAATGCTGTGGCGATGCCAATCAATAAAGTGAAGAATAGGCTGATTAGCGAAATTTTTATGGTGACGAAGAGACCGTCGAGCAGCTCGGCAGGCCACCATTGCTCTTGCTCATAAAATAGTATGAAATCAGGAACTCGGTGCCATTGCCATTGATAATTCATTGCTTTTGCGCCTGAGTCTAGCACCCAGCCTAAGATAAGCATCAAGGCAAGAATTTGTACAATGGCAGAGAGAATGGGTTTAAACGCTTTTAGTATCATTGGTAACTTAGCAGCTGCTCAAGGAAATGCTGAGTTTTTGGATGCTGGGGGTTGGTCAATAACTGCTCTGGAGGTGCAATTTCAACCACTTTACCCTTATCCATGAATACTATTCGATCGGCAATTTTTCGAGCAAAATCGATTTCATGAGTAACACAGACCATAGTTATGTCAGATTTTGCAATGTCTGTCATCACCTTCATCACCTCTTGTGTGGTGTCGGTGGAGGTCGGCTCATCGAATAAGAGTAAATCAGGTTGCATACAGAGTGAGCGGGCGATCGCCACACGTTGTTGTTGTCCAGTAGAAAGTTGAGGTGGATATTTGTCTGCTTGATCGGCAATACCAACCTGATTGAGCACTCTCATAGCCGCTGCAATGGCATCTCGTCTAGACAGTTTCAATGCACGAATCGGGGCATGTATCAAATTATCAACAATACTGAGGTGTGGAAACAGGTGAAAGTGCTGGAACACCATAGCGACTTTTTCCGGTAGAGCTTTAGCAATCGGTTGACCAAAAACTTTTATCTCGCCGCGAGAAATGCTTTCAAGCCCATTTAACGCCCTCAAAAGAGTCGACTTGCCTGCTCCAGAGGGACCGCAAATGACCAAGGTTTCGCCTTTTTTTACCGACAGTCTAATATCGCAAAGAGCTTCAAGCTCACCGTATTGCTTACCCACATCTATGAATTCAATCGCATTCATGCAAAAACCAACTGTGCATATTGTTGTATTGGTACCTTACCAACATCATAGCGAAATTGTACCTAACCGTGAACGAAGTTGTCGGTAAAATATTGTGTTAATTCATATTTTTCCAAATGTAACCTTTAGTTTACGCGCTCTGTACAATTCAAAGACAGAAACTATATTGCATTTTATTAAAAAAAATGGTTGCAAGCTTCGTTTTTGATAGATAAGTTACACCAAAGCCCAAGAAAATAACTGAGTATTTAAGTGCATCATATTTGAAGTGCACGACTCTAGCTACAATAAATAGGAAGACGTAAGCAATGTTCCAGACTGATGATGTACGAATTAGTAAAGTTAAAGAATTATTACCACCAGTAGCGGTTTTAGAGAAATTTCCTGCTACAGAGACTGCGTCTTCTACAACCTTCCAATCTCGTCAAGATATCTCAAAAATTCTTAGCGGTGAAGATGATAGATTGCTTGTGATTGTTGGCCCATGTTCGATTCATGATCCTCAAGCGGCGATCGAATATGGAAAACGGTTAAAAGTATTGCGTGATGAACTCGGTGATAGACTTGAAGTGGTCATGCGAGTTTACTTTGAAAAACCTCGTACCACGGTGGGTTGGAAAGGGCTCATTAATGACCCTTACATGAATGATACTTTCAAAATCAATGATGGCTTGCGCATTGGACGCAAATTGCTGCTTGATTTGACGGATCTTGGCCTGCCAACCGCAAGCGAATTCCTTGATATGATCACGCCTCAGTACGTTGCAGACCTTATCAGCTGGGGCGCGATTGGCGCGCGCACAACCGAATCTCAAGTTCACCGTGAACTTGCATCTGGTCTTTCTTGTCCTGTTGGCTTTAAGAATGGTACCGATGGAAACATTAAAATTGCTTCTGATGCGATTCGAAGTGCAAGTGCGTCTCACCACTTCTTGTCAGTGACTAAGTATGGTCACTCTGCGATTGTCGAAACGGCTGGAAACTCGGATTGTCATATTATTCTGCGCGGCGGTAAAGAGCCTAACTATAGTGCAGAACATGTGAGCGAGATTAAGTCTCAGCTAGAGGCATCTGGTTTGCGTCAGAAAGTGATGATTGACTTTAGCCATGCGAATAGCTCTAAGCAGTACCAGCGTCAAATGGTGGTTGCTGAAGATGTGGCGGGCCAAATTGCATCTGGTGAAGATGCGATCTTCGGGGTGATGATTGAATCACACTTGGTTGAAGGTCGTCAGGATTTGGTTGATGGTAAAGCGGCAACCTACGGACAGTCAATCACTGATGCGTGCATTGGCTGGCAAGATACTGAAAAAGTACTTCGCCAACTTGCCGATGCGGTTGATGCTCGTCGCCAGCGCTAAGCGATAGAATTTTAAGACCATATAAAGGCAGGGTGATCTGCCTTTTTTATTGTCAGTACCTATCTTTCTAACCCGTTTATAGCATTCTATGGCGATATGGGTATTGTCTCGATATCTATAGCATCTTAGTCAGCGACATAGCTTTCGGTCAGGGTCAGTATTCTTCTTGTGGCAACACATTTATCCCCAAACCGTTTAATACCATCCGCTCTCATGCTGGCTGACATTTCACTGAGGTAACGTTGAAGGTTGTCTAGATTGTTGACGTAATATGCAGCAACTATTGTCGTCTTATCGCCTTCTTGCTCTGCATTTTCGTAAATATCCGCTTTAATAAACCCTTCGAAGTTGAGCATTTCTTGTATGTGTGGCCTTAGCCAAGCCATATATTGGTTAAAAATCTCATTGGCAATGGTAAGGTTGACTTCGTATAGGATCATTATTTATTCCTTTAAATTCTCGCTTGACAAATTTAGGCAATTATTGACTTTATCGTCCCCATAATCAAGTTGACTGATATATATAAATGATTGATTTTGTTATATTTTAATGTGATATTGGTATCATTATTGGATAATATACAGAGTAACCTTGCTCATTAGAAAAATGGAAACAGGGCAAAGAGCAATACGTTAAGAAGTCAGCAAGCATTTAGGCAGGGGATTGCAATCAGTTCCTAGAAAAGTGTCCCGAGTTTATTCACCCTAATAAAATTGGTTCGAACTAGCAGGCATCTGTGCCAGTATTTACTATTTATCGGCTTCTACCCAGAAGCCTTCGAGTAGTTTGATTTCTCTGTTAATACGGTCGTAAGTTTTTTCATAATCACCATTAAAAAATAGCTCTCGACCTGTCGATAGATCTAATACAGAGTGTTCGAATCCATCATCATTTATAGCTTCTTTCATAACGGTGCATATAATGTTTGCTCTTTCCTGCGTCATTTTGTCAGTAGAGTTGAAATGTAATTTTACTAATCTGGCTTGCCCATTTAGATTTACATGTAATTCTGGGTTACAAGTAATACTTGTTTGAGAAAAGTCGTAAAGTTCTCTCGGTGGTGTAAATGCGGTTATGGCTTTCCCTGATTGCCAGTCTTTAAATAAGTTTACAATGGATTCATATTTTATCTTTTTTGTTCCGGATTGGCGGTTGCATATAGTGTATAAATGAGAAATATGTCTTCCTCCCGTAAATAGGTGTTTTATAGAGTTGCGTAAAGGACCGTAGTAGTCATGAGCTGGGTTGTATTCTTTACGTGTAGAAATATTTCTAACTCTCGATTGTTTTGGTTTTCCAGTTGTCACGACGATTCTAGAAAATTCAGCTACACCCAATGTTGGCATTGGAAATCTCCTATTGATATGAAACTAAGTTCACTTATATTAGTTAACCATTAGCTATTTTACAATGTTGTCAATAGGTGTAAATTAGGTGCATCGAGTAGTAGTTGGCTCACAAGTCGATTCAATTGACAAAAATACATATCACGAACTTTGGTTCCCCAAATATAGCAATAAGAGCAATTAGGACTGATAATAGCTCCAGAAGCTAGCACAGAAATGTCCATTCGTAAGTGCATCCCACTCAATCAGTGTTCTTCTCAAAAATAGCGACTAAAAATGTCACTTCGAGCGTTTTGATAGTCAAAATAACTATTTGGCTGACTAATGTATAAAAATGCCTTGTTGGAGATTATAACTTACTGAAATTATTGATACCATTGACCTTATTTTTGTGTGAGTGAACTTAAATGCGGTATGAATCTTTCCCATATGCCCCCGAAGAAAGGCAAGAAACCACAAGAGAAAGAGCAGAGCGGCAACGTCAAGAGCGCAGAGCGGAATTAACTTACACCGCTAAGGATTATCAACGTTGGGCTGAAAATAGAGAACGTGTTCTTGCAGAGCGTGCCGCTGCACAACAGGCCTACGATCTTACTGAAAAAGAGTGGCATAAGGAGTTACAAGAGCAAGCGAAAGAATATCGGTGGGATACATCTAAACAGACCAATGTCAGCATTGCTGTTATGACAGTTGAAGAAGCAAACGAGTATTTAGATTTGCTCGTGAAAGACACTCACGGAGAACTTTCTACAGGCAAAGACTACACAGGCGTTAGTATGGGCTTAAAAGGAGCCTATGAAGTCGCCAAAGAGCTTGGTGGGTGGGGAGTAACGGCTAAAGCAGTCAATATCAATGGAGTAACAAATATTGTGGTTGAGAACTACAAACCTCGATATTTAGATCTCGGTATTCGCTGGCAGGAAGCGACACCTCAAATGCTAAAAATCGGCTACGCTCTGAACACCGTTAAAGGCAATATTAATTTTTTGAAAGGCAACATCTATGTAGAACTTGTGTTTAGTGGTGCAGTTAATGCCGTAGATTACATACTGCATGATGAAAAAACCTTGGGGGAAGTTGTCGGTCAATATTCTGCTGACGTGGCCAAGGGGGTTGTTGCAGGTGTCGTCGCTCAAGGTATTTTACTCGGCTCACGCGCGGCACTAGGATTGCTCTTTGGTTTTTCTTTACCAGTTGCCGTTGGGCTGGGCTTGTTTGCTTATTCCGCCTTCAAGATTGGTGGTTATATTTCAGACTTAGACGATGAATATAAGTTTACCGAACCAATGAAAGAAGCAGTAGAAGAGTTAATTGATTAATATGACAGACTTACTGAAGAAGCTTTCTGCTTTGCTATTCTTTATCGCCATAACGCTATGGTGCGCTTTTGGTGTTTATGACTTCAGCAATTTAGTAAAAAGCGTAGGTATTGAGCCCATCATTAAAGTATCGGGATACTTTAACAATACATCTTCATTTGTACTATTTGGCTTTTTTCTTCCTTGTATACCAATGGCACTACTCAATATATTTTTAAATGTACAACTACCAAAATTAACACTTAGATTAATGTTATTTGGAGCATTGGTTTTTGCTGTGTTAGGTCACTACTTTGACTCTATGCTAAGGCAAGAAATCAGAGGCAACAACTATGTCGAATGCCCAACAAAGAGAGAAGTGACTTTGAAATCCTCAAGTCGGACGTATGTTTTAGACTCTAGTCTGTGTGAATAGATTGTCATTCGTTTTCTTGTCGCACAACAACCTGCTAGCGTATGTAAACCTGTGCGCTAGCATTCAATAAGCGGTTTGCAATACTTCTAGTTATCCATTATTTACTACTATTTCACCATTTCCTAAATGACTTTTGTCCATTGACTTGCTAGGTTGACTTAGACTGGCACGAAGCTGCCCCATTCTGGGTTACATGTCGAAGTTTGAGCAAAGATCATCGGCTAGATATGATATAGAAAAGCTAATGATTGGCAAAAGGCAAGATCTAACCCCATCACATTTTACTCTGTGGAAGTATCATATTTAGAGTCTCTAATTTTTGACTACCCTTAAGAAGGATAGGAGGACATATGAAACTTATTACGTTTGCTAGTGCGTTGTTATACTCCGGTTTTTTATATGCAGAAGTAAAATTAGACCGAGATGCGGTTTCATTGAATGCTGTAGGAATAATTGTAAGCCCGTCACCTATAAGGTCAGCTCCCCCTCATGGTCTATTCAATCTCTTCGTGGGGAAAGAGATTGAAAGTACAGTGCTAAACGAACAGGTTAAAATCATTGGTAAAAAAACTTACGGCGGCTTTTCGGGGACTAACGTTTGGTATCAAGTTGAATCAGTCAATGATCTAGAAACATCAGACATAGGCCCACTTTGGATTTATGGAGGAGTCGAAGGGAAAAGCGATTCAATACAGGTAATAATAAAAGAAATTGTAGGGACTGATAATGGACATTAATCTTGGATTTACAGTTGTTCAGATATCGGATGCTCAGCTAATTTCCCTATTCTGGGCATCTACGGTCACTCTCTCATTTAATTTCGCATATTACTTGTTTATAAAGGATCGAGGTAGTAATGCCGTTTCCCGAGAAAGAGTTTGGGCCACAGTTCTAATTGGTACACTTATTGTCATTGGAACATATGCCGACGTTTTGGCGGCAAAGCCGTTTGCTATGAAGGATTGTTTGCTATTAGCTCTAGTAGCTGCTCACGGTTGGATGGCTGAAGATATGGTGGACCGATTTATGAAGAGAGCCAGTAAACCTTAGTCTGAAGTGATGGATGCTAAGCACACATACAATCTGTTTAAGAGTGATTCACAACGCTTGGCATTTTGTCTATGTGTTGCGTTTTGTGTTTAAGGTGGTGCGCGGGGCTGCGGTATTGCGTTGTACACTGATGTCTTTGGCTTTGAAACTGGGTTTCCAACAAGAAGCGAGGCTGAGAAAAGTCCGTTACTACGATGGTGAGTACTATGACTCGGTAAAATATGGATTATTGCGCTCAGAATGGTCAGAGCGTAATTAAAAGCTCCCAATCAGTTAACAAGCTGAACAGTTGACAGAAAACGATCCTACGAAAATGCCCCCCTTCTTTTTAATCGGGTCATTTTTTATGCTGTCTAACTGGCTAATTGATAAAGAATTACTTACCACTCCTGAAGCGTTGTCCATCTTCCAAAAAGAGCTGCCGTTAGAGTGGATTGAGCAGGCACTGGAGCAAACCAACAAAGTAAGTATAAGAAGGAGAAAACTTCCAGCTGAACTGGTAGTTTGGCTGATCGTTGGAATTGGTCTCTATCGAAATCGCTCTATCTCTGAGTGGCTTGCAATGAGTCCAAAAATTTTTTTCTACTGGCGCGTGCAATGGCCTGAAAATGGCCCCCCTAGAGAGCCAATTTGATGCCTTATTTTGTCTATTTCTCATGGTTTTAAGTGGTTGTTTTATCTGGCTTTGTTTTGCTTGAGAAGTTTCTCGTAAATGATAGTCTTCAATTCAAGGTATTAAAGAGGCTGGAAAATGAAAGAAACCGATCAATCTTATTCTCACATGGATTTTGCCAACCAAGATTTTAGTGGATACACTTTTTCTAACTGCAAGTTCTATGGTTGTAGCTTTAAGCGCGCTAATCTACGAGATGCTCAGTTCGTAGACTGTAACTTTATTGAACAAGGAGAGTTAGAAGGGTGCGATTTCTCATACTCCGATCTTAGAGATGCGTCATTCAAGGAATGTAAGCTTGCTATGTCGTGTTTTATTGGGGCAAATTGTTTCGGTCTTGAACTGAGGGGATGTGATCTAAAAGGAGCTAATTTTTCTCAAGCTAGCTTCGTGAATCAAGTATCTCATAACATGTACTTTTGCTCTGCGTACATCACAGGCTGCAATCTATCCTATGTGAACTTTGAGAAACAGATCCTAGAAAAGTGTGATTTATTCGAAAACCGCTGGATTGGTGCAAACTTAAGAGGTACTTCATTTAAAGGATCGGACCTCAGTCGAGGTGTATTCTCGGAAGACTGTTGGGAGCAGTTTGGAGTGCAAGGCTGCGACCTTAGTCACTCTGAATTATATGGACTAAATCCAAGAAAAGTAGATCTCACAGGTGTGAAAATATGTAATTGGCAACAAGAGCAGTTACTAGAACAATTAGGACTGATAATAGTTCCAGATTAAGCGAAGAATTTGAACACGGACATATATATCATTTAAGCAGATTAACAACGCTTGGCGGTTTTGGTTTGAATCGGATTCTGGTGTCTGCCGCACAATGGGTTAGATTGGACCGTAGCGCTGTTTCCCCCTTAATGCAGTATTAAACCATGTAAATTGTTACCCGACATTCACCAATTAGCGATAAAATCGCGAGCACAGAAATGTCCAAACCTCTTTCACATCCACTGAATCGAGATGGTGAATTTAGACGGTACCCAGAAATAAACAAAAGCTCCCAATCGAGAGCTTTTGTGGGGTGGATGTCTGTGCTATTGCCTATCTTGATCAAAATCGCCATGGAAATGATCATGGTCAGACGTGCTTTCTGCCGCTTTGAGTTTCTCGCCAATACGCAGTTTTACCTTGGGTTGCGATGTGAGTGTGTTTGCCATTGCATTTGGCTTAGCTTCGTCCTCTTTATCAGGGAACAACTGCTCGCTTAACGCATAGTAGGTTGTGGTATACGCCATCGCTTGAGTATTTTTGTAAATCGCAGATTGGTTGATGTTATTCACATCATCACAGGCTTGGTGGTAGCACTTGTCGTAAGCCACATCGATTTCGCCGCCAAACTTCTCGACTTCTTCGGCGGTTTTTACTTTTTCAGCGCCCGTAAACAGGCCACCAAAAGCGATTCCCCAGTCAGCAAAGCCAGCGTAGTCTGAGCGTTTGGATAATGCCTGAGGTATGGTGGATTCTTCCTTGTCGGTAAAAAACTCATGAAAGATGGATTCGATATCGGAGGTACCATATGGGGGTTTGAAATCGCCCTTATAGGCATTATCTGGACTGTCTTTGGTATCGGATAAGTCACCATCCATCACACCATAAATGTAGTTGGGAGAGCCAATCATATCGAAGTTTAGATACATCTTAACTCGGTTGATATGAGTGTATCTTGCTTCCACCAACTCCACTTGATCCGGCGTTAATTCACTGGGGTCTTTCAGTCCTAGCTCATCGAGGATTTGTTGTTGGGCCTTATTGTAAATCGGGGCAAATAAGTTCTCAGTGTAATACTCAGAGCCAACAAGTCCTGCCTCTTCGGCTGCCCACCAAGCAAAGCGAACTTTGTTTTTCACTGGTACTTCAAGTTCCGATAACGTGATGGCGTATTCAAGTAGACCTGAGCTGCCTGAACCATTGTCGTTGATTCCTGGCCCTTCAGGGACGGAGTCAAGGTGCGCGCCAAGCATCACGATTTGCTCTGGGTTACCAATTGGAGTCTCGGCAAGAATATTTTGTGTTACGACATCTTCATCTTTGGTATTGACGGTCAGACTTGCTGCGACTTGACCAGACTGAGTTTTATTGTACCAATCTTGTCCTAGTGCAAAGCGAGCCCCGAGTACGGGTATTGTGACTTGAGTTGTGCTGCCTAAGGTTCCGCTGACAACGGATTTTCTTCCTTCGTCATTACCTTGGTTAAAGACGATCACCGCTTTTGCGCCTGCACTTTGGGCATTAAAGGCCTTGGTATCAAATGCACATCCACCACGCTGAATGACGGCGACTTTGCCAGTGAGATCCTTACCGGAAAAATCGTCTGTTTCACAGCCATCAGTACTATCGTAATCTGGAGCATCAAACCTAAAATCAGGGGTGACAAAGGCGAGCATGCCATCGAGCTGGCCATTTGAATTTCCTGAATACGACATCAATGCAAAATCAGGCTCAATGCCATCGGGGGCGTCTTTGACACTGATAAGATCGGTTCCATCCACTTTCGCTTTCGAGCCAGCGAGTTCTTGCCAAGTTCTAAAGTCAAACTCTTGAGTCGTGACAATGAAACCACGCTCTTTTAAGGTTGCAATAATAAACTCCGTTGAGTTTTGATAACCTTGAGTGCCTGCGGCTCTGGTAATGGACTTACCATCTGTGGTTTTAGAGGCTAAGCCTTCGAGTGTGACGAGATGACCGATTAGCCGCTCTCTGTCTACTTTATCACTGACGTAATTAGCACCTCGACGTGGATCATCCCAGAAACATCCTGTGAGTAGTGTACTGCTGATGAGGGTGGCGAGAATGGATCGTTGTGTTGTTTTGCTTACCTGCATTTTTGACTCCTTATTGAACAACCGGTTCTATCTTTAATCAAAAAACTAGGTGGTAATAATCATACTTGTTGCAAATTTTTATGAATATGAATGCATGTCAAGGAATGACAATGAGAACAATGAAATCGAGGTAAGGGGGTGATCGTTTTCCACGTGTCGTCTCACAAGTTACTATTGAGCTATAGCGGGTTAGTTAATGATTGATTTGTTTTTTGAGTACTCGAATAGACTTAGAATGTAAAGTGGCACTTAGACCCTGGCAGGATAAAACATGGATAGAATCTAAGCGGCGTTGATTTTGGTGATGGAGTTACTGGATTTTGCTGAGCTCGATGACAGTATGCCCAGTTGCAAGTTTGTTTGTCTGGACCATTTTCAATCCAGATTGTGAAAACAGAGTTTCTAGACTGCTTAAGCTTCGCTGATAGGTACCATCTTCACATATCACAGATTGAAACAGCGCGTTGAAAAGGAGCCTTGGTGATGACTCTTCACGCTCGACTAAAGGCTCTATGATCAATAAGCGGCCATTTTCTAGGGATTGGGCAATGTTATTAAGAATCTCGCCACATGATGGCTCATTCCAGTTGTGCAATACGTTCTTTAGTAGGTAGATGTCATAACCTTCTGGAATGTGCTTAAAAAAATCGCCACTGTAAGTTTGGATACGCGTTTTTAGTTCTGCGGGGATGGATTTAGCGCTGCGTTGGCACACGTCCTCCCTGTCGAAAATACAGGCTGTAAGATGTTGATATTGTTTTACTAGCTCGGTAGAGATCACGCCACTTCCACCTCCGATATCAATCACACTTTTCGCTTGATTGAATACCTCAGGAAATGTTCTTGCGAGCAGAGTACCAACGGGGCGTGAGAAATCACGCATGGCCAAATCATAAACCGAGGCTCTGTCGGGTGTGTTATCTAGGTATTGATATAAGGTTTGGTTATAGACATTTTTGAAGCCAGATTGGCCAGTTTGGCAGGTGTGGCGTAATCCTTCATAGCCACGATAATATTCTTCACCAAATAGCATACAGAAGTGGCGCATTGATTGTGGGTGATCGGAGGTAAGTAGGTCAGATCCGGTGTTATTTTCGATAACGTCGTTTGGGTTAATTGAGAAAAAACCAAACAGCTCAACAATTTTAAACATATTGAGGAGGATCGTTTTATCTGCGTTACATGCGTTTGCTATGGTCGCTATGTCTAAAGGCACTTCTTTTAGTAAATCGGCCACGCCTAATTCAGCAAGGGTAGAAAGGCTTTTTGCAGCGAGAGGCATCATCATTATCTCTGATAACTTTTTTGTAGACTCTACATTATTCATAATATCACTACTGTCTGTTAATTTATTAGGTAGAAAGCTAGCTTGTATTTCTTAATATTTAATTAAGATTCAATCCTATTGTTGAAAATTTTTCATACGAAGAAATATAATTAAAAATGAAATTTAAATTTCTTTTTGACATATAGAGTTAAAAACAGTGCTTTTGTCATATGTAAGTCAATTTTAAATTAGGATACTGTGTTGTTTTTATTGTTGTAATTGTAATCATTTGAATTTTATGAGTATTTTTCTTTTTAAAATAATTTTATAACCTATCAAATAGTTAGAATTGATTTCCTTAAATAAATCCTAAGTTTTCACCGCTAACTTTCTAATGAGTCGGAAAGAAAATAATATTACTTATATAAAATTGTAAATAAATTTTATGAGAGGTGAGTGTCATGATAAATGTTAGGCCTGTGTTTGAAACTATCTCAAATTATTCATCACTCACTCCGGAAAAAATTGCCGTTGTATATAAAAATGAAACATTGACATTTTCTGAGTTAGACGAGCGTTCAAATAATTTGGCTGCTTATTTGTGTGAAAACTACGATAATAAAAATTCAGGCAAAATAGCTATTTATTTGAAACCCGGCATAGATTTACCTGTGGTGATATTGGCTATTATGAAAGCAGGTTATAGTTATGTACCACTGTCTTCTTTTCAACCTGTTCAGCGTATCGCTCAGATAATTGACGACTCACAAGCATTTCTAGTCATCACTAATCGCTCATCATATAGCAAATCTAAGCTTCAGTTGGATCAATCAACAATATTAAATATCGACAGTATTACACTAAATACCGAGTTTGCTCCCAAGCAAAGGCCTGAGGTTGATGGTTCTGATTTGGCGTACACACTTTACACCTCGGGTTCGACTGGGCGGCCTAAAGGTGTTGAAGTTGAACACAGTAATTTGGCTTACTACGTCAATTGTTTTAATCACGACTTGTGGTCAAAAACGCAATCACTGTTACCTTTAACATCTTCACTTAGTTTTGCCGCTGCGGTTAGCCAACTATTTTCTCCTCTCGTGCGTGGAGATACGCTTCATATCCTTCCCGAAGGTTCGCTCAACAACCCGAAATTTTTGTTTGACTGGTTTGCATCTCACACAAACTCAGCGATTTACTGCGTGCCTACGATTTGGAAAGAACTGCTGGTGTATAAACAATCTGTCGATCCTCGAGTGAGTTTTCCTAATACGGTCTTTTTATCGGGTGAAGCGGTTGCAGAAGATCTCAAACAACGCACTTTTGCTGAAAATGAACACGTCAGACTCTTCAATCTTTATGGCCCAACAGAAACGGTGGCAAACTGTTCGTTTATTGAGCTTCAAAACGATGTTCCCGTCACTTTGGGTAAGGCAATAACAGGCAGTGAATTTTTCTTGCTCAATAATAATGGGGCTGAGGTGGGTGAGAATGAGGTTGGAGAGATTTGTATTGCAGGCCCTGGTGTCTCGCGAGGCTATACCAACCTTCCTGACCTGAGCGAAGAACGATTTTTTATCCATAAAGGACATAGGGCTCATCGTACCGGTGATTTAGGTCAATTTAACGCTGAGGGAGAGATGGTCTATCTTGGCCGCAAAGATCGTCAGGTCAAGGTAGGCGGTGTAAGAATTGAGCTAGGTGATATTGAGGTTTGCTTACGTAGGCATCCTAGCGTACAAGATGCGCTTGTGAACATGGCGGGTGATGGGCTAATAGCCTATCTTCTCACCAGCAAAAAACCGACCGCGTGGGATTTGAGAACGTATCTGAGCGACTACTTATCGCCTGTTATGATGCCCGCTCAGTTTGTTTATCTTGATCGCTTTCCTAAGTTACCCAACGGTAAGCTCGATATAAAACGTTTGCCCAAACCAGCCTCTGAACGGCCAGAACTTAAATACGAATATCGGGCACCGAGCAACGACCTCGAACAAGATCTGGTTGATATTTGGCAGGAGGTATTGGGTGTCAAAGGCGTCGGAGTGGATGATGATTTCTTCGATTTAGGCGGCAACTCATTACAAGCTATGCGAGTAAGAACTATGATTCGTCGACGCTTGTATAGCGACCTTGATTTTGATTTGTTAATGGGCAACTCGACGCCCAGTAAACTGGCGGCCATCATTCCTTACTATTTAACCGATGGTGTTGATGGTGAGCCTAGTTTGCAACACTTTACGAGTGGTGATGAAGATAAGTGGTGTGTGCTTTCGCCATCACAAGCTTATTTCGTTACTTTGTCACAAACCTGTGCAAATGCTCAAGCTTATCAGCCGGCATTCCATATCTTGCTTGAAGGGCAAGTGAGTGAAGAAGCGATCTTGTGGGCGCTTGATAGAGTCTTGGACAATAACCCAGTGCTGAGATCGCGCTTTGACCTAGATGACTTCACCTCAAAGCAGGGGGATTTCTCGGTGGATCAATTGACTATCCACTGTCGCAAATTGGCACATCTTGAAATGCGATTAACGGACTACAGCGAGCACGACTGGTTAGCTATGGCCGATATGCCTGCGTTAGATTTGGATACAACGCCGGCAATCAATGTGGCACTTATCACTAAGGATCAAACGCAATATGTTGTTTTGATTCGTGTTCACCATGCCGTGTTTGATCATGAATCGATAGGACTGTTTTTTAAGCAATTTACCGATGCTTATCAGGCCTATACGGTAGGAGATCTAGGCTTTTCTAGCCAATTAAAACATCATCTCAACTTAACGCAACATCGCGGAGTCATGATTGAGCAAAAAAGCCAAGTTCAATTTTGGTTATCTACTTTCGAAAGGTATTTACATCAAGGTGCTGATGCTTCTTGCTACTCAGTGCAGCTTCAGCCAAGTCCTGATGGATATCAAATTGAGTTATCCCAGACGTTTACTCAGCAAATAAAAGAGTTTGCTCGTAAGCACCATACCACAAGTTATGTTGTACTCTTAACACTGTTTAATTTGACGTTAAATAGAGAAACGCGCTACAAAAATGTCACGATTGGTCTGCCAATTTCAGGTCGTTCACTGCTGCAAAATGACGAGCAGATCGGGTGTTTTGTCAACATGGTGACATACTACCAGCCAGTGGATAAGGTTGATAATCTTCTCGCCTTACTCCAATCGAGTGGTAAAACGGTGTATTCACTTTTGGATAATCAGTCAGTGTCTTACCCATTACTTGTCGATGAGATGAGACGTAACGATTGGTTAGATAAGCTTCGTTTCCCGATTACATTTAACTACTTATCACCACTTCCCCATGCGGAAAATGTCGCCGGTTGTCAGTTGGCTGTTCAACATATTATTGAGCAGTTTGCTCGCTGCGATTTGACCCTTACAGTCGATGATGGCGATGCGTTTCGATTAAGTTTTGATTTTGAGCGTACTGCTTTTACCAAACAACAAGTCATGCTGTTTGCCGAGCAGTATCTGTCCATGATTTCGGACACCATATTGCTATGATTTTGAGTATTTTTCTAGTTAGAACAACGTCACTCAACTGTGGGAGTTTGCATAGATGTCGAGATTAGTTCACGTCCAGTTTTCCAAACAATGCGCTTTAACGCCAGACAACATTGCCTTGCGCAGTTTGAGCGAAAATATCACTTACCGCGAGCTTGAATTACGTGTCAATACTATTGCCCATCAATTGCTTTCTCTTGGTGTTGGCTCTGGTGATGTGATTGGTGTCTATATGGATAGGAACAATCATCTGGTTGCGACTCTATTGGCAATAATGAACGTAGGCGCATGCTACTTGCCATTGGACCCATATTATCCTCATAACCGCTTGGCTTACATGGTCGAGCATTCAGACACTAAACTTGTGGTCACCAACAGAGCCAATGAAATGGATTGGTTGCCAGTTGATTGCGCATGGATGGATATTCTGGGCGTCGACTTGTCCAACGTGGTGTCGCCTATTTTGCCCGATGTTGATGAGCAGCAGCTTTGCTACATCATGTATACATCAGGCTCTACGGGGACACCCAAAGGTGTGATGGTAAAGCACAGCACGGTTGTTAACTATCTCAACTGGATGCAAGATGCCTTTCAGCTGGGTGAAGATGGCCGAGTCTTAAGCCAAACCACCTATAGCTTTGATATATCGGTGTGGGAAATGTTTTGGCCGCTGACGACAGGTGCCAGTACAGCGCTTATCTGTGAGGAGGCTAAGTATGATCCTGTGTTACTGGCTGAGTTTATTTTGCAGCATCAAGTCACGGTCGCTCAGTTTGTACCCACGGCCCTGAGAATTATTGTCGATGCGAGCGTTTTAAGTCAGTGCCGCTCTTTAGAACATATATTTTCGGGTGGCGAAGCTCTCCCACAATGTTTGGTTGATGATCTTTCTGCACAGTTTAGTGGCCACATTCACAATCTATATGGTCCGACTGAAGCGACCATTTTCGCGTGTCATTGGCAGTGTCAAGCTAATGCGAAAGACGCCATCGTTCCGATTGGCTATCCGATCCCTCATGCGGACGTCATTGTATTGGATAAAAGCTTGGAACTTGTTGAACAAGGCGGTTGTGGAGAGCTTTACTTGGCAGGAGACATATTGGCATTAGGTTACTTAAAACGTGACGATCTCACTGCCGAACGTTTCTTGGACGACCCTTATAGCTTAGATGGCAAAGCCAAAATGTACCGTACTGGCGATCTTGTTAGTGTCAGAGAGGATGGCGCATTGCTCTTTCATGGCAGAGTAGACACGCAAGTCAAGCTACGTGGTCATCGTATTGAGTTGGCAGAGATTGAAGCTCAGCTTCAGGCACTCTCTTATGTTTCAAATGCTGCTGTTATTGTCGATGGCAGTGATGACGGCAAAAATCAGTATCTCACGGCATTTTATGTGCCTTATCAGTATCAAGAGACCGATATACAAGCTATCAAGCGAGAAATGGCTAAGGTATTGCCTTACTACATGCAACCTTCGCGCTACTACGCTGTAGATAGTTTACCCACTCTTCCTAATGGAAAAGTCTGCAAATCCGCACTCAGTGCTCAGTAACTAGGAGGTTCGAATAACATGTTAACCAATAGACAGGATTCTGAAATAGAAAATCAAATTGCCGCTATTTGGCAGTCAGTTTTGGAAGTTAAGAAAATAGCGACAGATGAAAATTTCTTTGAGGCCGGTGGTAATTCATTGCTGATGAGTAAAGTTCACCGACAAATTAAAAAGCAGTTTGATATTCCTATTAATATTATTGATTTATTTCAATGCCCTACGGTTGAGTCTCTTAGTAAAAATATCATCAATAAATACCCGAATGTACTACTCGACACATCCAGTGAAATATAGAAATTAGTACCTTTTACTCGTTCGTAGTCATTAAGAAATATCTATTCCTCTTTTTGAGGTAGGAACTTATTTACCCTGAATTCAGGAACCCAATACATCCTATTCGAAAATCACCATATAGAACCATGAGGTAGCATATGAAAGACCAAGCAATACTGCGCGATAAAGACATCGCTATTATTGGCATGTCAGGCCGATTCCCGGGAGCCGAAGATATCTCAACTTTTTGGAGTAATCTTGCTGAAGGGTTAGAAACAATCACTACGTTCAGCGAGCAAGAGTTAAGGGCATCGGGCGTTGATGAAGAATTGATCGCCTCACCTCATTACATTCCTCGTCGAGGTATTCTTGGTAATGCGGAGCACTTTGATGCTCACTTTTTTGATATCACGCCTCGTGATGCGGAAATCATGGACCCTCAGCACCGAGCCTTTCTTGAATGCAGCTGGCATGCATTTGAAGATGCGGGCTATGTGCCAGCAAGTTATCCAGGCAAAGTTGGTGTTTTTGGCGGAACAGGTACCGCATGGCATTTGAATAAAGTCCACTCCCATCCGGGTGTAACGCAATTTGCTAGTGGCGCATCGGTAGTGACCAACAACGACAAAGACTATGTCACGACCCGAGTCTCCTACAAGTTGAATCTAAAGGGCCCAAGTGTCAACGTGCAAACAGCCTGCTCGACTGCCATGGTTGCTGTGGTAATGGGAATTAATAGCCTTCTTAGCGGCGAGAGTGACCTAGTGGTGGCGGGAGGGGTTTCGATTGATACACCGGAGCGCCGTGGCTACAGGTATATGCAAGGCGGTATGGAGTCAGCGGATGGTCGCTGTTATGCCTTTGATTCACGCGCAAATGGCACTGTGTTTAGCCGTGGTGTGGGTGCAGTTTTGCTAAAACGTGTTAAAGATGCCATCAAAGATGGTGACCATATTTATGCAATCGTTAAAGGCGGCGCGATCAATAACGATGGTGGTTTAAAAGCAGGCTTTACCGCTCCGGGCATCGAAGGCCAAGTCGAAGTGGCTAAGCAAGCGATCGCTAATGCAGATATTGATGTAGAGAATATTCGTTTTGTTGAAGCGCACGGCACCGCGACAGCGCTTGGCGATCCGATAGAATTTTCCTCTCTTTCACAAACTTTCCAGCAATATACAGATAAAAGGCAGTTTTGCCGGCTGGGTTCAGTCAAGACCAACATTGGCCATACGGATGCGGCGTCAGGGGTTGCAAGTTTAATAAAAGCTTCATTGGCACTGAAATCTGGACAGCTTCCTGCATCACTGCATTATTCTCAGCCCAATCCGAACATCGACTTTGAAACCAGTCCGTTTGTGATGAATACAGAACTGACCTCATTTAAGCAACAAGACAAACCAAACAATGCTCTTGTAAACTCATTTGGTGTTGGTGGTACTAATGCGTGTGTTATTTTAGAAGCCGCTCCTGAAAGGCCATCTGGTGATGATCATCAAGCGCCAATACTCATGACTTTTTCAGCACGCAGTCGTAACGCACTAAATGCAATGAAGCAGCGTATGGTGAATTATCTAGATACACATCCAGAAGCCAATCTAGCTGACGTTGCCTATACCCTGCAGACGGGACGTAAACAGTTTGAATTTTCGACGAGTGTGGTTGGTCAAGATCGTGAAGCGATTCTCGCGTCGCTAAGCAAGGCTTCTCCAGTGGCTGTGAACAATAAATCTAAACGACCAGTGGTCTTTATGTTCCCAGGACAAGGCAACCAATACGCAAACATGTCGTTTGATCTTTACCAGACATATCCCGTGTTCAAGCAGGCAATGGACCAATGTTGCGATTATCTCACTTCGATCCTTGAACAAGATCTGAGAGAGATCATCTTTCCTAAGGACGAAGAAGTCGCGGCACATATTAACCAGACGAAATTCACTCAGCCAGCCCTGTTTGTCGTCGAATACAGCCTAGCCAAATTATGGATGTCATGGGGCATTAAGCCGGATGTGATGATTGGCCATAGTGTCGGTGAATATGTAGCGGCATGCTTATCTGGAGTGTTCTCATTGCAAGATGCTCTAAAAGCGGTGGCTATTCGTGGTAAACTGGTTCAGGCATTGCCAGCTGGTGCTATGTTGGCGGTACTGATGGAAGAGGCTGAGTTGAGTGAGCGTATCGCCAATTTGGACTTAGATATTGCTGCTGTAAACTATCCTGAGTTATCGGTTGTTGCAGGCGAGCTGGAAGCCGTGAAAGCATTCCAGTACGACTTGGAAGAAGAAGGCATTTTCTGTAAGCACCTCGATACATCACATGGCTTCCATTCCAGTATGATGGATCCGATGTTGCCAGAATTTAAAGACGTAATTGACGCTATCAATCTAAATGCGCCAAAAATTCCATTCGTCTCTTCGGTAACAGGAGAGTGGATAAGTGATGAACTGGCACAAGAGAGTGATTATTGGGTTCGCCACGTTAGAAATCCTGTTCTGTTTTCCCATGCGTTTAAGACGTTAATGGAAGAGTACCAAGACGGTTTTGTGGCATTGGAAGTGGGACCAGGGCGCTCACTAGAGTCAGCAGCAAAACAGCACTTCAAAGAGGAAACGAACGTTGAAGCGGATATTTTCTCTTCGCTACCGACGGCAAAAGAAGTCTCATCATCTGGGCAATACTTTGCATCAACACTGGGTTCTCTCTGGGCTCACGGTATCAAAGTAGATTGGACACTCGTGTATGCTGATGAGCGGCGTTGTCGTTTGCCATTACCGGGTTATCCATTTGAACGAAATGAGTTTAAGTTACCTGAAGTTCAAGGGGGGAATGCAGATAGTCCTTCTGTTGCAGTGGCGGAGTCTTCTCTTAAACGCAAGAAACAAGATGTCGCGGATTGGTTTTATATGCCAGCATGGAAGCGCACGGTTCCAGCTGAATTTTTGCCAAGTGGAAAAGCAGACAATGAGACAGACTGTTGGATCGTGTTTGCTGATGAATATGGCGTAGCAGAGCAAATTCAAGCGCAGCTTCGTGATGTCGATACGCATATAGTGACGGTGTTTAAAGGTGAAAGCTATCAGCAAAATGTGATTGATGGTGATCATGCATCGAGCTTTATCATCAATCCAACCCAACGTGAAGACTATATCCAATTACTGCAGGCGGTTAAAGCTCAAGGTTTGACACCTGTGCGTATTGTCGAGTTGTGGAATTTGTCGTCCCAAGGAGAAGGTAAGGATTTAGGTCTTGGTCAAAAAGGACAACTTGCGTCTTTTTACAGTCCATTATACTTGCAACAAGCCCTAATCAGTGAAAATCTGCTCGATAAGGTGCATTTGCTCTTAGTCACCAACAATACTTTCAGTGTTTCTGGAGAAAAAGTCTCTTGCCCTGAAAAAGCCTTGCTTGTGGGCCCTGCTCGCGTGTTCTATCACGAATATCCTGACGTACAATGTCACCTTGTTGATATCGATATTCCTCTTAACAAGAGAGATGAGATTGATGGCTACAATTCGCTCATCGCTCGCAGCTTGATTGCTGAGGCCAATATCGCTAGTGATGGCCGCTTGGTTGCCTATCGAAGTGGGTGCCGTTGGGAAGAAGAATATCAAGCGGTCCGCTTGCAAGAGCACATTTCCGGCGTGAGCGCTCAGTTCAAAGATGACGGTGTGTATCTCATAACAGGTGGACTAGGTGGTCTTGGCATTTTGGTTGCAGGTCATATCAGCGATCTTTGCAATGCGACGTTAGTTTTGACTTATCGCAGTAGCTTACCACCAAGAGACCAATGGCAAAGCTGGATAGAACAACATCCCGTTGATGACGCCATGAGTGAGAAGCTAGTAAGCATTCTTCGTCTTGAAGAAAAAGGCAACACGATAGACTTGGTTAATGTGGATGTTTGTGACTACACCGAAATGGCGAAAATGTGCCAGCGCTATCCACGTTTTGATGGCATTTTCCACACTGCGGGTATTGCTGGTGGTGGTATCATACCACTCAAATCAGATCAAGATTGTGCAAGTGTCATTGATCCTAAGTTAACCGGTAGCCTGATTCTAGATGAACTGACCAAAGAGAATCAGCCTGACTTTATGGTGCTGTTCTCGTCCATTACATCTATTGTGGGTGATGAAGCGCGCATCGATTATTGTTCTGGTAACGCATTTTTGGATGCATTTGCGTGCTACCGCAACCAAAATCGGACCGGTCATACCGTTGCCATAAATTGGGGCAAATGGGGTGATGTCGGTATGGCGGTTCAATGGGGACGTGAGCTTGATGAGAAAAATAAAGCACACCAGACGCCTGTTGAAGAACAAGGTCTGCTCACATTGGTTGGACGCAAAGGCATGGAGGAAATCTACAGAGTTAATCTCGACGTCCAAAAAGACTGGGTATTGAATGAGCATTGTCTGTCTCAGCAGCCGACTATGGTTGGAACCACCATATTGTCAATGCTTCATAGCTTTATCAATCATTTCAAACCGCAAGAACCCCTACAGGTTAAAAATCTACTCCTGACTAAGCCGGCGATTTATCACAATGCCTGGCCACGAGAAATGCGCTTATTTGTACGCGGGGAAGGCACAGGATACAGCTTTAGTTTGCGCAGTCGTGGTGTGCGAGAGATAGATTGGGAAGAGCATGCGATCGGCAATCTAGGGGTAGGTGTTGAAACTCTTGAGAGTCTCGCTGCCAATATTGAGCCTTTGGAGGCAATTCAAGCTCGCTGCTCTAAACGCTTGGAGGATGAGGTTGTTGGTAAAGATTTCACCAATGCGGTCACTGGAGACATCTTCTTATCGCTGAGTGAGCGTTGGAGCTGCACTAAAGAAGCCTGGCAAGGTGATAATGAATGGTTAGTCAGTAAAGGCCTTGACGTGCAATATCAAGGTGACTTCGAGCAGTATCCTTATCACCCTGCTGTGATTGACTCTGTGTCGATTCGTTGTATCAATCTGATCACCAGAGATAATTTCTTGCCGATCAGCTATGGTAAGGTCAGCTATTTGTCTCCACTTGATGGTGACTGCTACGCCCATATCAAGCTTAAGCAGCCATATAAGGAAGAAGACAGCACCATCATTATGGATGTGACTTTCCTAAGTGCTGATAGTCAACCATTGATGGTCATAGAAAATTACACCCTAGTCCGAATGAAGGCAGAGAATCAGGTACAAGACTCGCTACCGCTGGCCAGTAAAGCGAGATTTGATGTCGATGTTTCTGATAAGGACATTTTGTTCTACGAAGGGTTAGATGCATTGAAGCGTCAACTCGCGCACCTTGAGTTTGAACAATTGGTGGTTGTTACCAGTGACTTAGGACAGCTGATATACGAAGCGATTCCTGAGCAAGAACAAAATGAAATAGCCAGTCTCGATACCCAAGCCAGTCAGGGACATGCACGTCCAGAACTTTCGGTTGAGTATGTTGCTCCAGAAAATGAAATCGAGAAGGAAATTATTGCTATTTGGCAGTCGATCTTGGGCATTTCGGGAATTGGTATCGATGATAACTTCGTTGAGCTTGGCGGTAATTCTCTACTTGCCGTCCAGATTGTCTCTAAGGTATCAGCCAAGTTTGAGGTCGATATACGGGTTGACCTTTTCTATCAAGATCAAACCGTA
This sequence comes from Vibrio zhanjiangensis, assembly GCF_030161235.1. GTDB lineage: Bacteria > Pseudomonadota > Gammaproteobacteria > Enterobacterales > Vibrionaceae > Vibrio > Vibrio zhanjiangensis. The sequence goes on along the minus strand of NZ_BSPW01000054.1, from coordinate 48,660 downwards.
AGAGGACTTGCTGGATTGATAATCGACGCTTTTGAGTCGGTTTTGGAAAGCGAGTAAAGCGTGTTCCCAAGTTTGTGCTTGGGAATAACGTTAATCTTTGGCTGCTTTTAACAAGCAGCCTTATCTACCAATCATGATAAGGGTATGGCTGTGGCAACGAAAACACATCAAATTTTGCAATCCATGGGACTTGAAGAGCTCAAGAGACTTGCTAGAGAAAAGAAAAATAACAAAGCACAGCTCAAGGAAGAGAGTCAAGCGTCTGACAACACTCGTAAGCTATTCCCATTGACTGATGCACAAAAAAGTATTTGGGCATTGGAGCAATATCAGAAAGGTAACAAGGCGTATAATAATCCTCTCGCGATTACTTGCCACATTGATCATGACTTTGATCCTGCTCGTGTTAAACATGCTCTAAATACAATGGCCGAGCGGCATAATATTTTTCGCACCAAGATTCGTATGATTGACAATGAACCATGTCAATATGTTGAAGACAAGGTTAGCATTGATATCGGATTTGATGACATTACGTCAATGCCTGAGGAACAAAAGCATCAATGGGTGATGCAGGTTGCAAGAGAGGAAGGGTGCAAAGCCTTTGATCTCGAAAATGGGCCGCTGTTTCGCTGGAGAATGGCAAAAACACAACTTGGCGAATATGTCGTCATGTTGACTTTCCACCATATCATTTCTGATGGCTGGACGGTCAGTCTATGTTTTCAAGAATTTACGAAAATCTATTTTGGCCAAACGAGCGAACAGGCTCCGCAGTTCACAGACTATGCCTTGGACCAAAGCCTTGCGTATGAGCAGGGAAAGTATCAAAAAGGCTTAGCCTATTGGACTGAAAAGCTGCGCGACGCTGAAGGTGTATTGGATATTGCTACTGATTACCCTCGTCCAGAGAGCATGAGCTTCGAGGGAAGTTATGTAAATAAGTTCCTTAGTAGTGATTTTTCTCAGCGACTTCAAGCCACTGCGGTTAGCCAAAATGCAACGACCTTCCATATCATGTTGGCGGCCTACAAACTACTACTGCACAAATACAGTGGTCAAAAAGACATTGTCATCGGCGTTCCTTTTGCTAATCGTTTGGATGCGAAAACGCAAGATATGATGGGGCTGTTTATGAATACGCTTCCACTGCGTTTTCAACTTGATGACAATAGCCGTTTGGCGTCAGTTGTTCATGCTGCGAAGAGGCAAAGCGAACAAGCCGTCGCTTATCAGAATGTGCCTTTGAATCGCATTTTAGATGCCATTGAACATCCACGTGATTTAAGAATCAACCCACTGTATCAAGCCGTTTTGAGTTATCAGGTTTACCCTCATTCTCGAGCAAAAAGAGGATTTACTTATAAGCCTCTAAAGATTGACTATGGTGTGGCTAAACTTGATCTTAATCTCTGGGTAGAAGAAGACGGAGAAGGTCTAGTCTTTACCATCAATTACGATACCGCCCTATTTAAACGTGCGACCATAGAGCGGATGTTGGATGATTTATGTACCATACTTTCTGCCATAGTCGAGACACCAAATCAGACCATAAGTCGTTTATCTCTGCTTACCCCGCTTGAAGAAAAAGCAATATTGAAAGAATGCGTTATGGTTCAAAACGAGCCATTGCTTCCCGTACACCTCCAATTTGAACAGCTTGCGGATGATTTCCCCGATGATATTGCCTTGCGGTGTGAGGCTAGGGAACTCAGTTATCAGCAGTTGAATCGACGCGCTAACCAGCTAGCACAAAGGCTGCTATTGGAGGGCATCAGTTTGGGTGAGCCCGTTGCCTTTGTGATGGAAAAAGATGAGCATAGTGTGACGGCTATATTGGCCATTTTAAAAGCCGGAGGCTGCTATCTTCCGATCGATATCAACTTGCCAGAATCAAAAGTGAATTACATCTTAAATGATGCCAAAGTTCAAAATGTGCTCTACAAGGGTAACTTGCCGGAAAACCTAGCAACACTGAAACAGCTATCTTCATTGAATTGGATAAATATGTCCGATGAATCTGTGCATGATGAACTGTCTCAGGAAAATGTATTTACTGATCCCAATTGCGAGCGCCCCGCATACATTATTTATACGTCGGGAAGTACTGGAAACCCAAAAGGTGTGTGCGTATTCCATTCTCAATTAAGCGCTTATTGTCAATCGATTGCACCAGTGTTGCAGCAATCTTGCCAAGCGCGCTACGGGATGTTTTCTTCGTTCGCGACAGATTTGGCTCACACTATGCTGTTTCCCTCACTTGTTGGTCGAGGAGAACTGGTAGTTGTGACAAAAGAGATGTTGGAGAGTCCAGAAACGCTGACGAAATATCTCAAAGATCATCCAATTGATTGTGCCAAGATAACGCCGACTCATCTTTCTGCGCTAATGAATGTACCTAATGCTGCTGATTTATTACCGACAAGTACATTGGTACTTGGTGGTGAGCCTTTAGCCATCTCTTTAGTGCATAAAGTAAAAGCCATGAGACCTGAGTGTGAGATAATCAATCATTTCGGCCCAACTGAGTGTACTGTTGGTGTTACTACCTACAAGTTGCCCAGAAAACTCACCAATTGGGATGCGAATATTGTTCCAATTGGCCAGCCGTTAAAGGGTAATCATGTATTAATCTTAGATGCCAACCAGCAGCTGGTTCACTCAGGTTTAGCAGGAGAGATATGCATTGGTGGGCGACAACTTGCATCTGGATACATTGGCAATGCAGATTCCAGTCAAGATCAATTTATTGACCATCCATACCTAGATGGAGAGCGTTTATATCGAACTGGTGACAAAGGTCGCATAAATAGCCATGGTGAGATTGAGTATCTCGGCCGTTTGGATAGACAAGTCAAGGTGAGAGGTTATCGAGTTGAGCTGGCTGAAATCGAAAATACAATTCGTCAGCTGGTTGAAGTAGACAGTGTTGCTGTTGTCCAAAAACATCTTGGTCAAGAGAATCAGTTGGTTGCTTATGTTAATTGCTCTTCGGAGTACTCAAGTAGCCACGCTGCTATTCAACAGCAACTTGAGAATGTTTTGCCTAGGTATATGTATCCCGACGTATGGGTATGGCTCGATGTTATGCCACTTACGTCCAGTGGAAAAATAAACTATCGACAGCTTCCCATGGTGCAGACATGTCAACGTGACCATGAGATTGTGTTACCGAAAAATGATAAAGAAAGACGTTTATTGATGCTGTTTAGTCAGGCGTTAGGTCGGAATGAGGTCAGCACTGATAGCAAATTTTTAGCGCTTGGGGGCAATTCAATCAGCGCGCTGAAACTTCTTATTGACCTTAATAAAGCATTTGCAACCACGCTATCACTGGGTGAGTTTCTCGAGAATAGCAGTATTGTTGAACTTGCAAGGTACATAGACACAGTCTCAACCAGTAGCGATACAGGACAATCTGTTGTTGTGCTCAATAAGGGGAATCCAGAGGTTAAACCAACCTTGATTCTAGTGCACCCAGCTGGTGGAAATGTGATGTGCTATAGCGAGTTTACTCGCGGCTTAGACAAGAGTTATCCGGTTTATGGTATCCAAGTTGCTGACTTTAGTGGGGTGGCTGAATACAACCATGAAGTATCTCACTTGGCTGGCTACTATGTCGATCAGTTAGGTGAGCTAACGCAGCACACCGATCTCATCATTGGTGGTTGGTCTTTAGGCGGTACTATTGCTTTTGAAATGGCTTGTCAGATTGAAGAACTTAACGGTAATACGCCCAAGGTTTTGGTGTTTGATCAGCCTGCACCCACAGTGAATGTTGATGATAGTGCAAATATGACGGAATATGATCGACTCGCCTATTTTGCTCAAAAGGTTGAATGGTTTACTGGGGCATCTTTTAACACATCGGGAACACAGCTGTTATCCATGTCAGATCTTGAGAGGAGTCAAGTATTCCTTGATGGATTCCGACGAGCCCAATTGGTACCTGACAACATCAGCGTAGAAGATTTTCAATATTTTCTGAGTATTTTGCAAGCGCACATGACAGCAACCGACCAATATCAAGGACGTGTGTATGGTGGACAAGTGATAGTTGCAGAGGCGCAAGAGATATTACCCGGTCGTATCCGTTTGAATGAAAGGGGACTGGGCTGGCAAGCCTTTAGTGAGCAGCCTGTGAGTGTCATTCCAGCTTTAGGCGATCATATCTCTATGATGAATGCTCCATTTATCTCTGAACTGGCTAAGCGTCTGCAGGAGGAGCGACTTTGAGTAATACTGCTATGGTGACGCCGGAAAGTGAAGCCGTTGTTTCAAACAAGGAGTGGTGGGCGATAGTTGGTGGTCTTATTGGTGGTTTTATGGCCATTTTGGATATTCAAATTACCAACTCTTCGATGAAAGTCATACAAGGGGCGCTTTCTGCCTCTTTAGACGACGCTTCTTGGTTGATGACGTCTTACTTTACGGCCGAAATCGTAGCGATTCCACTTTGTGGATGGTTGTCACAAGCCCTTGGAACGGGACGATATGCGTTATGGTGTATTGGTGGATTTATGGGTTCATCTTTACTTTGTTCTATGGCGTGGAGCCTAGAATCCATGATTGTCTTTCGAGCCATGCAAGGGTTTTGTGGTGGTGCTTTAATCCCTTTGTCTTTTCGGCTAATTATTGAAATTCTCCCCAAAGAAAAGAGACCGATGGGGATGTCACTTTTCAGCATTATTGCCACCTTTGCACCAGCCATTGGCCCTGCGGTTGGAGGTTGGTTAACCGAACACTTGTCATGGCATGCCATTTTTTACGTCAATGTCTTGCCATCTGTATTGGCTTGGGTGTTGATTCAACGCTCGATGAATCACCCACTCATAGATTGGAAAATTATTCGTCAGGGGGACTATCTAGGTGTTGTCACTGTAATGGTATTTCTTGGCACCTTAGAAGTTATCTTGGAAAAAGGTGGGGATGAGAATTGGTTTGACTCAAGAATGATCTGCATTTTGGCTATTATTTCGATAATCAGCTTTGTAATTTTTATTTATGATCAAATTATATGTCGGCATCCATTAATTAATATTCGTTTGTTTCGAGAATATCAATACTCCTACGCATTACTGATTTTTGCTATGCTGGGTTCGGCTATTTATGGCACGCTGTTTTTGGTGCCTTACTATCTCACTATGATTCATGATTACAATGCTACTGAAATAGGACATGTGGTCATTTGGATGGGATTGCCTCAATTATTTATTTTGCCATTTATTCCCTATCTTATTCGTCGATATAACCCGAAATATCTCATATTCATCGGCTTTATGGGCCTGTCTATCAGCTCTTTTATGGATTGTTTTATGAGTTCAGACTTTGCGGGACCTCAGATGATAGCTTCCATGCTTGTCAGAGCCTTAGGTCAGCCGTTTATTATGGTCCCTCTTTCTATTCTTGCAACGCAAAATATAAAAGCGGAAGATGCGGCATCTTCGGCAGTATTGATCAATGTGTTTCGTAGTATAGGAGGCTCTATGGGAACGGCGATACTTTCGACGTATTTTATTAGCCGAATTGACTTCCATCTTGATGCTGTGAAGTCAAGAGTGTCAATTGGAAGTCAACCGTTTTATAACTATTTGGGTGATGTAAAAAATATATTGTTGAATCAGGGATTACCGACCGATAGTGAACACTTACAACACACTGCGGTCTCGATTCTTGGAGAAAGAATGGCTGTGCAATCACAGATTATGGCATTCAACGACTTGTTTATGATTATGGGTGTCATGATGCTGGCCACAGCCATTATGGTGTTGTGTTCGAATCGTGATTTTCGGCTTCAATTAAAGCAGGAGGAAACCGCGTGAGTAATAAAACTGCATTGAGTGTTTGGAGCTATTTATTGTCTTCTGAAGCTCGTTTGACGATTATTGTTCCTATCATCATATATAATGCTATTTTCTGGACTTTGGGCGCTGGACTCGCGTTAATTGTTACCGCTTGTTATTCGGCAGTGCTGGAGATGTTTTGTAAGCGTTCTGGCTCTTTATCTATTATTGCGCTTATCTTAGTTTCGGGTAGCGTTCATTATTTGTATTTACATGGCTATCGTTTTTTCGGAATTAATCAAGAGAGCGTGTTACTTTCTGTTGGTGGTTCACTGTCTATTATTTTGGTATTTGGTTTCTATTCTTTGATTGGTCGACCTGTGGTGCGAACGCAAGCCGAAAATGCATTGCCTCGCCTGACTCAGCTGTCTGTGTACGGCACGACTCAATATGCCAAGGTGTGGCAGGAAATATCGCTAGTTTGGATAATTGCCTATACCGTCAAAGCAATACTCGTAGTTAAATTTTCACACGATTTACCGGATTACACTGATTACTTTGTGTTTGTCGGTGCATGGCCTTTGACGCTAGCCATGATCGGTTTCAGTTTTTATTGGCCTAGTTATCGCTGGGCATCGGAGAAAGTTAATCAACTCTCTTAAGGTATAGGATTCATGACTTTAAGTGGTGTTGATACCAATGGGCAGACGTTATATCACTATTTACAACCAAAAACTTAAAGGGAAACAATATGAATAAATTAGTCAATCCGGCGATTGTTCTTGATAGCCATCCTCAGGGTGCTGTTGCTGTAGATAACTTTCGTTTATCAAATAAGCCACTTGGAGAGCTACAGCAGGGGGAGATTTTGGTTGAGAATTTGTGGCTGTCGATGGACCCTTATACTCGTCCACGTCTTAATAAAACGACAGCTTATGTTGATCCCATAGGTCTTGGTGAAGTCATTCAGGGAGAAACCATTGCAAGGGTGGTTGAGAGCAAGAGCTCAAAATATTTGGTGGGTGATATTGTTGCAACCTTCTCGGGATGGCAGAAATATCACGTAACTAACGACGAAGATTTTTTGATCAACCGTCTGCCTGATACCCATTTATCGCCAACAATATTTCTCAGTGTTGCCGGAACACCAGGTCGTGCGGCTTACTTTGGATTGTATAAGATAGCGAAGCCCAAAGCTGGTGAAACTATGGTGGTTTCTGCTGCTTCCGGTGCAGTTGGATCAGTCGCTGGTCAAATTGGGAAAATGCTTGGTTGCCGAGTTGTGGGGATTGCTGGCAGCGATGAAAAATGTCGTTATGTTGTCGATGAATTAGGCTTTGATGCGTGTGTTAACTATAAAGATGATAACTTCAGTGAGGCTATCGAAGACGCTTGTCCTGATGGCGTTGACATATATTTTGAGAATGTTGGAGGGCGCACATCTTCGATAGTCGCCCGCCATCTGAATGAAGGTGCTCGGGTACCAATTTGTGGTAGCGCCGCGTTATACAACAAAGGGAAAGATGTGGATGCATCGGCGTTATCACGTTTTTATTCCTCTTTACCCAATGCTCCGGAAAACCGCTTTTTCTTAGTCACAGAGTGGCTCAATGATTACGCCAGCTCTGTTCGTTGGCTGACAGAAGCTGCTGAAGCTGGAAAGCTTAAGTTTCGTGAAACGATAACTGAAGGGTTGGAAAATGCTCCCCAAGCTTTTGTCGATTTGCTTGAAGGGAATCATTTCGGTAAACAATTAGTCCGGATCTAGTTTTATGCGCCTTTTTTAATTGGTTGGTCACGTTATGAAAAAAATAATAAAGATTATGATTCCACTGATGATGTTGGTATTGGTCGGCAGTGCATATTGGTACTATTATGGTCGCTTTTTTCAAACGACAGATAATGCCTATGTTCAAACTGATATTACACATGTTAGTTCGCGGATAAATGCTGAGGTGGTAAAAGTCTTTGTTCATGATAATCAAAGAGTTAAAAAAGGCGATGTATTGGCACAGCTTGATGATAGAGAGCTGTTGATCAAGGAGAAATTAGCACAGGCAAATTTGGCACAAAGTCGCGCAGAGCAGTCTAATGCTGATGCTGCGTTTCAGATGCAAAAAAGTACTATTGAGGAGTACCAAAGTAAGGTCATCTCTGCAAAAGCGAAATACCAATATTCGCTAGAACAATACAAACGTTATCAAGCATTGGAAAAGCAAAATTACATATCAAAAGGAGAAAGGGATAATAGCGCATCAGCCTACAAAGTTGATGAAGCAGCTTACTACGAAGCGCAAGCGAGTTTGAAAACGCAGCAGGATAAGTTGTCGGTGTTGAAAAGTGAAATCGAGCAAGCTAATGCAATGGTTATTCAAGCTGAAGCGAGCCTTTCTCAGACGAGGTTAGAGCTAGGTTATGCCCGAATTCTTGCTCCTATAGATGGCGTGATTAGTAATCGAAATTTACAAGTTGGCATGATGGTTCAACAAGGTCAATCAATGGTGAGCATCGTTTCCGATAGTACTCCATGGATTTTAGCAAATTTCAAAGAAACCCAGAAGGCGCGCATGCATAAAGGGCAACCAGTCAATGTCACTATTGATGCCTATCCTGGTAAGACATTTGAGGCGACAATAGATAGCCTTTCTGCTGCAACGGGATCAACTTTTGCTTTGCTACCGCCAGACAATGCTACGGGCAATTTCACTAAAGTAGTACAAAGAGTGCCGGTTAAGATAATCTTTGACCAACCTGTTGAGATCGACAACGGTTTATCGGCTGTTGTGACCGTTGATACTCGCTGAACCTAATCAATCGCTTTAGTTGGCTTCTCGTTTTCTACTACTTATGACAATAGGTGGAAGATAATTCATGTCTTGACTGATTACTCACAAACAAGGTAATAAATGCTATAACTTTGATTTGTAAGGAGTAGGCAGTGAGCAGTAAAGAAATATCAGCATATTATGATGCCACAGAAAACAGTAAGGTCAGAGAAGATCTACGCTATGCTGTTGACCTTGTACATGGAGAGCGCATCGCTATCGATTGTGGCTGTGGGGCGGGTTCAGATATTGCGTTTCTGCGGTCAAAAGGCTTCACTGTTTATGGCTTTGATGTAGAAGAAGAGTCCATAAAACGCTGTGCAAAGCGTTATGGCAGCGATGATAAAGTCTTTTTGTCATGTAGTGATTTTAGCTCTTACATTTACCCTGAAGCTTCTTTGGTGGTTGCCGATGCGAGTTTGTTTTTTTGCCCTCCTAGCCAGTTTGAAAAAGTGTGGTCTGATATTTGTTGCTCGCTCAATCCAAATCAAGGCGTATTTTGTGGTTCCTTCTTGGGGCCTGAGGATACTATGGCGAGCGCACAATACGATAAAGAGGCATTTTGGCCAGAAGTTAATGTTTTTACTGAAGAAAAGCTAAAAGCAATATTTGCAGACTTTAACGTTGAAAAGTGGCAAGAACACAAGGTTTCAGGGCAAACCTCCGAGGGTGAACCACATAATTGGCACCTGTTTTCTGTGGTTGCAACGAAACAAAAAAAATCGTAGAAAATTTAAACCTTTTTTAAGTCTGATAGATTAAGTTGGTGGCATGTGTCGGCCTTTTTTGTTGGCTAGATTCTGAATAAGTAGGGGGATGAAATGCGTATTTTACTTGTTGAAGATGATCCTATGCTCGGTAATGCCATTACGGCTTCTCTTTCGAGACATCACTATACCACTGACTGGGTTACTTCTGGAGAGAGTGCTTTACACGCTCTGCAAGCAGATGATTTTCTGCTGATTATTCTCGATATTGGTTTACCGGGTATCAGTGGGTTACAAGTTCTCAAAGATTTGAGGGACAAAGGCGATAAAACACCAATATTGATTCTCAGTGCTAGGGATGAATTGAATGACCGCGTTTATGGGCTAAATCATGGTGCGGATGATTATTTAGTAAAGCCATTTCAACTTGAAGAATTACTTGCCAGAATGGGAGCATTAATAAGACGGTCTGCTGGGATTGCGGATGATACTATCGTCATAGGTGATGTCTCTGTTTCGGTAAATTCACACAAAGTTGCAGTCGCAGGTGAGTGCATTAATTTAACACCCAATGAATTTAAAATACTGCTCTACCTGATTACAAATTCAGGACGAGTACTGAGTAAAACACAGATCCTACAAAATATGCATGGATGGGATGAAAGCGCAGGACTGAATTCGATTGAAGTCCATATTCACAATTTGAGAAAAAAAATGCCCAAAGATACGATAAAAAATATCCGTGGTGTGGGATACATTATTCAATAGAAGTATGAAATTGAAATCGATAAAACGACGCGTTGCAACAGTGAGCGTTGAACTGTGTTTGGCGGTAATTACTGTGTCTATAATTTGGGTTTATTTTGATACCTCAAAGGCCATTAATAATGTCAATGATGCACGTCTTGAAGATTTGAGTGAAAGCTTTTTGAAGGTGTTGGTGATGACCGATCCTTCTGTTCTTGGTGAGAATCAAGACATGTCACCGGAAGACATGTTGGCCCAGATTAAGAGTAAGACTTCACCAGAGGATAAACTAGAGCAATGGTCATCAGAGAAGTTACTCAAAGATGATTTTGCCTATCTTCTGTTGAATAGGCATGGCTCTGTCCTAGCTCAATCTTCCAACGCACCACCTGTCGATTTATCATTGATGAGGCAGCCAGGTCTCAATGACATAAAGGATCAAAGTCAGGGAAATACTTGGCGAGGAATCACTATGGTGTTAACTCAGCCCAAAACCGGCGAATTACTTTGGCTTTGGCTGGGTGAAGATAAGCAGCTGAGAGGTAAAATTGAAAATAAAATCGCGATGCCAGCGATTGTTCCTTTATTGGTAGCGACGCCGCTGCTGTGTCTACTACTAGTTTTATTTACTTACCATCTTTTTGCGCCTATTAGTCGTTTAGAGAAGGAAATTTCTGAAAAATCGATAGACAACCTTTCTCACGTAAACATCTCTGATGTTCCGACCGAAATAGACGGCTTAGTTAAGCGTTTGAACTTCTTGTTTGATCAAGTGGATGCGGCTTGGCAAAGAGAAAAACGCTTTAATCAAGATGCGGCACATGAACTCCGCACACCGTTAGCGGTGATTAAACTCAATGCTCAAAATGCTATCAAAACCGAAAATGCGCAAGAGAAAAATCATGATTTGGAGCAAATAGAGCAGAGTATTGTTCGCTCTGAGCGGACCATTGAGCAGTTACTTACCTTAGCAAAAGTAGAAAGTGGCCTGATCGTCGATTTGAACAAACCCGTTGACGTCGTTTCTTTACTGCGTTGTGTCATTGCAGAATTGGTTCCTTTGGCGTTAAAACAAGATCAAGAAATTACGTTCGATGCTGCGATAGACTCTTATTTTATCCAAGGTAATGATATCTTTTTAAATTGTCTTTTTCGCAATTTGATTGACAATGCTATTCGTTATTCTGGTGAAGGCACACGTATATGGGCAGAAATAATTCCGACTAGCGATAGTGTAAAAATCGTTATATCCGATAGTGGCCGAGGAATGAGTGAAGAGGATATTGAGCGTATTTTTGACCGCTTTTTTCGTTCAAGGCAGACCCAAAATAAGGTGCAAGGTGCCGGTTTGGGTATGGCTATTGTCGAAAGAGTCATTGCGCTGCATAACGGTACAATTTCTGTGATACCACAAAAACCGGGTCTGGCATTTATTGTTACTCTACCTACTCAGCGTGATAAAGAACGCTCTATTACAAGTATATAAATTTTATGTTGGGTTGGTTTATTGGGGTAAGTTGTTGTGAGAATCTTGCCGATATTTGCCCGCCATAAAGAATAAGATTGTTCAAATAAGGTGATGGTTGACCAGTAATATTGGCTTTAAAATAGTAAAAAAAGCAGTCAAAACCCTTTTATTGATAGAGGGCTTTTTATTTTTTTTAAGAAAGTTCCAATTTAATTTCAAAAAATGTGAACTTGATCGTAATTCATTTCAAAATTGTCACTAGGGACTAAAATTCATTATATTCAATTGCTTAACATTTAATCACATTTTTGTTACTTCAGCTGTTGCCAAAATGTCTCTCAAATATGAAATTTATTGCACTTCACTTTTGATTTTTTCGTACTACTTTATAAATGTTCATGAAAAAAGCTTGGTTTTCTGAGTGTTATGTGAACAAAGGTTATAACCCTATATGGACGTTAAATTATGAAAATTAAATTATTAGCCGCTTTGGTTGCGGCAACAGCATGTGGTACTAACGCTTTTGCAGCAGAAGTTTACAACAGTGAAGGCACAACTCTTTCTATCGGCGGCCACGTCTCTGTGGGTGTCGGTGAATATGGTTCAGACGACGACGTCGCAGTAGAGCAAGTTTCACCGCGTCTTAACATTGCAGGCACTCAAGATATTGGCAATGGATTAGTTGTTGATATGAAAAGTGAATGGGCGATGGATTATCTCGATGGAGGCGATAGAACCTTCTCTACCCGTCTAGGTTACATTGGTTTAACCCACGAAGAGATGGGCCGTATGGTCGTGGGTACTCAGTGGTCGCCTTATTACGATGTCGGCGGTGTTGCGGATATGCCAATCGCGTTTGCGAACGACTTTTTATATGAAAACCAAGCTCGTATGGGTGGTGCCCGTGCAGACCGTATGGTGAGTTATAGAAAATCCTTCGCACTAGCCGATGACGGTATGGTGAATTTTGGCCTTGGTTGGCAAGGTGAGCATACTAGCATTGTGTTAAAAACTGATGCTCGTTTTCAAGTGGCACTTAGTGCTCAGATGATGGGCTTTGGCGCGGGTTATGCCTACTCAGGTGGTGAAAAAGAATTTACTGTTGCAAATGTCACACAAGACGCAACATCGCATATTTTCTCGCTAAATTATGGTTCATATGGTGCAGGTGTGTATGTCGCAGCAGTATTTGGTTTTAACGAATACTTTTATAATAACTACAAAGAAACAACGCATATTGAAGGCCTACTAGCTTACGGTATGGACAATGGTCTAAATATGAGTGTTAACTATGAAGAAGCATATGATGAGGCAGGGAAGTACACATTATACACCCAGTCTGCGATTCAGTTCGAGTATACCGTAGCACCAAGCTTTGTCACTTTTGCTGCTTATCAGATTGATCTAGGTGATGACTTCAGCTCCACTGAAGATGACGATAAGTGGATCGTTGGTATGCGTTACTACCTATAATTCGGTAATCCAACTGCCTTAACACGCATTTGTGTCAGCGCCTATTCAATTTTGACTAGGCGCTTTTCTATTACCCAATAAACTTTGTGCATAAGCTCAATGTTTATTCTGGTTTGCGTCGATTCTATACTGATTTCAATTACTATCTAGGATAGTGACTCAGGGTAAGGAATAAGCATGGGCTCGGTTAAATTTGGCAGTAAAAGTATCCAACCAACAAAGATTCTTTGTGTGGGGCGAAATTATGTTGATCATATTAAAGAATTAAATAATCCAGTCCCTGATCATATGGTAGTGTTTAACAAACCCCCTTCATCGATCACTACCCAGCTAAATTCATACCAAGGGGAGCCGCTTCATTACGAAGGTGAGATTTGCTTTATGATCAATGGAGGGCAATTCTGCGCTGTCGGCTTGGGCTTGGATTTAACTAAACGCCAACTGCAATCCGAATTGAAAAGTAACGGTTTACCATGGGAGCGCGCCAAGGCATTTGATGGATCTGCTGTGTTTAGTCGCTTTATTGCGATAGAAGGAATTCACGTTGACTCTTTGCAAATTGAATTATTTATCAATTGCGTTCGAGTTCAGAAAGGTTCGGTATCTGACATGATTTATTCCCCTCAAACCATTTTGCAGGAGCTGGCAACTTATACAAGTTTAGTTGATGGTGATATTGTCATGACAGGGACGCCTCAAGGTGTCGGGGTGGTACATCAGGGAGACGTATTCTTAGGACGGTTAAGTTGCCAAGACCAAATTGTATTGGAAGTAGAGTGGGTGGCAGGATAGAGATTTTCGATATGGAGAAAATCTTTATCCTGTGAGAAGTCAGGTCTAGGCTAATTTGTATCGTTAATTAACCCCAAATCTAATCTATTGAATGACTAATACAACAGCTCTTGTTCGCTTTGTTCTAGGGCTTGTGGTTCCAATTTCAAGGTTTGAGTTGGGTAGGCAATATCAGCGTTATGTTGACGAATAATGTTCATGATTTTTAGCAATACATCTTCTTTCACTTGATGATAACGCACCCAGTTGACCGTTTTGGTAAACGTGTACACTAGCATTTGAAGTGAAGAGGGGCCAAACGCATTAAAATTGACGATAAGAGTTTGTTTGCTATCAATATCTGGGTGACTTTTAAGCATTGATTTAATCTCGCTCACAATACTCTCGACTTTATCACTATCGCTGTAACGCACGCCGATGGTTTCCTTTATTCTGCGATTTAGCATTCGGGAAGGATTTTCTACGACTATATTACTGAACACAGAGTTGGGTATATACAGAGGACGTTTATCGAATGTTCGAATAATAGTCATTCTCCATCCAATCCGTTCAACGGTTCCTTCTATTTGACGGTCGGGTGAGCGAATCCAGTCTCCGACTTTGAATGGACGGTCAAAATAAATCATCATGCCGCCGAAGAAGTTAGACAGCAAATCCTTAGCGGCTAAACCCACAATCAAACCACCGACACCTCCAAAGGTCAGTAGACCAGATAGGCTTAGACCAAAAGCTTGCATGATGGTGAGTGCACCAATGACGATGAAGATGAGCCGAGCAACTTTCGCAATAGCCTGTACTGTGGTTTCATCGTGTGTTTTTTGGTTTAGAACAAATCGCTCCATGTTGCTAATAAAGCGTATGGTGATCCAAACTAAGGTAGCGATCACCATAGGGACTTTTAACATGCTGAGCCATTGGAGTTTAATCCCAAAGTGCTCTTGGATGAAACAGTCAATCGATATTGTGGCTGGCCAGCACCAGATAAGTGTACTGATTGGGGTTTTTAACGCGTGTAATGTAAGGTCATCCCAGTCAAACTTGGTTTTCTTTGACAGAAACTCTAGTCGATTGTACACAATTCGCCATATGATCCAAACCAATAGGCTAGCGAGAGTAATAAACAGAAAGTTAGTATTCCAACTTTGAAGAAATGTAATTATGGGTTGTATTAAGGGTGATGAAGGATCCATCATTGATTAGCTCTTGTCGTTGTCAACTTTTCCACCCAGTATAATGATATGTCACCTATCAAACTAGTTATGTTCTAAGCAAAAGCTCTAGAAAATGTACATATAAAGGGAAGGCTCGTTGTGATTTCTATCTATTTTCTTGAAGTTCGCAGGGGAAATCGGGTTGCTAATTTTTACTATTGAAATGTTCAGATAGAGCGGCTCGACGGTTTTTGGCTGCACCACCACCACTTTTGACTGTGTCTTCATAACCTGACTTAATAAAACGCTGGGTTGGACTACTTGGAGTGATACGTTTAAGTTGCGGGGACTTAAAGGTACCTGACATTTGATATACAGATTGACCACTGCCTGTTGCAACCGTAATGAGTGTACCATCAAACTCGAAATCTGTGGTTATCAGTCTTTCATTACGAAAGACCCCACGTTCGCTGAATGTCAGAATTTCCGTATCATAGTCTGGTGTACCAATTTCGATCCACTTTCCATAAACATGTTTCGGATGGATATAATCTTTATAGCTGAAATACAAGATAGCAGAGAAGGCAACAGCCAGAGAGATAAGCAACGTGCCGCCGCATAACTTCAGGCAAGCTTCTTTCGTAAAATTGGAGCGTTTTTCTTGTTCGGAGTTATTGTTTTGCTTATTCAACGCCACATTTAACCGCTCTTTTAATTATGTCAAAAGATAAGTATAACTTTAAACCGGCTGCGTTAGTGAAAAATTTAATCTAGAACTTCTGAAATCTGTCACGTTGATGAGGACGCATTGAGCAAAACGATATGCGTTGAAAACGGTGCAAATGAATCTGTTTACTCACGTATGAACTTGGTAATGATGACGGGTTAAACTCGACAACACCAAACGAGCATACTGATATTATGATATGAAAAAGCATGATTGTCTTCGATCTTGAATCGAACTGTCGCAATTGATAGAAGTGTTTACTATAATTAAGATGTGGAATTGTTTTTGGGGGGGAAGTAAGATATGTCTGTTGTACCTAAACACAAAGATCCGCATGCGCGTTATGATGGTAGCCAGGAGTTGACAGCGGATCAATTGCACCGTTTTGGCAAAGTTGCCAATAAAGCTCAGAAAAGACGTGAGCTTAGGGAACAGGGCGGTACTTTGTCATCAGCAGCCAAAGCAGTGAAAGATAAAGCGTTAAAGCCAGTTGTAGCGCCAAAAAAAGACAAGCCAAACTCTGTAAGGTATGCTGCTTGGATGTTGGTAGTGATGTCGATCGGTTTGTGGGTGATGTTTATGACTCGCTAGGTCTTGCTGTCTTAAGCGGCGTGACTTTACTCAAACCAAGTTCAGACTCTTCAGTCAGAGTCTCAGTTTGATGAGGATTGTAATATCTATACTGGTTCTTGCCACTGTGTTTGGCAGAGTACATTGCTTTATCCGCACACCGAGTTAATTCTAACAACGAATCCGCATCATCAGGATAAAGAGCAACACCGGCACTCACTGTGAGTTTATTTATCCTTTCTGTACTTTGGTAACTGTCTTCGAATAAGTGACATATACGTTCCAAAATCCCATTCAAATCATCAATGCTATTGAGTCCATAGATAAGAAGTACGAACTCATCACCAGCAAAACGTGCGATTGAATAGTCGTTTTTTTGGGTTTTGCGATCTTTAGTGCGGATATTATTTTTGAGGCGATTGGCAAAATGTTGCAAGACACGATCACCTATTTCATGCCCATAGGTGTCGTTGATCGCTTTAAAGTTATCTATGTCCAGAAACACCATCGCAGTTAGGGTCTTGTTATTTTTCACTTGCTCGAGTTTACCTTGTGCCCAACTCTCAAAGCTCCACCTGTTGGCCAGTCCAGTTAACTGATCACGGTAGGCGAGATCTTCAATCCCTTCCTTATAAAGTGACTGTATATAACTGGTGACTTTCGCATAAAAGTATGCCGATGTATTGCAGAGTACGCAAAGAGCAAAGAGGCTAATTAGAAATCGGTCTATGGCAAATTGTTCTGGAACAATCACAATATCAGTTAATAAGCACACTAGGGTAGTAAAGCCCAAAAAACATGCACTCATAATCAATCCAGTCTTAAACTCGCACGCGAAGATGACGGCAGCGAGAATGGGATAAAGCCAAAGTAATCTGTCGGTAATATGCTCGCCATAGAAGAGCAACATAAAGGCTTGGAAAAGTAGCACGCTGGACAACACAATGTCTGAAACATTTACGGATGGGTTTAATCGTTGATACAGCAGGTTTCCGGCTAGCACCAGCACGCAAAATATATTTAGAAAGCCGAATAAATAATCGAGATTGATAAAATGGTTAAGACCATAGTAGGTCATGATTAAAAGGGCGATGGCAGAACACAGGAGTACGATCTTACGTTTTCTGGCAGAGCGCATATCCGCCATTTCTTCGAGATGCTGTCCTACAAAATTTGTCATACGTTCCCTTGCCTACAAAGTTTACAATACGGCTATTTAAGTCTAGAAGAAAAACTTCAGTCTGGAGCAAGGTTTAAGAAAATAAATCACTCAATATCAAGTCTTTATATGAGTTTTAATTCATATTGTTTTGTCTTTTTTCATTAAAAGCGCTAGATGGTTTTGCTTTAACTATATGGATTAATTTATGAAAAAATACATACATCAGAGCATTGCCTAACCGTTTGCTACTGATTTTTTAGTCAAGATAAAGCGATAATTCCTATTGTTATAACAAAATGTTCTATAAATGAGAGTTCAATAATAGATAGTGTTCATCTTCTGAACTCTTGACGTAACCAGTTACGTAACAGAAGAACATTTTCATTTTTTAGCTTCTCTGGTGGACATGCAAAATAGAAATCCTGATTTGGATTGAGAACAGGTGTTCCTATCTCAATAAGAGAACCTTGGTCTACTTCGTCACGGATAAATTGTTTATGGGAAACAAAAACGCCAAGCTTACGGATTGTGGCTTGAACGGCTTGGACAGAAACACTAAATTTTAGGTGCTGAGCGTATTCAGGTTCTGGCAGTTTGTAGCTATCACACCATATTTTCCAGTCATGTTTCCGTCGATCATTGGTCACAATAATCGCGGGGTATTGTTTTAGTATTGATGCTGGCGTGGTGTCTTGATCAATAAGATCTGGGCTGGCAGTTAACACAAGTTCATCAGTTGCCAATAATTCACAGTAATAATTTGACCAAGCATCGGTTTTTCCATGAATGATTGCAACGTCCACACCTTCCGTCTCCATTTTGAAGTTCCCAGTGAGACTGGATAGTCGAATATCGACTTTCGGCGCGTATTGGCTAAATTGGTCGACACGTGGAATCCACCAATGCATGACTAAGGAGTTAACCATATTGAGAGTTAGGCGCTGGCTGTGTGGGCGTTCTATAAGTTTCTCAGTTGCGATGATTATCTGTTCCAAGGCTGGTGCAACCTGTTTGTAGTATTGGCGTCCCGTAGAATTCAAAACGACCACTCTTCCCTGGCGTATAAATAGTGCCTGACCTATTTGAGATTCGAGACTCTTAATGGATTGGCTGATTGCTGAATGACTTACATTGAGTAGTTTTGAGGCGTCAGTCATGCTGCCTGTTTCTGCTACCGCAACGAATGAATACACAGATTTTAGTGGAACTGGTCTTTTCATATGTAAGTTTCTCTTACTAATACTGTAAACATTACTCGCTTTTTATTTCAATGACAAATTTGTAAACTGCAGTCGTTGGTTGGGAGGAGTTATGTTAAATAAATGGTGTCCTATCATATTTATGTTGGTGTCTACATTCAGTTTGTCATTAACTGGATTAGTGTCTAAATTTTTAACCGATCATTTTGAAGTTAGTTTACTGAGTTTCCTTAGATTTATTATACCCACAATGATTCTAATTCTGATATTCGCTGGACGTGAAATTAGGTGGCCTAGCCGGAATGAGCAGTACGCTTTGTGGATTAGAGCACTGTGTATAGGTTTGAGCCAAGTATGCTTCATATATTCTCTTCAAAGCTTGACGTTAATGGAAAGTGTGGTGCTGTTTGGAACGGGACCTTTGTTTATCCCAATATTAGAAAACCTTATATTTTCAACTAAAGTTCAAACAGTGAATATAATCGGATTGATTGTCACTTTTGGCGGTGTGTTGTTGTTATCGGCGGACGGTACCCACCTTAACATGAGATTTGAACTATTGGTTGGTCTGTGTGCGGGTCTATTCAACGCGGGTTCCCAACTCAGTTTGTTTAGGATTAGTCAGAGCCGCTTAAATGCATTTGAAATCAATCTGTGGAGTTTTCTTTATGCGGCAGTGGTAGTAGTCCCCATGTTAGCATTTAGTTTCGTAGAAGGGCGCAGTATGTATCAGCCAATCGATAATAGTGCGTGGTTGGTTTTGGGTGCACTTGGATTATTGGGTTTGATGATCATCAATACTCAAGTTTTCCGCTCTAAGGCATATCATCTTTCAAGCTCTAACTCTGAGCTGGCTCCAATCATCTATACCAATTTGTTATTTACAGCTCTTTGGCAATTTCTGTTTTATCAAAAGACGTATAACACTTTGCAATTAGTTGGCCTCGCATTGATCGTAATGACTAATGTTGTTTGTGCTGGTTTATCTCATTCATTTGCTAAGAAGTTTACTGCTTCATCTAAAGGAAGTTTAGATAATTGCAAATAGATAAATACTATGTTGTGTCGTAAGTCGGTTGGAGCGCTTGTTGTAACTGTATTAAAGAAAGGCGCTTTTTATGATGGTACACAAGCATTTATCATGCTCACTGTGGCGATAAAGATAATATTTTTATCACTATTAATGGAAACTTACTCAAGTTCATATAGTTTTTAAGTAGGAGTGTAGGTAATGTCCATGTCGTCATGCACCCAAAAAATATTTAGCCGAGTAGTTTATCCCTAGACAGTGCAGAGATAGGGCTTGCTACATTGGGTAGTTGTGGATTTGTGTGAGGGTTTAATGAGAGAGCGTTTTGGCAGTCGATGGGCAGCTTTGTTGATAGCACTGCTATTAAGTGGTGTCGGCATAGGACTGGTTGAGTTTATAGACCGTAGCCAAAAGGCCTTCATGCACAATAGGATGTTGTTACGAGCAAAAGAAGAGTTGTCCATCATTCGCTCAGAGTTAGAAATAGCGATTTTCAATGACATATTCGTTGCAAATGGTCTGGTGGCACTTATTGCTTCCAAGCCGAATTTTGACTTTTCTGGTTGGGAGTTATTTGCCTCTAGCGTTATACGCAAAACACACCATGTTGAACTTATAACATTGGCACCAGATGATGTCGTGAAGTATGTCTATCCATATGAAGAAAATGAGCACTTGCTCGATTTAGATTATCGCACTCTTCCAGATCAGTGGAGGACAGTAAATCAGGCCAGAGATATACATGAGATTTTGATTGCTGGACCTGTAAATTCCGTTCATGGCCGAAGAGTGCTCATCGCTCAGGTGCCACTTTTTTCCGACCCCATATACTATCGAGATTATTGGGGGGTATGCAGTTTAGTCATTTCACTCGAGAACTTATTTAGTGATGTTGGGGTTGAATCATACGCCAGAAAATACTATTTGGCGATGCGAGGAGTCGATGGCTCGGGAGAGGAGGGAGATATATTTTATGGAACTAAGAGTACTTTTGATGATGCTTTCGCTACGGAGTCAGTTAAGTTCCCATATGGTACTTGGTTAATCGCTGCAGCGACGAAACATGATTTGCTTGAATTTGGTATTTGGTATCGTGTTCATGCCGCAAGGTTACTAGGGTATCCTTTGATCGTCTTGCTGATGCTGGCATATGGCGCGATTTACTATCTTTACCATACTGCCAACCAACGTGCTTTGCATGATTCACTGACGTCCTTGCCTAATCGTCGCTATTTTATGTACACACTTGAGCGCCATTTTGGACTCATTGCTGCTTCTGCCAAAGCACAATCTTTTGCCATCCTAAATGTAGACCTAGACAAGTTCAAATGGATTAACGACACCTATGGTCATGCGGCTGGAGATAAGGTACTCATCGCGGTAGCGAAGAGAATTAAAGCAGTGTTGAGGTCATGTGACGTCGTTGCGCGAGTTGGGGGAGATGAATTTTTGGTTCTTTTAACTCGAGTTAAGAGTAAAGAAGACGTGGATACTATAAACAATCAGTTACAGAAAGCGATTTGCCAATACCCCGTAATGTATGAAAAAAATGAAATAAGTATCTATGTCAGTATTGGAGTAGCAATATACGATGGGCAATTCAAAGAGGTGGATGAGATGCTTAAGGTTGCTGATGAAAATATGTACGATGACAAGCGGAGTTAAGAATAATTTGAGTGAAATTGACTATTCATGAGCGCGAACTAAATCGTAGGATGGTTGGTTAAGATAATAAAGTTGGTGGAAGATAATGCAAGAGTTGACTCAATGGTTAAGCGATTTTGATGGCAGTCACCAAAACCCTCTAAATCAGAGGATTAGTAAAGTGGCGGTGCCGGGCGCCTTTCTTGGCGCGGTTGGTTTAATTTGGACAATTCCGTCACCAGCCTTGTTTGGCTTTACCGTGAATTGGGTATGGATGGCTTTGGTACCTATTATGGTTTTTTATCTCAAGCTGTCTGTAAGTATATTTTTGATGATGCTGGGGTTTACCATTGCCTGTATATCCTTAATTTGGTCGTTAGATATCTTACAGTTACCAGTGTTCTCTATTTCCGCAGCTTTATTCATTCTATTAGAAGTGGTGCAATTGATTGGGTATAAGTTGGAAGGAAAATCGCCCTCTTTGACCGACAAGCTATGGTTTATCTTAATCGGGCCTATCTGGGTATTTCACCAAAAGTGATCCACATCTGATGATTTTGGCTTCGCAACCTTCAGTGTATCAACAATGTGATTTCCTATAGTTATTTTTTGCAATATGCAAATGTAATTTTTAGCATATTGCAAAATTTATTAATATTGCAAAGACTTTATGCGTATCGTTTGTATGTATTTGGTGGAATTGTCGCCAATTTAATGGGTTTTTGGCTTCTATTAAAGTTGGCACGACTTGTGCTTTACTGTAGATGACCCTTATTAAGCCGAGGGTCACCTAGCCAACTGACGTTGTTAGTGAATATACATTGTTCACGCCTTATATCGCCAATTACAGATTTTTGTGATTGGCTTTTTTTTATTCTGAGTTTGTTTAGATACACTCTTTATTGAGGCTATAGCAGCTTGGCTTTCTGGGGCAAAAGGCCCCGCGAGAGCATATGACTCTCGCATCAGCCTGTATACCGCGTTCTATCCAGTTAATATTTAGAATTTTTGCAACGGTCGTAAATTCCTTTCTGATGTTATTCGGGATTGACGCAGTACCTCCATTTTCGACGCACAATGTTTTTAGTGATTCTGCGATTGTCTGGGAGTCTCCCCCTTGTGCATCTATAGCTGGGTTTAGATCAATACCCGCGCAGAGCACTCTATTATTGCCGGCAGGGTCTGTGATATTGACGGATTCACAGCAATATATTCTAGGTCTGTCATTGACGTCTAGAATAGAAATTTGTGCAGAGCTTTCATTTTGTGGCTGTGATAATCGACGAAACACAGCCCAATGCTGGCAAGGGTCATTAACCTGTCGCATATTTCCCCAAGGCAGTGGGATACCATTACCTCGATATACGGCTTTGAGCTTGTTTTGACCATAGGCATCAAAATAGTGCCAGTGAGGATAGGGGGATACGACTGTCATGCGTCTCATTGCGACAGAAGGCGATACCCCAGCTTTGAGATGAGTATCAATTTCATAGCCATTGCGATCGAGCAATTGTCGGAAAGGGACTTTGGGGCATAGTAACGCGCCAGCAAAGAAGCTTGATTCAAAATCACGCCAAGCTTGTAATATGTCCTTCGATTTGAGTTCTGATGTCGAATTGGATTGGTCATTTTCCCCCCATCGATTGGACTGACCCACAGAGAGAACACTTTTTAGGCCTGCTTTGTTGTGTAAGACACAGTGCCCAATATAAACAGAGAGATCATACTTTAGGCGAGTAGGATGCTTCTTTAGAATATCATTTAGATAGATAGTGTTAGGGGGTTCAAAAAATGAAGTCACCATTTGTGTAGTACTGACTCCCAGCTCATCAACGATATCTTTTGGGGGGCGAGATACCCACCGTACTACAAGCCCTATGCTTCGAGCCATATCCATGAGCTCTTGCCAAGATAAATTAAGACGTTTCTGTCCCACTTCTTCAGCCGCTCGTTCGAGGTCTGGAAAGTGATTTTGGTTACTCTCTTGATGAGCTCTTATAAGCAGGTGAGCAAATTGGCGTCCAGAGATGCCGGTTTGAGATAACATCTCTGGTATGGCAATTTGTAAGATGTCGTTTGAGAAAAGAAAACTTGGCTCAAGTGCCATTCCATGAATCCCGCCTCTGTTTCCTTTTACTGGTGTAATGTCCGCCTTTTCGGGTTCATCGTCTAGAAACCATGACGGTTGTTTTTGGAAGACATCTGCGATGACCTCTAGCATTTCACTACTGGGTACTCGTTTCCCACGTTCAATCATTGAAAGATAAGATACTGAAGGTGCTGATGTGGGGTTAATGCGAATGCAGCGTGCCGAAAGATCTTCCATTGTTAGGTTATTTCGCTTTCTAAGGTTTCGAATTTTGGTTCCCAAAAAATGAGATTGACGGATAAGGCTTTTAGGCAGCATTTTGTAAAATTCACACTGTAAAATTTTTGTTGTGAAATTGTAGTAAAAAACAAACTAGTATACCAAGTAAGCAAGGTCACAAATCGACATATCGCGACATAAAAGTTCCAAAAACTCGCTTTCGAGAAATAAACGTTGAAACTCCGTGAGGGAATACAATATGAATATGCTTACTTTCGACAAGACGAAAAATCATCAACAACGCTCAACTTATATCGCTGAAGCTGTATTTGAGGTAGAAAAGGTAAGTGCTGATCGGGTATCTGAAAAGCAGGCTAAAGCAAAAAAATTGCTTGATCGCCTTTTTCCATTAGAAAACGGCTCTCACAACGATGTTACAGCCTATGTAATAGATTACCGCCATGTTATGGCTTATTTCAAAGATGGTTGTCATAGCGGCTTAAAATACCCCAAGCACTTTGTCGCTTACTGCGGTAATAAGGAAGAGCCAGAGTCTATCCTTTTCCGAGATGGTACAGGAAGTCATGTGGAAGTTACGTTCGGTCCTCATCGGGGAACAGGCTGTGTTGAACTGGTTAATATTGATGATGTTCAGTTAGAAACATGCACCATGTTTCCACTAGAAACTCATGAAATGTCAGCGATGCGTCATTGGATCAGTCTGGTTAAAGGTGATGAGAAAGGAAAACTGCGTGCATACACAGAAGCTAAAGAATACACGTCAAAATCTGGTGAAGATTATGAATTGGTTTGTTGCTATAAATCATATAAATAAAAGTAACTAAAGTGAGTATTGTTATTAATGGCTTCTTGATAAAGGGAGCCTTTATTGTATCTGATGTTCTGTAAAATAATGAAACAAAGGTATAAAGTGCCGTATTTTATCAGGTGTCATAAATGATATTTGGGTGTTAAAAAAATAGGACATAAAAATATAATTAGTATATATATTGTTGTTTTTTATAGCTCTTGGAACGAAATAATCAAAAATTTAGCATTTTATTGACTATTTGATGTCTTATTTTTTTGCCATGAGACAAATTGTAATTTCATTTGTCGTTTGCTTGATTAACTTATTATCAACCATGTTAATGGAGCGAGTGAACGCAAAGACACTTCCTATTCAGTCGTTGGGGAGAAGAATTCTATACCAATAACAGGAAAGTAAAATGAAACAACATCAAACTCTTTGGCTAATCGCCGCTGGTTTAGGAGTTAGCCTTCCAGCAACGGCCGCACAAATGGTTAAAGTCGACAGTGATGCATTATTGCAAGCAAGTCTAAAAGCTCAATCTAATAGTATTGTACCGATTGAAACAGGCTTTGCTGAAGTTAAGCGAGTGGTTTTACCAAATGGAAAAGTAAAGGTCCGTTATCAACAGACCTACATGGGGCTTCCGGTATTCAATACTTCAGTGGTCGCGACTCAGAACAAACAGACTCAAAGCGAAGTGTATGGCACTATGATGCAGGGAATAAGTGGAGATGTGGCAACTCCTTCACCTGTATTAGATGAAAAACAAGCGATTTCTGCGGCTAAGAATGCGTTTAAAATGAACGCTATAGTCGGTTCTGATACATCATTTGAAAATACTCAATCCGAACTCATGGTCTGGATGGATGATTCAAATACTGCCAAAGTCGTTTACTTGGTTGACTTTTTTGTAGCAGCAGAGGTTCCACAACGTCCATTTTACTTTATCGATGCAAACACAGGGAGTGTGCTTAAGCATTGGGAAGGGCTAAACCATGTCGAAGCAACAGGTACGGGACCTGGAGGGAATGAAAAAACGGGTCAGTATAACTTCGGTTCAGATTTCCCAGGGTTTGTGATTAGTAAATCGGGTAGTACCTGTATCATGAACAATAATGCGGTGAAGACAGTTAACTTAAATGGTGGTACGTCAGGCAGTACAGCTTATAGCTATTCATGTGGAGATGACTCGAATTACAATGACTATAAGTACATCAATGGCGCATATTCACCCCTTAACGACGCGCATTATTTTGGTAAGGTTGTTTTCGACATGTACAGAGATTGGATGAATACCGCACCATTAACTTTCCAATTGACTATGCGTGTACACTATGGGAACAGTTATGAAAATGCTTTCTGGAATGGCTCATCCATGACATTTGGTGATGGAAAAAGTCGGTTTTATCCTCTGGTAGATATCAATGTTAGTGCTCACGAAGTGAGCCATGGCTTTACAGAGCAAAACTCTGGCTTAGTATATTCCAACATGTCTGGTGGTATGAATGAAGCCTTCTCTGATATCGCAGGTGAAGCGGCTGAATATTATATGAAAGGTTCTGTTGACTGGATCGTGGGGGCTGACATCTTTAAATCACAAGGTGGGCTACGCTATTTTGATCAGCCTTCTAGAGATGGCCGCTCAATCGATCATGCATCGGACTACTATAATGGTTTAAACGTGCATTATTCTAGTGGTGTATTCAATCGTGCTTTCTACTTATTGGCAAACAAAGCAGGTTGGAATGTCCGTAAAGGGTTTGAAATTTTCACTTTAGCCAACCAAGTCTATTGGACTGCCAACAGTACTTTTGATGAAGGTGGTTGTGGTGTCGCGAAGGCTGCGTCTGATATGGGCTACAGCGTTTCAGATGTAGAAGATGCATTTAACACAGTAGGTGTGAATGCTTCTTGTGGTAGTACTCCTCCTCCTCCAACTGATAATGTTTTGGTAAAAGGAACACCAGTATCTAATCTTTCAGGTGCACGCCTGTCTGAAACCTTCTACACCTTCACTGTTGATTCTGCGTCAAATGCAGTTGTCACTATGTCTGGTGGAACTGGTGATGCAGACCTATATGTAAAGGCAGGTAGCAAACCTACCACCAGCAGCTTCGATTGCCGTCCATACAAATATGGTAACAACGAGCAATGCACTGTATCGGCGATGCCTGGTATGACTTATCACGTCATGCTTCGTGCATACAGCAGCTATTCGGGTGTTACTCTCAGATTGGACTAGGTCGTTGGGTCATTAACGTTAAGGGCTCCTATGAGGAGCCCTTAATTTATTGTTGTAGTTTATTTTTAGCCTGTTCTACTTTTGAAAAGTCTAATCCTAATTCATCTACTGCATCTCTCATTATCTGTGGATTCTGCATTACCTGTCCCATTAGGATTTGTAACTGGTCTTGAGGTAGGCCTAACTGCCCTAGACTTGACATAGCGGCAAGAGGGTTTTGTGTTAATGTCTCAAATAGCTGGTTAATTTGTTCGTTACTGATATTGTGCTTTTTCAACATATCAATGATTGGATTCATGTCTTACCTTGTGCCTAGATATAGAAATAACAAAAGTGTACCATCGAGTGACAAGTTATTGAACGTCAAATGGCAATCTTCGGCCTGAGGAAAGTGAAACGGTTCCCTCAGGCTGGTATTTAAGTGAATTATTTTATCAAGCATTGTTCGCTTTAAAGCTATTGACCGCAGACGCAACGCTTTCTGCTCCACTGTATATTTCATCCATTGTGCGAGACACTTCCTCGATTCGCGAGCTTGTCTGCTCAGCTACGCTATTTACGTCATTCATTGCCTTGGTGACTTCTTGAGTTAGAGACATGTTTTTGTTGACAACCTGAGTAATTTCTTCGGTTGATTCAGAGGTTCTGGATGCAAGTTGCCTCACTTCATCGGCCACAACTGCAAACCCACGCCCTTGTTCGCCAGCCCTGGCTGCTTCAATGGCTGCGTTTAAAGCCAATAAGTTAGTTTGATCTGCAATACCACCTATCGTTTTAACAATTTCTGAGACGTCGTTGGATAAGGAGGCGAGCTCTTGGACTTGATTGATGGATTGGTTTAGGTTCTTCATCATAGTCTGAGAAATGTTGACAGTATCTTCTAGTACTTTTTTTCCTTCTTGGGTAACTTGGGAAGTTTCCAATGCAGTACTGTAAGCAATATTTGCAGCATCCGATACCGCTAACTCTCTTGTGACATCATCTGTGATGTCAGAGGCAAACTTGACCACTTTATAAACCTTACCTTTGCTGTCACACACAGGACTATACGACGTTTGAATCCAGACTTCTTCACCATGCTGGGATTTACGCAAAAATCGTCCAGAGAAAGCTCGCCCGCTAGACAAGTCCTTCCAAAAACTTGGGTTTTGCTGGTAAAAGTCGTCAAAACAAAACATTTTGTGATGTTTTCCTTTTATTTGATCAAGGGTATAACCTAGAGCATTGAGGAAATTGTTGTTCGCCTCGATAATGGTTCCGTCCGGTTGGAACTCTATGACCGCGAAATTTTGGTGAAGCGCTTTTATTAGATCCTGTTGTGAACTGGCGTTCGTCATTTTCTCGGTAACGTCATTGGCAATTTTTATTACGCTTTCAATCTGGCCGCTCTCACCTTTTATTGGGAAATAGGTTGCTTCTATAATCACCCGTTCTTTGCTCTTATTGTAGCGCTCAAAAGTTCCCGTTTTAACCTTACCCATGGCCAAGTCAGCCCAAAAATTACGGTACTCTTGTGTTTCTGTGTATTGAGGATCACAAAATATTTTGTGGTGCTTCCCTAGTATTTCACTTAATTGGTAACCCATGGCGTTAAGAAAAAGTGGGCTGGCAGACTGAATATGTCCGCTTGGGTCAAAATGTATAGTGATCAGCGATTGATTCATCGACTCAACAATGTGTTTGTAACCTTGGAGTTCGCCTTCTGCTTGTTTATCACTATCGACACGGTTCTTAAAGGGCCACATAGTGCCTTTCTCCCTAATGATTTTTTTATCACTAGTAAGTATGGCTGCTGTTCTTGGTAAATCAAACTAGACGCATAACATTTATCGAGAATGTTCTAGAGAGCGGATATACAGCTAGGTAATTGGAAGATTATGGCAAAAGATTATGCGAGAAATTAATTAGTTATCTAAGCCTCATGTATTTATGGGCATTTTTCTTTAGAACTCCGGCTTGATGAACTAAGTTTATATAATGGTTACTAACTTTGGGAATAAGGTAATGAAGCGGTTTGAGAGTCTTCTGTCCTTGGCTATCTTGTCGACAATGTGTGTGAGTTTTGCAAGTCTAGCGAAAGGCACATCTGACTTGCGTGAGCTTTCTTATTTCACCGAATCTTACCCCCCAGGCAATTATTTAAAAGATGGTGAAATATCCGGTTATGCTGTCGATATACTTGTAGAAGCCAGTAAACTTGTGGGCGAGGAAATAGACTTGTCACAAGTTACCCTACAGCCCTGGGCTCGCTCTTACCGAACAACGTTAACAGAAGATAATTCAGTGCTGTTTTCGACTACTCGCTCTGAACATCGTGAAAAACTATTTAGCTGGGTTGGCCCAATAACCGATATAAAGATAGTCGTTATGGCTCGCAAAGATGCGAATATAAAAATCAGTAAGCCTATGGATATGGCGAAGTACCGTATTGGCGTAATAAGAGACGACATTGGTGAGCAGTCTTTATTAGAAATTGGGATTCCCAGAGCGGCGATGCAGGAAGCGAATCATGTGACAACGCTATCCGAGCAACTGATGAAAAGGCGGATTAACCTATTGGTTTACGCACACCGAGCTGCGATTTGGTGGTCGAAAGAAGCCAATGTTGATCCAGATTTGTTTGAGTCGGTGTACACGCTAAAAGAAGGGGAGGTCTACTTTGCTTTCAACACCAATGTGAGCGATGAAGCTAAAGCTAAACTACAAAAAGGTATTGACCTACTTAAAAATACTAAAGGTGAGTCAGGAACCTCGCTCTATCAAGAGATTATGTCTAAGTACGAGTAGTTGATGTTAATCTAGCGCTACACTTTGGCCTTTTTTACAAAATATGGGTTATCAAATTTTTTCTCAGGTCCCAGCTCAGATACGACCAATCGATTCCACAGAGATTTATCAAATTCTCCTTTGGGTATGGAGGGATAGAGTGTTTCCTCTTCTTCGCGAGCATAACGTAGGAATTCTTTTTTCTTAATTTGGTTATACTTACGAGCTACGTGATTATGTCTAGATATCCACTCTAGCTTAAAATTTGTCAATGCAGGTTCTGCTTGCTCCAATGGTAATCGTGTTAGGTAGATACGTTTGTATGATACTTTACGGTCGAGCATTGTTCTCATTGCCGTCTGAATATACTTACCGTGGTTGGTAATCGAGATGTCGTTTTTGTCGAATAAGTTTACACTCCAGCCGGTAAGGAAAAAGTCTGGTTTACGGTATTGTTTATTGCGTACTTCTATCGCTTTATGAATAACAATATCTGAAGTTCCATTAAACGTTTGTTGCCATTTGGCAATACGTATTTGTATCGCAGTAGGTAATCGATAGATGTGGGTAAACTTATCTTGGTCCATAAATGAATACACAGATCGTCAGGTTGAGTAAAGCCTATCTCAAAGGTAGTAGTCGGTGATTATCACTCTGAAATAATGGTTGGGCTGGCAGCACGCGAACCCGACGCACATTGTAGAGAATTATTACGTCTACTTCTAGTAGTTATCAGCCAAATTTGGAGTAAAATAACTGATGCACTAAAAAATTTTCCAGTTAATTGAGGCTGTATTCATACCGAAAATTTATTTGAAATGAGTATAATGTGAATTTTTGTTCTGAATGAGTTTATTCATTGTTATAGTGATGATATGGTTGACTCTATTTCTTGTGAGTGACTTTTTTCACCACAAAAGTTCCCGCTATTAAGTCATGCCAGCCCTGTTTTTTGCTATTGAAACCTATCCAAATAAACCCTAAACATAATGGAATAGCGCTTATGTAATATGATAAATAGCGTAGTATTGAAGTGGAAATGGTTAGCTTGTCACCTGTTTTTGCATTTACTACTTCAAGCTTAAAAGCCATTTTTCCGGGTGTTGCTGAACGGTATATCCAAAATACAACTGTCGCAAATAGAGGACATATCCAGTTAAGTAGCAAGTCCCAGCCTCCCAATAGAAAATCATTTGAATTCCAGTAAAGCTCACCATATGCCCAGAACATTAGTGGCATAATCAATGCCATCAACAGGATTGTATCAATCAATGTTGCACCAAGTCGAAGCCAAAAACCCGCGTATTGAAGCGAACTGCTATTCATTGTATTAACCTTATCAATATGAGAAAAGCAAATGAATTATAAGAGCTTATCATTCTTATATTTTTTAATCGAAGAAAAATATACCAGAGGCTAAGGGTGTTGGGGCCTGTTGGAATAAATTTTCACTTAATTATGACATGGATAGCGATACTTACTAAGTACTGCCTAAGCAATGTGTGAATATAACGAGTTATTAAATAGCTGAGGAAAAATAGTCTTTCAAGATGGGTACCGGACTGGTAACTTTCGTTATTCAGTCAATGGGTATGCCTTATCAATATTACCTTTTTCTTATGTAATAGTAACCTTCTGTATCTACGTGCTAATTTTTTCTATCTATGGTTGAAAAACATGGTTGTAATTCGATTTGATATAGGTTCATTTTTAGGGTTTTTTTGCCAGTTTGTGCTAAACCTAAAGATAGAGAAGTGTGACAAGGGGAAACCAGATAGATGGAATTGTTTGCGGACCAACGACAGTCAGACCAGCCTGATAAAGGTGATGCTCATAAGCTAGCTCAACAGCCCTTGCTGCCTTGGAAAGTCCTTCTGATAGATGATGACGAACAAATGCATCAAGTCACTAAGCTTGCATTGTCAGACTTTGAATTTGAAGGACGAAAGCTAGAGCTAATTTCTGCTTTTTCAGGGGACGAAGCTCGAGCATTATTTACTCAGCATGACGATATATCATTAGCTCTCGTTGATGTGGTAATGGAAACTGAGCACGCCGGTTTAGATCTAGTAAGATATATTCGTGGAACCCTAGAAAATAGCTTGGTAAGACTGGTATTGAGAACGGGTCAAGCGGGCCAAGCCCCGGAAGATAGAGTTATCCGTGAATACGATATTGATGACTATAAAGAAAAAACAGAGCTGACCACTCAAAAGCTCAAGACCCTCCTTTACTCTATGTTACGCTCCTATCGAGATTTATGCTTGATAGAGCAACAGAAGAGAGGCCTGAGCAAAGTCATTGAAGCGTCTGCATGTGTCCAAAATACGACAACACTTCAAACTTATGCTACTTCAGTTCTAGAGCAACTTACCTCTTTATTAAAGCTAGATAACTCAGCGCTTTATTGTATTGTTCAGCCAAGACCAGAGGGCGAAGAATCTCGAGCTATGACCTTAGCGGCTACTGGCTCGTTTGTTGACACATACAGTGAATGTACGTTTGATAAATTGCCTGAAGAGGTCGCGAGTCGCTGTAAGAAGGTGTTTCAATCTTGCCAATCAGAGAATTTTGGTGATGCTTATGTCCTGTATTCTCATGATGAGCAAGGTGTTGACTGTATTCTTTATGTCAATGTTAACCGAGAACTCACTGAGCTGGATATGCAGCTTCTAGAGATCTATATGCAGAATATAGGTCTTACTTTTGAGAATTTGAGCTTAATGTTGGATGTTCGTGAAACATCAAAAGAACTAGTTTATAACCTCGCTAATGCTGTAGAGGCGCGAAGTAAGGAAACAGGAGCGCATGTACAAAGAGTCTCACTATTTAGTGAGAAGTTGGCGCTTTTATACGGCCTTAGTGAGTCTGATGCTTCTATGATTAAACATGCCTCACCACTTCATGATGTTGGCAAAGTCGCTGTACCTGATTCTATTCTTCACAAGCCAGGAAAGTTGGATGCTGATGAATGGGAGATTATGAAAAAGCATGTAGATCATGGGGTCGAGATTTTAAGCAAATCAAAACGTCGATTGATGACAGTTGCCAAAGAAATTGCCGGCTACCATCATGAGAAATGGGATGGTACGGGGTACCCCAACGGTCTATCTGGGCTTGACATCCCTGTTGCTGGCCGTATTACTGCACTTGCAGATGTGTTCGATGCTTTGGGGTCTAAACGCAGTTATAAAGAACCTTGGACTGATGAACAAATAATGCTTGAACTTGTTGCTCAGAAAGGGAAGCAATTTGAACCGGAATTAGTAGAGCTTCTCGTCAAGCATTGGGATGAGTTTTTGGAGATTAGAAATTCCCTTCCGGACTAGACGAGAAGTTCCCGCTAGGTATTGACTTCTAATGGTAAATTCAAGGGAACAATAAGTTTAAAAAACACACCATTGCCCACTTGAGAGCTGAATTCCAGCTCTCCTTTAAGTTTTTGATGTACTAAGTTAAACACTAAGTTGAGTCCAAGCCCTGAACCACCAAGGCCTCGTTTACTTGTATAAAAAGGTTCGAAGATTTTTTGATGTAATGCTTCATCTACACCACTACCGTTATCGCGATATTCAAATATGATCGTATCTCCCTCTTGATAGAAGCTTATCGATATTTCTGCTTGGGGTTGGTTATCAAAAGCATGATTGATACTATTCATCACTAAGTTAGATATTATCTGCGTCAGAACACCTGGTAAACTGTTCATAACGATAGCACGATCGCCTGTTATTTCAGGCTTAACGGGTACTTTGCGTGTTTCTGGATGTAAGCTTGCCAACAAGGCATCCAACACCTGTGAGACATTAAATTGTGAGCGAGCCTCGGAAACTTGGTCTACGGCGGTTTGTTTAAAGTCTCTGACTAACTGAGCTGCTCGATTGAGATTGTGCTCGAGCATTTGGCTGCTGTCAGACATACGCTTCATGAGCGATTCGAACTGGGTACTCGTTAAAGTTTGTGATGCAAACGCCGCATTAAGTTCGCTGGTGACGTCTCGGATAACAGAAGTTGCGGTTACTGCAATTCCCAAAGGCGTATTAACTTCGTGAGCGACACCAGCTACCAATCCTCCCAGTGCTGCCAGTTTCTCAGATTCGACTAACTTGTCTTGCGCATCTTGTAGCTGTTCCATACTCTGTTTAAGATCTAGCGTTCTGGAAGCCACCATTCGTTCTAGGTTTTGATTAAGTTCTTCGAGTTCAATTTGAGTCAGCTTTAATTCAGTGATATTAATGGCCGTACCTCTAAAACCTAAGAACTGGCTTTTTTCATATCTTGCTGTTGCTTGAAAAAGCAAATGTAACGTTATGCTATTGATTGTTATGCTTTCTTCTATTTGAGCGAAGTCATTACGCCTTGCTATTGCTTGGTGCAGTTCATTGGCATCCTTAAGAATTTCGACATCGGATAAACTTACGCCATGTACCGCAACAAGAGACAGTGCCTCTTTCATTGCATCAGAGCAATAAGTAAGTTGACCCAGTTCATTTGTTTCCCATAACCAATCAGAAGAGACATTAGTAAAATCGGCCAATCGGTCCTGTTCTTCTTTAATATTGTTATACAGCAGTGTCATATTGCTGCTAATTTTGTTTGTGCTTTCTCCCAACCAATCCAGCTCGTCATCTTTTTCTGAAATCCAACGCTTTTTGGTTAGTACTAAGGGCTTGCTAGGGTGCCTTGGATTGAAGGCTCGCAAATATTGAGCAATCTGGAATATACGTCTATTCACACTGGCATGGAAGATTAACAGCATAATCGAGCAGACGAGCGTTGTTTTGAGGCCATTGAGTATGAGTGTAGAAATGAATTGGTTGATTAAGTAGTTATATATTTCTTGAGCATTTGACTCGACATAAATGGTACCGATTTGCTCTGAGTGGCCATCCTCGGGATCGCGATAGGTTAAAGCAAAAGTTTCGTGAACGACATTTTTAGTCTCCGATTTCCCAGAGTGAAAGGTATAGTTACCAGACTCTACCTTGAGATAGTCAATTTTGGGCAAATTGACTAGGCCATCGAGTCTTTCCTGTAAAACGGCTAAGTCGAATGACCATAATGATGAAGCCAGAAGCCCAGCATGAACATCGCGTATTTCTATGTGGCGTTGTTCGACATCATTGAATTCCTTTTTATAGTCCCAAGACAGTTGCAGTACGGTAGTAAATAAAGTCACAAAGCTACTTAGCGTCACCATCAATAGAATGATGCGCCGTCCAATTCGACTCTGCAAAGGGTTGTTAATGCTTTCTTCTACTTTTTTGCTTCGACTCATAATACTCAGAGATAGTGTTTTAGTTTGAGTATAGCTTGCTGTTTTGATTTTTTATCAAGAATAAAACCAACTTATTCTTATATTTCAACCTAAACTATCTACGTACTAAATAAATTTGGGAGGCGATTATGCGCGTGCTGATAATGTGTTTGTTGCTAGTAACAGGTAGTGTTCAGGCAGCGAAAGTGTTACTGATTGAGAGCTATCATGCTGAATATCCATGGGATATGAGCTATGTAAAGGGTCTTAAGGAGACAATCTCATCTTCGACTGAACTGTTAACCTTTCAGATGGATACAAAGCGGGTGCCTTCTGAACACTATGAGACTAAGGCACAGGAAGCCTTTGACTACTATCAGAAAGTGAAACCAGATATTGTCATCTTGGGTGATGACAATGCGCTAAAGTTCATGCTTCCCAAACTGTATCAAGAGCCGATTTCGATCGTTTTCTTAGGTATAAATTCCAACCCTCGAGCGCTATTGGCTAAATACAAAGGTAAAGCCAAAGTTACAGGTGTGTTAGAACTGCCCTTATTCGTTAAAAATATCCGTGATTTGACACAGATGTTACCGAAGAAGAAGCACAAGTTCAGGGTGATGTTTGATTCTGGTGTTACGTCTCAGGAAGCGGCTAAGCACATTAAAAGGCAATATGAGCTGATTGAAAAAAACCTCAAAGTTGAGGCTGAAATAGCGCTCATAGGAACGAAAGAAGAATGGCAGACAATGGTTAACAACGCTGAAAAAGAGGGTGTCTCAGTCATTATTGTTGGCCTGTATCATACGCTGGTGGATCAAGATGGTAAGAGTGTTCCTGCATCTGAAATATTAAGTTGGACAAATGAAAACTCGACAGTGCCACTATTCGCGTTCTGGGATTTTGCCGTTGGAGAGGGTAAGGCCAGTGGTGGCGTAGTGCTGTTCGGAGAGAGTCAAGGCAAGCAGGCTGCAGGACTTGTGAACGAGATTTTGGCGGGTAAAGATGCGAACAACCTCCCAATTGCCATTGGTGAGCAAGGAAGAGCCATATACTCTGAAAAAGAGATGCAGCGCTGGGGATTGACGCCACCACCTCATTGGAGCGTAATGAATTGATAAAAAAGCCCACTTTATAGTGGGCTTTTTAACATTATTGTATGTCGTTATGCTTCAGCTCGGCGGTCACGACCATGACCACGTTCACCGCGGTAATTTCCGCGATGATCTCCACCACGATTACGATCAAATCGACGTTCACCTTCGCGATTGCCACGGAAGCCACCTTCACGACGACTGCCTTCACGGTTACCTTTGAAACCACCATCTCTGCGACCAGCATCACGGCCACGGCCTGAATCACGACGCCCACGAGGTTCACGGAAGTCATCGAAATCACACACCACTGCATCCACTTGTTTCTGGCGGATACGAAGCTTGCGAAGTTTGCCTGCAGTCTCAGAAGGCATAGCCTTAGGAAGCTGAACGTAAGTTTCACCTTGAGCAAGCTTGATAGCACCGATAGAGCCTTTAGTTAAGCCAAGCTCATTTGCTAGTGCGCCTACGATGTCTTTCACTTGTACGCCTTGATCGCGTCCAACTTGCAACTGGTAAGTATCCCAATCTTGCGTGTTAAAGCTACGCTCTTTTCCACGACCATCTCTGCCACCGTCACGTCTTTCTTTACGACGCTGTTTATCTCGCTCGATCGCTTGAACCATAGGATCTTCGCCAATATAAAATAATGGGCGTTTACCTTGCTGACGTTTCAATAAAATAGAAGCCAGTGTTGTCGCGTCAATGTCCAAACTCTCTTGAAGTTTTTCTACTAGAGCCGTGAATTTTTCCAACGACTTATGTTCTTTGTCTTGATCAAGCTCTTCGCCTAATTTAATTAGGCGAGCCTCTGCTACTTTGTCACGTAGGGGAAGCTGAATTTCCTCCATTGATGACTTAGTGACGCGCTCAATAGTGCGAAGCATACGAATCTGGTTAGTTCGTACTAGAAGAATCGCTTTACCTTTACGTCCTGCACGACCTGTACGGCCGATTCTATGAATATAAGACTCAACATCGAATGGGATGTCATAGTTAAATACGTGCGTAATTCTTGGGACATCGAGTCCTCGAGCGACAACATCAGTTGCAACTAGAATGTCGATTACGCCTTGTTTGATGTGGTCAACAGTACGTTCACGCAAAGACTGAGGGATATCGCCGTGTAGAGCAGAGGCCTTAAAGCCGCGAGCACATAGCCAATCAGCCAAACGTTCTGTATCTTGACGAGTACGCACGAAGACAATCGATGCATCCGTTTCTTCCGTTTCTAGCAGACGAGACATTGCTTCGTCTTTTTCAACGCCTTTCACTACCCAGAACTGTTGTTCTACTTTGTCTACGGTATGGTTTTTTCCAGCAACGTCGATGGTGACTGGGTCACGCAGAAAACGCTCTACAATGTTTTTCAGCATTGGAGGCATAGTTGCAGAAAATAAAACGCGCTGAGCAGATTCAGGAGCGTGCTCCATGATTTCGGTCACGTCGTCAACGAAGCCCATATTTAACATTTCATCGGCTTCGTCTAGCACAAACGTGTGTACTTCATCTAGGTGTAGACGCTCACGATTGATCAAGTCTTGAACACGACCTGGTGTACCGACAACGATATGTGCACCATTTTTAAGTGCTCTCATTTGATCAACGATTGATGCACCGCCGTAGATTTCGAGTACTTTTAGGCCAGAAATGTTCTTGCCTAGGTTTTTCATTTCTGCGGCAACTTGTATGGCTAGCTCACGAGTTGGCGCAAGGACAATCGCTTGAGGTTTGCGCTGAGCTAAATCCAGCTTGTTCAGTAAAGGTAGAGAAAATGCTGCCGTTTTACCAGTACCAGTCTGAGCTTTGCCTAGTGCGTCAGTACCTTCCATAAGATGAGGTATAGCAGCCGCCTGAATGGGGGTGGGTGTTACAAAACCCATACCGTCAAGAGAGGAAAGGATAGAGTCGTTTAGCGCCAAGTCGCTAAACTGAATTACAGAATCTGTCATTGGGATCCTACTAAATTAATGTCAACAAAAGGTCCCATGAGCTCTACCAATTCCATTACCAATCCAGTGAGTGCTGAATCCGTTCAGATGCGGATAAGTCGTAAATCGCATCAAGCCGCTAGGGACAAATATAAGGGGGCGTATTATTCCCTAAAAGCATAAAAAAAGCCAGAAAAAATTGAAATACATCACATATTTTTCCTAGCTTTGATTGAATAGAACATTTTGAATGATTCTTATATTACGGTGAATGGTGCTTTGGGCAATAAATGTTTTTATTAGCACTTGCGTTATTTTGAAAATGTCGGTGTGTTTTTCTGACAAACTTCTACGATATACATTGATGGCATTACCTAGTAGTATGAAAGGTAGAAAATTGGTCCCGCTAGCAATGGCCGCTATTGGTCTATGTTGATGACTGATGTTATAGGCAATACCACGACGTTGGATGTATCCCATCCAGAACATAAAACGAATTTAGTTAGAAGTTAACATGTTCCAAGATAACCCCCTATTGGCTCAACTTAAGCAACAAATGCAAGAAAACCTTCCTAAGAAAGAAGGTACGATCAAAGCAACGGAAAAAGGCTTCGGCTTTTTAGAGGTTGACAGCAAAACGAGTATTTTTATTCCCCCACCGTACATGAAAAAATGTATGCACGGCGATAAAGTTAGAGCCATTATTCGCACGGAGAAAGACCGTGAAGTTGCTGAGCCGGAGGCTTTGTTAGAGCAAGGTGTTAACCGTTTTATCGGGCGAGTTAAATGGTTCAAAGGCAAGTTAAATGTTCATCCAGATCTTCCCCAACTCAAAAAGCTATCACTGAAAGCTCGCGTGGCTACTGGGCTTAAACGCGATGACTTCAAAGAAGGCGACTGGGTTGTTGCTCACCTTATCAAACATCCATTGTCTGATGACAATGGTTTCTTGGCTGAAATATCAAACAAGATCACTGATGCTGACGACAAAATAGCACCTTGGTGGGTGACGTTAGCGCAAAATGATCTACCCAATACGGAACCGCTGGGCGTTGAAAACTGGCAAATCGAAGATGATGTCGATCTAGAACGAGTCGATATGACCCATGTTCCTTTTGTGACTATCGATGGTGCGTCCACTAAAGATATGGATGATGCTTTGTACGCTAAGGAAATGGATGACGGTAGCTATGAATTGACAGTCGCCATTGCCGACCCCACAGCGTATATAGCACCAGAATCCGATATGGATAAAGTTGCTCGTGAGCGTGGTTTTACCATTTACCTGCCCGGGCGCAATATTCCCATGCTTCCGCGAGAATTGGCCGATGGATTATGCTCTTTGCTTGAAGGAGAATTAAGACCTGCGCTTTGTTGCTCAGTGAGAATTAAGCCGGATGGGGAGCTAGAAGACAAGGTGACATTCTTTGCAGCGACAGTTAAATCCCATGCTCGTTTGGTTTATGAGTATGTATCGGATTGGCTGGAGAACGGTCAATCAGATGATTGGCAGCCTAACGAAGACGTTGCATCTGTAGTTCGTGCGCTTTATGACTGCGCCCAAGCTCGTGTTCAATGGCGTGAAACAAATGCGGTTGTTTTCCCCGATAGACCCGATTATCGCTTTGAGCTGAGTGAAGACAATGATGTGGTCGCTATCCATGCGGATGTTCGCCGTAGCGCCAATCGTTTAGTTGAAGAATGTATGATTACTGCCAATATATGCGCTGGTAAAGTGTTAAAAAGCAGTTTTGACTCTGGTGTCTTTAATACACATTCTGGGTTTAAGCACGACAAGTTGAGTGAGGTTATCGAACTTATCCATAACGAAGGTGGTGCCCAACAATTTACGGTTGATGGGATTGCGACGCTTGAAGGATTTTCACAGATTCGTCGTTGGTTGGCTAAGCAAGAAACCGGCTATCTTGATCACCGAATTCGCAAGTATCAAGCCTATAGTGAAATAGGTAATCAGCCATTACCTCATTTTGCAATGGGGCTTGATCTGTATGCTACTTGGACTTCCCCAATTCGTAAATATGGGGATATGGTGAATCACCGCATGCTAAAGGCTCATATTTTGGGCAAAGAACCCATTCAAGTGGCTGATAGTCATCTTGGTGATGAATTAGCACTTCACCGTAAGCATCATAAAACCGCTGAACGAAGTGTCGCAGACTGGCTTTATGTCCGCACTTTAGCTGATGAACCCGCTAAAGGTACCATCTTTAATGGTGAGATTTTCGATGTCTCTAGGGCAGGGCTGCGTATTCGTATACTTGAAAA
Organism: Vibrio zhanjiangensis; assembly: GCF_030161235.1. Lineage (GTDB taxonomy): Bacteria > Pseudomonadota > Gammaproteobacteria > Enterobacterales > Vibrionaceae > Vibrio > Vibrio zhanjiangensis. The sequence continues at coordinate 8,684 of NZ_BSPW01000054.1, read as the reverse complement.
TGGGGCCAGTGTGTTTATTCCTAGTGCACTGATTTTGGCTAATAAAGAGCGCTTAAAATGTCATTCTGACCAAGGTTCAGTGTCTATTGATGATAAGACAATTTACCGTGTAGGTGATGTGATTAAGGTGGTGCTTACGGACGTAAATCAAGAGACAAGAAGTATTATTGCTAAACCTCTTGAGGTGTTTGCTGAGGTAGAAAAACCTGAGTGATAAAAACAGCCTGAGTGATAAAAATAGATAGGTGGGAAAAAAAATTTTCTTACCTATCTATAGAGCTGGACTCCTAGTTTTCCCAAAATAATGATTTTGGGTCCTTGCCAACTTCACGCATTATCGCCGTTAAATCTTGACTTTGTGCAAGGTAGGGATAGGGAATCCAATTTGATTCACTGACTTCGTCTGGAACCATCAATAACCAAATACGTTTCTCTGGGTCCCACACCACTTTAGCCACTGGTAGCATGTAATGACAGTGTGCTGAATCAAGCAAAAAGTGCTGTTTGATAAATACGACACCATTTTCGGTGACTTCGTAGCTCGCCTTACCTAACTCAGCCGGCAGACTTTTGTTTCTTTGAGAACAAATAATCTGCGCTCGGCTTTCTACTTGTCTTTGCAGTAAACTGACCAGTCCCATTCTGACCCCAAGCTCTGTGTCTTATGATACATAGTATGTACATCAGCTTTTATAGTCTGTATAGCTTTTCACAAAAATGTAATCTTATCGAAATATCATAACTCAATGTATTTCTATTATCGGAATCGGAGATTGTTATGATTCGCGCTGTTTTAACCGCATTGTTAGCTTTATATTTTAGCTTAAGCCCTGTATTAGCAAATGAAGTTAATGTATCAGGCTCTACTTCTGTGGCGAGAGTTATGGATGTGCTTGCGGAAAACTACCATCAAAGTCACCCAGAAACTTATATTGCCGTTCAGGGTATTGGCTCAACTGCTGGTATTACTTTATTAAAAAAAGGTGTCGCTGACATCGGTATGAGTTCACGTTATCTGACGGACAGTGAGCAGGATGAAACGCTTACAGTTATCCCTTTAGCTTATGATGGGTTAGCTGTGGTTGTGAATAAGTCCAATCCAATAAGCGATATTAGTCGAGAGCAGCTTTTTGACATCTATAAAGGTAAGATTACCAACTGGAAAACATTGGGAGGCTATGATCAAAAAATTGCGGTTGTAACACGAGAGGCCTCATCGGGTTCACGATACAGTTTTGAAAGCCTGCTAGGACTGACCAAAGTTGTTAACGGTCAACAAGTCTCTTCGATTAGTTCAAATAATCTTGTTGTAAATAGCAATAGCATGGTAAAAACCATAGTAAGCCACAACAAGCAAGCCATTGGCTTTATATCGACAGGTTCAGTCGATAATTCCGTTAAAGCGATCAAGTTCGATGGGATAGAGGCAAGCAATCAAACTTTGGCGACGAACAAATATGGTCTGTCTCGACCTTTTCTTGTGCTCTACAAAAGCTCGGATCTCGATGAACAGGCAAAATCCTTTATTGAATATTTACGCGGGCAACAAGCACGAAGCTTAATTCTTCAATATGGTTATGCGCCAGTAAGCCAATAGATAAGTTAGGGTAGAGAACTTCTCTACCCTAAAAATGAAGTTGAATAACAGAAACGACAATAGCCCCTGGACGTCGAATACCGTCAATTTCCACTTTAATTTCTCTTTCTATCTCCAGTCCTTTCTTAATCGGAGTCACCTTAGATAACTTGCTGACTGCACGAACGCGGCTATTGGCCTTGACCGGGTATGGAAAACGGACTTGATTGAGGCCAATATTGACTACCATTTTTGCCGTAGGGAAAAGAGAATGCTTGGGATCAACGCTATCTGTGAGCTTAGGCAGCATCGCCAGAGTTAGGAAGCCATGAGCAACCGTCGTTTTGAAAGGAGACTCGATTTCAGCACGCTCTGGATCTGTGTGTATCCACTGCATATCCTCAGTCACTTCAGCAAACTGATCAATACGTTGCTGAGAGATGTCTAACCAATCACCAGTATGAATGACTTGCCCGATCTGCTCTTTCAGTTGGTCATATAATTTTTGCGCTTCAGGCTTTAACTCGATCGCTTTTTGTTGATCACTATTGATTGTCTCTGGCGTCTGAACCTCATCGTTGACCGCAGGTCTTTGCATATCCCAAAAACGCGCGAATAGCTGGTGATTTTGCGTCTTTTGCATAAAATCATCCCAATACTCACGAACAGCAGGAGACATCCACTGCATAAATTCGGATTGTGATTTTTCACCGCGATGTTTAAATAGGTCTGCGACTTTCATAAAACCTCAGAAATCTGATATTAATATACGTCAACGTATTAATTTTGAAACACTTCACAATTGTACGCAATGACTTTCGAGCGTACACATGTTGCCTATTTAGTTGTTTATCCTTTAAATTCAATGCCATATCAAAAAAACATTATTTTATTAGATAATTTTCATTAGAGTATTAATACTACATAAATACCCAGTTTTTACTGCCATTATTATAATTAATGCCTGCTTTAGTGGGTATTAACTACTCACTCCAACATGAACCACCAAATACACACTTAACAAAACTCGTGCCAATATTTAACGTTGAATGGTGAAGAAAGAAATGCCTGAGTGGTTGAACGTACCGGTTTTGAAAACCGACAAATGTTAATAGCATATCTAGGGTTAAAATCCGTATCTCTCGGCTATTTTTAAATGCTAACTCTTTGTTTTTAAGTGGATTTGTATATTTTTGTCTTCTGGTTGTTGACGACTTCATTGTAAACCTTATCTTGCTCTTGGAGTCTTTGTACAGAAAGTCGTTAATTTCTTTCAGCGGCAATAAGTTGTTCTCAGCACGGCAAACTTTTTCTAGGTTGAGGGGTAAACTACCGGAAAGTCCAATGTTGGGTGTTTTGCTACCAGGCAGCGATACCCATATACCGACTCAAGCATTTCTTTAGTTAGCGCATCCCATGGTGGTGCATCGCATACAAGATGACCCTCATGGAGCACGACTAAACGGTCTGAATACTGAGCGGCAAGGTTTAAATCATGGAGCACGACCACAACCGCAGCGTTGTGAGTGTCGGCCAACTTACGAGCCAAAGACAAAGTATTATGTTGATGTGCCAAGTCGAGTGCGGATGTTGGTTCATCGAGCATCAATATTGTTTGCTCATCTGAATGAGCTAATTGCAACAACACACGAGCTAAGTGCAGCCTTTGTTTCTCTCCTCCTGACAAGGAAGGATAGAGACGCGTTGCTAGATGTCCAACATCGGTGATTTTCATATAGTAACTTGCCAACTCCTGCACATTTTTGTTGGGTAACATGAGTGGAATAGCGCCTAACTCGACCACTTCTTGTGCTGAGAATGGGAAACTTAGTGTACTGTGCTGGGGTAACATACCTAGATGTTTCGCTAACTCTTTGGAATCCCATTGATGTTTGGGTTTAGCAAAATATTCGATCTCTGCGTTGGATGAGATTTCACCACAAAGAACTTTGAGTAAGGTGCTTTTTCCCGCACCATTTGGGCCCAGCAGGGTGGTCACTTCCCCAACCCGAATGCTCAGGCTTACATTATTCAGAATAAAACGAGAACCTAAGCGTATCGAAATGTTGTGCGCACAAAGTGCATTAATGCTCATTAGAGAATTTTCCCTCTTTGCTGGAATAGGAGATAGATAAAGAATGGCGCACCAATCAATGCTGTGATGATTCCAACAGGCAGTTCGGTCGGTGCAAGAACAATTCGTGAAATCATATCGGCAAACGTGAGGAGCAACGCGCCCATACACGCTGATATTGGTATGAGGGTACGATGATCAGGACCACCCAACATACGGCCTAGATGGGGAATGACTAGCCCTACAAAGCCTATCATGCCGGACACGCTCACGGCTACCCCAACTCCTATTGCTGTACAAAGCATCAATGAACGCTTTAACTTTTGTACTGAAATTCCCAAATGAGACGCTTCTGCCTCGCCCAGTAGTAATGCATTCAAAGGCATTGCATTGCGGGTGAAATAGAGCACCAACAGAAAAAGAGTGGCGGTGCAAAGTATAACACTGGTCCAATTTGCTCCTGCTAAAGATCCCATTTGCCACAAGGAAATGTCTCGGAGCATCTGATCATTGGCAATGAAATTGATGTAGCCTAAGCCCGCAAATGATAGAGCGGTCATGGCGACGCCAGCCAATAGCATGATGGTAACCGATGTTCCGAATTTACTTGTACCTAGTTTATACACCAGACCAGTGGCCAATATCGCACCGAAAAAGGCAAACAGGGGCACCGCAACAATATTGATGATATTTGGGTAGTCAGCGTTGTATTGGGAAAAAGAGACTATCGCGAGAGCACCACCTAAAGACGCGCCAGCAGATACACCAATAATTCCCGGTTCTGCAAGGGGATTACGAAATAGCCCTTGTGTGACAGTACCACATATGGCCAATATCGCACCGACTACTATGCACAGCAAAGTTCGAGGTAAACGGATTTCATGGATCACTAAGTTAATTTGAGTCGGCAACTGATTCGAATCTGCAAAGATACTCACCACACTGTCTTTGAAACTTATATCCATTGGTCCCACGCTTACCGATACTATCGTCGTAAGAGCAAGGAACGAACCCAAAAAGGCTAAGGTAGAAAAAAGAGGAGTATGACGCAGCAGCATAAAAAGGGCTCTATAGTGTCGGATTAAGCATTTTACTTAGGCGTTCAGCTTCAGAGAGGCTTTTTAGCCCCAATCCGCCAATAATTGCGTGTCCATCAATCGAGATGATTTTTTTGGTTTTTCCTGCAGGCGTCGCAGCAAGCATTGGCATTTTATCAAAGATGGTATCAACGCCACCAAGCTCACTAAGACTTCGGCCACTAACCAAAATAACATCAGGCTGCATTTCCAACATTGCCTCTGTAGAAAGTGGTTTGTAGGAATCAACTTTTTGAGCTGCCGGATTAATTCCACCAGCCAGCGCTATAATCGTATCAGGCACTGTATTGGCTCCTGCTACGTTTGCCGCTCGCCCCTCATGAACAAGGAGAAACAACACCTTTTGTTTACGTTGTGATCGTGACTTGTTATTTTCTATACGCTTGATTTGCTTTTGAATATCTAGCTTGAGAGCTTGTGCATTGTTCTGGCTTTGAGTAAGCGAGGCAATGCTATCTATGCGCTCCAACAAGCCTTCAGGCGTTGGTGTTGTGTTGATGATATTGATCTTTACTCCTGATGATTTGAGCTGCCCCAGAACATTTTTCGGGCCCATCTCTTCCGAACCAATAATCAGGGTTGGATTAAGAGACATTAATCCTTCGGCTGATAAGTTTCTGTGGTAACCAATCTTTGGCAGTTCCATCTCAGAAGGTAATTCACTGGTGATATCAACTGCGACGAGCTGATCTTGATTACCAAGTGCTACTAGTAATTCAGTAACGGCGCTACCTGCGCTGATAATTCTTTCAGTGGCGGTTGCTGATGCAGCAAGAATGATTAGCGAGATAGCCGCTATTCCGCGAGTAAATATGGAGTTAAGCATGATGTAGGCCTTATTGTTGGGGGTCTTGAATCAGCAATTGGGTGGCTTCGATACGGTTTTCTTGTAAGAAAGCGAGCAATTTCACTAGATGTTGAACATCAGCGGTTTTTTCAGCACCAATCACAATGGGCTTTTGGCTAGATCTTTGTTTTTCGATTACCGCTTGTGAAAAAGCATCCCAGCTTGAGTATTGATTGCCGTCTATCGCCCAATGAGGTTCTGTTGGGAGAATATTGACGGTAATTGATTGGTTTTCTACATTTGACGTAACCGTGGTGTCAGTCGTGGGTAAATCGACTTCTAAAGACTCAAGTTTGACTGCGGCTGTTAGCATCAAAAAAACCATCACGATAAAAATGATATCTAATAACGGAGTCAGATCGGGCGTTAACCCTAAATCATGAGATTGTCGAGACACCTTGATCATCTTGTTGCCTCATTGGATATGGTTTGATCTCTTGCACTTTGAAGATTTACGCCTTCCAACCATAAATTGACAAAATTGAGCGTGTGCTCGAGTCGAGCTATGATTTTGTCAGCCCAGAGGCCGAGCAGCTGCGCGCTAGCGAGCGCAGGTAACGCAATCATTAGACCAGCTGCTGTTGTTCTCATCGCAATGCCTAAACCATCGGCTAGGTCATTAGGAGTAATATTACCTGTTGAAGCGGCTACACCCTTAAACATCTCAATGAGGCCAAGAACTGTGCCTAGCAATCCAATTAAAGGGCTAATAACACCAATTAAGCTTAAGAGTTTAAGGCCAGAATTCAATAGAATGCGCTGTTCTTCCAACCACATCCCAGCAGTGTCTTCTCTCAAGTTTTTGGGAAAAGAATGATGGCTCAGTAACATAGCCACCCCTTGGCACAAAAGAGGGCGACGGTTTGCGAGCTTTTCCGCAAGGGAACGCAATTGTGGTTCGTCTGACGGAGACAGTTGCTTGAGCTCGAAATGAATGGTCTGCCTTCCCGCACCTGAGCTGATCACGACTTGAATCAGTCGTTCTAGGATAATCATAACTGTCAGCGCAGAGCAGAGTATGAGAGGCCAAGTCATAAGGCCCAATTGTTGTTGAAGTTGTTGTATGTGTTCCATTGTCAATCCATATTGAAACGTACGGGAATTCTTACTCTATGGGCTATCTTCTGACCATTGACACTGTGCGGAGAGAACTTCCACGTTTTAATAGCCCTGAGTGCGGATTTATCTAAGATAGCTTGACCAGATGAAGAAATGAGCGTTTGTGAAATTTGCATACCATATTCGTCAAGCCAAACTTCATAAGTTACGACACCAGTGAGGCCTCGCTTTCTTGCCAAACGCGGGTAAACCGGTGGTGTCGGTTTGGAGAGAAAACTCGGCTGGTTGACAAGCAAAGGCTTAGTACTCACTCCTCGTTGTACGTCGGTAGGTTGGGGAAGCGTCTCTTTACTTGGTTGTTCAACTGACGGTGTTTTTATTGGGTTCTTTGGTTGATTTTGTTCGATAAGCTTTTGAGACGTGGTACTAGCGATAATGTCAGTCTCAGCTTTTATCCTCGCTGGTTTGCCTTTAGGTATGGTTAGTTCTTTTGCAACAGGTGCGCTTTTGATCTCATTTAAGGCAGACTTAGCCGATGGTGCTGGTTCCTGTTTGGGTTTGGTACTTTGTACTGTGTTCGGAACAGATACGGGTGAAAATCGAATCGTGACGGATGAGGAATGGGAACCGGTTGGCATGGCATACGCTTTGGTTTCGTAGCCGGTCCAAAAAATAGAACTGTGGATAGCGATCGATAAGCTACCCGCAATAAAATACCTTCTCAAATTCATAAACTCACATCGATTTTCACGACAATCAAGCACCAAGAAATCTTATTATCCATTAGAATCTAAATAATATCAATTATCAATTGCATTATCATTTCTATGATTCTAATATTGCCTGAATTTTATTGCACAGACCTCTTACTACGACGATAAAGATTCTTTTATCTATATTATTGAAATAATTTTTCTACTTAGTAAGGCGTCATGAGGAACTGCTATGCAAACGCTAAAGGAAAAAGTTTCCCGCTTGATTGAAGACGAGCCATCGATATTGCCTGTGGAAATGGCTGAAAAATTGGGTATTTCTGAGTATGAGGTGGTGAGTTCATTACCCGATGAGATGATCGCACTTGCTTCTGGAGAGCAAGCTCAAACCTATCTTGAGCGATTAGTTGGTTTTGGCCCAGTGACTACCATTGTCCATTCATTTGGTTCAATTTTTGAAGTGAAAGCGCCCTTTCCAAAAGGCAAAGTTGCACGGGGATATTACAACCTTATGGGAACAAATGGTGAACTTCATGGCCATTTGAAGCTGAGTAATGTGGAAAATATTGCTTTGGTTAGTAAGCCTTTCAGAGGACGAGAAAGTCACTACTTTGGCTTCTTTTGTGAAAAGGGTAATAATATTTTTAAAGTGTATCTTGGCAGAAATGAACAGCGAGAGTTGATTACTGAGCAGGTGGCCGCTTTTAAGCGTTGGCAACAAGAGTTACGCGAACGAGCATTTGTGTAACGCGTTCGAAGAACAAGTCGTACTAATTAAGGAGTTTAGAGATGGAGACACAAGTTAAACAAGAGCGCTTACAAAATCGCTTGGGACCAGAAATTCAGGAGTTCCGTCAAGAACGATACACGCTTCAGCTGGCGACGGTGGATGAGCAAGGCCAACCTAATGTGAGCTATGCACCATTTGTCCAAAACTCTAACGGCTATTTCGTTTTAATTTCGGAAATCGCTCGTCATGCACGTAATCTTCAAGTCAATCCGAATGTTTCAATTATGATGATTGAAGACGAGGGGGGGGCCAAACAGCTTTTTGCTCGTAAACGATTAACATTCGATGCGGTTGCTACGATGGTGGAAAGAGACTCAGCGCTATGGCTCGAGGCGATTACACAAATGAAGATTCGATTTGGTGATATTATTGATAACCTCAGTCAGCTTCAGGATTTTGTTTTATTTAGTATGCGACCTGAGAAGGGACTTTATGTAAAGGGCTTTGGCCAAGCTTATCAGGTCTCTTGTCATTACTGAGGGATCTTGACGGGATAAATACCATTCGACTCTGTCGTATCCTTACATT
>NZ_BSPW01000053.1 GCF_030161235.1 Vibrio zhanjiangensis | reverse complement strand
TGTAAGGATACGACAGAGTCGAATGGTATTTATCCCGTCAAGATCCCTCAGTAATGACAATTAGAAACAACTAAGCCCACGCCGTATGCATGATAGCGGTGAGATTCGAACTCAGAGTATGGCTTTGGCAGTGGTTCATCAAAATCCACAACCAGAACTTTCTTGCTAGGATTATCTTGCAGGAACAGCCAAGCTTCAATTAATGCGCTCTGGAAGGTGTTTTCAGAAGCGGAAATAGAGGTGAGTGGAATCGGCTGCTTTGTCGCTATAGTTGTTAGCCCTGCTGCTGTGTTATGTACAGACTGGGCAAAAGCCATCGGCGACGTTTCCTCACCTTTTAAGATATTTTCAATCAAGGTCACACTGCGGTGGAGTTCGCCATGGCGACTAGAAAAAATAAGATAGCTCACATCGTGGTGCTTTAAGAGCTCGATAGCAGTTTTAACCGCCAGCTTGCTAACTTGACTCATACGCCTGCGCATCATGGCTGGGATATCAGATACATTCAGCAAGGATTCTTCGGGCCAACGGCCACTTGATGCCCATTGCTTCCAATCATCGGTTGTCGTGAATCCTGGAGAATTAGCTAACCAAGCGTCGATATTAAACGAAATTTTGATCTTGGATTTTTGCATATTTTATTAAAATTGCTTTATTTTATTGCTCATTACAATATAAGCTTCAGCCGAATCATCATAAAGGAAATTATCATGTCACGTTTAAAGCTGTATATATCAGTGTTATTAACTTTTCTTCTTTTCGGTTGCAGTCGATTACAACCTGTATTGAATGTAGAGGATACTCCAGTTGCTTATGATCTTCAAAATAAACAAGTAAAAGCGGCGATTGTGCAATCTGCAACCAATCGTGGTTGGACGATTAAAGAAATGAGTCCAAATGTATTAATTGCAAAACTTAGGGTTCGTAGCCATATGGCCGAAGTAAAAATTCCATATACTAACAAATATTATTCAATTATTTATCTCAACTCAGAAAACCTCAAAGCAGATGATGGAAAAATCCACCACAACTACAATCGTTGGGTGAATAACTTAAACGTCGATATTCAGAGAGCAATAGCTCTATGGGGTGTGGAGTCTCAGAAATAATATTTTAAGTCGTTTTTCTGTTAGATTAAAATATTGGTCTTCTCAACTTGTCAAAGTGAAGAAAAACTCAAAAATTATTTTTAGTAATGGGTTTATAGAAGTCGTTGAGGTAGCGACAGAGAGAACCGACAATATTGAGTTTTCGTTTACGTTGTTAGTACTTCAAGCAAACCAGAAAGTAAAATGATAAAAGAACAAAAGCAAGTCGTTATCGTTGGAGCCGGACCTTCCGGCTCCACCGCTTCTGCACTACTAAATGCGCGTGGAATTAATGTCATTGTGATTGAAAAAGCACTATTCCCACGTTTTTCCATCGGTGAGAGTCTACTTCCTGCATGTATGGAAGTAGTGGAGCAAGCTGGTATGTTGGATGCAGTGCGCCAACATGGATTCCAGTACAAAGACGGGGCTGCATTTCGCCGAAATGGCGTTTATACCCAATTTGATTTTACTGATAAATTCACGGCAGGGCCGGGGACAACCTACCAAGTACAACGCGCCAGTTTCGATAAAGTATTGGCAGACAGTGCAGTTGAACAAGGAGTAGAAATTCGTTACCAGCACGAATTAACAAATATTCAGTTTGAAGGTACAAAGTCTATTCTGAGTGTGATCGGTGCTGACAAACAGGCTTACCAAATCGAAGCCGATTATGTGCTAGATGCGAGTGGTTTTGGTCGTGTTCTTCCTCGCCTATTAAACTTAGGGGAGCCGTCATGTTTTCCGCCGCGAAAAGCAATTTTCACTCACATTGAGGGGCATATTTGCTTTGAAAAGCTTGAATATGATCGTAATAAGATACTAATCTCCGTTCACCCTGAAAATCATAATGTGTGGTATTGGCTGATACCATTCTCAAATAATACATGCTCTTTTGGTGTCGTTGGGAAACCTGAGTTTTTTGAGAGTTATTCAATCGATAATAAAACTGCACTTAAGCAATTGGCAAATGAAGAACCAGGACTTAAAAAGCTGCTCAGCCAAGTTGAGTATCCAAATGCTATTGGAGAACTTGGTGGCTATTCGACAAACGTCAAACACTTAGCAACGTCTCATTATGCACTACTTGGTAATGCAGGTGAGTTCCTTGACCCCGTGTTCTCATCAGGCGTAACCATTGCCATGAAATCGGCGCTAATTGCTGCAGATTGTATTGAACGCCAGCTAAATGGTAGAACTGTCGATTGGCAATCTGATTATGCTGATCGCTTAATGGTCGGTGTCAATACTTTCCGTACTTATGTGGAAGGTTGGTATGAAGGTACGCTACAAGATGTCATTTTCCACCAAAACCCCAATCCACGTATCAAACAGATGATTAGCTCAATTCTCGCTGGTTATGCATGGGATGAGGCGAATCCATATGTGGCACATAGTAAGCAGCGCTTATCAACATTGGCTGAGTTGGTAAGAGGAGAGGTCGGATGACTTGCAGTGAGTCAAATGCTCAGAAACTCACAATCTAATTTAGAATTTTGTTTCTAGATGTAAGTTACTTCATCACCAAAACAACAAAGGCGCTCATTGAGCGCCTTTGTGTTATCTGTCGAAAGTAACCGGTGATTACTTCTTACGGCAGAACTCTGCGATTACGTACATAGACTGGCCGCCGTTGGCTTTGCCTGAGATAAGCTTAGGATCATCGCCAATACTGATGCCGCGGATAACCGTGCCTTGTTTAATCACTTGGTTGGTTCCTTTCACTGGGAGATCTTTAATTACCGTTACGTCGTCACCTTTTTTCAGTTCAACGCCGTTGCAATCAAGTGGCTTATCATCATCAGACATGCCTTGCATGGCCCAGTTCATTGTTTCTTCTTCCATGTACATCATGTCTAGCGCGTCTTGTGCCCAGCTTTCGCTGTTTAAGCGAGTCAGTTGTCGCCAAACGGTGACTTGAACGGCAGGGACTTGACTCCACATGCTGTCATTGAGGCAGCGCCAGTGGTTTACATCTTCAGGGTTGTCAATTTCGCTAAGACACTTGTCACACGCCATCAGCGCCTGATCAACGGTAACATGACCGTGTGGTGGAACTGGGTAGGCAGTTAGTGGTGTGTCACTGCCGCACAATTCGCATTTTGATTGGCAACGTTCCAACATAGTCGCTTCTGAAGACATAATAAGCTCACATATTATAGGTAATTAATTAAGGCGCCTATTATCCACGTTATGGCCTGAAAATAAAGGCCTATGTGGATTATGAGCAGTTAGGTCTCTTTACGTTATAAGTGGGTAACGTCGCTATTTTTGCTGAGAGATCTTGTATGCGTGTGCTGTGCGATGGGTGGGTCGACAACAGTTCCGGCGGTTGGCTCCCCCCAGACGCTTTGGCCATATTTTTCCATAATTCAATACTTTGGTTAGGATCAAAGCCAGCTTTGGCCATCAGTTCCAATCCAACTAAATCGGCTTCGGACTCTTGTGTTCTGCCATAGGGAAGCAGTACACCATATTGAACACCGAGTCCTAGCGCAGCCATGGTCGCATTTTGATATTGAGCGTATTGTGATGGAGGGCCCACCATAGTGGTTGAGTAAGCAGCTTACCGAACATAATCGAACAGAATCACACAACAAGAGATGACCGTTCGAATAATGACATAAAAGCTAGGCGAGCTAACTCTGATAAAACGTCTTTTTGGTTTTATTTGAGTTAGGGTGCAAACGGGGGGAGGCCCTGGGCCGCAGGGGGTGATAAGCCCCCTGATAAATAGCCCTGTTATTTACCTTTATCTTCAAACACACAGAGCATGGAGAGCGTCTTCCTCTTTTACTCGTCAAGCTCTGAAGCAATATCACGCAAGACACTGGCCCACTGCTTTCTGATATCACTATTCAGTGATGTGTTATCAAAACACTGTTTGAGCGAGAACGAAGACACGGGTATTTCAGGTGATAAACTAACACTGACATTGCCTGTGGCAACATTATCAATAATCAATGCGGGTTTGATTGGCCAAGATAGGCCTTTGGGGTCGGTTTCATACTGCATAGCTCACCTATCCGCTCATGGCGGTTATTGTTAAAAGTATTAGGGGACACTTTAAGCATAGCGGGTTGTTCTGCATTGTTTATGCACAAGCCCAATCTCTATATCTCTATAGCTACCATGAACTTTTATTTTTTCCCACAAACGAAACCGTTCAACGTCAGAAGCCATATCACTTCGAATGTCTGGGTGGCCAAAATTTGATTGGTGAAGTTGCCAAAACACCTCATAGATAATAATAAATACTTGAAATTATTGTTATCATTACACTTATTTAACATGAGAATCGTTTATTAGAAGGTGTATAGATGATATTTATCCGTACCGAGGGTGGTATAGAGAAACATGCCGATTGGGAGGTTGTTGCTTCGCGCGTCAGTTACCAAACAGAACACACCCCAGATGATGCAGAGTTGGTTGAAATTATCGGATATTATGAACTAGAAAAAAGCAAAGATGTAGTCTCAGTAGCTGCCACACAGCACATAACAAGTGGGCCAATTTGTCGGTTTACTTTAAGTACCCAGAGTACGTTCGAAAGGCATATACACCACGAATGCTATCGAGGCAGTACATCGCCAGTTCCGTAAACTGACTAAAACTAAGGGTGGGTTCCCGAACGAAAATAGCTTGCTAAAACTGCTGTACGCTGGAATATTGAACGCTTCTAAGAAGTGGACAATGCCAATCCAAAACTGGAATATGACATTGTCTCAGTTAGCGATTCATTTTGATGGGCGCTTGGATGACGTCTTAGATATCTAGCCAAAATTAGCTGACACAGATTTTTGAACGCCCTCAGATTAAATTTTCCAACTACAGGTGAGTGGGTTAGTACTGTTGCCAGCGATGGTATCGAACTCGATGCTTAAACAAATACACGAACAGGTTCACTCGTTGCTCCCTAACTCCAAAGTTTTACAGTATATTTTCCAGCACTTGAGTTCCAAATAGAGGTTTTATTTGGCAGAGAACCCAGTATTTCCCCCGCCAAACATTAAGGACGATCATTCTAGCTGAATATTTGAATGAACAAGCCCAAACTTGATTTCTAGCTGCTCTTTAATAGCCACTAGAACTTTACTGTGATCAGCGCCTTCTTTAACACTCGCGTGCAAAGTGAGGATCGACCGCTCATTGGTCAAAGACCATATATGGATATGATGTACATCAACTACATCCGGCACGGCTTCTCCAAGCGCTTTTCGAACTTCTTCTTGGCCAATATCTTTGGGTGCCCCTTCAAGAATGATGTATCCTGAATCCTTAACAATTTTATAAGCGGCCTTAAGTATCAACACCGCAACTAAAACGGAAAGGATAGGGTCAATAGGCATCCAACCTGTCAACATAATAACAATAGATGCAAAAATAGCAGCTACAGAGCCAAGTAAGTCACCCATTACATGCACTGCTGCACTCTTAATGTTCAGGTTTTTATTTTCTCCACGCAAAATAATGAAAGACACTATGTTTACCACAAGCCCCAGCACAGCAATTATCAACATGGGGGTGGGCATGACTTCAATAGGAGTCCCAATACGCTGATAAGCCTCGTAGAATATCCAACCTGCTATAGCGAAAAGGGTCAAACCGTTTACAAAGGCGGCAAGAACCTGAAAGCGGTCATAACCATAAGATAATTTTGAATCAGGGGGGCGACGAGATAGCTTGAAAGCACAAAAAGATAGGAACATTGCAGCAAAGTCGGTTAACATATGTCCAGCATCAGCTAGAAGAGCCAAAGAGCCTGATACTACCCCACCAATAATTTCGGCAAACATAAATATGCCAGTTGGTATCATTGCCCAAATCAAACGCCGCTCACTGCTCATCCCATTCATAAACCCTCCGGTATCATAATGATAAAGTATTCAGGAACATAGTAACATCTGTTAAACTTTTTAACAGTTTTATTAAGATCCCAGAGTACTAAACTGAAGATGAACAACAAATTATGATTTCGTTCAACCTCGATTTGTCATGGTGATTTTGTATTTAAGCAACGGAGCAAAAAGATTATGAAAAAAATACCTTACTGGGCTATGGCTGCTGTTTTTATCCTGTCTTTAGTAGCGGGTATAGTGAATGCTATTGGTTTCTTGGGGGTAAAAACGGAAGCGGTTTCGCATCTTACAGGCACGAGCACACTATTGGGAACTGTGTTATTTAATGATGGGTTAATGTCCTTACACATATTTATCGTAATTCTATTATTTGTTATTGGTTCGGCTCTATCAAGCTTTCTTATTTCGTTACCTCCATGGCAAACAGGTAAAATATACAGTCTATTGTTGTTAGCAGAAGCACTACTTTTTACTATCTCTTCCGTTCTATTAGGAAAAGGTGGGATGACTGGTGTCCACCTAGCATCCCTTGCCTGTGGGATACAAAATGGTATGACTACAATCTTTAGTGCTGGGCCAGGACGAACTACTCATGTTACTGGGACATTTACCGATATTGGTATTATGGCTGGCTCAGCGCTCAAGGGGGAGAGTATTGAAAGACGGAAAATGACTATGTTAGTCTCTCTTGCCGTTGGATTTATATCGGGTGGAGTAGTGGGATATTATTTATTTGAAAAAATTTCTTTTTCATCACTACTGGTGCCAGCCGTGATCTGTTTAATCCTAGGCATTACGTGTTATATCCATTTAAGAAAAAAAGAGAATGGACAAGCATTTGTTCATCAAGGATCATGATTATCTAACCTTGTGTAAGGGGTTTTGTGCGAGTAGAACGACCTAGTTACCTAGGCCGAACCCTCTCAGAACCGGACGTGCGGAACTACCGCATCCGGCTCCCGAATAAACAGGCGTCCCCACGCCATCTTCAGTGAACGTTAAAGCACAGATTTTGCCTTAAACCACTCTCTACGTGGAAATCGAATTATGTCCAAGATGGTAACAAACCTTGACCATGTCATTTGTTCAAAAGATTGAGAGCCAAGTGTACTCATATCTTGATCGGAAAAAAGCAGTAATTGCTGACGACCTGTAGGAGAAGAGCTGCACGCCATCAAGCTGATTACACTTAATAAAGTGATATGTTTCAATGAATTATGCATAGGATATTCGGTATGATTGTTATTATTCCTTTAATCATACCATTTAGCTAAAATGCTCGGTAATTAATAATGTGAGAACTTGTATGACAATATGGAAAAAGCCCTTTGATCTCGACAGCTTAAACGCGACCTCAGAAAATACCTTAATGCGACATTTAGACATTGTTTATACCCAATTTGGTGATAATTTCATCGAAGCGACCATGCCAGTTTGTCATTTTACTCACCAACCACTAGGCATGCTTCATGGCGGTGCATCGGTGGCGCTAGCGGAAACACTTGGCTCCATGGCGGCCAATATGTGTGTAAACGGGGATTCCTATTGTGTGGGATTAGATATCAACGCTAATCATGTGCGTTCAATGCGAGAGGGTAACGTCACCGGACGCGCTGAGCCTTTGCATTTGGGTGTTTCGACACAAGTTTGGCAAATCGATATTCGTGACGATAGAGAACGGTTAGTTTGTACCAGTCGCTTAACCATTGCAGTAAAAAAGAAGCGAAATGCCAAGCATTCGTTTAAGGAAAACTAGATGGTGATTGATTTCTCGGGTGGCAAAATCATTGTTACCCCTCATGAGCTTGTGATTAAAGTGTCGTCGGAACATAGGATCAGTTTACAAGCCCATGCTGATGCTATTTCGCTCATCGGGAGAGGAGCGAATGTCATTGCGGCGAATGGGTCGGAAAATAAATGGTCAATTAAGTTAGATAACGAGCAGCAACTTAATCAAATTGCCGGCCAAATTGGGGTTGAGGTCCAATAAAAGCAACGTAGGCTTGCTAAATTTTCCATAAATGGGGAAACTTAATTGAGTTTTTTTAATTGAGATTTCCTCTTTATGAGTAGCCCCAGATTACGCAAGCAATTTGAAACCCTGTTTGAGCACTATGATGGTAAAGATAGTGGTGTTCAACTGGAAGAAATTACCGACGTACTATTTTGTACACGGCGTAATGCGCGTATTGTGCTAAACAAAATGGAGGAACAGGGGTGGATCGAGTGGCATCCTTCTCCCGGTAGAGGGAAACTCTCACAGCTTAACTTTAAACGCAGTCGTACCGATGTAAGTAAAAACCTTGCTAGGCGTTACTTAGAAGAAGGAAAAATAGCTCAGGCACTGAATGCATTGGACCAAGACACCGCTAAATTGGCTCAAGTAGTAGAAAGTTATTTAGGCGTTCAGCAGCAAGAAGGGCAGCAAGTATTACGGCTTCCATATTACCGAGCCTTGTCGATGCTAAACCCACAAAAGCACATACGACGCTCTGAACAGCACATCGCCACTCAAGTCTTTAGTGGTTTAACCCGCATGGATGAGAATGAATCTCTTGGGCCTGATCTCGCGCACCGTTGGGACATGCTTTCTCCGACCCACTGGCGCTTTTATCTCAGACCCAATGTTCGTTTTCACAATGGTGATCTTCTTACTACCGAAATAGTGGTAGAGTCAATACAAAACCTCAATGCTAAGCCGCTTTATCGTCATATAAATCATGTGGTTAGTCCCAGTCGACATGTGGTGGATGTGTTGCTCGATAAACCGAATTACTATCTGCCATTGATGTTGTCAGAGTCTGACGCAAAAATAACGTTGCCAGAGGGCTCGCGTGCAACCGATTACGATCAAATACCCGTTGGCACGGGCCCTTATAAAGTGGTTACCAACACCGAGACACGCCTTGTTTTGCAAGCTTTTGATGCCTATTTTGGCTTTAGACCGCTAATGGATAGAATTGAAGTGTGTGTGATCCATGATATTCACGCATTGATCTTGTGCCCCAGTATGGAAAGCCCAGCCAAACAGTTATCTGAAAAGCCGACGGATGTGAAGTTAGATCCGGGATGTACCTATCTTCTACTTAATCGCCGTAACGGTCTTGCTAAGTCTGTTCAGTGGGCGAACTATTTTAGTCATCGTCTTGGATCTTTGAACGTATATCATCAGCTGCCACAAGAAAAAGTGGTTGAGCTGGGCATACTGCCCGCACATGGTCTAAAACCCGGTTGGTATCATCATACCACCCAAGGACAGTATACTTCGCCACCTGCTTATCGTAGGGTGACCATTGCTTATCATGGCGAGCACCCGACATTTTCAATTCTTATCCCAAGCATTGAATCTCTGCTGAAAAGAGATAACCTTGAGGTTGAGCTTATAAAATACGACCTGACGTTACCCATTCCGGAAAATGTGGATATTTGGCTAAAACCAATGGGCATTTCCAATCATCGTGATGATGGTTTGGCGGGTTGGCTGCTCAATTACAGTGACATAGAGCAGTTTTCCCAGACTGATGATTTCAATTATTGGGCGGGCTTGGTGGAGCAATGGCAAGCTGAAGACGGCAGGATCTTCCCAGCAAAAGAGATTGGTAAATCTTTGGTAGAACGTATGCAAATTATACCTATGTTCCACTGCTGGTTGGGAATTGGTCGAGATCAATGTGGATCACTACAAAACGCAAAATGTAATGCGCTTGGATGGTTTGATTTTAGTCAGGTATGGTTTAAACCGGATACGACAATAGAGCAGTGAAGTGATTGATGGCTAAACCCAATAGAAAGCCACCAGCGAAAGCAGTGGATATTTTTTGCGCCAAGTGTCGATCGAATTTGTTCAAGTATCGAAAAGGTGGCAAAGGCGCTTTGATAAAGTGTTTTAAAGAGCGGATTGTGGAAGATTATACGTCGACGTCATGCCTGTGCCCTGAATGTGGCAGTGAGTTTGCGCGAGAGGCGCTAATACGAGGTACGCCAGCATTCAAAATTATTGGTGGCAAGGTTTCGTTCAAATAAAAGATGTGATTAATGCAGTGTGCTATTAATCAATCTAAGGTTTGACTTTTAAGGCTTTAGCCACAAAACCTGCAAAAAAGCGTTTCTGAGATATCATTGACTGCCTAAGCTGATAGAATACTGGCGTCAGACGTTTATTTTATTTAACTTAGTAGAGGTTCTTTGTGGAACTAGGCCTAATTATCGCTTTTATTGTTGCTTGTGCTGTGATGG
The DNA here is from genome assembly GCF_030161235.1 of Vibrio zhanjiangensis. Taxonomy (GTDB): domain Bacteria; phylum Pseudomonadota; class Gammaproteobacteria; order Enterobacterales; family Vibrionaceae; genus Vibrio; species Vibrio zhanjiangensis. The sequence continues at coordinate 14,439 of NZ_BSPW01000053.1, read as the reverse complement.
TCAAAAAAGAGATGGCAAATTCGAAATAAGTGCAGGTTCGTTCACAACGGTTTTTACGCCCTTTTGAACGAAGATAAGAGAAAAGCTCCCAGATGGGAGCTTTTTTAGTGGGTTAGAATTCATATTTTGCAGTGATGGCCCAGTTGCGATCTGCCTGAGTCCGGTCATCATATAGCTCGGTTTTACCCCGTACATCACTCCATTTCCAGTACTTTCGGTCCGTTAAGTTAAACAAACCAGCTGACAAGGTGAGATCTTTAATTGGTCGATAATACGCGGTTAAATCTATCACTGTTGCACTCGGAGTACCGACTTGAACACCATTTGGTGAAGCAGTGAAGTCAGCGGTAGGGTTTATATCTGACATCTTTTTCTCAGCATAATAGTTGAGTGCAATGCTGCTTCCCCAAGTATTGTCTGGTGAGTCATAGTCAAGCGATGTGACTGCATTCCATGGGTTAACCGAGTTGAGCGGCTGCTTTTCGCCATCTTCACCTTCTGTGTAGCTGGCAGCAAAGCGGGTTGATATCCCCTCAGGCAGCTCAAATACATCACTGACCATGATCCGGCTTGAGAACTCGATTCCCTTAATGTTTGCTTTGCCGACATTTTGATATTGATAAGTATTCGAACCGATAGTCACTTGATCAATAAAGTTACTGTAGTCGCTATAAAAGACTGCTATTTCAGACTTAGAGTAGTTATTGGTGTAGCGATAACCCGTTTCATAAGTGATACTTTCTTCAGCTTTGAGATTTGGGTTTGGAAGGTTAGTATAAGTCTGTCCAGGCATTGAAAAGTATAACTCTTCAAACGTTGGCGCTCTGTATCCCTGACTCACTTGACCAAACACCTTAGAATGATCAGTGATTGAATAAATAGCACCCAGTCTTGCGGTTAGTGCTGAATTCGTGCTGGTTTGATAACTTTGCCCAGAAGTAATGCCAGCGGTCGAATTATCTGGCTTGGTTTCATAGCTATCCCAGCGTACTCCTGGTGTAATAGCCAGCGTATCTTCAAGTAACGATATTTGATCTTGCAAGAACAGGCCTATGCGAGTTTCTTTTGCATCGGGTTGATAAAAATTCAGCGAGGTTTGATTGTTACTGCGCTTAAAAGTCTTATTTAAGTTTGCAATATCTTTTGTTGAGTAGGCGAGACCATAGGTGATGAACTGCTCAGTATTCTCTGTTGATACACCCTTATTGAACTGGAAGTCCGTCTGAATGCCTTTATCTTCATAGGTGTAATCTTTTATCTCATCGACTGGCCCATATTGTGTTGTGCCTTGCCGGTCGGTAGTATTGGTTTGTTGATGAGATAGCCAAGTTAGCTGGCTGCTGATGGAATCGGCCAACAAACTTGACCCTTCCCAGATATGTTTTAAGCCTAGCTTATTTCGTTCTGTTGTATCATCACGTTTATAAGAAGGGAATGAAGAGTGGGCGATGTTTCCCGTGCTACTCTCGTTAATAAGTTCACCGATAAATTCTACACGGTTCGCTGAGTCAACTTGGTACTGTAGTTTTACTAGAAGGTTATCTGCCTTAGCGTCCAAATCTTTGGCTGAGTAGTTTTGGTAGTCTCCATTAGCAAAGTTTTCAATCAGCTCTGAGTCATTGCGCGTGTAGGCAACCATAGACTCTAAATCTCCACTGCGATTGGCTAAGACTACATTTTCAGTGAAAGAGTCGTTTCGCGAGGCGAAACCTAGCTTTATTTGCCCACCAAATGTTTCGCCTTCTTTTAGGAAGTCACTGGGATCTTTCGTTTGAAATGCAACAATGCCATCAGAGCCATATAAGCTTGACGCAGAGCCTTTCACAACCTCAACCCTTTTAATCATGTCAGTGTCTAGAGCAATACGTCCGGATGAAATAAAATCGTAGGTTTGGTCGTACAAATAAGGCTGGGCAACGCCATCAACTAAAATGTTAACTCGGTTACCTTGCATTCCGCGAATATTAATCTGCTGGATTCCCATGCGTCCGTTAGACACAGCGTCAACACCAGGAGTGTATTTGAGGACATCGTCCACATTGGATGCGAGCGTTTTTTCAATCTGTTCGTCAGTGACAACAGAAATTGAACCAGCGACTTCTTCAAGTTGTTGTTCATTGCGCGTGGCAGTCACTACAACTTCGTCAAAAAGGGCATAATCATCTGCATAGACATGCGATGAACAAGCCAAAAGTATCGAGGCTGACAAGAAGGATTTGTTATACATTTGCATTTACCTAAAGTACGTCTTAAAAATGATGCGGACTGAACTTTAAAGGATCTAAATGATAATTACTATCGTTATCATTTCTGTGTTTTTAGTTGGTGTTTTCGTTTCTATGCTGCCATAAGATAAAAAATCATCTAAAATACAGTGAGATAAAATTTGATTGGCTAATTTCAAACCAATTCTGGCTTGGCTCAACAATGAGATCTTTATCTCATTTTTAACGTAAACAATAAACGGTGGTGATAAAGGTGAGAAATCCAATTACTCTTGAAGCAATGCACATTCTCGATGCTATTGACCGTCGAGGCAGCTTTGCTGCTGCCGCTAATGAGCTGGATAGAGCGCCATCATCTTTGAGCTATCAAATTCAAAAGTTAGAACAAGACTTGGATGTGACAATTTTTGACCGATCCGGACACAAAGCTCGTTTTACTGAAGCTGGTAAATTGATTCTTGAGCGTGGCCGTATGATTCTAGCGGCGACGGAAAAACTGGTTAATGATGCAAGTGTATTGGCCAATGGCTGGGAATTAGATATAACGATTGCGTTTGATGGTATCTTGTCGATTGAGCACTTTTTTCCTATGGTACAACAGCTTGGCAATGTCAGCTCTACGCGCATTCGCTTACAAGAAGAAATACTAGCAGGGTGTTGGGAAGCGTTAGGGGATGGGCGTGCAGATCTGCTGGTTTGCCCCAAGCCTGAAAGTATTCCTCAAGATGTAAAAACACAACCTATTGGTTCAATGACAATGGTTTGGGTTGCTGCACCAGATCATTATGTTCATAAACGCAATGGAGCCTTTGATGACAATGCGCGTGCGAAATACCGTGTGATTGCTATTGCCGATTCTGCAAGAGAGCAACCTGCTATTACAGTTAATATTTTACAAAAGCAGCCAACATTGACTGTGACTAACTTTGCAGCAAAAATCGCGGCTTTGAAATCAGGATTGGGAATAGGGACGTTACCTATTACTGTGGCCGGCCCGCTTATTGAACAAGGCGCTTTAGCAAAAATTTCCGATACACAAGACATCAGTATCGAGATACTACTTGCGTGGAAACGAAATCAAATGGGCGAAGCTAAATCATGGTGTATTCAGTACCTGAAAAAGAATTGGCTAAACACTACTGGGGTGTTGACGGCTCATTGAGTCGTAACACCATATCGGCTATGCCATCTTCAAATTGAACATCCAGTTCAAATCCCAACTTTTGGGCGAGCATTAACATGCCTCGGTTGGTGGGCATAGTGACCCCTGAGATTTGTTTAGTACCCTTTTGACGACAGTACTTGATGATTTTTTGCATCAGAAGTTTACCAAGTCCAAGCCCCTTGAGATCAGAACGGACCAAAATAGCAAATTCGGCATCGGTATTGTCGGGGTTGAGTAAAGCCCGCGAAACGCCAATAATCTCAGGGTCTGAATCAGGATTGGAAACGGCGATAAAAGCCATTTCGCGATCGTAATCGATCTGAGTCAGGTTTGCTAATGCCTCATGGTTAAGTTCACCAACATCGCTGAAAAACCGATTGTAAAGATCCTCTTTGGATACTTTACTCACGAAGTTGGCGTGATTGGGTTCATCTTCGGGGAGAATAGGGCGCATCAAGATGCTGGTTCCATCTTTCAACTGACGTTTTTCCTCATATTCAACCGGATAAGGCCTAATGGCTAATCGTCTTTGTGTATCACCTTGTTTGCATTGTTTAAGGATCATGTCTGCATCCAGAACCGTAAACTGCTCCCCCGTTGCAAGTAGCGGATGGATATCCAGTTCATAAACTTGTGGGCAATCAACGATCATCTGCGAAATACGCACCAACAATTCAGATAGCTTTGCTATATCCATAGGTATGGGTAGCTTCTGAAGGCGAATTTTGCCTTCTTTGATGGCTCGAACAATCAAGTATCTCGCCAAGGTCATATTGAGTGGTGGGAGAGCACAGGTTGCATCAACCGATTCATCCCATTCTGCACCTCCTTGACCAATGAGTATCACTGGGCCAAATGTAGGGTCTGTTTTAACCTTTATGCGTATCTCTTCACCGCCAGCCAGTTTCGCCATCGCTTGGATCAATAAACCATGTATGTTGGCAGAAGGATAATGAAGCTGCGCTCTATCCAAAATAGCCTCTGCCGCACTAGCAACCTCATGGCGATTACGCAAATTCAGCATGACACCCTGAATATCAGACTTGTGGGCAATATCAGGTGAGCGAAGCTTAACCGCCACTGGATAACCAATTTGTTCTGCTATGTGAACAGCTTCACTCACGTCAGAAGCAAGCCAAGTGGCTAGCACATTGAAGTTGAAATATTTCAAGAAGACCCCAATTTGATGAGTATCTAAACTCACACTTTTGTTATCCTGTAACTTATTGCTGATCCACTGCTTAGCTTCCGTCAGCTCACGCATATGCACCGGCTCAGCTGTGGTGGGGGTTTCCATTAACTGTTTTTGATTTCGCCTGTACTCCACAAGATGCATAAAGGCAATCACGGCGCTCTCTGGCGTTCTGTATGTGGGTATGCCAGCATGTGTAAAAATTTGCCGAGCGGGTTTTGCTGTGGTCTCTCCAGACCAATTCGTCAGGATATTAAAGTGTTGACGGCGAGGATGTTGATTGATGGCGTCGACGATAGCTGAAGCCGCATAGTCACTGTTCATACTGGCCGATGGACTATGCATGATTAGGATTGCATCGGTAAAATCATGATCCATCAGCAGTTTTAAGGCTTTGATATATCGTTCATGGTCTGCATCACCAAGTAAATCTACAGGGTTATTTTGGCTCCAACTCTCGGGCAGTATGTCATTGAGTTGTTGGATAAGCGCAGAGGGCAGGGAAGCCAATTGACCTCCTTTCATTAGCAATGTATCAACCGCAATAATAGCGGGGCCACCACCATTAGATAGGATCGTAAGCCTTTCACCACGCAAAGGAATCGAGTGAGTCAGTGTTTCAACGGCGGCGAATAATTCATGCGAATTGTTGACTCTTAGCATTCCTGAGCGCTGAATGGCAGAATCGTAGATAATGTCCAGACTATCTTGGCCACCGGTATGTGCCTGTGCAGCGGTGCGTCCTGCGTGCGTTCTTCCTCCTTTCAGTACGAGAATCCGACGATTTCTTGAAGCTGCGCGAGCTGCAGACATAAAACGGCGTGCATCTTTTATCGTATCGACATAGAGCAGTATTGCTTCTGTTTTGGAGTCCATCGTTAGATAATCGAGCAAGTCTGCAAAATCGATATCTAACGCATTTCCCAAAGAGACAATGGCTGAAAAGCCAATGTCCTTATCATTTGCCCAATCCAAAATGGTGGTACACATGGCCGCTGACTGAGAAATAAAGGCTATTTTGCCCGGTTTGGCGTTGATGGGGGAGCATGATGCATTTAGCTTTGCCCATGGCATGATTATCCCAAGACTATTTGGGCCGAGTATGCGTATTCCATTTTGCTTGGCGATGCTTTGATATTCCGATGGTTCATTTGAGCCGATAGTATCGGCTGAAAGAATGATGATATGTTTGACCTGTTTTGCAGCGAGTTCCTGAATTAACGCTTCATTTCTGCAAGCGTTAGTACACAGAAACGCTACGTCAGGCGCCATAGGTAGAGAAGCTATATCACGGTATGCTAATACACCACATACAGAGTTATACTTTGGTGTTACTGGCATGATGATGCCATCGAACCCACCTTGTAACAGGTTCATCATCACTATGTGTCCAGCGCTCTTGGGTTTGGTTGAAGCCCCCACAACGGCAATAGTTTTCGGCCTAAACAAGGTACTTAGAATATTCATGGTGGGCTCCAAAAATAAGTTTTAATCTTCAGTCTAACGGACCTATCCGACGAAACCAGAATGAAATGAGTGTTGTTATACTCCGATCACCTGACATGCATCTGACTTTGTGTATTATGTCACAGTGTTGGGATAGATAATTCGAATGTTGGCTTGATTCTATGACTATCTAACGGCATGATTTACAGTAACTTCTACAAAAGGCATGTGAAAAATTCATGAAAAAAATAGCAATAGTCAGCTTACCCCTAGTCTTGGCAGCATGTGTATCGAGTGACTATGTCACAGACGTCTCCTCTGAAAGTTACCGTGAAGAATATAAAGTAGCGGTTCAAGAGCCACTTATGTCAGACAGTGGTGTGATGGAAGAGGCAGCAATGACGGTCAAGCCGATGAAAGCTAGCCAAACGGCTAATAAATCGAAACCTGCCGTTGCTATTATTCCTCCGACAGCAAAACAAAAAGCGATGAGTTCTCGTTATGGTTTTACTATTCAGGTCGTGGCGGTTGGCAGCCAGACAAAAGTTGATCAGTTTGCTCGAAAATTACCAAAAGATGGCGAGCCAATCTGGGAAAACTACAAAGTGGTGAATGGAACCAAATGGTATACCATCCTTTATGGTGATTACGCCACGCGTATGGATGCTAAAAAGGCAATCGCGAAGCTGCCGATGGAACTTCAAGATATGAAACCTTTCGTAAAAAGTATTGATGCGATAAAGGGCTCGCAATATCCAACACTCAACAAGTTGAACTAATCACTATTGTAAAAGGGGGGCTGCGGCCCCCTTTTTTATGCGTATAAATTGACCGTTTGAATTGTCAATAATGACATAGTTCAGTCAAATCGATGAATCTAAGCTGATTTTTGATTACTATCGGCTTTTACTATCTCGGTTATTTTACGGAAAAATCCCAAATGACGAATACAACAATTTTACTGCTTTGTGGTGGAGGATCTTCGGAACATGAAGTTTCATTGGTCTCTGCCGACTATGTTCAAGCTCAGCTTGAATCCATTGAACATTATGATGTAGTGAGAGTTGAAATCACTCAGGAAGGCTGGTTCTGCAGCAACGAGATGGTTTATCTAGATACCAATAAAGGCACATTAAATTTCCCTACCAAAGCAACTAAAGTAGATTTCGCTGTACCCTGCATTCACGGTTATCCCGGTGAAACAGGCGATATTCAGTCCATGTTAGAGCTGGCTAACGTGCCTTATCTTGGCTGTGGCCCTGAAGCAAGCACAAATTGTTTCAACAAGATTACGTCAAAGCTATGGTATGACACACTTTCCATTCCAAATACGCCCTACATCTTTTTATCTGAAAATAGTCAACAAGCTTATGAAAAAAGCTTAGCGGCTTATGATAAATGGGGGAACGTTTTTGTTAAAGCAGCTCGCCAAGGCTCGTCTGTGGGATGCTACAAAGTGACAGAGAAAGGGCAACTTAAAGATGCGATTGATAATGCGTTTAAGTATTCAGATCAGGTTTTGGTTGAAAGGGCGGTTAAACCACGTGAATTGGAGGTAGCTGCCTTTGAATTTGAAGGGAAGTTACACATTACGCCTCCAGGAGAAATTAAGGCACCTGAGGATTCGTTTTATTCATATGATGAGAAATACAGTGCAACTAGCAAATCTGTTACCGATGTCGAAGCATCAGAACTGACTGATGAGCAGCGGAGCATTATTGAGGAATCATCGAGAAAAGTATTTGAACAGTTGAAACTTCGCCACTTATCTCGAATTGACTTCTTTTTGACACCAGATGGACAGGTTTACCTCAACGAAGTAAATACTTTTCCTGGTATGACGCCAATATCAATGTTCCCTAAAATGTTAGAACATACTGGTCTTAAGTTTGTGGATTTTTTGAAAGATTGCGTTGAAATGTCACTTAGCGGCAGAGACTCTTAAAATCACGTTGTTAATAAAATAGTTACGGCGTCTCTTTATTTTTGTTGTCATTGTAGTGTCATGATTTTTTTAAGTTTATTTTTATGGGATGGGCTTCAGTAAATTTGCTTTTTGCCGATAAACTTGAATAAGGACAATATACAATTATTATTAAGTTAACTGATTACTAAGATAAAATACTATGGCTGCTGCAACATATCGAGGATTTACCCTCAAAACTGCTGGAAATTCCACCGATGTATGGCAAGTACAGATCAAGGCTCACACTTTATCTGGAAGCATGCCTGCGGTTAAGAAAAGTATTGATTGGTTCTTAGATACCGCCACCATCATTGACCCGAAAGAGTTTGGTTCAATTGGTAACAAGAAACAGCAAGATGGAAGTCCAGTACAAGAAAATTTTCATGGGTACACACTTAAAAATGATACCGGTGAACCAAACGAATGGTATTGCTTTTTTAACGGTAAGCTAATCAAAGGTGGTAAGCTTGCCATGCAAAAGCATATCGAGGCATACTTACTGGCTAAACAGAAAGCAGAACAACAACAGAAGAAATAGTTATTTATGAGTCTCGTATATTCGACAGAGGTCGGCAGAATACAGCCAGAACCGGAAAAGGTTCAGCGGCCTAAAGGTGATGGCATTGTTCGTATACAGCGCCAAACAAAAGGCCGTAAGGGTAAAGGGGTAAGCATAATTACAGGCCTAGATTTAGAAGACGCACCACTCAAACTCTTAGCAGCCGAATTAAAGAAAGTATGTGGATGCGGTGGTTCAGTAAAAGATGGCACCATCGAAATACAAGGTGATGCCAGAGATAAAATCAAAGCGCATCTTGAAAAGAAAGGCCACACTGTAAAACTTGCGGGTGGTTAGTAAGCTAATAGTGAGTTGTTAATCTTTGATTAAACAAATGATTATTAGCTATTTTATGGTAAATCAGGTTATGTTTAATCTAGTAGATATTGTATAAGAGTGTGGAAGCACTCTTTAATATTGGCTACATAATTTAACATAATGTACGTAATGCGCACTAAGAGTCATAAGAATTTGGCGACTTAGACCTGTTCATGTTGTTCATGAAGTCATTAGATGATGAAGACAAAGAGGTAATCAGAAAAATCTTGTTTGGTTTAAGGTTAAGAGCAAGATTTATGGATAGCATGAACGAGGAAGAAGAAAACGAATTGTTTTGATAATTTTCCGGAAGTCCGGAGTTAGTTTGGGTGTAACAGAACACCCAAACTTAAAATAGCTATTTAGCTGCTACGGAATTTATTCCATATCCTTATAGAGTAAGAAGCAAGAAGAATGGCTCCTATAACATAAAAGCCAGCCATGCCAAGAACATACCAGAATCCCCATGCAACCAACGCACAAAGAAGAGAAAAAAGTATTAACCTTATCTTGTCTTTAATAAATGAAATCATATTAATTCTTACGCAAAAGTTTATGACCATCATGACTACTCAGCGCATCATCAGCAGCCCATGAAGGAAGACCCAAAGATTGAAACGCTTCTTTAAATTCTGACCTGCTGCATGATGTTGCTCTCTTTGAGGCCATAAGAGCAGAGCCTATTATGGCCCCTGCCCAAAAAGCAGCGCCAATACCTGCTAATTGTTTACTGGCTCTACCAACAGAAACGACAGAAAGAGGGACGTCAGATGCTTTTGCTGATAAGGCTGTTTCTATTGCTGCAAGAGCACCACTACCTGTTGTTATTGACCCAAAAACTGTTGTGGGTAAAGGAAGGCCCATTGCAGCCATGCTGCTTTCAATATTGTACTCAAAAAGCACATAAAAAAAAGAGACCAAGATTAATACCTTGATCTCTATTTCTTAGTTAGGTGTTGAGCGGTAGTGCTCAAAACGATTCTCAGGAATGGCATGTACGACGCAAGCGTCGACAATGAGCAATCCCCTCGCCCACGTTTTGCGCGGTCTAGGTCTGCGACAAACCACTCAACATAAACACGTACCTAATGCGCACTGGCAATGTAAGCGCAATTTAGTAATGTCAGGGCTTAACCATTTCTGATAAAGAATCCCCTTTTGGCGGCTGGGGAGCAGGACCTTTATTATGCTCAGCTTTGCGAGAAAGACTATTGAGTGAATCGATAATCCTTACTTTGTTCGCTCTGTGTTTGTTCAGATACTCAGGTGTATTAGCTTGCTTAACCAATTCTGATAAAGAGTCCCCTTTAGGCGGCTGGGGAGCAGGACCTTTATTATGCTCAGCTTTGCGAGAAAGACTATTGACTGAATCGATAACCCTTACTTTGTTCGCTCTGTGTTTGTTCAGGTACTCAGGTGTATTAGCTTGCTTAACCAATTCTGATAAAGAGTCCCCTTTTGGCGGCTGGGGAGCAGGACCTTTATTATGCTCAGCTTTGCGAGAAAGACTATTGAGTGAATCGATAATCCTTACTTTGTTCGCTCTGTGTTTGTTCAGATACTCAGGTGTATTAGCTTGCCTGACTATTTCTGATAAAGAAGCCACTTTAGGCGGCTGAGTGTGCCTTACACTGCGTACGTTAAGGGCTAACTCACTTCCATCTTTGTTTGTTGAATTAGATTTTGAAACTGACTTGAGTGACTCAAACGCTCTAACTAGATTTCTCATGAATTTAAATTTCTATGCATCATATGTTGGCACAATTAATAGCAAATTAATGTTTAAAAAAACAGTAGGAGATGTGATTTAGAAACTAATTTCACAGTTTTTCCATAATGCGCACTGGCAATGTAAGCGCAATTTAGTAATGTCCGGTTTGAGCCATTTTAAAATGTCCTTTGAGGACTTCAACCGATGCTAATTCCCATGAGTGACCGAGACATTAATCGTTTTAAAGTGCTGCAATATGCTCGCGAACGCCGCCTTCGTCAAGTTGATGCGGCCGACATACTCAACATAAGCCCTCGACAAGTGCGACGTTTCGTGGTTTCAACCTGGTTAGTGATAGTAAAACCATCCCAAATTGTTCGCTGGGAAATAACTATGAGTGAGCTCTATCTGGTCATGGCTGTCATTCAGTAGTTTGAGCATTTCATTCGCTTCTGACAGCGTTAAACTACGGTTAACCCCTTCAATTTCTTGACACCAATCTACAAATTCTTGCGTGTTGAAAGGAATACGATCTCCTTCTCTATGCTCAAGATAGGACTGGATAACTGACATTGCATCAAAAGACATAATTTACCCCAAATGATTCCTATGAGTTTCAATGCATAATTATAGTTCAGTTCACTACAGGACATTTCTACTTGGGAGGGAACAGGACATTTTAAAATGGGATTGACAGATTATGATGCCACGATTGGCTTGAAAGGCCTTGAATCTCCCTCAAAAGAAAAAGAACTTCCAGCAGCTATATTTTGCTGTATGTGAACTACGTTTCTATCGTTATATGTTAGGTCAAAAATAATGGGGGGCTTAGGAGGAGATGTCAATCGCGCAAGTGTTATCTGCCCTTGCCTTTTATCAGCAACGTTGCCCATTTTATATGTGCCAATCTTTATAGGGGTTGTAAGCTTGATACTGAAAGGCCGCAAAAGTGCGACCTGAGCTTAGTCTTGCGCTTTACTTTTTCTCTTTGGTGACAGTGTGCCCTTTCTCAGCAATATAGAAAACAACAATTTTTGCTGGTTTGTCACCTGAATTCATTCCAAAATGGTATTGATTGACCATTTCTATAATGGTGTTTTTTTCACTGTCTGCGTTTAGTTTTAACACTTTTGAGCGGTCTTCGGTATATACGGTTAACTCACCTTCCAATAGGATGCCAGCGTTAATGACAGGATGGAGGTGAATAGGCAGTGCTTCGCCAGGCTGGATGGTGATTTCTTTGATCGTAACTTCTGGTTGCGCAATGGTTTGACTCGGCAGGCTGTCTCCATTCCACGACTTTGTATCTTTCACTAGGTCAACAGATGTTGCTGCGCTTGTCATAAAGCTAATAGAGGTGAGTAATAGCACTGATAGTGTTTTCATGTTACTTCCTGTTTATTGAGTATCGAGAAAGACAGGAAGATTACCCACATTGTTCTCTATTGAGTAATTAATTGTTAAAAATAAATATAAACACTGGTTAAATATAATCTAATGAAAAATCATTTTATAATGATTAATAATGTATGCATGATGCTAGGTTTACTCAGCTTTAACGGTCTTATTTCAAATAGTCAATCGGAACTATAAGATTATAGTGGTTACCCGTTGGAAGTGCATATCCTTGGCTATTTTGAGAAGATAACGGTATCTCAAGACTTGCCGCTAGGTTTTGTCCGACTATATCTGTGAATAGTTCTAAAAATTCACTCTCTTGTTTCGTTGATGCTGATTTATCAATTGCGGATTCAATACCTGATGGAGAATAGAGGGTAAAGTCCCTAGATTTTATGGTCTTGTTGTAGATGGTGTCTTCAAAGTCTTGTTCGTTGAAAGCGCTCTCAAATGTATGTGGAAGTTTGAAACCTGTTCCAATAATCTGTGTCAGTGCATCACTGATGCTCTTTTTTATCATGCTATCGTAACAATTGGTTGGTTTTTCTATTTCGTTTAAAATTTCCGCTTTATCAGCAGTCAGCCAGTGTTTGGTCTTATGCTTTAGCGCAAATGCAGCCCTAAACTGACAGGCACCATCATCTGGTAGAATGATTTTTTCAACTAAGTAGTCTTTGTCTTTTACAACCGCTGGATTAGGTGTGGCAAATTGTCCATCTTCTAGCTTTGTGTCTAGCCACCACTGGGGTTTAATTGGTTTGGTATCGAATGATTGAATCTTAGATTTTACTAATAGCGGCGGTATGGTATCAGCTTTACCCTCATCGCCGGTAATTTTCGACGCTGCAAAAAGCAGTAATTTAGGGTGCGTATCTAGGATTTCATCGGTAATGAGACTGCTTGAAAACTGAGTGGCAAGGACTTGGCTGCCAGATCTCACCGAACATGCTGCTTTGTAACTTATGTCGTCTTTTTCTCTTGCGATTAATGTGCACAAAAGATCTTGAGCATACGAGGCGACTTCACCCTCGCTAAGTGCAAGGTTTAACAATAACTCTATGCTCTCTTGATGGTCCCCTTTAGCAAGAGAAAATAGCATGTCCAAATATTCTTGTGCGGTTGAATCGTCATTAAGTTTGTCTTCAAGCTTCATGCTGCTGGTTGCACCATTAAGCAGACAATCTATTGCTGGATTATGTTCACTTTCACTATAAATTGATCTGTCACGAGATATTTTCATAGTTGGAGTTATCATAGATGGGTACCCTGCGCCAGTTATAATGAAGACTCCGCCATTAGCTCAGATTTTGCTCGAAATAGCAAAGCCATAAACATGAATATTGATGATATTTCTAACCTTTGAATGTTACGTGATGCGTTACTCATCAGTTTGCACCCTAGCATCATAATGCTAAATGAAGCACAATAGAGGTGATCATGTCTCTGGTACACAATTGTGTTTTATGAAAATACTCTCGATATTCTGGTTTTGTTTTTTGCTCGCGGGTTGTACAAGCTCTCTGTCAAATCCTCGTTCTTTTTTCGAGAATGTAGAGAATGAACATACGATTGGTGAGTTTATACCGGATGGGAAGAAGATCCGTTTTGTTTACACACCAGAGGGAATGGCAAACAGAGAAGTGATTGTCAATTTGGAAGACAGCAATGATTCTATCTCTATGTTCTTTAGGCTATGTGAGAACAATGGCTTGTATGAAGGGATAATCGAGCAAGAACGTGCGCGTATTGAATCAAAGAGCGTTGATTGTAACTCTTGGCTAACACTTACCCCGCTGCTTAACGATAAATATGCTCTATCTTACGAGTTAAATCTATTGATTGGTTTTAAAGTTGAGGTTGGGCCGGAGTATATCCCAGTTATGAAGAAACTGGCTCAATATGGCGCAATCTATAGCCCAGGTGACATTGCTTATCCTCTTCAGCGATACATTAATGATGCCATTGTTGAGGAGACAAAAGTTGAGTTTTTGCCATAGCATTACGATTTAGTTTTGCTACTAATAGCAATCTATTGACTGGGTAAGTCGAGTCGCATCGGGATATCCACCATGCCTCCCCTAGTTCTAATGCCCGCAATGCGCTCAAAGCCAAACTTTTTATAAACATGCTCAGCATGCAGTGCGGAATTCACTGTAAAGTATGACGTGGTTATCTGGCTTAGAATGTCCGACTTTGCTATTTCCCATAATTTTCGAGAAATTCCCTGTCCTTGATACTCGTCGCAGACAAATAAATGGTAAAGGTGAGAATGTTCGCGCATACCGATCACGCCAACAAGTCTGCCATTGTCAGTCGCTATATGGTATCGGTAACCACTCTTAATGTATTCACGGATGTTGTTAGTACTCATAGAATCAAGCAGTGTCTCATGAAAGGTGTCATTACTGAGGGATCTTGACGGGATAAATACCATTCGACTCTGTCGTATCCTTACATTC
>NZ_BSPW01000052.1 GCF_030161235.1 Vibrio zhanjiangensis | reverse complement strand
GTTAACGTAATGACAAAGTCGCTTGGTAATTAAGGTACGACAGAATCGCTTGGTGATCACAAAGTGATAGTAAAGAGAGCAATATTATTTTGTTCATATTTTGATTCGAATAGTAGGTAGGAGAAGCGAAAGCGCTCGATATTCAACAGAAAAGGAACGCAGTTGACTTTCTGAAAAGTAAGGCTCCGCAGAAATCAGTGCATCCATGACTCATGATCATGGTATCTATCCATTCCACATTGTCATGTTTAAATGGACACTGTGTGAAATCACCGAATGCCATGACTTGAGTTGCTGGGAACAAACTTGTTAAACCTTTTCTATCGAGTAAATAAGCCTCAAAATTAGCACAAGCTTCAGAAACACAAAATCATTACATTTAGTTAACAACAATTAAATATATAACATCGGAAAAGCCAAAAACAATCCGCCAAACACTGTTATTTTTGTAGGAATAGAACCATGCTTTAGTTTGAAAAATATTTCTCATAAGTAAAGAAATTGGAAATAACGATTTGATTTTATATTTTTCCTAATCAAGCATGGTGAGAAAATTGAAACAAGAAGTGAATACATCGATATTAATGTCTTTACAAAACACAAATATTTGACAAATTAGAAATAAAAATATCAACAAAAATAATAAGAGTCGTTTTTATCCAAAAATTATATTCTAGCGAATATCTTACAATATTGACAAATCTCTTGATGTTAAAATCATTGATTTAGACAAATCGATAACAGATAAACTCGATGTGTCAGCGCTTAGTAATAGGCACTAAACCTTAGTACCAATTCATCCTGCTCATTATCATTGAGTTGCTTTTGCCACTCTACTGATATCTCTGTCTCATTTCCATATCCCTTATACTTATCATCATTAAAAGATGCTAACCAACCAATACCTGCACCTATTTTTAGGCTAGGCTCAGCCTGTGTATCATCACTTGCTTGCAGCAACCCATATGTTCTTATACGTTGGTGGTGTGTTTCAACCAGTCCCCAAACTGGACCAGACTCTCCCCGGGCATAAAGCAAGGTTCTGTTATCATAAAACTGATAAAATGCGTCTAGATACAAGCTATTTGACCAGCTAGACTGCCGCAATCCTTTCCAAGCTTTGTTCCAGCCTAAGCCTGAAAACACATCGCCGTTCAATCTCAGGTAGGTAGTCATAAAAGAATCGTCTCCCCAATACTCACGAACCCCCGAAGAAAGCGATAAATCATACCTTTGCAACGGCTTCCACGTTATTCCTAAATCGATTCCCATCGTATCCCAAGTCCCTGAGCTCAGTAAGTTTAACTGCCCAGATAGAGACGGGTGATCATCTAAACGATAACTGGCACTCAATTGATAAAAGGTGTTATTGCTGGAATCTTGGAGAAGATTCTGAAATGGACTACTGCCGCCAGACTCCCCACTTAATGCCCATTTCCAGTTCGAATTGACGTCTCGATTCTCAGATTTAAGCTGATCAATAAGTTGGGTATCTTGAATCGGCATGGTCGTTAATTGGTCGATAAGAACTTGATATTCAGACTGTGCTTGCTTCCTAAGCCCTATTTTTTTGTATCCTTGAGCGAGTTGATGACGGGCAGTGATTTTATCGCGTCCTTCCAGTCTGGGAATAACCGACTCAAACAGACGCACAGATAGCTCAGGCTCGGTGACAAAATATGCATAAGCAAGCTCAGTGGTAATGTAGATGTCGTCTGGATAAGAATCATGCTGGCGAGAAAGATAGTCTGTAAGTTCGTTGTTGCTTTCTAATAGCTTATAGAGTGTTACATGCCTAGCCACAAACTCTAGATTGGAACCAAATTTGTTCTCTGCTTTCTTGAGCATATCTTGTGCTGCTGAAAAGTTTTTCTCACTTAAGTAGATGTCAGAACCCAGTAGCCACCACTCCAATATTTCTTTTTCATCAGTTACTCTCCACCAATCGTTCGCCATTTCATGTTGCCCGAGTTGCAAATAAGCTTTAGAAATGAGAAGCCTGACATGTGGTGATTGCTTTTTCCAGCTAGGCAAAAGAATCTCAAGTACTTCGTTATATCTCTGCTGCTTAAAAAGCATCTGTGCTTTGATGCCCAAAATTTCAATATGACTTGATGGTGATTTTTCAAGTAATAAAGCATTGTCGGTGTACTCAATAGCTTTTTGTGGACTGGCCTCATAACTACAATAGCCCAGCACTTGCCAACCAAACGTCGTCTGCGGTTTTGTGAATGCAGTTTGCGCAATCGCACAAGTATCATGAAATTGCCAAAGGCTGGCACGAGTGAAGGATCGAATATCGATATCAGTCAGCCGCATAGCAATCTCAGGGTTGAAACTTTCAGGGTGTTTTGAATAGAGGAAAAGCAATTGCTCTGCAATATCTCGCCGAATTTTGGACGACAAAGAGACATCAGATAATAGTTGCTCGTACTCTCTAATTAATTCAACCTCGGTCAATGCTCTTTTCATTACCTCAAGTAAATTCAAGAGATCAGATAGTTGATTGTATTGGCGGTAAATGATTTTCCACTCACGCATTGAGTCCTTGAACTCGCCGTTTTTGTCGTATGCGGATGCCAATAACCTTCTTGAATTGATAGAAAGAGAAGTCGATAACAAAATATCGATTGTCTTCTGATACTCGCCCTGATTGTATTTGTTCCAAGCAACAACTAACTTTTGCCTATGTGTGAGTTTTGAATCATTAAAAGAAGCCGACTCAATCAGAAAGCTCAGATTTAGCTCTTCCGCTAAGCTGAGCCATAATTTTGGTGACTCAAATGAAGAACATGATGACAACTGTTGTTTGGCTAACTCGCTATTACCTAACCTAGCACTAATTAATGCGTTCTCAGTACAAGAGCTTTCATACAAATGCTTTTGATAAGCGCGTGCAAGTTCCCAATCGCCAATATTTAAAGCTAGGTTATAAGCATTCGCATAGTCCTTTGAAGACAAAACGTAATGTTGCTCTAACCACTTGAACCAAGACAAAGCACGATCGTACTGGTGATCATAAGTCAAATTGGCGATCAACTGCCTCGCAAGCAAAAGCTTTGTCTCTCCACTTTCAGACTGTATGAGTATAGACACTGCATCGTCCACCTGATCACTCTTAAGTAGCGCAAGACCAACTAAATACTGTTCCCTATCTGACAGCGTTTTCCTGTCCTTTAGTTGAGCCATAGTATTGAGTACCCGGGTATAGTTTTCTCGCTTCAACCATGCTTCGGCCTCATACACTATTGCTTGATCTGGCTTAATTGATAAGGGCTGCGAAACACTCCACTCTAAGGCTATTGATTCCGAAGTATCAGCGAGCCAGTAAAGACGGTACAGGTAAACTTGCCTTTTTGCCCCAATTGACAATCCATCTAGCAGGGCTAGAAATTCGCAATTCGTCAAGGTCAGTTGCTGAACAGACATTTCGCTTCTTACCGCTGCCAGTAGTTTACTTCTTTCACGGATGGGCAATCTTTGCAATGTCGCCTCTGCTTTTGCAAATAGCTTCGCCTTTAGCTGAAGCTTAAATAGATAGCGCAAAAAAGGCAGGTAGTTAGGGGCAATATTCAAAGCTCTTTCGACCTCGACAATAGCCTCCGTAATTCTTTGGCTTCGCTCATAGGCAAATGCTCTATTTAAATACGGAAAAGTACGAAAGTGTGCGGAGTCACTTAAATATGACGCTAAATCAATGGTGCCATCTCTCACAGCATCCAAAGATGGTGCTGTCAGTAAGGAGATAACTATTATACTTATTTTTATATATCGTATTACTCTCATATATTATTCCCTTACTATTTAGGTGTTGTCAATATCAGGAAAGTCATGGTCAGTTTTATCCCATGATATTTTCATTACATTATCTTTAGACATGACGAGGTATATAGCTCTAATATTTGCAAAGAAGTTGATGACATTACCCCAAACTGTACGCGGAACAGAAATAAAGGCATTAATCAGTCCATAAAATCTCCTAACAAAAACGAATCGATGAACTATCCTATTAATAAAAAACAATATATTGGCATAGCTTATTAATTGTATTAAGAAATAATCTTCAAATATTGAAACAAAAAAATAGCTGTCTTCAAAAATAAATTGATAAAAAGTAATACACAATATTTGAATAAAAATTATCATAGAAAGAAAAGAAACTGTATTCGATATTACACAACGCCTATCTCTCCAAAGAAAATAATTCATCTTCCAGTCATTGGTCCAACCTATGTTTTTCCAGCCTTGAAATACTATTCCTACAATCCAACGACTTTTTTGTCTTACCGCTGCTCGAAATGAGCTAGGGAAGAACTCTCTGACAGAAATCAGTGATGTTTTGTTGTCCTTACAAAAATCAAAACCCGTGTTTTTGGCATAAGATCGAACAAAAATTTCTTTCATACCCCACTGTCTAAGTCTTATACTGATGTCATAATCTTCAGTTAGTGATGCGCAGTCGAATGGTCTACCCTTCCCCTTGTATGCCAATCTCATCATAGCTCTGCGACTTAAGCATGTACCGACTCCAGCACTTGGTACTTGATTTGTCATAGACATACGTACAACAAGATCTTTTTCATGCAATTCAGAAAATTCATCAATATAGTGAGATGATGTAAACTGGTACCATTTCCTTACATATGGATAGACAGGAATTTGTATCAAGTCATATTGTGGAAGATAAGCATTAAACAACTGAAGTTCATGAGAATGAGTTACATCTTCAGCATCGTGTAAAATAAATCCTGAGAAATTGATGCCATCTTCAGCTTCTTTTTTTAAAATAAAATCGAATATATTGTTTAAGCAGTCTGCTTTACTCGTAGGACCTGGTTTCTTGCAAACCACATTGTGCACATTATCAAATCTATTACACACCTCATCAATGCATTTCTTGGTTTCGATATCATTAGGATAAGTGCCAACAAAAATGTGGTAGTTGTCATATTTGCAAGACGTAGCGAGATTAGAAACCATTTTTTCTACCACACCATGTTCCTGCCAAGCAGGAATCATAATAGCCATATTCTGATGAGGTAAATCCACTATATTTTCTAGATTTATATCGCTATGTTTCTTTAGATGCTTGCTTGATAATCTGTTGTACCAATAAATAATGTCAATACAAACATCATCAAGACCAAAGTAGAATAGAAATATAAGCAAAAATGTTGCTATATATTTTAGGAAGTAAAGATATAAAAGAAAAAAATCAAAGACAGACATTTAAACCTCCAAAACATGAGGATAAAATATAGTCATTGATATACTTTGGATTATGTGATTAGTTTTATTAAGTAAATCCTAGCTATCTTAATATATTGCTATATTTTTTACCAGCATGTATACGATACATATTATTAATTTCAAACTTATATAAATGTATCAAACACAGTAAATTACTGGATAGTTTAAAAATGCCAATTACAAATAAAAAATAGGTATCCTTAGATTTATGAGGTAAACTATAGATTAATAAACTTATAACTATTTTTCCTTTTTATTACCATATACATTATACTTTCTTAAAGTTAAATAGCCGTTATCTACATTCATAGATAAAGAATTACTATTAAAACCGCCATAATATCTTCTTCTTATAATTAAGTCGGACAATGAGCTAGAGTTGATTATTCTTCGTTCATATACTCTTTGCAAATACTTATACTTGGTCATATAACTCTTTTGCTATCATAATCGATAAAAAACAAGTGTAAAGCTTATGTTTTCCATGTATGCGCATGAAAATTAAACGTTTCATAGCGACAGATCTCTCTCATAGACTCTGTATTTCACATAAACATTCTTAAGCTCCTGTACAATATCACTTAGCAAAATAATTTACATAATTTTTTGTGATTTGAATGTCAAAAAAAACACACACAATATAAATAGTGAATCAAACTTACATAACTCATACGTATTAAATATTATAGTAAAAATTTAAATGGCATTTATGTTAATCATATATTACCAAAGAATGGCTATTTTATAAGAAGTAAACTTCACTATTTTGGTTATTATATCAGTCTGTTCATAACCACTTGTATAAGTAAGGGAAACAATATGTCTGATCAAGATTATACCACTCTACAGAAGTTTTCTGATCAACCAACGTCAATAGCTGAAACGACTCTATCCGAAACTATTGGCTTAACCATGCATAACTTGGTCGCTAACCAGCAACAGTCTCAAGTAACAACATCAGCATCAGTAACAAATGCATGTGCTCGGTTACTCGCCATTCCTCAAGCTTCCTCACAAAAAGGTAGTGTTGGGGAAGAGTTTGGTATGAGTGCACAACGAGAAAGAGACAAAAAGAAAAAAGGCGGATTAGCCGGCTTCTTTTCTCGCTCGTAACAAGGCTATCATCTTGAATAGTGCATAAGCCTAATGGCAGATGAACAGAATAACTACATCGATCAAGCCACATCGATTGCTATTCAAGATGCCGTCGACAATATTCGCAATGTCACTGATATTTGTAACACCGCCTCCGGCGTGGCGATGGCAAAACTGCTGGAAGGCGGCGATAAAGTCACATGCCTTACTACGATTGCTGAATCTAACCAATTGATTGCAAATGCAATTAGCAACTATGAAAAAATCGTCGCTCTATCAATAGAATGCCGTAAGAAAAATACTGAGACAGCATCAGAAACCACACGAAAAAGGCGATTTTTTCTGTTCTAATTTATTCATAAGGTAGCAAATGGAAGATAGTAAAGATACCACCTATCGCATTCTCCGGCGTACAACTAGGTTTGGCCCAGGAAGAAGAAGAACTGTAACTTACAAATACAAATCTGAGCCCAAAAGCGATTTGCAGCTGGAAGAAGAAGTTTTCGATCTCATCGAAAAAGTCATAGATACATACAAGCAAATGAGCAGGGAAAAGCAGCACGAGTCTTCACCACGAATTCAATCGAGATTGGAAACTCTCAGTGATAGGCGCGAAAACCCGTTAACAAAAGTTAGAATAAATACGCTGGATTAGGGCTAACAAGCCACATTACATCATCTATTCAAACGTCAGCCTCATCAACCGTGTATGAACTAAGATTTTTTAAATCTTGATATTAAAATCCCTTTCTCTCTTTTACTCATGGGAACATAATTGTTCATGTCCGTTTCCAGCAAGACATCATTTCTTTTAAGTTGCAGAGGGTAGTCTCTAGGGTAGTAATATTGACTTTCAACGATAGACGATAGTGATAGGTACCCTGTTTTCTCTATCGCCTTATGAAAGCAACGATATGCTCTAAAACACGCCTTAAGCTTTCTACTCATTATCCTTACTCACTGATTTTCTTATAATAATTAGATTTAACGTAATTTATTTCACAGATAAAAAGAATAGAAGGGTTATAAAATTTCAAAAATATATAAAAATATTCTTGAATTTTTAAGGTTGTACCACGCCCTAAAGCAGACCCATTAAGTGAACTTTTTCAAAGGGATAAACGACGAAAAGCCTTTCCCTATCAGGGTTTCTACAAAAATAAATATATCTAAATTCTCTTGAAAAACGTTGCTTATCATTTAATTCATTGAATAATTAAAATTGCAATCACGACTTTTTCTCAATTAATAAATATCAATAAATCAACTAAAAGAAATAACATTAAGATATATAAGTTAACATTCTATCTATCTTATCTTTATACTTGAAATTTACTAAAACTTAAGCATTTTGTATCTTCTATATGATAATACTGTTAACTAAGATATACACCATCAAAGTTAGAAAGTTCATACGCTATGGACAGCAAACATTACTATTATTGCTATTTCCTATTCTAGAACGGAAATAAATGACAAAAAATGGCATCTAAAATGCGTCGTCAACACATTTAAATATCACCATTTATAAAATTATCATATAAAAATAATCTTTTCTATTTGTCGATAATTTGAAAACTCTACACTTGCAATCGCCATATTTTATAGATTTATTTAAATTTTATAAAAAATTAAACTATCAAAAAGAGGTCATAGAAATGATACAACTTAACTCTCTTCATAATGTGAGTATAACTGTAGATGACATTATAATAAGAACAGCAAAGCTTTCAGACGTTGAGACAATAACCAACTATTATGTGAAAAATAGGAACCATTTAGAGAAATGGGAACCCGAACGAGATGAGAATTTTTTTACCATACAAGGATGGTCTCAAATCCTATGCAAGTTTGATGAGCTAAGTAACAGTGGATCTCTCGTTTATTTTATCATTCTAGACCGTCAATCTTCTGAGATGATTGGAGCTATATCGTTTAGTAATATTTGTCGATTTCCTTTTCATTCATGCAGTTTAGGCTACTCATTGGGTGAAAAAGCACAGGGAAAAGGGGTCATGACAAAAGCACTAACACAGTCCATTAACTATATGTTTCAAGTGCAAAACTTACACAGAATATCTGCTTTTTATATGCCTGAAAATAGCAAAAGTAAGGCCGTTCTAGAGCGGTTAGGATTCAAATCCGAAGGATTTGCCAAAGACTACTTGCTCATCAACAAAAAATGGGAAGACCATGAACTCGTCTCTCTATTGAACCCAAACTGGATAAAACCACAGGTTCGCTAATATATACTTTTCTCTACTTCCAAGATATCAATCCGACTAGAGTACTCAGTTATATAGGCACTCTAGTTGGATAGTTTCTAATCATAATTGTTACAAGATTGGTTAGCTAAAGCTTCCGCATTATATTATTCATTATTACTAACCCCAAGAAAGCCCATGCAGTATAAAACAACAGCTCACTTCCCTGAGCTGAGACCCTACATCACTTTCCGGAAAAACCATTAATAAGGTTAAGTATACTTAGTATTTTTTTTGATACCTGTTTTTCAAAAATCACTGCGGATTTTTCTATTGTTTTGATAAATGTTTCCACACCCCAACCTAAAATTATACATAAGAACTGAACTGGAATACTTTCTATACTTATGGATTTGGACATTAGGACGACAATAGGTGGCCACACAACAGAATAAATTATATATTTATTTCTTTTAATCTTTGCACTGTTATACGTCATAATACACCCATTTAGTAGAAATACTATACGTAGCAACACGGACATCAGCGCAAATATATAAGGATTTATATATTCTTTAAATAGATAATACCCTTTGGTATATGTAAAGCTAATAAGGTTTTCTTCGTCAATTGATACAGATATAATGTCTTTGTGATGTAAATACACCAAGGTTAATATAAAAGATATCAACAAGATAAGGAACACTCTCAAGAACAAACTCAATAACTTATGCGACTCTACTGAAGCCATATAATATTTATTAGATATCTGCTCCATTGAGTGCTCTTTTGTAAGTTCTAATAGCTTGTCTCTCAGGGTAAAAAGATCGTCCACTTCTAAGTTATCTATGTTCTCTATTTCTGCAAGATCTATATTAAGATCTTCTTTTTTTTCAAGAGTGAGAATTTCGCTATCAAACACAAACCAAAGCAATTTTCTTATATCAGATATTATTAGTTCTCTTATATCCATATTCCTCACTTACATTAAGTTATCCTACCATTCTAGATATATGAGGGACAGTTAATAGTAAAAGCCAACACAAAATTATCAAGTCCAACCATCTAATATACATTTCACTACCTTATTCACTTTAATAATATAGCCACTATATATGTATATAATGGCTATATTTTTTACTTATAAATAAATGCTCTGTTTATTTATTGTCTTGAGATTAGCCTTTCTCAATGATTCCTTCAGCAGTACGCCCAACAATTGAGCCACCTACAGACATTAGCGCATTAAAACCTTGGATGGTTGCTGCGTGCATAGTGATTTGGCCTTGCTGTTGAGCAGATGTTACATTATGTGCACCAGTACTTAGAGCGTGTGAAGTAGAAACGAGTAAGTTGCCCATTGCCATCGCTGGAGTTTCACCAACGACTTTAGTGTTAACTTGAGTCACTGAGTCTGTAACTTGTCCATTCACTTGGGTTGCTGCTTCTGACATAATATTTTTCCTCTCTTATTTAGTGTTTAATTTATTTTGTTCGCTAATGATTAGCCTTTCTCGATAATTTCTTCGCCTGTACGACCAATAGCGGCAGAGCAAACACTCATTAATGAGTTAATGCCTTGAACAGTTGCTGCCTGCATAGTGATCTGACCTTGCTGTTGAGCAGAAGTCGCGTTGTGCGCACCAGTGCTCAATGCGTGAGAAGTAGAAACCAATAGGTTACCCATTGCCATCGCAGGTGTTTCACCAACCACTTTCGTGTTCACTTGGGTAACTGAATCAGTGATTTGTGGGTTTACGATTGTTGCTGTTTCTGACATCGGTTAGTTCCTCTTAAATTAATGATTGACCGTTTAGATTTGGGCTGACGTTAATCCAACATCAGCCCTGGGGCTATTTGCTAGAAATTAGCCTCTCTCGATAACTTCTTCGCTCGAGCGACCGATAACTGCAGAGCCAACGCTCATTAGTGAGTTAACACCTTGAACTGTCGCTGCCTGCATCATGATCTGGCCTTGTTGCTGAGCAGATGTTGCATTGTGCGCTGCATTAGACAGTGCGTGTGAAGTAGACATAAGCAAGTTGCCCATGGCCATCGCTGGAGTTTCACCGACAACTTTTGTGTTTACTTGAGTTACAGAGTCTGTGATTTGTGCGTTTACCGCAGCTGCTGCTTCTGACATAAGTCGTATCCTTAATTATTTAAGTTGTTTTTTACTGAGATTAATGGCGATTATTTCTTCTCGATGATTTCTTCGCTTGTACGGCCGATAACCGCAGAGCCAACACTCATTAGAGAGTTAACGCCTTGCACTGTTGCAGCGTGCATAGTGATCTGACCTTGCTGCTGAGCAGATGTCGCGTTGTGTGCACCTGTACTTAGAGCGTGAGAAGTAGAGATAAGCAGGTTACCCATGGCCATTGCTGGAGTTTCACCAACCACTTTAGTGTTAACTTGCGTTACTGAATCAGTGATTTGCGGGTTTACTGTTGTTGCTGCTTCTGACATAATTTATTTCCTTTTTTACATTGTTAAATTAGATACTTATACGTTTTGGGTCGTTATTATTTTTTCTCGATGATCTCTTCGCTTGTGCGTCCAATTACGGCAGAACCAACACTCATTAGAGAGTTAATGCCTTGTACTGTAGCGGCATGCATAGTGATTTGACCTTGCTGCTGAGCAGACGTCGCATTGTGAGCGCCAGTGCTTAGAGCGTGTGAAGTAGACATAAGCAAGTTGCCCATGGCCATTGCTGGTGTTTCACCAACCACTTTAGTGTTCACTTGCGTTACTGAATCAGTGATTTGTGCGTTTACTGTTGTTGCTGCTTCTGACATAGTCTATTTCCTATTTGATTTAATGGTTTTGTGTTATTTAGATAACGTGATTAGTTACTTTCGATAATTTCTTCGCCAGTTCTTCCGATAACAGATGAACCAACACTTATCAGAGCATTGACTCCCTGAACTGTCGCAGCTTGCATCGTGATTTGCCCCTGTTGCTGTCCGGCCGTGACGTTATGAGCTCCAGTACTCAACGCGTGTGACGTCGATACCAAAAGGTTCCCCATAGCCATGGCTGGTGCATCACCAATCACTTGTGTATTGACCTGTGTGACAGAATCCGTCATCTGAGCATTAACAGCTGCTATTGCCTCAGACATAGTGTGCTACCTCCTTTGATAAAATAATTATTTGCTTGCGTAATGCCTTAGTTCTTTCTAATACCCGCTTTTCTAACGCGGCCGACAAGCGCAGAGCTGACACTAGCCAAAGCGTTCACCCCTTGGACCGTCGTGGCTTGCATTGTTATTCGGCCTTGTTGCTGGGACGAGGTAGCGTTATGTGCTGCATTACTCAACGCATGTGACGTCGACATTAGCAAGTTACCCATGGCCATAGCGGGTGTTTCACCAACCACTTTCGTGTTCACTTGTGTAACAGAATCTGTAATTTGAGCATTTACAGCTGAAACATTGCCTGACATTGTTATTTCCTCATATCCTCAGTTATCTACCACAATTGTGGCTCTTATTTGGTTAACAAATTATCTTGTTCTATAATTGCAATCATTTAATTGACATGCCCTTTTCAATTACTTCTATCGGATAAGACTTACCAGACTCAATAATTGCCATATTCTTAATAATTATCGCATAGTCACTTTCTCTAATTACTTTATCTCTTGGTATCCCACTCATCTTCGATATTTTATTTATTATATCTTCAGTTTTATTTTCATTTGGTGGAGAGAACCTCAATATTATTCCTTCAATAGTTTTAATTTTATATTTATTCCTATACGTCATGAGTGTTTTATAGGCAGCTCTAAAACCAAACTCAACACTAACAAACTCTTCAAACTCGAAATCACGTTTTCGTTTTACCTCGCCTAACCATCTGTTTCTTGGCGAGTATCGTATGTTAAGAGGATTGTTATTTCTCATTCCTCGGCTGTGAATAATTGTCCTATCTTTATCACCATGTACTGTAGTGTAATTATTTCTTTTATCAAAAAGTTCATATTTATTACTTATCAGATAAAGAGGAACAAAGACCAAAATAACAACATTAATAGTCAAAGAAAAAACAAGTATC
This sequence comes from Vibrio zhanjiangensis, assembly GCF_030161235.1. Taxonomy (GTDB): domain Bacteria; phylum Pseudomonadota; class Gammaproteobacteria; order Enterobacterales; family Vibrionaceae; genus Vibrio; species Vibrio zhanjiangensis. The sequence goes on along the minus strand of NZ_BSPW01000052.1, from coordinate 15,787 downwards.
ATGCTTTTTTCTATGTATATTCCTTTATCATATTTTTTACGATTCAAAAGAATATCCCGTCTCTCTCTTCTTGGGATAATAATATCTTCATTTAATATCTTCTAGATAGTCAAAAACAATTAAAAAGTGATACAAAATAAGAAATATATTTCAATATTTTTAATTTTATATAAAATACAGCAGGGATAGTAATATTTATTCTAAGTAAGGTAATTTTTAATTTATATCTTTAGTGAGAAAATAAATATAATAAAATAATTGGGTTTATTACGAAATTAGTTAGAAAATACTGCCAATGCTAATAAGACAAGTTTTCTCTATTACGCTGGAAAATTTACATGTAAACGATACATATACGGAAGGATTTTGGCATGGCCAAGGCATTCACTCAATTTGCCTTGAGCAATATGTAATGAATACCTTGGTTCAAAGGGGGAAGCAGTCGAGATTCTCTGTTAGTGCAAATCTAATTCTAATGTGTCACGAGTGGATGCGCCGTGAGATTTTGCTCTATAGTGAAGTATCAAATTTTCTAATTCCGTTTTTGCATGCTCTTCTGACAAGGGCTCCTCATACATGGCATCCCTCAGGGCCTTGGGATTAAACCTTGTAATATACGCAGCGGTCAAAATGGAAGTGATGATCGCGTTATTATCATTTTTGCAGTAACTCAACGTTCTCACTCGATGATCATTAGGGCACGTTTTCTTATACGTAATTGTCTCGGGACAGGTCTTGTAACCTTCTCCAATAACAAATTCATCAGAAGATAATATCCAACTGGTCTCTTTGCCAAGCTTAGTAAAGTTCAGTTTACCCTCATCTTCACTATCAAACACTGGCAAATCTTGATCAAATCCAAGATTTCTATCGACAACAAAGATTTCAACACCACGCGTTAAGTTCTCAATACAGGTTTTGATCTTGAGGGGCTGATATTCATTTTCATACACCTCTGCATTGAGTAATTCAAAGCCATTTTTCTTAATGTCATAGATAACTTCTGCTTTAGGATATCCGTTCGTCCTTAGATTTCTGCATAAAGTTTCTGCTTCAAATCTTTCACATTGAGTGAGAATCGATAAAGTAAGGCCTTCATCTGCTCCTTCTGTTTGATCTGGAATCCCCAATAATTCAATTTGTGTCAATTTTATATTATTATTCACGAAATAAACTCCTTTATAGATGTTTAGGAAATTAAATCACAGTTATAAAATTCAATCTTGTAATTAGTGACCAATTTCCCTTCAGTAAATAGCCATCAACTAGATCATTCTACTTTTTGAAAGTTTATTACTATAAAAATATTTATTTTTGTTTAAAGATTAATACACAAATTATTTTTTGGTAATAAATAATGAATAAACTTACTAGCGAATCAAACTATTATAATGACGACTTAGAATTATCAATGAATGATAGTAAAGAAAGCGTATTGGAGAACAATGAAGACAATATATTATCAGAAGAAGAGACATTAGATTGGTCTATAGACAATGACTATCTGGATATCTACGAAAGTATTGATGTTATCTATTATGATAATGAATACATGAGGGAGATTAACTGCGATTTTGATTATTGAAAGTCAAAATAGATAGTGTTTTTTTTGCCATATAAGGTACGTTAAATCCCCATTAAAATCATTGTTAGATCCTATTTTACTAGCTGCAAATAAGCCTGAAAAATATATATAAATCAAAGTGTTAGCATTCACTAAGCAAATAACAATTAAATAATGTGGTCGTAACCCAAAACTTAGATCACTGTGACTTCAATTATGCCCTTAGATATGGGCATTTATTAGGTGCAACGTTTTGTGGGCCAGGACCAAGGATTTATTTCAATCTAGTTTTAATATAAAAAAAACAAATAAACGGATAATTAGCTGATATTTACCTAATGTTAATAGAAATTGACAATAACTTGGTGAATATTAATGAGAAAATTTTATCACAGTTACTTCATCGGAGTTGATCATGATAAACAACGGAATCATAAATGAAATGAAAAATTGCCCTAACTCAATATTGAATAAACATATTCATATGGCTCAGCAATCCAAAAACAAATTAATCAGCATTTACTGTAGAGATGAAAATCTGATCAAGTTTCACGTTGAAAATTTTCATTCTAGTGATGATAATGACTATGGTAAGTTTGTCTCACTTGATGGAGACCTTGATGTAAAGGATACCATTAATAAAATTAGGCCTTTACTAAGGATCAAAGATAAAGTTACAGTTTTCGTCAATGGATTAGATATTTTTGAAGAAGAAGATTATGAACATCTACTTAATTTCATAAGAAAAATCAAAGAAGAAAGCTCTATAAAATTCATTTTCCCGTTCAATGACACCTTAATTAAGAAAGGTCTAGTTGATATATTTTTAAGTGATGAATTTTTCAATATATATATACCAATTGAACAAAGCACTCACACCATTGGATATGATGAAACATGTGATGATGAACAACAACTAAAGAAAATATTAAATAGTGAAGAAGATATTGAGCATCTTAAAAAGTATCATACTTCTCTATATTTGGCAGTGTCATATATATATAAAAATTTATCGAACGATATTACGTTGGAAGAGGTAGCGAAGTCCGCTTATGTCAGCCCTTCCCATCTGTCATATTTATTCAGAACTAAATTGAATACTAAATTTAAGAAAGTTCTATTTATTCTTAGACTTAATAAAGCAAGAGAAATAATCACTCATAACCCAAGAGTCACTCTGACAAACGTCGCTATTCAGGTTGGGTTTTATGATTTGAGCCACTTTGGGAAGATATACCGTAAATACGAAGGCTCCAATATAGGTGAGTTTAGAGACTCAATACGTAAGCAGAGTTAGGCTCGCACTATGTTCGTAGACTTTTTTAATATTGATGGTGACGATTTTTCCATATCGTTGCTATCGGTCTCGGATAGTAAGCCAATTACTGAATATTATAAGAGAAATAACCCACACCTTACTCGATGGGAACCAAGGAACGGGGAAAGTCTTGAAGTTCAGTCAAATTGGCAGAAATATATTTCCTCCATAATAAAGGATTATAATTTAGCAAAGTTTTTTTCATTCACAATTAAAATAAACAACGAAATTGTAGGATTGATTAACGTAAGTGATATAAAGAAGAGACCTAATTATTCCTGTAATATAAATTTTTCTCTTGATAAGAGATATCAAGGGAAAGGAATAATGCAAACATCACTAAATAAAGTTTTAGGATGGATGCAAAAGTATCAAAAAATTAGATGTGTTACTGCATATTGCATGACTAATAACAAAGTTTCTTTAAAGCTCTTAACCTCACTTAACTTCAAAAAAGTAGGTTTGTTTGAAGACTATGCAATTGTAAATAACGAGTGGGAAGACTTCTTTTTACTCAAAAAAAATTTAACTCAAATACTTTAATTTTTTCATCAAAAGTGGAGCAAGATTATGCCAGATACAGTATGTGAACAGATAACCGATTCTGTTACCCAAACCAATACAAAAACCGTTGCAGAAACCCCTGCAATGGCCATGAGCAACTTCATAATGGCTACCAATACCGCCGTAAGCAATAGCAATCAAAACGCGACTGTGGCACAGCAGCAAGGGCAAATGCTAATGCAAGCTGCAACGACACAAGGTATCAACGCCATTAATGCCATTGGAACAGCGTCTATTTCAAAAGCAGCAGAAGCCATTTTGGAAAAATAACTCCCTAACTTGAAAGGCAGCCACAATGAACGAACCACCAAAGCCTATTGAAAGCGCAAAAAATACCGCGACGCAATCAATCGCACAGTCATCTGCAATGGCTCTGTCTGATGCTACAGACAACCTAAGAAACTTATCCTCCATTGGCACAACAGCAATAGGTGTTGCGCTAGGACAGTTTATAGAGACAGGAGACCCCAAATATCTAGAAGGTATAGATAAGGCTGGAGAAATAGTGACGCAAGCAATTAGCAACTTCTCCGAGCTAGGTACGAGAGCTAAAGAAAATATCAACTAGATTTCACATTTATCTCAACTTGTTTATTTCGTTAATGGAGCAAAATTATGTCAGGAACTGAAGCAACCAACGTTAATGCACAAATTACCGATGCAGTCACTCAAGTGAATACTAAGGTGGTCGGAGACACACCTGCAATGGCCATGGGCAACCTATTAATGTCCTCATCTCATTCACTTGGCAACGCAGGGTACAACTCAACAGCGGCACTTCAGCAAGGGCAAGTAACGATGCAAGCAGCAACGGTCAAAGCAATTAATTCGATGATCAGTGTGGGCTCAGCAGTGGTTGGCCGCACCAGCGAAGGCATTATTGAAAAGGGTTAGTTGTCAACACAACAGAGCTAATTTCTTATTCAGTAAATTTAATATTTAAAACACAACAACCCTAAACTTTATAAAGGAAACATTTTATGTCAGAAGCAGCAACAACAGTAAACGCGCAAATCACTGATTCAGTAACGCAAGTCAACACTAAGGTCGTTGGTGAAACCCCAGCCATGGCGATGGGTAACTTACTTATGTCCACTTCACACGCGCTATCTAATTCAGCGCACAACGCAACGACGGCCCAGCAGCAAGGTCAAATCACAATGCAAGCAGCGACAGTTCAAGGCATCAATTCTCTTATGAGTGTTGGCTCTGCAGTTATAGGTCGCACTAGTGAAGAGATCATCGAAAAAGGCTAATTGTTAACAAGTAACACTATTGGGCCAAGATTCTACTCAAATTGGCCCAAATCCAAACTGTCATTCATTAAATTAAGAGGAACTAACCGATGTCAGAAGCAGCAACAATCGTAAACCCACAAATCACCGATTCAGTTACCCAAGTGAATACAAAAGTGGTTGGAGAAACTCCAGCAATGGCAATGGGTAACTTGCTGATGTCTACCTCACACGCTTTGTCTAATGCAGCGCACAATGCTACAACGGCTCAGCAGCAAGGACAAATCACCATGCAAGCTGCAACAGTCCAAGGCGTTAACGCTATCATGGGTATCGGTTCGGCCGTTATTGGACGAACTGGTGAAGGTATTGTTGAGAAGGGCTAACCTACTCATAAACTGACCAATTATCGATTAGGCGCAGTGTTCTGGCTGCGCCCCTAGTGAAACTCCTATTTTTCGCTTATGATCAAAACCTTCTTGAGCGATTAGGAGTTTATTCATGTCTGACATGTACACCAAACACGCACACCAGTATGACACAGCCGTTCAAAACAATATTTACAATGCGATGTTTGAGCGTCCTTCCACCATTGAATTACTGAGTAACTTAAAAGGCGCCGACGTTTTAGACATGGGCTGCGGCTCAGGTGTTTATGCAAATTGGATACTCAGCCAGTCAATTAAAACATTAACCTGTGTTGATGCCTCGTCAGATATGATCAATTTGGTTAAGGGCAAATTTGGACCTCAAGTTCACGCCTATGTGCAGAATCTGAATCAAGGTTTGCCCAGTGAAGCCTCCAGCAGTGCCGATGTCATCATTAGTCCACTCGTACTTCATTATGTTGAGGACCTAACGCCTCTTTTTTCAGAAGTGTACCGAGTGTTAAAGCCTGGTGGTTATATGGTGTTCTCTACCCACCACCCTTTCAATGACTTTTCGGCCAGCCCTTCTTCTAATTACTTTAGGCGCGAATTGATTGAGGAGACTTGGGACACCATAGGTACGCCAGTAAAAGTGAAGTTTTATCGCCGCCCGTTAATGGAAATAACTGAAGCGATTAGTCGCTCTGGATTGATCATTTCAAGAATCACAGAGGGGTGTGCTGATGAGAAAATCCAAACCAAGTGTGAGTCCACTTATCGACGGTTAACGAGCCATCCAAACTTTATTTTCTTTCGTTGTGAAAAATTGAAGCACAGCTAGTTTCTAAGGGGAATAATATGATTTCAGGCCTTAATCATATCACGCTCGCAGTAAGCAACTTAGAAGCATCTCTCACGTTCTATATCGAGATCCTTGGTTTACAAGGTCGGGTAAAGTGGGCAAAGGGTGCGTATCTTTGTGCTGGCGACTTATGGTTATGCTTGTCTTGTGATACACCCTGCCCAAGCCAAGATTACAGCCACATCGCATTTAGCGTCGAGGAGGAGAATTTTTCAACACTTTGCCACAAACTTGAGCAACGCAATGTTAGGCAATGGAAAACCAATCGCAGCGAAGGACAGTCAGTCTACCTGCTAGACCCCGATAATCATAAATTAGAGATCCACTGTGGAAATTTAAATACACGCTTAAGCAGTTTACAGCTTGCGCCTTATGAAGGCTTAGAGTGGCTGTAAATAGCCATGTTCCACCAACAACATATTCGAGAAAAACATGCAATCTATCCTCACTATCGCCCTAGCTCAGTGTCCTGTCATACGGGGTGACCTTAACGCCAATCTGAATCAACATCTTATTCATATAAAGCACGCAGCTTCATTGGGCGCACAATTGGTCGTTTTTCCGGAGCTATCATTAACGGGCTATGAGCTCGATCTAGCAAATGAGCTAGCGCTAGAATCATCTGATCGCCTATTTGATGAACTGTCAAAAATCAGCAAAAACAATAATATAATGATTATTGCAGGATGCTTTTTAGCGTCCAAAGGCACTAAGCCTCACATAGGAGCCGTGATTTGTTCACCCTGTGGTAAGGTTGATTTTTATTCGAAACAATACTTACACCATGGTGAAGAACACTATTGCTCAGCAGGGGAAAAAGATTACCAATTGACCATTGGAGAGCATAGCATCGCACTGGCTGTGTGTGCTGATTTTTCCAACCCTGAACACGCCAAAAGTGCGATAGAAAATAAAGCTAACCTATATCTTGTCAGCGCACTTATTTCACCGTCAGGTTATCGACATGATGCAGAAATCTTATCCAAGATAGCCTATCACCACCAATTACCCACCTTATTATGTAACCATATTTCTCGTACTGGAGGATGGGAGACATGCGGTAACAACAGTGTCTGGTCCTCAAATGGTGAGCAAGTGGCAGTATCTAACAACAAGCGTTCCGGTGTCTTATTATGCACTCTTGAGAAATCAAGTATCGCTGGACAGTTTCATCCCATAGTAGCAGAGACCATCGGCTAGAGTTGGCGATTGATGTTGATCTAGAAATGCATTTTATCCGCTTTCGTATTTAAATAACTCTAAAAACTTCCCACTTTTATTAATAGACTTGCGATTATCTCTGGTTACTGTAGTTTATTGGCTATCTTCGGCCGATTCCCCTTTAGGCTTGGTCATTTTTAAACTTTAGGTAAACACTGTATGTCGCTCACGGATATCAAATTTATTGCCTCCGACATGGATGGGACGCTCTTAGACGAAAACGGTCAGCTTAACTCAGAATTTTTTGCTGTTTTTGAGCAACTGGATCAGAAAAACATTCGGTTTGCTGCGGCTTCTGGCCGTCAATACTATAGCTTAAGAGATACGTTTGAACCGATTAAAGATCGCATGATATTTATCGCAGAAAATGGCACTCTGGTAATGCATCAAGATAGAGAGTTATACTGCTGCACCATAGCTAACGAATCCATTAAAACGATTATATCGCAGGCAAGAGAGATCGCAGACGCGCACATTGTATTATGTGGCAAGCGCTCAGCCTATATTGAAACTCAAGATCCACAAGCACTTGAAGAAATTTCTCATTATTATCACCGCTGCCAAACCGTTAATGACCTACTGAGTGTCGAAGATGAGTTTATTAAAGTCGCGATATGTCATTTCAACGGAACGCAGGAACACGTTTTTCCAAAGATGAACACACAATTTGGCGACTCTCATCAAGTCGTCGTGAGTGCTAAAATATGGCTAGATATAATGAACATCAACGCGTCAAAAGGCGCCGCCATCAAGCACCTTCAAAAGACATTAGGTTTCAATCATCAACAAACGATGAGTTTCGGTGACTATTTAAATGATTTAGAAATGCTGGAAGAAAGCTATTACTCTTATGCGATGGATAATGCGCATGATAGAGTCAAGCAGATCGCCAAATTCAGGGCACCAAGTAACCTCGAAAATGGCGTGATTAAAATACTTAAGCAGCTTCTGTAACTATAACGCGTTTATTATAGACCTCTGGCCATCGTTTTTATTCAACATCAGACACTTGGCTTTCTCGATGTTGATTGAGATATACCGCTGCCTCTTCTCTACCCATATATTTTCCAAGGGTGTTGGCAGGTACTGCGGTTAGGTCCACAACAATTAGACCATCCAAAGCAAAATTAAACGCTGGGTCAACATTAAAGCACACTAATTTACCATGTAAACCAAGGTATTGCCTCAATAATACGGGGACCCCCATTCCTTGATCCAGTCTCTCTAACACTTTGGAGAGCAAAGGTAAGTTAGCTAAAGAGCTTAACATATCTGGACGCCAGAATTCGTGGCCGCTTTCTCTTAGCGGTGTAGTGGGAGAAACCAATTTGGCTTTCTCTTCATCGTAGTAATGGATAGACATAACAGAAGCAATAAGTTGACGAGCCACAGGGCTATAATCGTTACTGATGCTCACTGGACCAAATAAATGCGTATATTGGGGATGACGCTGGATAAACTTCGCAATCCCTTTCCAGAGTAATAACAACGAATGTATGTTGCGCTGATATTGCTTTGCCACAACCGAACGCCCAACTTCGACGGATTTACCCAGAGTTTGCAAAAAAGCCAAATCGTAATTAAACAGACTGGTTGAATAAAGTTGCTCTAGCCCACCGTTTTTTATTAATTCATCAACTAACCCGAGTCGATACGCTCCTACTAAATCTTTGTTAGCCCTATGCCAAACAAATAATTGATAATAATAAGGATCGTACTTATCGACATCACAAGCTAAGCCACTGCCTTCCCCCACCTCTCGAAAGCTTTGCTCTCTCACTCGCCCTATCTCTTGCATCATATGAGGAATTGCAGAAGTCGGGGCACAGTACACTGCAAATTCCCCTTGCTCCAATAGCTTATATTGCTCAATCTGCATCAGCTCATTTTGCAAAGACTCTACTTCTACAGGCTCTATGATAGGCAAACCTATCCCTGCAATGGAGTCGTTGGTCGTAGGTTTACTCCCCATGCTGCCCATTAAATAGGTATTAAGACGTAAATACTGAGTAACATCACTCTCGTTCTCAAAACCCTTAATCTCTGAAAATGGAATCGCATTCCCTATCGACACTGAAATCGTCTGGCCAGCCTTGTTTAGCAACTCGCGTCCCAATAGAGCCGTTCTCAACAATGGATGGATTCGTCCAGCTTGATAAAAGAGCTTACTGTTTCTCCCGTTGATAAAAATAGGCACGGTCGCCGCTTGTGCATGCTTGACAAACTTGGCAACTGATTTGCTCCATGCTTTATCCGTGACCTTATTGTCGTGAGCCTGCCAAGCTGAGACTTCACCAGCTGGGAACAAAATCAGAACTCCCCCGTTTTTCAGGTGCTGATTCGCCGATTTAATCGCTTTGCTATTGGTTAATCTGGCTTGCTTGCCGCCAAACACATCAACACCAATGAAAAGGTCATCCAATTCAGGAATTCGCTTTAAGAGCTCGTTGGCAAGTACTTTGACGTCCTTACGAACCTTTGATATCAATGACGCAAGAATAATCCCTTCGATTCCACCAAATGGGTGATTGGCCACAATAAGTAATGGTCCCTCAGCAGGTATATTATCTAGACTGCCATAATCGACTCGATACTGGGTGCCAATACGATTGAGCGCTTCATGCATAAAATCAAAGCTGTCTTCTGGCAGCTCATCTTGCATGTATAGGGCATCTAGGGTCGAAAGACCTGTCGCCCACTCCAACACACTTTCACCAATCCCAAAAGGCGTTTTACGAGGCAATCGAAAAGGACTTTTTTGCATCTTACTCTCCTTTAACTAAAAGATTACGGGTAAATGAACCTTCCGTCTTAACATCTCGGATAAACAAGAAAACACCACACGCCCAGACGATACAGGCCATGCCAAACAGCAATCCACCATCATCTCCAACAATTTCCCCCATGGGATTAAACTCTGGCATCACTACCCCTAAAGGAGTAAATAAATGGAAGAAAATTGCTCCGGTCATGATACCAGCACTCATTACTGCGCCCACACCATGAAACCGGGTAAAAAGCAATATCGAAGCTATCAACTCAGCCGTACCAATTAGATACCCACCATATAGCCCAAACCATTCAATACCAGACCACTCTCCTAAGGTACCGAAAATATGATCCGTTTCGTAGGAGCCGGTGAACTTAAAAAATAGTGACTGTACAAACACAAAAGCGATAAAGGCTGAAGGAATAAGTTTTGCCGGAGAAAATGTCATCATTGATATCCTTTTTTATTTGATAAGGTTTGGCCAGTTTACATCCGCCTTCTCAATAAAACCTGCACGGTCTTTATCCCATAGACTTTTCACGTCTGCACTGTAGTTGAGATACAGTTTACCCTCTACAATTGCCCATTGTTCGGGATCGGCAGACGCAAAATCATTTTTCGCAGCAACCGCCCAAGCACAATAGCCTCCATATTGAGGTGCAAAATCATCTGGGTTGGCTTTAAACTTGTCCAAATTCTCCTGAGAAGAAAAGTACCAGTCTGCTCCCTGATACTCGAATTTCCATTTGCTATCACCTTTTACAGGTTTACCTTGTGTAAAGTACGCCACAGTGTCATAACCACTTACCGCTTTATTGCTAAAATATCCGGTATAAATTTGGTCGGCAGACCAAGAAGGCCAACTTATCAATAACACCAACAGGGCCAATAACTTTTTCATTTAAAAACTCCTTGCTCAGTCATATTGGTCATTAAACATTTCTTTTCTATTTCAAAATCAACACAACCATTAATATCAATGGATTGGTAATGCATTGCTTGATGTTCGGTACAAACAGATACCGAAGTAAAACTTACCGTTCTGGCGTCTTGCCTCGACATCAAAGGGGAAAGGTGCGGATAATCTTTATCAACACTTAGGTGAAAACGAGCACCCAGTTCTTGCTCATTGGTCGACAAACACAGCTTCTCGTACAACGCTGTTCGATACTCGCGCGCATCCTCGTAATACTGAGATGCAGAGATAACTGGAGCTGTCACTATGGAATGAGTGAGCTTTGTGCCGTCCCATGTCCAAGCAATCACGTGTTTTGCTCTATTTAAATCAAAGGACACGAGAGTAAAAGGAGCAAAAGACCTTAAATCCATTTGCAATAAACGTTTTTTGACTTCCCGACTAGACTGACTGCTTGCCAGCATTTTCACCACAAAGCCTCTGCTGTTGAGCGTACCTAATGGTGCCTGTCCTTGGTAATAGTTAAGCAAACAGATTGTCACGCCAAATTGATTGGTTGATATCCAGCTGCCACCCGCAGCAGAATCAATTGGCATAACACAATTTATATTATCAATAACAAAGTTTTGAGGCTCAATTGCGGCTAAACGAGTGCGCTGCTCATCACGGTTAAAGTAAACCTCGTAATGATTGTCACCGTAATGTGTCCAAGATAGTGTGCACATAAGTTATTGCGCCCTTTGATAACTGGCCGTTGCTGGAGCAAGGCCAAATTCATTATCCGATGCAATACCTCGCAGGGATGCCAAGACTTTGATCATCGCAAAGTGATGGGTGGCATGGAGTGCAGCAAAAGTCAGCTCTCGAGCTAAAGAAGATTGAACTTCTTCTGCGCATGTGTGTGACAAAAGCACCTCGGTCTCGACGATGACAACCTTATCAAGTCGACTCGCTGGTAGCTTAAATAACCATTCAATAAGCTGCTTTATCTCCTGTTTGGCTGTGTTTATCTCTCTTTCTACACTGTGCCCACGTCGTCTAACGTTATAATCGATCTTATCGCTGTCCAAGCGAATCGCATGGAAAAGATCGAGCCAATGGCGATAGTGCTCCCCAATAGAGCTAGTGACGTGTGGATCAGCAATAGAGGTATAATCCTCAGATGAGAGTTTCTCTAAAAACTCCAGTCCCTGATTCAGGGTCTCAAGACAACCGATGACGGCTTGGGAAGATAATGATTGAATCGGCTCAGCTACAGCAGTCGGTGTATTTTTCATAATATTTCCTAAACAAAGCGATTAATCCGTCGTTGGATAGAGTTGAGTTAGCAATTTTTCCTCACGCCAAGCCTGTAATAAGGCTCCCAAAGTGGGGGTCTTATGGCCTTGTTTCTTATGCTTCGAGCCGATTTGGTACAACAAGCGATACTGTTTAAGCAGCGTACTGACTATGTGTGACAAAGATGTGTCGCTATCCCAAATGTGTGCGGCTTCGCTGCTCGCGCCATTGATCTCCAAAATATCAAAGTCATTTCCAGCCATAAGTTTTTGGATATCCTTGAATTTCACATCTAAACGGCCATAGTTAAAACCTTGAAAATCTCCTAAGATCTGATCCAGCTTTTGTTCGAGTTGTGAGGTAATAAACTGATTGCCATCTCGAAAGATACATCCTCTTGAATGACTGCCAGCAAAAGCCAACTGAAACTCGTCCCCCTCGGCAATAACACGATCTAAAGATTCCTTATGACGAGGAAGATACAGATGCTGCAGTTTTCCCGCTCTTGGGCAACGTTCAATCAGTTGTTTGAGCGTCGATTCCCCATCACCAACAACGTAAGGTGAGTACTTTAGGGTAATTGAAATAACCTTTCCCCTTTCCTCACCCGGTTGACGAACATAAAAAATACCGGCTTCAGCACTATGACGAGATCTCTTCTGAAGCAAAAAGCGCCCTTGTTTTGGGAAGGCTTCAATATAATCTTTCAACTGTTGATCGTTTTTAACTAACTTCACTCCGACTCCACGACAGCCTAAATCAGGTTTGGCAACCAGTGGATAATCGAGCGATTTCTCTTTCATTTTTATTTTGGCCGAATCAAAGAGCAACTCTGACTTAGTATCTAAGCTGTCTAAGGCCACAAAAGGCAAAATCCATTGATGCGCTCGCTTTCCAGCTGCACCAAAAATATCATGTTTAGACTCACCAACCATGCCACTCAGTTTAATCGCTGGATTAGCAATCAAAGGCAAAGCCCAGTCTCTGTGGTACACACTTAGCACTGCACTTTGAGCCACTACGGGTGCGTAAACTAGCCATGCTGGTAAAAACTCAAACGGAGAAATCACTCTCTTGGAAGCTGGAAGTATCGGCATTCCACCATTTACCTTGCCTTTTGGAATCATTTGGATATTCGCGAGCGTTGTCATACATGCCTCTTATAAAAGGTCGTTGTAATAATTTTGTTTAGCATCCACATTAAGCATAGCCCTACTGGTATAAGCGCCCAGATAATGTGGCTATCTTTGAACCAAGACACATTCCCTAACTGATAAAATGAGCCAAAGATCAAAATGGTCCAAAGTGATGTCGCACCAATCACAGCAACCATAAAGCGCATAATGGGAATGCCAAGAAAACCACTTAGAGTAAAGCCGACAGTACGAAGCCCTGGAATAAACCGAACAATAAATAAGGTTGTCAATGCATTCTGATGCAATTTCCTGTTGATCAGTCGAACCCGCTGATACTGAAACATCCGATAACGCAACCACCGAATTCGCTGAGCGCTTTTACCCATAAAATACAAACCCAGATCGCCAGTCGCGATACCGACAAAAATCGCAAACAATGCGGTAGCCATTGGCATTACCTCCTGCACTGCAAGGGTAGCTGCTGTAACAATAGCTAAATCTTCAAGTAGATAAGAAAGTAAGATGATGCCAATAAATAGGGCGAAAACAGACGAGTCTCCAGTATATAACCAAGCTTGTATCTGATTTGCTAGCTCCATTTCAACCTCAACTTTCTTGCAAAACCACCACACTACATACCGACTAAAGCAAAGCCTTCAATGAGCGTCTTAATTAACTAGATAGAAATACATCCAATAAAATTTCACCTAAATACAATTTAGTTGAAAAAAAAACGCCATGAATAAGAAATCATGGCGTTTATCGTCAATATTGATTAGCTTAGAAACTATACAAAAGAATCATTTAGGACATGAATTGCTGCCAGCATCGACGAAACGCCACACTGTATTATAAGTAGCACCTTCAGCAAAAACCGGTGTATCCCCTTTCGTCCACCACTGATTCTGATATTCATAACCTTGATATTTAACCGTGATACATTCAACACTGTATTCTGTTGATGCATTCCATTCTTCATTATCAACAGGAGGTGTAGTTCCACCACCATTACCACCACCATTTTCGTCACCGGTGATCTCTCCACTAACCGCACCGAGATCGGCTGTACGGGACTCTATTTGTCCAAATGCTTGGTAGAGAAAATCGAACAGAGCATTACGCTGAACTTCATCGGACAAAGAATATGTAGTCTGCAATGTTACTCCAGCAGCTTCTACCGCTTGGGCAAATGCTTGTTCCGCTGTGCTTTCATCAATCAAAGATGGCAATCTATCTGACTGGGTTTTGTACGATAGTTGGGCAAACACTTTGACAAACACAGACTCAAGATCAGCCACTGTCACCTGCTGGTTATTCGTCATATTAAGACCAGATGCGGCTAAATCCTTTCCAAACAGCTGATCTGCATAGAAGGATACTTGACGTGGATAACGGTACCACCACTCTTCTCCTGAAGCAGAAATCTTTTGTTTGTACTCTTCTGGGCCAAGATCATAGCTGTTTAAATACGGTAGCTCTGAAGTAAAATCGAAATTAGTCCCGTCTCCGTAAGCATCGACACAAACATCAAGGTAATCACCAAATGCAACACTATAGCTGCCAGCATTGTAAATGACATTTATTAAGAAATCAGTCAAACGACGGGCATTAGGATCGCTAGTAAATCTCTCATCCTTAAGTGCTGTATTAAAACAAGTGTTCCATGCTTCTTGGTTCACGTACCAACTTTGGTCAGCCAAAACTTCTAAGCGGTTAATATCGTTAAATTGGAAATACGTCGCTGCAATTGGGCCAAAATATATATCTTCTAGGGAATCAGGGCCAACTCTCTCACCTTGTACACCACTGTCCTGATCATCAATGGTATAGCCCAAACCTTGATACAGTGCATCATAGTTTATTAGCCCTAAAGAACCTGCGGTTGTCGTATCTGGTAGACGCTTATTGTAGTCATTAATTTGGTATGGACCGCCTTGACCCACGGCCAATAGTGAACTCGCATAGTTTGGCTCATGAATAGGTTGCTTCTTAGCCTCTGCAGAATAATCAGGATTGATTCTAGAATCCGATAGACCCGCTTCTTGTAATAATTGTGACAAAATTGAACCAACTAGGTATTCCTTATTGAAATTCACTTCAGGGTATTTTTTCTCAACAAGGTAAGAATATAAAGTACCGGCAATTAGATTAGAGATAATTACCTCATTCGCATAGCCAGAGGGTGTATTTAAGTGGAAAACATCGATGGTTGTCTGCGCGTCATCATAAGGAAAAGTGACATGATGAATGATGGCATCTTCCGTTGGCAAAGCATCTGTGCCTCCGCCTGTCCCACCACCACCTGGCGTCCCATCAAAAACCACATCTGCTGAAAAGTCAGGCCATTGCTGTACTTCTTGTCCATCGGCATCACCCCCAGTTACAACAAAAGAGCCATTGCTCCAAATAGACTCGCCGACATTCACACCCGGGACTTGAGGCTGAGATTTAAACGTCATGGTATAACTACTGAGATGACTGGTATCTAAACCAAGAAGTGGCCCCCGATTTTCGGACATGACTTTAAGTGATTGATCTGTTTTGATAGTACCCAG
>NZ_BSPW01000051.1 GCF_030161235.1 Vibrio zhanjiangensis | reverse complement strand
TGTAAGGATACGACAGAGTCGAATGGTATTTATCCCGTCAAGATCCCTCAGTAATGACAGATTCTCAGCAACATGCTAAGTCGCAAAAAGAAGTGCGTATCTTCCCACTTAAATATGCTTCAGCGACTGACACTGTGTATAGCTATCGTAGTCAAGATGTCACCGTACCTGGCGTTGTGTCGGTATTGAAGCAAATTGAACAAGAAGACAACTCAGAATCAAAAGGAGATACCACAAGCTTTTCGGCAGATTCGAGACAAAATGCCGTCATTGTTAGAACAAATAAGCAAGACATGACTATGTATGCATCTCTGATTAAGCAACTGGATATTACACCGACCATGATTGAAGTGTCTGTGACAATTATTGATGTTGATACCTCTGATTTCAATCAATTAGGCATTGATTGGTCTGCTGCCGCTAAGATTGGTGGGGGCAGCGTTACGTTCAATCAAGGAAGCTTAAGTAGCGACAATTTCTCCACTGTGATTGGTAATACAGGCAACTTTATGGTGAGACTGAATGCTTTGCAGCAAAATTCCAAAGCAAAAGTATTGTCTAGGCCTTCGGTTGTCACCTTGAATAATGTGCAAGCAGTACTGGACAAAAATGTTACCTTTTACACAAAAGTGGAAGGTGAAAAAGTCGCTAAACTTGAGTCTGTCACAACGGGTTCTTTACTCAGAGTCACGCCAAGGCTTGTGAATGAAAATCATCATAATAAAGTGATGCTGTCACTTAATATTCAAGATGGCCAGCAAGCTAAACCTATTAGCAGTAAAGACCCACTGCCCCAAGTGGAGAACTCAGAGATTGCAACTCAGGCGACGTTGAGAACAGGAGAAAGTTTGTTACTTGGTGGTTTTGTTCAAGATAAAGATCATACAGTAGAGAACAAAATTCCGTTACTCGGTGATATTCCACTACTGGGTGGGCTGTTTAGAAGCACAGACCACAGCAAACAGAGCGTCATGCGTTTGTTTTTAATCAAAGCTGAACCCGTTAATCAATAACGAGGACTGTTTATGGAACCCAATATCAAACTCTTGTGGCTCACAGGACCCATGCAAGGGAGAGAGCTTAAACTCCCTTCGGGTGATCTTTCTATGGGACCCAGTGGTGACATCATGGTACCACTAGGTCAACGTGAAGCGATAAACATCAGTGTTGATGAGCAAGGAGTGGTAGTAAAAGACAGCATAGATGTGTGGGTGAATGGTATAAAAGCCAAGATCTCAGAGTATTTGCCTCTAGGTCAACCGATTGAACTATCGGGAGTCGGGTTCATTTTAGGTTATTGCGACCAACAGCTTGCGTGGCAGAAACTGCCTCCACGTTTAACGAGAACACAAAGCCGCTTGAGTCACCTCATTTTATTAGGGACCACTTTATTCGCTCTAGCGACGATGATACTTGTGCTTATGCTGCCAGCCAAACGAGAGCCTGTATTTAATCCTCAGCTATGGCTTCAAAGTGAGCTCAATATACCAGCGCTACACCAAGTGAACGCAAGCTGGGGTGCTGATGGGATTGTGACCTTGACAGGATATTGCGACAACTCAACGTCAATGGCAAAACTAAAAGAAGGGCTTAAATTGCACTCTATCCGGTTCAATGCCAAAGCAGTCTGCACAGATAAATTAGTCGGTAATGTTGAGTCAGTACTCAATGCTAATGGTTACCAGAACGTGCATGTGGCTCCAACTCGTCGTATGGGGGAAGTGAGAATTTCAGGGGCGATTCAGTCGGGAGAACAGTGGGATAAGGTCACAACAGAGTTGGCGCAAATTCAGGGGCTGAAGCATTGGCAAGTGGCCAATGATATGGGGGGCTATGTTCAAAAATTCGTTGCTGCACTGCGCGAGAATAACTTGCTGGACGGTGTGATGGTTGAAAGGCGACAAGAAAGCATCTTAGTGACTGGTCAAGTTAATGATGTTATGCGTGCCAAAATAAAACAAGTGAATAAAAATCTCATGTCAAACACCGGTCAGATGGTTGATCTCAGGTTCGAAAATATTCCTGTAAGAGACAATTTGTCCCGCTACTTATCAGGTCAGATAGTCAGCTTTGGCGGCAATACAAGTCATCCATTTGTCGAATTGAGTAATGGCACTCGTCTCCAAATGAATAGCAAATTAGAAAGCGGTTATGTCGTCAGCCACATTGACTTAAAAGGATTGGACTTAAGCCGTGACGGTGAGGTCATCCATGTACCATTCATTCTATAGATAGGAGGCATTATGGCACGTATTACGAATCTAGAGACCTGTTTAAAAAATGATCCTCAAATCAAAGATACTTTGATTAACCAATTGGATCGCATGAAGGCGGATCTGATTCATGAACCACATAAACACACCCAAACACTTAATGGAGCGATTGATGCTGCAAAGGATGTTATAAGCATTTTGGCGAAACGTTATAAGTAGATATAGGGCAATTTTCCAAAGGGGATAACTATGAACGCATTTGATGATATTAAAGCTGTAATGGATGATTTGAACAATCGTAGAAGTGTACTGGCTGGGCAAATGAGAGAATTTCAGCAACTTCAAGGCGAAATTCAAGCATTGGTAGAACGAGCCAGTCATGATCCACAAGCCCGAGCTAAACTAGAAAAGCTCAATCAAGCTTTTCCTGAGGGGATTCAGAATTCTCAGCAGGCTATCATGTCAAAAGTAACTCTGCTCGAAGAGAATTTTAAACAGTTGCAAGAAGGCTTCAAAACAATGGGGGATTCAGATAAGAAAAACGAAGAAGCTTTGCCGAAGCCGAAAAGAAAACAATATAAAAACTATATGTAAATAATTTTATTTACGTTATATATCTTCACATTTCCCGATATGACAATCATGTTATATCGGTTTTTTATTTCATTAATAAGAACACTTTAATTATCTGGTTGTACCACTTAATTGTGTTTTATTTTGATATTGGAAATATAAATATTAATAGCTGTTTTATGATAACTCTACAAACTGAGATGCTAAATGGTGAACTCTCTATTTAGAACCCAGCTTGTAGTAACAATCTATAAATTAGAGGAATATATTATGGCTGTTGACTTTAACAATACATCAGGTACTCAAGGTACCAGCATCATCAACTCACAACAAAGTGAAGATATAAAAAACACTATAGCGTCTAGAGGGGATTGTGTACTCTCAGGTGGTATCGCTGTGCTCTATATGTTCATGAACCTTCTTTCTGAAATGGCAAATGCAAAGTATGGCCAAATGCAACAAAAATCAGACGTTTCTCGTACCGCTCAGGACATGGCAAATAGAGTGGATGAAAAGGTTGCTGAAGCGGCAAAAGAAGGTGATAAAGCCACTCGTGAACTACCTGAAGATGTTGTCAACTATATGCGTGACAATGGTTTCAAGGTCGATGGCAAAACGATTGACCAGTATTTGAAAGAGAATGGAAATAATCTTGATCAGGGCAAGTTAAAAGCGGTTAAAGCATCCTTAGAAACAGTGTCAAATCGAGCATCTGACTTTGTCTCTCAATCGCAACTACAGTTGCAAAAATTAATGCAAACCTACAATGTCACTGTGAGCTTATTAAATAGTATGCAAACAATGCTAGCAGAAATGAATAAATCAATAGCACAGAATATCCGATAAGTGCCTTTAAGAATTCATTAGAAAATAATAAGGAGTTTTTATGCTTCAAATTGATCAAAGCGTCAATGCTCCTTTGTCAGTAAATAATGACAAAGTTGAGCTAGATAACGCAATAAAAGGTGACTGTGTATTATCTGGTGGTGTGGCTGTTTTATATTTATTTATGAATTTGTTGTCCGAATTAGCAGACGCAAAATACAGTCAAATGCAAGCAAAAGCGGATGTGTCACGTAATGCACAAGATATGGCAAATCGTGTCGATGAAGTGATTGCTGGAGTTGCAAAAGAGGGTGATAAAGCGACAGGAAAAATCCCACCAGAAGTCATTAAATATATGAGTGATAATGGCTTTTCTGTCGATGGTATGTCAATTAAGGATTATTTGAAAGCCAATGATCCCTCAGCCACTTATCTTGAAAAGCTCAAAGCGAAAATTGAAGCGTGTGGACCAGAGGGCATGCAGTCATACAGTTGGCAAGATGTCGTAACATACATGGACCAACATGGTATCAAAGTTGATGGTAAAAGAGCTTGTGACTACATATGGGGCTTACCTGAGGTGGGTTATATGTCAGGTCAACAAGTTAGCAAAGCTCACATGCAACATATAGCCAGTGCCTTAGAAGCCGCAGGTGGCTTAGATCAAGGTAAGTTGAAAGCGGTAAAGTCGGCCCTCGAAACGGTCTCAAATCGAGCGTCTGACTTTGTTTCTCAATCACAGCTGCAGTTACAGAAAATTATGCAAACCTACAATGTCACCGTGAGTTTGCTTAACAGCATGCAGACCATGTTGGCAGAAATGAACAAATCTATCGCACAAAATATCCGTTAGGAGGAATTATGGAACAAAAAGATTTTGAGACATTGCAGACATTTCTCCAGCAAGGTGGGTCTTTAAAAATGTTAGCGGATGTCGATGAGAAAGATCTAAACCTTCTTTATCGTTACGGTACACAACTAATGAACTATGGCGATTATGAAGGCGCTAAAAGAATATTTTACTTGTTGATGAAAATTGACCAGTGGAATTTCGATTACTTTTTTGCCTTAGGCACATGTTGTCATCAGCTCAAGGAGCATGAAGAAGCGATCTTTTGCTTCGGCCGAGCCGGGATCATAAAAGTTGAAGACCCACGTAGTCCTTATTTTGCTGCGGGAAACTATCTCGCGGTCGGCAACAAAGATTATGCGATGAAATCCTACAAGGCAGCTCTTAGAGTTTGTCAATGTCATGAAGATGGCAAATGGGATGATATAGCCGTGAAGGCGAAACAAGGTTTAGCTCAACTTAATCAGGAGGTATGCCATGACTAGTGTTAACTTCAATACTCAAACAGCAGTGAGCCGAACATCAGATGCTGAACCTCTTGATAGTATTAAAGAGACCAAATCAAGCTTACCTTCTTCTGGTTTGATGGAAGGTTTAGTTGAGGTTATTGAAAGTGATCGCGAAAGTAACAGAAGCGTTGTAAGTTCTGATGCCGCGAGTCAAGCTCTACAACGTGTACTTTCTGCATTTCACAAAGATGATAGTGCGACGATAAGTCAGCTTGAAAAAGCTTCGATGAATGACATGGTTTTGATGTCCGCAAATCTAGGATTAAAAACCTTTGGTGATACTGCGAATGCTGCAGCGAAAGCTGCCAGGCTAATGACAGATACCCAAGCCGTACTTCGTGATCAACAAGTCAAAGAATTTCAAGAGCAACTCAGCAAGCGTATCGAACAGTCAGAAAAGGCGCATAAAGGTGGAATTTTTGGTGCGATCTTTGATTGGATCGTAGGTGCTGTTGAAGCAGTCATTGGAGTGTTCAAGCTCATAGAGGGCGCTGCGCGAGTCGCTGTTGGAGATGTAGTTGGCGGTGCCATGGATATGGCGAGTGGGGCCGCTTACCTTACTGCTGGCATTGCCGGTATGGTCAAGGCTGCTGCAGAAACAGCAATTTTATGCGGTGCTGACAAAGAAAAATGCCAGCAAGTTATCGATGTTGCCGGAAAAGTCCAACTTGGTGCAGAAGTTGTGGCAATGGCACTGGATATTTTCCAAGCCGGAAGAGCGATTTCTGCGACTCGAACCATTGCAAAAGGAACTGACACAGCAATGCAAGAAGCAGCACCTAAGCTGGTTGAAAGCATAGCAAAAGGTTCCACGCAAGAAGTCACCAATATCGCTCAGCAAGTGGGTAAACAAGTGTCTGAACAAGTTGCCGAGCAAGTTAGCAAGCAACTGATGAATGGGGTGACAAAAGGCGTAGAACAAGTAGCAGAACGCGGTGGTCAAATCGCAAAATCACTAGCGAAAGCCTTTAGCGAAGAAGCCATTCAACAACTGGTCACAAAATCAGTTGAGCGTGCTGCTACAGCCGCTATTGAAAAAGGTGTTCAGCTAACAGCTCAAGAGATTACCAAACAAGTCACGACTGCTGTACGTAATGAAGTAATTAAAACGATCATCAAAGCATGCACCTACACATCGCTGGATTTGATTCGAGCATCTGCAGGGTCTGGTAAAGCAATTACAAGTGGCATTGTGACAGAAGAAAAAGCCAAGCTTCAAAAGCAGATCGAGGAACTAATTCTAAAACAAAATCTTATGGAGTTTTGCTATGACTGGTATGACAAAGCCAAAGAGCAACAGTCCAAAACGATTAAAGACTTAGTTGATAAGCAAGGAGACTCTTTGGATGGCGCAACAAAAGTTATCAATGAGTCCGGTATGTTACAAGCTCGCATTGCGACTTCAGCAGTGTAGCTAAGGGGGATGTTATGAGTACACAAGTTCAAAATAATACAACAGTTCAGACAGCGGATCATGTCTGCGATAATTTGGATTATGGTCACGATGTTTCGGGAAGTGAAGCAATGGATGCAATCTCCCAGCTAAATGAGTTAATCGTGAAGTTGGCCGAGATATTTCAAAAGCTTAGAAATATTTTGCAAGAATATAATCAAAAACAGCAATTACTCGGTTGGGACATGCAAGAAGCCTCAATGGATGCAAAGAGAGACTCAATAAAAAGCGCTTTCGAATCTGCAGCTTGGGCTGGGGGACTGCAAATACTTTCTGGTGTCATTGGAATGGCCGGTGTTGGTGCAAGCGGAAAATTCGGCGAGGCTGCTAGCCACCTAGGGCAGGCATTAGGTAAAGGTGTGGATGGCGTTGGCTCAACCGTTTCCGCTTCAATGACAAAAGATGCAGAAATGGAAAAAATGGATGGGGAGTTTAAAGCAATGAACTCACAAAACTATGCCAAGAATGTGAATGAATTGAGTGACAAAGCTCGTCAAATTTCCGATCAAATGCGTTCACTTGTTAAAGAGCTTGTTGAGCTTCATGGTCGTATTACTTCAGCGGTTCGCAATTAATTGATACATAAGAGAATTGGGGGTAACACCTTAATGTTGCTCCCAATATTAACGGAGATTTTATGATGAATAACGATGCTTTTTCTGTCGATTTCAATCAAGTTGCACTGTCAATAGAGAAAGTTATCAATGGTCACCAAACACTGGGTCAATTGAACAATATTGATGAAGAAGCTTTGGTACATATCTATCAAGATGCTTTAGAAAAATACCAGAATGGTGATATGGCTGATGCTATGGTGCATTTCACGTACCTAGTTATGAATAATCCGTGGCATAGAGAATACATATTTGGGTTGGCATCGGCATTACATGCACTAGAACAATTTGAAAATGCACTGATATTTTATGGTTATGCCTCATTGATGGATGCTTGTGATGCGGGTGTTACTTTTAGAATTGGTCAGTGTTACTTGGCTCTCAATAACCCTAACGAAGCGTTAGATGCCTTACGAACAAGCATAGAGCAAAGTTTTTTATCACCGGAGCAACCAGAGATAAGGCAACTTGCTCAGTCTTTATTAGACGAAACCAACAAACATAATTGATAGGAGCTAAGTCATGGTTATGCCCTTCGAAGTCTCAAATTCCAGATTATCTCAAGTAAGCAGTTATCTTGATGTTGACGTGCCAAAGTCGCCGGTAAAAGAATTCGATGTGTCTCAAGTGCCTTTACCAACATCACATGATGTGATTTCCAACTTGGACCTCGCGGTCTCTGCCAATCAGGAGCAGTTCTTGTCTCATCGAGAGTCTCACCAATCAAACACTAAGGTACTTATCGAAAAATCAGCACACTTATATAAACAGGCTGAGAAAGCAGGCATAGATGTCGCTAAGAGTGCGTTTTTCAAAGAATTATTTAATGTCGCCATTGCTGGGGTCGGACTTGGTCTATCAATTGCAGCAACCGTTATTAGTGGTGGTTTGGGCGTTCCTCTGACGGCAGCCGCTGGTGTGGCATTTGCACTTGCAGTCTCTGATGCTGGGTGTGCCGCTGCAAACTGGTATAAAGCAGCCCATGGAGAACAAGGCCTAAAAATGGGGACTGATACCCTGTCGAATCTGGTTTATGCCCTTCTTGAGAAAATGGGCATGCAGGATGATCGTGCTGAATTCTGGGCTCGTGCAACATCAGCCACGCTTAGATTGGGCTTAACAATAGGGACCTTGTACGCGGGTACAGTATCGGTGCCTTCAGGCTTGGGGGCTGCTACCAGTGCAATATCAACAACTAAGCTAGCAAAAATCGGTGCCTCCGCCGCTGGGAATGAAATATTAGGCTTTAAATTGGGCAGTAATAAAATCTCTCATGATAAAGCGAAAGCTGAACTCGATTCCCATAAAAAAGAAGTCGCTTTTAGTCTTGATACTTCACTTATGGCGATGAAAGACGCTGCACAAAAAACTCATTTGGCCAAATTACAAGAGATTAGTGATGTTGAACGCAACCATTGGGAACAAAAAGTCAACCATGTTCAAAAACAGCTCGAGAGTAATTATAAAAATGTGACAGAGAAAATGGAACAACTTAGCAGCAAACTCAAATCTGTAGAAAGCGAAAAGCAGGAGGTCGACGACAAAGTTAATTTTTTAACGGATGAGAACATGCGTCTTAAGAGAGAGCTTGAGGCTTTGAGAACAAAATCAATAGATCTTCAAGGCACTACTGAGCCGAGTTTGAAAGCGATACATTCTGATGATTTACAAAGTGGCAAAATCGAAAAACTAGCGGGTAATCAGGATGTGGACATGGTCTTTGAGAGTGTCCAACAAGTCGTGTCTGATTTGATCGACAAGGTTGATCAGAATCAGTAATACGGTTTGGTTTTCGATACAAACTGTAACAGATGAGCCCTCGTAAATCACGGGGGCTTTTTAAATCCGTTTTATTTCTACTTATTAAGTCATAACTCAGGTGAAGACCTGATACCAGATATTGCTTGACCTTGGCAAACTATTCCTATGCTCAGAAATAGAAGGTCATTGATATGAAAGCATTACAAGTCGTATTGTTTAATAAACAAGGTCATATCGATTATCAAGGTCAACGTACAGAAATTGGCGCTAATCAATTGGTTATGGTTACAGAAGAAGCTGAAATACATGCGGCAAACCGCAATGATTGGATGAGCGTCTTCTTTTACCCCGGTGAGATTTGCCAAGTTTATCATCTGCTTACAGAGCTAATCAATCAAAACTATGTCGACAAACAGGTAGTAAATAAATCGGTGAAAGCCGTGCCTATTTTCGATGAACTTGTAAACGTGATTAAGCAACTTCATAAAGTGAGTAAAAGTGTCATGCTTCGCTTCGTTTTTACTTATTGTTTAGAAATGGACAAACCCTATTTTTCGAATCTTCTGAATCAATATTCAGACCCCAATGACAAAATATTCGACTTCGTAAGCAAACACATTTATGAGCAGTGGTCTGTGACACGATATGCTGAATTGTTGGGTATGGATGTCACTAAGTTAAACACTGCATTTTACAAATATTATGGTCAATCAACGAAGGCTTGGATTACCGAGCAACGTTTAAGTTACGCCAAACAAACCATTCTGGAGACAGACCGGAAAATAGCTGATGTAGCCTTTGATGCGGGATTCAGCAGTCATTCTCATTTTATAGGCGCCTTTAAGAAGCGTTATCACTGCAGTCCTTCTGACTTGCGGGCTGGAAGAAGGTAGGAGTTTGTTATGGATTTAAATGCAATTATCAATGAATTATCTCTTAAATCAGCTCAATCAGCACAAGATATAAAGACCAAGATGGCACAGGCTGATCCCAACAACCCAGATGAAATGCTAAAAGCTCAGTTTGCGGTACAACAATATTCAAACTTTATGGGATATGAAAGTGCCTTAATTAAAGCCGTTAAAGATATGGTGCAGGGGATAATTTCGAAAATATGAAACGTTCAGATAAACAACTTCTTGTTGAAGCGGCATTAGCCGCCGCGAATCATCGACTGGAACGAAATGCATTGTGTATTTTGGCGGCATTTCCCTATTTGATTACGGATGAAGAAGATAGACGTATTTGTGAAAGCTTAATTTATTTCGCACTGGATAAAAGGTCTCAAGCAATTCGAGCACTCAACGGTTTACATACTCCCAAAGTCGAAGGGTTGCGATTTCTTTATCAGGCACCTTTAGAGAATGTCGACACCCAAAAAATATGTTCACTTATTACTGGAGGTCATGATGGAGATTAGTGCAATTGCAAAAGCTGCATCCAATACATTAGCTAAGCAGGCTGAATCTGTTAATCCAGATGAAGTGCTAGTGGATAAATTCAGTCAATTGATGAAACAGGGAGTCACTGAGACGTCAAAGATGAGTGAATTAGTCGACTCGCCCACTAGCGCTATTTCTTCTGGAGGTATATCACCCGAGCAAGTTATTGAGAGTCAGAAGTTAATTACGCGAGCGGTAGTAGAGGTGGATCTTGCGGCGAAAACTGCGGGAAGTCTTTCTCAATCGATCAATAAATTGGTGACTATGCAATGAAGAAATTCAGATGGCTAACTCTAGTTTTGGCTCTTTTTCTGACAGGTTGTAAGGTAGAGCTTTACCAAAACCTCCCCCAATCTGAAGCGAATCAAATGGTGGCGTTATTGATGCTCAACCATATCGACGTGAACTCAGATATTGATGTTAAAACTGGAAAAGTGACACTAAAAATAGATAAAGATCAGTTTATCAATGCAGTGGAGCTGTTAAGACAAAACGGGTATCCGAAAGCGAACTACGTTGATATTGAGCAATTGTTCCCATCGGGTCAACTTGTTTCTTCTCCTGCTCAAGAAGAGGCAAAAATGAGTTATCTAAAAGAGCAGCAGCTAGAGCGTACCTTATCGAACATGGATGGTGTAATTAGTGCCAGAGTTTCGATTGCTCAAAATTTGAAAAGTGGGTCTAACAATCATTCCAACGCGACAGATAAATCCGCTGCAGTGTATATAAAGTACTCACCAGAGGCCAATTTAAGTAGTTCTGAAACACAAATTCGCAATTTGATCAAAAATGCAGTGCCCGATCTTGAGTACGAAAATATCAGCTTGTTTTTGCAGCCTGCTGACTTTCGCTATCAACCGGTTGTGCAGCAGAGTACGGCTTCGAATGATTGGAATGATCTCCAAAATTGGATTGCAGCCAATAAAACACCGATCACGATTGGCTTGGGAAGTGTATTTATTGCTGGGGTTGCATGCCTATCGATAAGACGTAAAAGGGATTATTAATTATGTCATCTGATGTTATCCAAATAAACAGAACGTTACGCAATGTGAGCTCTAGACTTCATTTTCAGTGGTGGGAAAAGCTGGAACTGGATGCATGGAAAGAGTTGGCAACACGGAATGATTTGGTTAGCCAAAGACTAAATAACGCAATCCTAAGCCGCATTAATTGTGAAAATGTTTGGCTTACTGAAGATATAGAAGTTATAAAAAAATGGTTATCAGTTGTTAAAAAGCTATCGGTATTATTACCCTCTAGTGGCTTAATCGTTCAAGGCTGTCCTGATTATATTTGGACCAATGAATACCGAGAAATAATATTACATAGATTCACCCAGAGTCAGGTTGAACAGCTCATTGCGCTGTGGCCTCACGGTACTGAGCCGCCAATGTGGACGCCTGAGAATATGATAAAAAATGCGGAATATTATTCCGCGAGTGCTTTATATCATTATTGGTCTAAGCATCCTTTTTGGGCCATGTTGTCACTCAGTTTACCCATAATGGAAACCCCGATTGAATTATCTCAGGTTGAAGTTGAAACCACCATCGGTTGGATGTTCAGATTAGAGAGATTTTTATGAAGCCATTTTCTATTTCAGCGACATATTGTGAGCTCCAAAAGACCGGAGAGACTGTCTCAAAACAAAGTATTGAATCTTCCCTCCGTTCTAAGGGCTGTGAGTCTAGGGCTCGTAGTCGTATTGCTGCGATTGTGCGCCGAGCTCGAGTCAAACGAGATAATGCATATCATCAGGCAGACAAGGTAATACAGGAAGCGCATAACAAAGCTCTGGAGTTGGAAGCAACGTGGAAAGAGGAAGCGCAGCGACAAGCTGTTAGAGAGGCCATTACTTGGTTAGTCCAGCAAACGGATATTGAACGCAACTTAATTGACAATATGAAAGATAGAATTCGTCATCAAATGCGTAGCGTTATAGAAAAATGGTCTAATAAACAGGATGTTAGCGACTTTATGATAAAGCAACTTAGCGATCATGTCGCCCATCAAAGTGGTCAAAGTAACCTCATACTCTTCGTGCCGGAAGAGCATTATTTAGCGATGGAAAAAGCATTCAGTGGACAACTTAAGGTTGAGATAAAGCCAGAATTGCATGGCGCTCAAGCTGAATTATCCTCGGAATATTTGGTAGTACGATTTAACTTAGACTTACAACTTCAGCTGCTGCTTGATTCTTTCTCACAAAATAACATGTTTAAAACCAGAGCGAGCGGGGAGTGAGTGATGAGAGTAGATGCAAACTTACACACAGAGTTCAATGCCTTTTCTCATAACCAAACAAGTTCGGTGGTAACGACCGAGTCCACAGCATCGCTCGCTACTGCCGCGCTTGCTGAAGTGAGGCAAGAGGCGTTAGAAGAAACAATGGAAGGATTGAGCCTTGGACTCAGTAGTGTGATGAAAAAGCTCAATCTCGAACATAAAGATCCGATGTTCAATGGTATGGAGAGAATTCTTCAACAAATGGACAAAATGGCACGTCAGTCAATCAACCACATGACTGAGCAATTGTCCCAATTAAAAACCGCCAATCAGATTTTTGCAGCGTTAGAACAGTCAGGCTTGGAGAAAGGCAAAATTGCCTTAATTCTGACATCTTTGATGAGTTTCAAAGGGCTATCTCCATCGATAAAGAAGGAGCTGAAAAAACGTTTAAGCGAAATATTGGATGAGGAAGGCATTGACCTTGAAGTTATTGCTGCCGCACAGGGTATGAATATTGACAAAGAAGGCTTACGTGCTCTTCGGCAGCTATATCAATACGCAAAACGAGGAGAGCAGGGCTTGGCACACTGGTTTGAGTTGTTGGAACAGCAGAAAGATAGACGTCAGTATATTCGAATTCTCATTCGTTCAATGTCAGAGCCGCTCGATGAAGGACAAAAACGTGATGATATGACTATGGTTGCGGCCGTGGTCGCTGATCTGAAAAGATTATTGCTTTTTCTTACGTTTGAAGACCATTGCGGAGCGTTGGCTCGGGCCATGGGAGTTGAAGTTTCTTCAGTGATGTCTGCAACAATAGAGCTACTTGAACAGTCATGGGTCTACCCTGATTTCTTGTCTCTGATTATTGAACGATTGGGTTTGGCTAGTGAACGAAAAGTTATTTTCTTGCGCCGTTGGAAAGACTTACTTGCAGTAATGTCGCAGGCATGTTTTCGCGATCCCGAGCAAAAAGAACATGTTCAGGAAACCATGCTTGAACTTCTAGACCAATGGAATGAGTGAAAAAATTGGGAGAGAGCACATATGAATCATGAAGTAGCATTAAATCGACTTGGTGAGCAACTGGGTTTACCCCTTGAATTTGATCAATCGAATCAATGTATGTTGTTGCTCGACAGTCATCTTCTTATTTCCATAAAACCTCAAAGTGAGTGTTGGGACCTTACATGTATGCTAACCAAAGTCGAGCCAGAGCATGAGCTAACGCTTCTAAAGCACGCTTTATTGGTGAATAACACGCTTAATCAGATTGAAGCGGGCTACATCTTTTATGAGGATAATAGTCAAGCACTACTCTACATGGCGAAAATTGAACATGTTGAATATACAGAAGAAATCATTACGAAATTGGCTGAGGTGATAAACAGGTACGAAAAATTACAAAGCATATTCCAATTAAAAGAGCTTTCAAGTGAAGACATCGCTCGATTAAGAGGTAATGAACATGTCTATTGAACTTAACCAATTTACTCAGAACATCAATAACAACCCACTTGCATTGTCTGACAGCCCTGCAGGCGATCCTATCTTAGTCACAGCTAAATTTGGTTTCGCCGATAAAATATTGCAATGGATGAGTAATATACCGTTACTCAACAATTTGCCGGCGGTGAAAGATTTTACTCGGAGCCAAACAGAAGAAAACCAAAAAGTTTTGTGCGTGTTTATCAACGCTCTTTCTCATGAGTACAGCGAAGAGGTAGTGGATAAAATTGCCGAACAAATGGATCTAAGTGGTGGAACCCCCCTAAGTACTCGGTTAGTCAAGCAAATAATGAATGATCCTATTGGTAACAATAGAGTAGAGAGAAATTCTCCAGTTGGCCGCTCTACCGGCCATGAGTTGATGGATGTGAAGCGAACGGAAAAGTTATTTGTAGGATGTGATGCCACCTTAGCTTCTTGTTTAGATGAACTAGGAAAAGCAATCTCACAATTCGAAAAACCTCGTATTCTACCAATCCCGAGCTCTCTGTCCTACGTAAGTAGTTTGTTTTACAGTGAGACAGACTCTATGCTACAGCTTCAAAAAGAGGTTAATAATTACAATAAAATACTCAATAATGCCTCTTTAGACAATTACTTGCAGCCATTAACTAATTTGTTTGACAACCCTGCACTAGGATCTGATGTTACAGAGAATCTCGATACTCTTTCCACTAGAGTGGCACAATTACAAAGTGCTATACGGGCAGTAGGTCGTGCATTTGAAAGTTTGACCCCAATAGAGCGCAATAATGCGAAGCAACTTAGTGAACGCTTAAATCGGGAAATGGATCTTTTAAGTAAAAATGGAATGTTAATCGACAACTATCAGGTAACTTGGAAGATAAATGCCAATGGGTATGAAAATTTTCATCAATTTTACTCATCGTGTTCGCAGGAGCTTCAATCGGCAATGACTCCCGAACTAAAACGCTTATGTTTTGATCTTGTTACAGACTCTGAGGCTCTAGATAAGAAAGCGCTGGCTCAAAGCTTACCTAACAAACTTGCTCAGTACGCTTCATCTATGTCCGTGGTAAATTTGCGAGTACTTTCCGAAATATTTGCTGAGAGAATACCTACATTAGCTGATGATGTAACCACCGCTTTTCCCAAAGCAGAGCAAAAAGCACAGCTTGGCGCTATTTTGCTGATCGCAGAGGCGTTGAATCAGAGTCAAAAGCAGCTGAGTAAAGAAAGCCACGGTATAGATGAACGTCTAAATGTGTCGGGCAAATTGGCGAGTCTCCGTCATAGCGCCGCCGTTTTTGCCAGCTATTTTCAACAACATATGCAAATAGACAATCATCAAGACGAGCAATTTGTTGCGACACTGTGGGCCATAACTGGACAACAGTGGTTAATCGCAAAAAATAACACTCTAATTCCTGAAGAGTTTGACGATTATAATGATCTTAATCTCAGTGACTTGGCAAAAAAGGAATTGATTCAAAGTTCATCAAATGATGAAACTCGCCAATTGGCTGAGAATATTATCCAAGCTCAATATCGTTCTTCGTGGTTGGATCAAAGGAATACCATTACTTTTGAACTAAACAATCATGGAGGAGTTGACCTCTATGCTGATCTGGAAAGTGGCCGGTTAGTCGATAACCTGACCCAAAATCTACCTCGCTATTCTGATTATATCGAAGAAAAATCGGCCGCATTGGCAGACTATGTTTCAGCCCTAACGGCTTTTTTGCCACATGCCAAATTGGTTGGTAGTGAAGTCACACACCAAGTAGAGTTGACAATTAAAGATATAAATGTGCAGTTGAGTCATTTCAATGACCTAAAAACACACTGTCATGCCGTTCAGCAAGTTCTCGATACAAAAGTACTTTTAAGCAATAAATTGGCTCGAGTAGATGCCATGTTAGACAACTCGATAGTCTCTATTAGGAAACGGTTAAACTTGCAAGGCTTCCTCACGTTCTTGCCTGCTTTGAGGAAAAACAATGAAAAAGTCAGAGAACTGGTGGCGGAACGAAATGAACTGCAACGTCGGTTAGATCAGCAAGAATTGGCTCACCTCAAACCTAAAATTGATTCTCTAAATGCAGATATCCAGCTTCTTGATTATGAATATGAGAGACGATTGCTTGAATTGACAAGGTTTGACCATAAGATTAAACAAGAAAAAGGTTATCCAGGTGACATCGGAAATAGTTTTGAGTCATGGTCTGCTTGGGTCAAACAGAATGTAGCAGGAAGTTTATCGGGTGACTATCGGCCCGATATGAGCATGCTGCTTCTCGAGCGGCAGATGGCTAAAGCCGGTATAAGTGGCTATACAGAAGCATATCAATCACTTTTTGTAACGTTACGTTCAGGTCAGGTTGGCCTCAGCCATGATAGTGTTAAAAAGGCGCTCGTTGATTTGCATCATTGGGCGATGTCTCACCCCATAGAGTCGCAAGCTCTCGCTGGTAATTTAAATCATGTTTTTCAGATTGTCAGTACTAATGGTGGCTTCTTTGGTTCTGATATTGCCGCTATGGCAACGACCATCTGGAGTACTGGGACAGTAGAAAATCAGGTAAAAGATATTCTTCAAGGTCGCAGAGAGTTTTTACCTAGCCAAGAAGCTTTATCTATGACGCCAGAGATGATCGCCCTGTTGCATCTTGCTCAAAGTGCACCCTATATGGCTGCTGCAGTAAAAGGGCTTGCTGGTGGTGGTCTTGTGGCAAATGGAGCAGGGTTACTTGTCTCGGCATTAATGCCAGGTGTTGCTGTTGCTCAACCGATGGCGAGAATACTTGGTGGAATAGTACAAACATGGTCTGAAAACAAAGCGGTAAATGTCGTCACACAACATAGAACGACGGAAGTGATGGTGAATGCCCTAATGAGGGGAATCATAAACCAAGGAAGTTTTAAGGACCGAGCTCAAGCGATGGTTATGTATACGATGCAGCGTCAAGCGTTACAAGATGTAGGGACACTTTCTCGAGATTGTTTTGAAACCAGTAAAACTGGAATGATACAAAGAGCTTGGCATGATATAAAAAATCTATGGTCTGAGATGGATTGGAAAGCACGAACCTTTACCGTGGTTACGACGGCTGCATGCTCTATTGGTGCGGCAGCCGCAGCCGTAATTGGGGTGATGTCGATCGTTGGAACAGGGGGGGGGCGCTATTGCAATTGCCGCTCTAGCTGGTCTAGGTGCTCTGTCAGTTGGTGGATTTTTCGCTAGGACAATGTTAAATCTTATTGCGGCTAGTAATTTTTTGGGGTTGAACGATGCCAATGAAAGGGCTAGAGAAAAAATGACTCAGCAGCGTATTGATGAAGCGCTAAGACGGTTGGACGAGAGAACAAACAACAGTCGTATCGCTGAGTTGCTTGGTGATTCACTCAAAAATACAGGTAAGTCACTCAATCTTACCAATATGGCAGCTGAGCAGCAGGAGCAGATATTGCAAGGAGAACTCATCAAAGCTGCGAAAACGTCGACAGAAAAACTTGACGGCAGGTATAAACAAATACGAGATGAAGAAATTGCATATGCAGAAGATTTAACAGGTCAAACCATCGAGAAAAGTAAGTGGTATGAATGTTATGATGAGGTACAGAAATTCATAACACAATATGCAGCATAGACACCAAGGCCCCAGCATAGTCTGGGGCCATTTTCAGGTGTAGACCTGATATTCCCGACATGTAAATCGCGCCATTATGTCTGTGTTGACTAGATAGGAGCGATTATGGATCTACAAGTACTAAGAAACATAGAACAGCTAAATTCTTTACTTAGACTGCCTCGAATAGAGCCTAAAGATATCCTTGAGATACATCAATCCCCCTATGGTCTAAGGCTTGAAGTTATGGATGATCGTCTAATGTTAACCTCATGGTTAATCGACATTCGTGACCTCGATTTAGAAAGTGCACTAAAGACAAACCAACCGGAACGTTTTAGGGGCTTACCTCAACGCCTCTTTACCATCAAAGATCAGCTTTTTATTAGTACCTTCTGTCCACCTAAGTTTGATGCACGGCAGTGGTTTGATGTATGCAAAAAACAGCGGGAATTTCTCATGCAGTTGGCGGGAGGAAAACGTCTATGTCAGTAGCAACGCGTTGGTTGGCTAAAGTGGCTGGTAGGCAAGATATTATTTTGAGTGCGATGTTGATTATCGCCGTCTTTATGATGATTTTGCCTCTGCCAACTACTTTAGTCGATGTATTGATTGCCTTGAATCTTGGTATGTCAATTATACTTTTGATGATTGCGATATATATTCGAGATCCGCTCGAATTTTCTGCATTTCCCTCAATGTTGTTGATAACAACGCTGTATCGCTTGGCATTGACAATTAGTACTAGCCGATTGATTTTACTACAGCATGACGCTGGCGAGATCGTTTATACCTTTGGTGACTTTGTTGTTGGAGGCAACCTTGCTGTTGGCATTATTGTGTTTGCCATCATCACCATAGTTCAGTTTATCGTCATTACCAAAGGTTCAGAACGTGTTGCTGAGGTCAGTGCACGATTTTCACTTGATGGAATGCCGGGTAAACAAATGAGTATTGATGGCGACATGCGAGCTGGAATCATCGATGCAAAAGAGGCCAAACGCCAGCGTTCCATTGTCCAGAAAGAAAGCCAACTTTATGGGGCTATGGACGGGGCAATGAAGTTCGTTAAGGGTGATGCCATTGCAAGTGTTATTGTCATTTTAACAAACATTTTTGGTGGGATAGCGGTAGGCGTTTTACAACATAATATGTCTGCATCTGACGCAATTAATACTTATGCTCTTTTATCAGTTGGTGATGGACTGATTGCTCAAATTCCCTCACTGCTTATTTCTATCACCGCGGGGTTGATTGTTACACGAGTACCTGGCGAAACAAAGAATAACCTTGCCAACGAGCTTATTGAGCAAGTTTCACGTCAACCCTCTTCTCTTCAAATGGCGGCGGCGGTGATGTTTGTATTCGCCATTATTCCGGGGTTTCCTTGGTTTGTCTTTGGGCCTCTAGGACTTACTGTTTTGGGAGCATCATTTTGGCTCATGAGAAAAAACAACGTCAAAGAGCAGAGCCAAGGATTTGTCTCTCACGCAGGACAAGAAGAGTCTATAGATCAAGAAATGACACCGGGAGCTGTACCACTCATGCTTGCAATTGGCAGTGATATCATGCAAGAAAATCTGTCCAAATCATTGCAGGGCTTGAGATGGAAACTGTTTGAAAAGCTTGGTTTGCCTTTGCCTGAAATTCAGCTCCAGACGTTGCGAAATGATAGAAGTGAAGCATTTGAATTATTCCTGTACCAAGAACCAATAGTAAAGCTACATATCCCCAGACAGACAATCTTGGTACTAAAGAATATTGATGGAATAGAAGGTGAACAAAGCAAATTATCATTTAACCAGCAAACATTGCATTGGTATTCGTTTGATCATATCGATGAGATCGTTACAACGGGTTCGGAACATTATCAAGGTAACGATATTGTTAATTACCTTGTTGAGATGGCAACACAACACTTCGCCAAAGAATTCCTAGGAGTACAAGAAACGCGTTATTTAATGGACTCAATGGAAATGCGTTATTCAGAGCTTGTTAAGGAATTACAGCGGTTGTTACCGGTGAGCAAAATTACCGAAATACTGCAGCGTCTTGTCGAGGAAAACATTTCCATTCGAGATCTACGAACAATTTTCGAGACATTGGTCGAGTGGGCGTCTAAAGAAAAAGACACCATTATGCTCACAGAATACGTTCGTGTTGCGTTAAGACGGCATATTAGACGCAAATTTACTGTCGCAGAAGGTTGGATTCCTATGGTTTTAATCGGTGACGGGATAGAAAATCAGATTCGAGAATCAATACGCCAGTCTGCTGTCGGTGCGTATAGCGCTCTCGAACCAGAAGATGAACAAAATATCATTGCTTTGATTAAGGCTAAGGTACCAGAACACGTTCCATGCGTGGTTTCTACTTCCTTAGATATAAGACGTTATTTACGAAAGATTATTGAACCATCGATGCCCATGACGCCCGTGCTTTCATTTCAAGAAATTGGTGAAGATGCAAGTATAAAAGTAATAGGACGGGTAGATGTATTAGCGGAGGCTCCAAATGCAATTGCCGGATAGCATTCAACTAACAGAAATACTTGAGAAAGAACTTTTTCCAGAACTCCCTGATATTAAGCCGTTCCGCAGGTTTGGAAAAATCCTTGAAGTAACCTCGACGTTAATTCGATCTACCTTACCTGATGCAAAACTGGGAGAACTTTGTTTGATAGGAGACACTCTTCAAGCCGAAGTTGTAGCAATTAAAGGTGAGGAAGCATGGCTTTCTCCATTTCAAAGTACGACAGGGATTGGAACTGAAATGCAAGTCGAGCCATTGGGACATGGACATAGAGTGAAAGTAAGCCAAGATCTTCTGGGGCGGGTCGTTGACGGTTTAGGTCGACCAATGGATCAAGGAGAATGGTTTGGACAATGGCGTGATAACCAAGGCAGTGCACCAGACCCACTTAAACGCAAGCTCATTAGTAAAGTGATGCACACTGGAGTGAAAGCCATAGATTCTGCGTTAACGTTAGGAGTTGGTCAGCGGGTAGGGATTTTCGCAGCGGCAGGCGGCGGTAAGAGTACTCTCTTGGGGATGCTGGCAGGAAACTGTGAGGCTGATGTGATTATTTTAGCCTTGGTTGGAGAGCGAGGTAGAGAAGTTCGTGAATTTATAGAGTATTGCTTGCCACCTGAAGTAAGAAAAAAAACGGTGCTCGTGGTTGCGACATCAGACAAACCTCCACTTGAACGAATGAAAGCGGCATTAACTGCCACAACTATTGCCGAGTTTTTTAGAGATGAGGACAAGAATGTTCTACTTATGGTGGACTCAGTAACTCGTTTTGCACGTGCAGCTAGGGAAATAGGATTAGCTGCGGGGGAGCCTCCAGTAGCAAATGGTTTTCCTCCCAGTGTCTTCGTCTATTTGGCTTCCTTACTTGAGCGAGCTGGTCCTGCTCCTATAGGCAGTATTACTGGTATCTACACTGTTTTGGTTGAAGGCGACAACATGAATGAGCCTGTTGCTGATGAAGTACGCTCAATTTTGGACGGACATATAGTTTTATCACGAAAACTTGCAGGAGCTGGTCATTATCCTGCTATTGATGTTAACGCAAGCGTCAGCCGAGTTATGGATCAGATTGTGACAGCGCAACACAAAAATGATGCGAAGCATTTAAGGAATCTGATCGCATTGTATCAAGATGTTCAACTTTTAATTCGAGTTGGTGAGTATCAGCGTGGACAAGATCTTTTGACTGATGAAGCCGTCGACAAGTTTCCTGAAATTGAGCGTTTTCTGTGTCAAGGAACGGGTGATATAGCACCGTTTAGTGAAACGTTAAGCAAATTACATTCTTTGTGTAAGGGTTAGTCATGATACTTACCCGTCAAGAAAAGCTCTTCATCAGGCAGCTTATTGCTCTTCGCAAACGCAAGGAGGAAAAACTGCAAGCTCAATGGAAAACGCTGGATGAAGAACAAAATAATTGCCGAGAGGAACGTATTCTTGCTTATCAGTTATGGAACGAGTCTCGAGCCGTACTTGTGGCGTCAAACGCAGACGATAAATTGCTAACGCGCAATGAGCTTACCCAGTTAATCAGTGACAAACGTAGTCAATATTTGCAAGAAAGATCCAGAGCAGAATCAATCGATTATTGGGATAAACGAGTAGAGCAAATTGAACACCAGAAAGCAGAGTTAACTCGGCAAAAAGCAATATTGATTAGGGGGCAAGAAAAGTTAAAAGGGGTCCTTGATGAGCAATAAAATTGAACAAATTTCCTCACGTAATTGGCGTGTTGAAGGGGTGACGTCTAGACATGATGCAGATCCTGAATTAAGGCGTAAGTTTGCCTCTCTATTTTCTCATCGAGAGGATGTTCAGAAAAGCGCGAACAAAAATACGTTTTCGACAGGGTTGGTTTCATCGCTTGTTAGTCAATTGTCTGAAGTTAATCATGTCGCTACATGGCGTAATGCCGAAATACTCAGAGAAGAAAAAAGCCTAACATTCCGCCTATTGAATGGCCCCATGACCGGATTGACTATTGTTGCTTCATGGCGGGGTCAGGCAGTGACCTTAACGCTTAGACCCAAAAATCAAAAACAACATGAGGCGATCGAACGCATGACCTCGAAAATCACTGCTCGTTTGTCTCGATCAAGAATACCATTTGAAATGGAGATAGTGAAATATGAATAATTTGATAGCGTTAGCTCAAGTTATTGGCTCAGGTTTGAGCAATCAGAATTGTTATCTTTCGCTCCAACAAGTAGGCTATGAAGTCGGAACTTTCTGGGCGTATCGTGGGGACAGTAAAAGTGGTATTTGGTGTAGTGAGCGAGACTGGGCAGCGGGTATTGAGACACAATTATCTTCAAGCACAGTGCCAGATGATTTAATTCCAACCATGGTTGCAGCACTTTTTTCTGTGGTAAATATTCCATTCGTAAGAGATATTAATATCAAAGGAGAAGCTTGTAGCTTACCCAGTGATATTTACCCAGTTGTACAATGTGATGGATATCAGTTTGTACTTGTAGGGTTTTCTGCAACATGGATAAAACACCTTACAATGGGCTGGGAAAGCTACTTTGCACCGCAGATAAGGGTCAAAGTTCCATTGGTGGTCGGTTATCTTACCCACACACAACCTGTATTTGATGGGGAAGGTGTATGGTTAAAGGAGGGACATGATCCCAATTTAGGAACGGCAATTTTGTGGTGGGAAAAACCGGTTGCGAGCGTTCAATATCAAGCAGAAAATACTTGGTCTGTGACCAATTTGTATGCCTCTTATTCGCTCTCTGATGACGTCAGTTACGTTCAAATTGCCACTCTTGATATAAGTTTGCAAGACTTATATCAACTGGAAAATAATTACAGTTTTGAGGCAGAGCTAAGTTGTGAGGTACAGAGCAAACTCATTTCCAACAATGCTTGTGTAGCCAAAGGCGATCTATTGGTTAGCCCAGATGGAGTTGTGTTTTATGCTGACAAAGACCATATAACTTAGCTAATATATAGCCGTTTAGCCTCTCTAAACGGCTATATAATGTACTACTTTTGACGGTTTTCGTTGGGAAGATCATCACAATAAAATGGGCCACTGAATTCCAGTAATGCTTGATCCATTACAATAGATTCTTCCAATTGCCCGAACTCATAAAGAGAAAACTGCACATTTGCCGCCATTGATTTCATATACTTTTGTTCGCCACCAAAAATAATCACAGAAGGAAACTGCAGAGAGTAAAAGTTTTCGAATGGAGAATTGACCTCCATAATCATTTTGTATCGCAACTTGTTCATTTCAAGTTTAAAGTAGCCTGCGCAAGAGTCGTATTCTCGTTTGACTGATAAATTACCGATCGCAGGGTAGAAGATAAGATCGTATTTGTCAGAAATATACCTACCAGCCCAAAGTTCGAAGTTGCTATCGCCAACCTTAGCCCCTGTAAACATATAATAAAGATCGTCTGACAATCCCATACTGTATATCATGCCAGCGCTAGACTCTTTGTCATACCAACCTTTATCAACCTGCGCATAGCCTGAGCCAAATAGAGAATGTGAGCCATCAGAGAATGTATATTGGATAGGGGTGCCTACAGTATAAAGAAACCACTTGCCACCAACTCCTGGGATTTCTGGAATAATGCCAAATGGAGTTTGCCCAGGGTTTGAGCCTCTCCAATAGTGGGCATGTTCTCCATCCCACCTCATAGTAAAATTAAAATCATTGTATGAAACCTGCAAAGAGTCTTGATTGGCCAAAACTATACCGGGTATTTCATAATGGAACTGCTCTACGTCATCGAACCCCTTTAATATCAGCTCATCTCGGAAAATATCATACTTAACTGTTTTGCCATTGAGAGGCGTAAAGGCTAAGTGAACATAAGCTTTGGGTGCAGGAGTAGTAAAATTAGGAGCAATATAAGTTTGTAAACTGATCTTGAAATAGCCGAGCTCGGGGACAGCGACGTTGTAAAACCATTGCTCTGCCCAAGTTTTATCTGAGCTTGGTTCGTGTGGCCTCAAATCATCTAATGTTGTGGCAAATGATGTTGAGCAGAATAATGTCAACATAGTGACAAACATGAACGGCATAAACGTAAAGTTCATAATCAGATATTCCATATAAACTAGTGAAGCATGGAGTGGGAGGGCCAGCCGTATTCATATACAGCTGGCATTGGATATTATTTACGACAGATTCGAGCTTGAGTGAAATAAAGCCCCTCTTTACACTGAGTGCCAGATTGGCAGTGCTCGTCTGTTTGGCAGTAGCATTCACCGCGTACGTTGCATCCAGGGGTTAAATAATCTTCCATTGGAATACTGCCACTCACTCGTTCCCAGAATGGATTAGTGAAGACGTTATGAGGATCTAGCTCAGATTTTGCCTGCAAAAACTCTGGCCACATCGGGAATCGAGATGGCATGTCCTCAAATATCGCCACAGAATTTTTGCCCCAATGAGGTCTAGCATTGTATTTGCGCAATGACATCTGCTCAATTTCTAGGTTGACAAAGTAGTTCTTTGGCTCTTTTTTGCCTTCTTGCCGAAGCGTATATTCTATGCCAACAAACGCCGTTTCACGACCAGAACTCATACCTAGGTAACTTTGCGAAGCTTTACCGAATCGGAAATAAATACCATTTAATGGGAAACAGGTTCTCGGATGCGCTGCAACGATTTCTCGAACGTCACTTATCCAATCCGGTAAACGTTCAATATCAATCGCAACTTCTTGAAGAGCAATAGGGAGCCTATCCCAAATACATTTGTTCGGGTCTTTGCATTTGAAATACTGCATTTGATCCGAATAGCCTACGGGGTTGTCAACTTTTTTGCCTGAAATACTATCTCTGAAATAAGATTTAGCTCTAGCATTATAGCGGGCTGTTGCCGCAAGACATTGTAAGCCAGTCCCTGGGAATTCATGGGCAGCATTAAACAATAAGCCGAAGAAAAATTCCTCTGCATCAGAGACATCTGCTTGAGCATTGTATGCTTGCCCCTGGGTTTCGAGTGGGACAGGATTGTAGAGTGTCGTGGTATATCTTCCAAGCCCTGGGAACCAAGCAATATTAGCAGAATAATTGTTGCGAGCGATATCCAACACCTTATCCTCTAATCCAGAATCATCACGAAGAAGTGGCCCCCGATTTTCGGACATGACTTTAAGTGATTGATCTGTTTTGATAGTACCCAG
>NZ_BSPW01000050.1 GCF_030161235.1 Vibrio zhanjiangensis | reverse complement strand
GTTAACGTAATGACAAAGTCGCTTGGTAATTAAGGTACGACAGAATCGCTTGGTGATCACACAGTGTCTCATGAAAGGACTCAGCACACGTTGGACAAACATATTTTTGGGTTAAAGGCAGGATGAGATGGCTAATCATTTTAGCGTGTTTAATGTCTGCTCGTTCATATTTCATCAAAACTACCACTGCTTTGTTATAGACTTTAACTGATACCATCTTGATAGTATTGAGTTTACTTCACAACAATTTTCTTTTCACACTACAATTATAGTGACACCGTCACTTTGTTGTTGTGTTGAATTGGCGTGACAATGTCACGTACTCTTGTTTTATAGCTACGCAACTGGAGAGTGAGTAATTGGCAAACCCGTTGTGACAGTATCACATAGCAAAATTATCTTCGGCAAAATGTCAGCGCTTACCGTACATTTATGGCATTTCGTAATTAAATTACAAGTCCACTAACTCATTTTATAGCGGCAGGATTTTATTCTGCTTTAACTAATTGTTAAATAGTCGTTTTTTAGCATATATTACTGTTTTGGCGTAGGCTAAGGGGGATTTTTTGAACAGGGATTATCTCTTTTGAAGAGATGAAGAGGGACTATTCGCTGCCCTCTTCTCACGTTATAGGGTATCTATGATGGGGTATGATGTTCTTTATTGCGTATCTGTTCAGCAACGGTTTTTATTGCTTGTGCTGTGCTCATTCCCTGAGCCATTAGCTCTTGGATCTGTTCTACCGCTTCTTG
The DNA here is from genome assembly GCF_030161235.1 of Vibrio zhanjiangensis. Classification (GTDB taxonomy): domain Bacteria; phylum Pseudomonadota; class Gammaproteobacteria; order Enterobacterales; family Vibrionaceae; genus Vibrio; species Vibrio zhanjiangensis. Next base: position 34,926 of record NZ_BSPW01000050.1, on the reverse strand, counting down.
TTGTTCAGCATGAGAGAGTGTTGGGAGATCATCAAACATAAGTGGCTCCTTTTAAATCAGGAGCCAACTATATTATTATTTGTGTCAGAGCGCCAGTCCCCAAGAAAACAGGTGTGCTTGGTTCTCATGAACGATTGTGTGTTTTAATAGCTGCCTAAAAAATTAATATAGGCACCCATTGAGTCTTCATTGGTGTAGCTTGCCCCGATATCCATTTGGAATAAATTCAGTGGTGATAAACCAATCCCTGCTGTGAATGTATCGTCCAAATTGTCGTAAGCAAGATTACGGCGCCAACCAGCTCGTAGTTTCAACTGACGCATAATATCAATTTCCCCCCCTACTCGTACGTATTGGGTATTGTCTTTGAAACTAGTGTAGCGTTCATCTTCATTCAGATCATAGTCAACACTGATTGCCGAATAGTCACCAACCAGACCGATACCCACTGTATATTGAGGCCTTACTTTGTAGGAATAAGATACCGCAGCTGTTGTTCTTGACTGACTGCCGTCAATTTTTGATGTTAGCGTTTGTGCAGGGAGTTCTTGTGTCGTAATGTCGCGTGATACGATATTCATCGCTGACACACCAACCCTTATAGGACCTCTGAACCACAAGAAGCCCGCATCCATATTGAACATGGTATCCCCGGTGCCATTATCTCGGACATCTTTAATATCATAGTTATTGAGATTGGCCGTATAAACATAGGTATAGATACGCTGTAACTTGGGAGAGACACCGAATGATATGTGCTGACCGAGAAAGGTTTGGTACTTGGCTAAGGAGATACCGACTTCAGTAACGCCTATTGCTACGGCATTGATGGCACTTAACTCTGCATTGACTGCTGTGTTTACATCAGTGTTACCTGTGTTCGCACTCGTATAGATATCAGTTTGAGCAAAAGATTCGATATAGGCTTTACCAAATAAATTCGCAGCAACCCAGCTATTGGGAATCGCTAAAGCAACTACTCCCCCAAGTTCAAGTTTTGCGATATCATTTTCCAAGCCATTCAAAGTGGTTTGCAACTCGGCGGCATCAGCAGATGAAATGCTACTTGAGCTTATTGCTCCATCTATAATTTTTGATGCTTGATCTAGGCCATCAACCATTTGATATTCATCACTATACGCCAAACCAAATGATGGAATAATCATGCCGGCATCATCATTGCGTCGATAGATTGCAGTAATGGCAGGGTTATAAAATGGCGCGGTTAGAAAATTGGAAGACACAACCCCGGTGCCACCCATTGCATCTCCTCTTGCTTCTACGGCGTAAGTTGCTGCATAGGAATGAGCAGAAATAGATGCTATAGATAATGTTAAGATTTTTATTGATTTTTTCATAACGATATAAACTTCTTCATCCCTGTGGTCTATATCGTCTTATTGTGTATGAACTTGAGTTATTCCTCTATCGAAATATCATATGTTTTACTAATAATTTGGGATTGTTCAACAATTATGGGGCCTTGCCATCTTTGATGTGTCATTGATACTGCCAAAACATAGCGATCTGGAGGGACAATGTTCGGTTCTAAGGAGGTAGGATAATCTGACTCATAGGATTCACCCCACACTTTATTATATTGACCATCGACATAATCATAGAGCGAAGCGTCAAGCTTTGGTAAGGGGCAGTGATTGTTTGGTAGAGCGTTTCTTTCAACACGCCATTGATCTTTGGATTGCCATCTAATACTGACTTTAGCTTTTGATTCACCAAATACGAGCCATGAACTCCATGAAGTTTGGTCTTTCGCCGTAATATCTAACCGATATAACCCCATAGGGATCTTGCTATTTAGGTTGTAACGCTTCACATAAGATTTAGTTGATGAGTCTTCGTCACTCAAATCCATAAAAGACTGATCGGTGGAAATGCTCTTTTGTACCCAACGAGTTAGAGAAATATCAGAGATATCCTTACGAGATAGAACCTCAACAGAAGCTCTGTATGACTCTCTTCCGGGACTTTGGGTATCTACGGCGCTAACGGTGACATTTTTTAACCAATCAGGAAACGGTCTTGAGTCGAGTCCTTTCCCGCAGTCAACTTGCAATGATTGCTGAAAGAGGTCATTGAGATGAGCGGAAATAGCTTGATTTTTTTCTTGTTGCCAAACTTCTACCAAAGCAACAAACATTGCAGGTAAATCATTGTTTAGCAAAAACTTATGAGCTTGAATAAGTGGTGAATTTGTTTCAAACCATAAGGTATTGGCTGCTGAGATTGGCGTGCTGAGTAACACGCCAAGTAATAACGCTTTAACTCTCATTAGGCTTTCATTTTATAGCCAACACCTCGGAGAGTCTCGATCTCAAGCCCTGGTAGCTTTTGGCGCAACTGAAGAACATGAGTGTCTACAGTTCGAGTCGTTGGGAAGTGATTGTATCCCCACACATGATCCAATAATTCATCTCGAGTAAATACTCGTCCTAGATTACTGGCCAAAAACAGCAAAAGATCAAATTCAGTTCTTGTTAATGTAATAGACTCTTCTCGATAGAACACTTCGCGGGTAGCCTTATCGATCAAAAGATGTTCAGTTTGAACTTTAGTGTCGTCTTGGGATTCTGACTCCGGCGCTCTGAGCTGCGCACGGATACGTGCAAATAGTTCAGCCTCTGCAAATGGTTTAGTCAGATAGTCATTGGCACCCGCATCAAGACCGGTAACTTTATCTTTTACTGTCACTAAAGCGGTGAGCAAAATAACAGGGACATCTTTGATAGCCTTCCAGCCAACAAGATGTTCTACTGAATCACCATCAGGAAGTTGTCGATCTAGAATCACCAAGTCTGATTTTTCCCAATATTGTTCAACATCAGCAATGCTTTCGGCGTGAAAACACTCATATCCTGCTTGCTCCAGGCTCACTAACAGGCCATCGGCCAGATTTTTGTCGTCTTCAACAAGAAGCAGTGTCTGTTTCACAAGGTATCTCCAATATAAACGTTGTTGGTGGACCGATGAGGGACATCCGTCCTCCCATTCTACTCACCATAGATTCAACGATAGTTAAGCCTAAACCAAGACCGGCTTTACTCACAAATGGTTGACGTAATTGACGCCAATCTTTTTGAGTCAACTCACCTTGGTCTATAACCTTAACGGTAATTAAATTATCGTCTGTGTTGATATCCAACACAACATGACCAACACCATACTTGATGGCGTTACGAATTAAGTTATCGATGCAAGTACCCAACCAATAGACGTTTAGCTTTGCTGACACATCTTGATTGATTCTGAGTTCAAGCTTGTTGTTAAATTCTTCTTCAACCTTAAACTCCAGCCATTCTTTCACAGAAGGGACCCATTCTGTAGCGAGGGGTTTGTTGTCAGATTGAAGATAATCTTTACTTGCTTCGGCAAGTTGTCTTAAACGACGAGAGTCTTCGCAAAGGCGTCGAAACTCATCGTATACTGATTCAGGAAGCTTTTCGAATTCGCGCCTAAATCCTTCCACGGTTAAAGAGAGACTCGCGATTGGAGTCCTCAGTTCATGTGTGAGGATCTGAAGAATCAGCATACGACTCTTCATCTCTTGTCTTTTGGTATTCCAGCGGTATATTGCCCACCCTAGTACCAGCAAAATGTTGGCAATAACGAGCACCACCATACTGATACGTAGGATCTCTGAATGATCTTGAATATCCCAACATAAATTCCCTCTTCTTACGAAGCAACTGCTTGACTCACCTTTTAGAGTTACGCTCAAACCGGCTTCGTCGGCATTTTTTCTCCAGGTACTTTCTGGATAAACAAGGTAGCTATCATTTTGCCTTAGCCAAAGCTCGCCTTGCTCTAGAAACATACTTGAACCAGAAATGAGAGCAGTAATCGTTTCTTCGTTCATTCTCTGCAAGCGGCCCAATAATGTTGCGCGTGGAGCAAGCGGCCGCTCTTTTATGTGCATATACTGTTGAAGTTGTTCCTGTTTCTCTGGGTGAAGTTCTGCGTATCTTTTGGCGTAAGTTCCTCCTCCCGGATGAATCAGACCGCTCCGCACAAACCACTTCTGACTTAGCTTGGTTCCTTTACAGATAGCGCGTGTAAAAACGAGTGGCTCTGTAATGAGTGGGCTTAGTGGTAACTTCCCCGTACAGTCTTGTGCAATTTTGTATAAACGTTGTATATCTCTCAATGGATACGCTGAGGTTTGCGGTAGCATTGAATCAGGGGTGATTAATCGCGTTGGATAATCTGACTGCAAGATACGAATATCATAAGACGCTGTGAAAATATCTTGATTGAACGAATCGACAAACTGATCAATTCGCTCAGGTAGTGAGCTAGCGCTGGCAGTATTGCATATTGCTGCAATCGTGATTACCAATATTGTTAAGACCGTTCTATTCAATGCAAAAATCTATAAATCAAAGGGTTAGATTTAGAGTAAGGCATTATCGCAAAAATATAAATTTTCAATGTGATATTGGTGTCAATAATGTTACCCATAAAACAAAAGAAGCCAGCTAACGCTGGCCCCTATTCGGTTTCCTATTTTATAGTGCTTTGGAAATGGCGTCCACACTCTCTTTAGCATCTCCAAATAGCATTTGAGTATTCTCTTTAAAAAACAATGGATTCTGTACACCAGCATAACCGGTATTCATTGAGCGTTTAAAAACAATAACATTTTTGGCGTTCCACACCTCTAAGACGGGCATTCCTGCGATTGGGCTGGTCGGATCTTCCTGCGCAGCAGGATTAACGGTATCGTTAGCGCCTATAACCAAAACAGTATCGGTTTGTTCAAAATCATCATTGATTTCATCCATCTCTAAGACGATATCATAAGGTACTTTAGCCTCTGCAAGTAACACATTCATGTGTCCAGGTAGGCGACCAGCCACTGGGTGGATACCAAAACGTACATTGACACCTTTGGCTCTAAGTTTTTCAGTAATTTCATGTACTGGATACTGCGCTTGTGCAACTGCCATTCCGTATCCCGGTGTGATAATGACCGACTTGGAGTTTTTTAATAGCTCAGCTACTTCATCAGCCGTTGATTCGCGGTGCTCGCCATGGTCGATATCACTAGAAATTGATACCTCCTGACCAAAGCCGCCAGCAATAACACTAACAAATGAGCGATTCATTGCTTTACACATTATGTAAGAAAGGATTGCACCAGACGAACCGACCAACGCGCCCGTCACAATAAGCAAGTCATTTGCTAGCATAAAGCCAGCAGCGGCGGCTGCCCATCCAGAATATGAATTAAGCATTGATACAACAACAGGCATATCAGCGCCACCTATAGAAGCCACCAGGTGGTAGCCAAATGCAAGAGCAATCAGTGTCATCACAAATAGAGCAAATAAACTCCCATCAGCTTCAACAAAACGTGTGAGTAGCCAAGCGGATACAATGACGGCAGCCAAATTCATTTTATGCTTGTGAGGCAAGTTTAAAGGAGATGAAGAAACGAGGCCTCGTAACTTACCAAACGCTACAATCGAACCTGTAAATGTGACAGCCCCGATGAAAACGCCCAGAAAAACTTCAACTAAATGAATAACGTGCTCAGCATGTGTTGCTGTTTCGGGGGCATTCAAGTAGCTGTTATAGCCAACAAGAACGGCTGCGAGTCCAACGAAGCTGTGCAGTATTGCGACCAGCTCTGGCATTTCTGTCATTTCGACTTTTTTGGCATAGTGAATACCTATTGTTCCACCTATTGCCATCGCTATGATGATAGATACGACACCTTGAGAATCTGGCCCAAAGATGGTTGCAACTAAAGCAATGGCCATACCTGCAATACCATAGTAGTTACCAAATTTAGCGGATTCTTGTTTTGAAAGGCCCGCCAAGCTTAGGATAAAGAATAATGCAGCAACAATATAAGCCGCTTGTGTTAATCCTGCAGACATATGTGTCACTCCTTAATCTTTACGAAACATTTCAAGCATGCGCTTGGTGACAGTGAAACCGCCAAAGATGTTGATACTGGCAATCAAAATAGCGATGAAAGAGAGAAATGAAACGACACCATTCCCTTGACCTATTTGTAAAAGTGCACCGACAACAATAATCCCAGAAATAGCGTTGGTGACAGACATTAAAGGGGTATGTAGAGCATGAGTGACATTCCATACCACATAGTAACCAACGACACAGGCAAGGACAAAAACAGTAAAGTGGCTCAAAAATGACGCTGGGGCAACCGATGCTATCCAAGCAAAACTGCATAAGCCCGCACCCAAAGCGATCCATTTTTTCGTATTGGAAACAGGTGTCTCTTTTTTATCTTTTGGTGTTACTGTCTCTACGGTTTTTTGCGGCTGCTGCGCAGAAACTTGAATCGGAGGCGCTGGCCATGTCACTTCCCCTTCTTTAACTACCGTTACCCCCCTCAAGACGACATCATCAAAGTCTATGTTGATGTTACCGCTTTTATCTTTGCAGAGAAGTTTTAGCAAATTGACAAGGTTTGTGGCGTATAGCTGGGAAGATTGAGTAGGAAGACGGCTAACCATATCCGTATACCCAACTACCTTCACACCATTTTTTGTGGTGACAACCTTGTTAGGTTTTGTATATTCACAGTTACCACCATTTGCAGCGGCTAGGTCAACGATGACACTCCCAGCTTGCATACTATCGACCATCGCTTTGGTGATGAGTTTAGGAGCCGGTTTCCCAGGAATTAAGGCCGTTGTGATGATAATATCGACGTCTTTGGCCTGCTCGGCATAGAGTTCTTCTGCTTTCTTATTGAATGCTTCCGACATCTCTTTGGCGTATCCATCCCCTGACCCCGATTCTTCTTTGAAGTTGATTTCAAGAAATTCAGCCCCCATTGACTGAACTTGCTCTTTCACTTCTGGGCGTACGTCAAACGCTCGAACCACTGCCCCCAAACTTCCTGCCGCCCCTATAGCAGCCAATCCTGCCACGCCAGCACCTGCAACGAGCACTTTAGCAGGAGGTACTTTTCCAGCAGCAGTTATTTGTCCTGTGAAAAAGCGTCCAAATTCGTGAGCAGCTTCAACAACTGCACGATAGCCAGCAATGTTTGCCATTGACGATAAGGCATCCATAGACTGTGCTCTAGAAATACGTGGTACAGAATCCATCGCCAGCACATTAACTTTTCTTGACGACAATTTTTCCATCAGCTCGGCGTTTTGGGCAGGCCAAATAAAACTGATTAATGTCGCCCCCTCTTTGATCAATTCTATTTCTGTATCACTAGGGGCATTCACCTTCAGGATGATGTCTGATTGCCATACTTCGTCTTTCGTAACAATATTTGCGCCGAAAGATTTGAAAGCAATATCATCAAAGCTGGCAAGATCCCCCGCTTTAGACTCAATATTGACGTCAAACCCTAATTTTAAAAGCTGCTCTACCGATTTTGGAGAAGCTGCTACTCGCGTTTCGCCCGCGAGTGTTTCTTTTGGTACCCCGATTTGCATAATAATTCCCTAGCTTCAAGCAACAACAATTCATTGTTTTTATCTAACGCTTTGATTAACTTCAAGTGTTTTGTGTCGAAAATACCAAATACAGTCATCTCTGCATAACAGTGGTGTCACGGGTTCGATATTTTGTGTAATAAGGATGTATTTTGCATAAAATAACGAGAGATCAATTGACGAAAAACAAAAAACCACTCGCTGTTATGCGAATGGCTTTAGATATCGATAAGTCGATTAAAAATCTTGTGATTTAGTTGAATATCTTACCCTGCGTTTGGTCTATGAACATCTTAGCTTTTGTAAGCATAAATTCGTTAGCATCGGCTTGTGAAGACAAAACATCTGAACGGATAAAGTGGTGCTCTTTGACGTCACCCTCAATATTTTTTGTGATTCGACCTGCAATTCTGTATTGACCACCTTCAGGTTGTGCTTCTTGATATATAAGAAAACCCTTATATTCATATGGTTGTATTTCTATAGTATCCTGTTCTTTTTTCTTACTACCGAACAGTCTGGAAAATAGCCCCACTTATGATCTCCTATTTTTTCTTATGATTTAATACGAGTGGCTTTTCAAACCACTCAAGTTCAGCATCATCATCAAAACGTGGCTTACTGAACATGATCGGAACTTCATCCTTACGTTTATTTCTTCGGTCGTCAATGATCATGGAAAGTGATGCTTCAACAGCTTCGTGAGAATAGCGTTTAAGAACGACTAGCCTTTCTTCACTCAAAGCGGACAGAAAATCAATATCATATCGAATATAGACAGGACGTAGCTGGCTGAGCGCTAAACAGGCTAAATCAGCAAGTTGTTCGTGGTCAAGTTGGTCAGTATATCGACTATCCGCCAAAACTTGTCCTACTAGAGTTTCCATATAGTTATGAACGTCAACACTAATCTGCATAAACCTTAACCTCTTCAAGATTCAGATTTTATTGAGCATTTGTGGATGGCAAAACATATATGGAATGGGCCTTCTCATAAACATCATGTTTTAGTCATTATCGACAGAAATACTCATTGCTCTTCATTTAGTTTAGTAAAAAAAGCTTGGCATACCATCAAATAAAAATAATATGCTTTAAATTTATACGTATAACATTAGAGCGTTTAGCCGAGAATGTGGTGATTTAAGTATACTCCGATAAGCATCAGAGAATGTTTTGGGGCTAATGGAGTAGAGTAAAGCGATTTCTTCCGGCATTTTTTGATGCATAAAGTCCTTTGTCGGCAATGGCATATATTTCTTCTGGTTCCTCTTTCCCTGTCGGAGTGACACAACAAATGCCTTGCGATACTGTGATGATATCCGAAACACCACTATATTCATGTTTTATAGCAAGCGCCTCGATCGTTGATTGTATTCTCATTGCGTGTTGCTTTGCGTTTTCCTCATCAGCATGTCCCAGCACAACAACAAACTCTTCGCCCCCGTATCTTCCGACAATTTCTCCACCGCGAGAAAACAGCAAAGCCAATGCCTGAGCAATCTCGATTAGGCATTTGTCTCCTTCAATGTGACCATAGTTGTCATTGAAAAGCTTAAAGTAATCAACATCGAGTAAGATCAGACTTAACGGTAGACCATGTCTACCATGTATCGAGATCATTTCTTTCAGTTTTCCATCTACATAGCGTCTATTCTTAACCTTAGTTAAACCATCTTCGCTGGCCAGCTTCTCTAACTCTTGGTTTGCTTTCGCCAGTTCAGCCGTCTTTTGATTCAGCTCACGACGCATAAAAGCTATTCTTTGCATAGCAATAAGCTTTGAGCCCAGCACCAACTTATCTACTGGCTTAGTTAAATAATCATCTCCACCCGCCTCGATAGCATTCGCTATCATCGTTGGTTCATCATGGCTGCTGAGAAAAATAATCGGAATCCATTCTTCATACATGGATCGAATTCGTTGAGAAACCTCAAAGCCGTCCATATCTGGCATTGATATATCTAATAAAATCAAGTCGGGCTCAAAAGAGGGATACAGGTCTAGAGCTTGTTCCCCTGATGCGGCCATTTCAACCGTGTGACCTAGTTGCTTGAGACGAATAGCCAGCTGCATTCGCTCCATCTGTACGTCGTCAACTAGGAGAATTTTCATCGAAGATCCAGAGAGTGTCACGCTCGGTACCCCTGTTAACTAAACTGTAAAATCAGCTGTTTATACTAAAGATTACTCCATGAATGGCTTTTCCTCCACTGTGGTTGACATTTAGTGTGGATTTTTTACGATAGCCACCATCAAATTATTCATTATGTAAGAGAAGCCATTCATGTCTGAAGAAAATCAGGTCCAGCCTTCTACTGATCTTTCTTGTGTTTCACAGGAACTCCGTTGTGTTATTGAGTTTGATGCTGTGCCTGAAGCGATGCATCCGATGGTCATTTCAATCCATGAGGTATCGGAAGATGCCGTCCGTCAAGCTTGGGAGGAGCTTCCGGCAAGTGCACAAAATATTTTAGACAACTTTGAGCAATTTCACGCTCTAGTCTCGGTTAGCCAAGCATTTGCAGGGCTAAATGCTATGGAAGAACTTCAAACTAAGGCGTTTCGAGAAAGCATAGCAAATGAAGATCAAGAAAGTTACCAAGCCGATGTTATTGAGCAGGTCATGCACAACTGTGTTAAAGATATGCTCAAACAAATTAAAAAGGCTCGTCGTGATCCAATTTTAAAACGTGATTTCACTCAAGTGTTTGCAAAGTAAAGGGGCAGTAATTGACCACGTGACTCAGATGCAAATTATGCTTTTTGCTTAATATCTTTTTGTGTCACGTTAACCTTTTTGATTTGTGCAAAAATTCTTACTCCTTCTTTTAAAGCAAGCTCATCCCTTGCCCACGTGGTTATTGATGAAAGTAGAAAACACTCTTCAGCAAGCTCAAGTTTGACCAACACATTTTTGCCATTAAATTCGCCCTCAAGTGGCAGGATTTCCACAATTTTGGCTGGCAAAATATTGTGAATGGATGTTTGAGTAGGCTTATTTAATGTGATAGATACGTCCGAAGCGCTTACTTGTACTCTCAGTTTCGAAGAAACCATCATTGTTAGCTCTGGCACCCAAAGCAAAACTCCTCGTGTAAGCTGGAGCTGGGTGAGCGCATATTCTTTGTTATGATCAGTTATGCTTGCTTCAAACAAAGAGCTTTGGTTGTCTGCTGTTTGCCATTGCATTAAAGCTGGAGTTGACCATACAGTTTCGAGAGGCCCTGCCGCAATCGCCACACCATTATCCAGTACAGCAATATGATTAGCTAAATGTACAAGTTCAAATAAACTATGTGATACGTAAATAATAGGAAGTTCAATTTCATGTGCTAGGTGCTCTAAGTAGGGTAATACTTCTTTTTTAAGTGGTATATCAAGTGAAGCAAGTGGTTCATCCATTAATAGCACAGAAGGTTTTGACAATAAGGCTCGACCAATGGCCACTCGCTGCTTTTCACCACCGGACAGCTGGCTGGGATATCGTTTAAGCAAAGGGCTTAAATCAAGCAATGTTATGATGTTTGCGAAATGTTGAAGATCGAGTTGAGATACGCCATACAGTAGGTTGCGCTTGACGTTATAGTGGGGAAAGAGTCTAGAATCTTGAAACACATAGCCGATTTTACGCTTGTGCACTGGGATATTTACTTTTGTGTCAGAGCAAAACAGGGTTTTGCCCGATACAGTGACTCTACCTTCTACAGGTGTATTTAGGCCTGCAATGACATTGATCAATGTGGTTTTGCCCGCTCCAGACTTTCCAAACACCGAGGTGATGCCTCTATTAGGGATTCTGATATCAATATCAAAATTCACATTACCCAGTTTATGTTTAAAACGGATCTCTATGCTATTCATTCGCCCTTCAACCTCTTGCTACACTGTTGCGATAAACACTCTGAAAGCACCAAAGACGCAAGAGCGATAGCTAATGAAATCACGCACAGTCGCATAGTTTCAAGATCCGCTCCTGGTGTTTCTATGGAGGAGAACATCGCAAGCGGAAGAGTTTGAGTGATTCCCGGAATATTTGAAACAAAACTGATTGTGGCTCCGAACTCTCCGAGACTGCGAGCAAATGACAATAGAGTACCGGTAATAATTCCAGGGCTCATTAGAGGCAAAGTGATAGTGAAAAAGCATTTAATGGGTGAAGCGCCGAGTGTTGCCGCGGCTTGGCCAAGTTTAGGGTCAATACTCTCTATGCTTAATCTAATCGATCGCACCATCAATGGTAATGCAACCACAAAACTTGCGAGGACGGCCCCCTTCCAATTAAATGAAAATACGATACCAAGATATTTGTAGAGCCATTGACCAATAAGACTTTGCTGGCCCAGAGAAATGAGCAGTAAATAGCCTATTACCACTGGAGGGAGGACCAGTGGTAAGTGAATTAAGCTATCTAATACACTTTTGCAAAAAAACTGTTTTTTTGCCAATACCCAACCCAAGCTAATCCCGACAGGTATTAACCAGAGGACAGTATAGGAGGCCACTTTTATACTCAGCATTAGGGCTTGATATTCATACTCTGAGAGCAAGTTTCGAACTCCTATAGAAAACCGTAACCTTGAAGTAACGATTGACCTTGTTTACTTTGGATAAACTCGGCAAAGTTTCGAGCTGAAATATCATCATTTAACACCACCATAGGGTAAGTGATTGCTGTGTGACTTGATGAGGGGAACGTTGCGACGATTTTCACTTTGTCACTCGTCCATGCGTCAGTTCTATAAACAATGCCTAACGGTGCTTCATTATGTTCTACGAGCGTTAATGCTACCCTAACGTTACTTGTAGGTGCTAGCTTGGGTTGTAAATCTTGCCACAAGCCTAATTGCTGCAAAGCTTGCTTAGCATATATCCCAGCGGGGACAGCATGAGTATCTCCGATAGCAAGTCTTCCTTCCCGTAGGCAACTCAACCATTGGCTTTTATCACTAAGCTCCAGATGGTCTGCTTTGCTAACTGGCGCAATGACGACGAGTTGGTTAGTTGCGATATAAGTGACATTGTCACGAGAAACTCTGTGTCTCTGAACGAGGTAATCCATCCATTGAGTATTGGCAGAAATGTATATATCAGCGGGGGCACCAGCCAGTATTTGTCTCGCAAGTGACGATGAGCTTGCTACGACAGGAACCACATTAATGCCTGTTTGGGTATAAAATTCCTTCCCTAATGTCGTCACCACATTAGTCATCGAAGAGGCTGCATAAACATAAATTGAGCTAGCATTCGTGCTCGCTGCGGCAGATGTAAGGATGAAAATGGCATAAATGCGCAAAGCAAGGAAGTGTTTAAAATTCATTAATAAAGCTCTGGCCAAATGCGAGTTAGGTCGATGTGTTCTTCTACGGCATCTGCGATTCTGTTTATTGCAGTTTCTTGTTGCTGGGCGTGATCAATTGAAGTCATGTTTACTATTCCTAACCACTCACAGATCAATGCAAACGCGTCTGGAGTATCGAATATTCCGTGCAAATATGTACCGAAAATCTGGTTGCAATCACTTATTGCCCCATCCTTGGCGTCTAAATGGGTTGCACTAAAGATTACCGATTGATCTTCTTGATTGGACGTCTGTCCTACATGGATTTCATAACCAGAGACCACCGCTGATTTTTGATCAAGTTTTAGTATTGCTTTGACCTCACTTAGATGCTTTTGGGTTGTGAGTTCAGTTTCCACAGACAAATAACCAAGACCTTGTGATGTGCCAGCCTCTCCTTCTACTCCATGTGGATCATGAATTAAACGCCCTAACATCTGATAGCCTCCGCAAATTCCGATGAGCTTGCCACCCAGTCTAATGTGGCGTTGAATATCGTTATCCCAATGTTGTGAACGCAAATACTCGAGATCGGCTCTTACGGATTTTGTTCCTGGTAAGATAACCAGATCGGCGTGCTCAATTCTCTCTCCTTTGCCAACATACTGAAAATCAATATCTGGATGGGCTCTTAAAACATCAAAATCGGTGTGATTACTCATTCGAGTCAGTATCGGTACAATAACTCGAATACGAGCGGATTGACTTATCAGTTGTTGATTGTTAACGCTGTCTTCTGCCTCCAATTCTAGGCCATGTAGAAAAGGTAACACACCGAGCACAGGTTTAGCGGTTCTTTCTTCCAACCAATCAAGACCAGATTGAAGGAGGGATATATCACCCCGAAAACGGTTAATCACAAAACCTATTACCCGCTCTTGTTCAGATTTGGACAGTAATTCCAGTGTACCGACAATATGAGCAAAGACGCCTCCTCGGTCGATATCGGCAATGATCACCACGGGAACGTCAGCAGCTTCGGCAAATCCCATATTAGCGATATCATTATGCCGCAAATTGATTTCGGCGGGACTTCCGGCACCTTCAATCACAACGGTCTGGTATTGGTCTTGCAAAATCGAAAAAGATTCGAGGACTTTTGGAAACACAGTTTGTTTGTATTTATCATATCCAACCGCTTCCATATCCCCTATCGCTTTTCCTTGGAGTATGACTTGTGCGCCTGTATCTGAGTTGGGTTTGAGTAGTACAGGGTTCATGTGTACGGAACTGGGTGTACATGAGGCACGAGCTTGAACGGCTTGCGCCCGCCCTATTTCTCCGCCATCCAAGGTAACGGCACTATTGAGTGCCATGTTTTGTGGCTTAAATGGTGAAACTTTCACGCCTTTTCGTGCTAACACACGACACAAAGCTGCGACGAAGACACTTTTCCCTGCATCGGATGTCGTACCTTGTACCATCAATGCTTTTAGTGGGCTCTGCATGTGACAATCTATTGGTTCTCAGGTGGGTGGAACATCATAACGTTTTTGTACAGCTTGGCTCAAGTTATGAATTTGATATCCATTGTTTTGTCAGAGTCGACGTTGAACCCATATGGCATACTATGCGCACTTTTTGATTAGAAAGAGCAAACACAGTGAAGAAAACGATTCTAACCATCACCACGATACTTTTTCTGGTACCTATAGTCAGCCATGCAAGCAGCGAATTCCCTTCTGCAGGGATTTTATTTACAGGACCTGTAAATTTGACAACAATCGACTCCTTATTAGATGACAACAGTGTATTTTCGAAACGGAATGCGATTATTGACGGTCGTATCGTTCGGCAAATCAGCATCTCCAGTTTTATATTTTCTGACGGCAAGAGAGAAATCCAGATAGAAATTAGCGATAAAGTGAAGCTGGATCAATCTATTGATGAACGAACAAATTTAAGGATTTTTGGTCGATTTTCGGGTGGAAATAGTCCAGAAATTGAAGTGGATCATATTCAAATCTTGTAAATATAAAGTAATTCTATTCTGGCTGAGATAATATTTGGCTTAGTTATTGCACAAATAATTTACCGTCAAAAAATTGATGAGAGTTGGAGTACTTACTTTGAAAAAGATCATCCTAATCAGTGCATTTGTCTGCTCTGGTTTCGTTAGCGTTGTTAATGCAAATAACTTTAATTACAATTTCTTCGAAGTAAGAACTGCGATTAACCCTGAGATGTTTGGGGCAGAGTTTAGCACCTTTTTTACTGATAACTCTCACTTTATACTCAGAGCAGACACGCAATTCGATAAGGATTACGATTTCGCTGGGGGAATTGGTTTTAATGGTCCAGTAAGTCAATTCGCTGATGTTTATGGCCAACTCTTGGTTCATCAGACCAAGTACACACCAGAATATGGCGCAGATAAGGATACCACAGCAGAGCTCAATATCGGCTTAAGATTATGGCTTGCAGAGCAGATTGAAGTCACAGGACGAATTGGGCGAAATGATGATAGTTCCGTTTTTTATGCTGGGGTGCGTTTTCATTCAACCGATCAACTGACTCTTGCTGCTGAAACTCGTAACAACGGCCTCTACGGACCTCAAGTCACTATGTCTGTTAGATTTCATTACTAAACGTAACTCAATCTAGAAGGCCTTGGTATTATTCCAAGGCCTTTCTTTATTTCACCTATGTATCATGTTACTGGTTACCAGCTTGTGCCGAAGGTAACTCAGGGTGTTCAAACGCAAAAGCGTACTCAACACCATTGACCTTGACGCTGTAGTTAGCGGGGCCTGAAATAGGCAGGTAGTAGACCATATCGAGTTCATATGACCCACCAACAGGCAGGTTTTTCCAATTAGGTAGCGTAAAGGCCACACGATGCATTGGGCCATCAAGTCCGCCAATATTATTTGGTCGAGTATGTCCAGAAGCTATCACAGACAAACCAGCACCAGATTGATCCTTTGCATTATCTGGTGTCGACACAGGTATATCAAACTGGAATTCTGTACCTCCCGGTAACGTTTGGTTACTGTTATTGGTAAACGTGATTTTAGGATTGATTGGATAGTTCTGGTCACCTACTTTGAAACCCGATGTTTTCACTGCAATATCAAGTGTTTGATTAGCAGTAGGCGTGGTGGATAACTTGTTACCATACGGGGTGGCAGACTTAAACTTATCGTAAATCGCTTTCGTCATGGTATCACCCATATGGTATTCACCTCGACCAGATTCACACGCCTGCTCCGACTCATCAACTTGAGTTCTAGTTCCTTGTTCGTTTATCAAGTAGCAATTGTAATCTCCTGCTAGCTCCCAGAACATGATACCGCCAATTTCTTTATCAATGACGTAGTTCGCTTTCAAATTTACTGAGGTTTGATCTTCAGTCGATAGAAAGACTTTCTTCTCATCATTCCACAGCCACGGTGCGATGGCGACATTATCAAAATGGCGAACGTACTGACCAATGAGTCGATCGCTAGGATCGTTGTCAGGATCAAGCCCATAAGCTTCGGAATACGAGCCCCAAATTGCATTTTCCAAATTTTTGGCATGCCACATAGGATTTGAACCAGCCCCCATTTCATTGCCGTTGGCGTCTTTGTCATGCCACATATTGTCAATACCTATGGCACCATGACCACAGTTATTCTTCTCTCCTTCACCTGTGCCGGGAGGACATTGAGTTTGATCCGGTAATGCCGCCCTTCCCCACAAGCCGTTAGTTCCCCCATTAACACTTTGCCAGCCTCTGGTGTAATAAGGCACTCCAATATTGATCCGACCCGCAGGCATCGATCCTCTGAAGTAATGATAGGCCCAGTCTGTGTTGAGATAACCAATGCCTCCGTAGGCAGCTGTATTGTAGACGTTCCATTGAATAAGCTCTGAATCTTTCCCTGTATCATATAACGCTGCGTTGTGCCCGACATGATCATTCCAAGCGCCGTGCAAGTCGTAACTCATAATATTGACGTAATCGAGGTACTTGGTGACGTCAAAAGACTCCATGCCTCGCAATAAGTATCCAGATGACGGTGCAGCAATAGTGAGCATGTAATGTATGCCGTCTTGAGCCGACGCTCTATCTAACTTGTTACGTAATACTTTCATTAGCTCTTGGTATGATGCCCAAAGATAACGGCGCCTCGGCTCCATAAAGTCTTTATCGTCAGGATTTCCAGCGCCTGCCATTGACGTTGGATACTCATAGTCAATGTCCAAACCATCAAACTTATATTTGCGCATCATTTCAACAGCAGAATTTGCAAATGTTTCTATACCAGAATGGTTTATCGATCCATCAGAATTGGTGGTCATGGTGTAAAAACCGCCATCAGCAATGCGTTTTCCATCTTTATCAAAATGTCCGCCGGTTTCCGCCCATCCACCAATAGATATCAGGGTTTTAACATTATGCCTTTGTTTGTAGGTCGCGAGGGCACCAAAATGACCTTTAAAACCAAGAGAAGAATCAACATCAACATCAGGCCAAGTTTTGTTAACTGCAACATTATTGGGATCATTGACATCACCTATATTCACTTTGCCATCAGAGCCAATACTGGCGAAAGCATAATTAATATGGGTGAGATGTTGCCAAGGAATATCTTTAACTAAATAGGCTGTCTGAGGGTCATCTCCAGAACGCCAGCTTGTGAAATAACCTATCACTCGGCGAGGATGATCCGCGCCCATTTTTTCACGCCCGCTTTCATCATATATCGTACAATATGGAACCATGACTCCTTCTGTTTGATATAATCCATCAGGGCGACACGATGAAACGGTAGGGAGCTCTTTGACCTCAAGTAATACGGCAGATGAGCTTGTAGAGGCGCCTTGATTGTCGGTCGCTTTTGCGATTACAGGCATAACACCTTTAGTTAGTGTCGTATACTCTAGATTATATGGCGCGCTGTTCACCGTTCCCACAAGTTCGCCCGCCACATAAAATTCTACTTTTTCGATATTGCCATCTTTATCCATTGCCTGAGATTGAAAAGTAACGGTATCGCCTAGGTCAACACTATTGGCAGACAAGGTTATATCAACCGTTGGTGGCTCGTTGCCTGGTTGCGAGCTAGACACTTTAATGTCGACTATGCTGACTGGGCTCTGAGAGCCATCGTTATCGTGAGCAATAGCGGTAATACGATGATCCCCTACTCGCGCATTCCAATTGACAGCGTATGGTGACGTTCTGTCCTCACCAACTTTTTGTCCATCGACAAAGAAAACGACTTTCTCAATCGCACCGTCTGAGTCGCTTGCATCGGCAGAAATAGTGACTGTTTGATCGACCAGAATAGAATCTGATGCTTTGGGAGATTTCAGTTCAACTCTTGGGGCTTGATTGGTGTCACCGAGGCAGGCCCCGAGTTCTTTCCATTGCGACCATTCTCCGGAATGAGTGTCTGGAGCATCGCCTTGAGTCCAGTAGTTTGCTTTATACGCGTAATTCTGATGTTGAACTTGCTGGCCTCCTGTATATACGGTGTTGGCATTCCACTTGGATAGATTTGTACAATCAATTGCAGCGTAACTTTCAAACGCAGCGAGGCAAGATGCGCTCAGTAAGCTCAATTGGAATAAGCGCCGATGAATTTTTGACGTTGATAAGTGCATTCTAATTATCCTTTAAGCATTGTTTTATTGTTATTTGATGGCTGTTTTTTAACCAGCCTAATTTCATTGTGAAATAACTTTAGGAAAGAACACGATTGTTATCGTCAAAAATGTAATATCTATAAAATCACTCGCAATTTTTGCTGCTTGATGTGCAATTTCTCAACCATAAGTTTGCGGCTAGGACATAGTGTTAACTATCGTATTGAATTTCAAGGTAAAATAGATGTGACATTGTCACGAATGTTTTTAGGGATG
This sequence comes from Vibrio zhanjiangensis, assembly GCF_030161235.1. Classification (GTDB taxonomy): domain Bacteria; phylum Pseudomonadota; class Gammaproteobacteria; order Enterobacterales; family Vibrionaceae; genus Vibrio; species Vibrio zhanjiangensis. The sequence continues at coordinate 16,284 of NZ_BSPW01000050.1, read as the reverse complement.
GTATGTATATAGTGTGGTACTAAGCCACTTGGATGAGATTAACCTTGTCTAGAAGAGGTATCGAATTTTGAGTTTACACTCTCAGCTGGGGTGTGGTTGAAATGGCGTTTATATTCGCGAGAAAATTGTGAAACACTATTGTAGCCAACTAAGCGTGCAGCATCATTGACTCGTTTACCACTCAATTGAATGAGTTCCCTCGCTTTATTCAACCGCACTTTCTTTATGTACTGGATCGGTGATTCTAGCGTCACTTTTCGAAATGCATTGTGGAAAGCAGAAACACTCATGCTGGCTTCTTCGGCTAACTTTTCTACAGAAAGATGTTCATGATAGTTTTGGTGTACCTTACTCAGTGCTTTTGCCACCCTAGCATAGTTACCCTCATGGTGAGCTAAGTCGAATAGTACATGTCCTTTGCGACTGGTTAAGACTCTATAAGTCATTTCTTCTTTGAGAGAATGCCCCAAAATAGCAAGCTCTACTGGGTCACACAGCGCTATCATAAGCCTCTTGCATACATCAATCATAGAAGATTGCATAGTGACAGAAGTTAAGCCGCGAGCACTATCGACTAACGACCTTTGAGTCTTGAAGCCCATAGACTCTAGGGTATTAACTTGGTTGTGCAAAAGTTGAGAATCGATATCCACACTTAACCCCAGTAAAGGCTTTCCTTTTGCTGGAATCGCTTCACACTCTAGTGGCATAGGCACACCAACAACAAGATAATCATTAGGTCCATAGGTTACAGATTCGTTCCCAATATAAATATTTTTATGACCCTGACCCAATATGACGACGCCAGATTGGTAGGTAAATGGCTGGCGAGCATTACCATAGCTGCTGCGATAAAACCAAACACCAGCTAGCTCGGTTTGAACTGCACCTTCTAAATCATTTAAATGATGAATATCTGCATACTTTTGCATCAACTGGCCAAGATTCATAACTTATCCTCTATTATCTACACGAAGAATATCGAAATAATAGGATTAGGCAAGAAAAACAGAGAAATTGATATTTTTTTCACCTCCATAAAGGACTAATATGCATTCACATCTGAAGCAAAGGCCAAAGCTAAAAAGCCTTTATTAGAAATATAAGAGGAATGATAATGCGGTTTACTTATGTCAACACTACCCAAATCTTATTCGGCAAAGGACAAATAGGCTCAGTACAATCATCAATCTCAACACAAGACAAAATCTTGGTGATATATGGAGGTGGTTCAATCAAGAAAAACGGGGTCTATGATCAAATAAAAGAGTCTCTTAAAAATCATCAGTGGATCGAATTTTCAGGCGTTGAAGCAAACCCAACGAAAGAAACGTTGGACAAGGCTGTTGAAATAGTCAAGCAACAAAATATCGACTTTATCCTTGCTGTTGGTGGTGGTTCAGTTATCGATGGTTCCAAATATGTCGCGGCCGCAGCAAAATATAATGGTGATGGGTGGGACATTTTAACGGGTGATCACCAAGTTTCTGATGCAACACCTCTTGGTGCAGTCTTAACACTCCCTGCGACGGGCTCCGAATCCAATTCGGGGGCGGTCATTACTAAGGCGGCAACTCAAGCCAAACTTTCATTTATGAGCCCTTATGTTCAGCCGAAGTTTGCGGTTATGGACCCAGATGTAATGAAAACGCTGCCTGAAAAGCAGCTAATCAACGGCATTGTTGATGCGTGGGTGCATGTTTGTGAGCAGTACTTGACGATAAGTCACGGAGCGATGGTTCAAGATGGTTATGCTGAAACGCTATTGCGTACTTTAAAAACTCTAGGTGAAAACTTCGAACAGCGAGATACCGATGAATGGCGTGAGAATCTTATGTGGGCGGCGAATCAAGCACTCAATGGATTAATAGGCAGTGGCGTCCCTCAGGATTGGGCTACCCATCTCATTGGCCACGAACTGACTGCTCTTTGGGGAGTTGATCACGCTCGTTCATTGGCGATAGTGCAACCATCACTACTTAGAAATCAGCTATCACTTAAGCGATCGAAACTCGAGCAAATGGGTGTCAATGTATTTGGTCTAAAACCATCAGAAAACTTAGCGGAGAAAACGATTGATGCTATCGAACGCTTTTACCACACAATGCAAGTCTCCACTCAGCTAACGGAGCATGGCGATAATAAGCAGGAAGCCATCGATGCTGTGATAGCACAATTAAAGCAACATGGTATGAATGCTTTGGGTGAACACCAAGCCATTACTCTTGAAGCGAGTAGACAAATACTTACAGAGGCCATTGCCTAACACGGAAAAAGCAGCGATTGCTGCTTTTTTCTTAAGATATTTTGTTTACGAGTTGGTGTAGCGTCTGGCTTGATTGCTGGGCTAGATGTTGCAGTTGTGACTCAACTGTTTGGTAGGCAGCGATTGGGCTTTCTGATTTCTCAATACTTGAGCAAAGCTCTTGTAGCGCGCGAAGACCTAGACTCCCGGCAGAACCTTTAAGTTTATGAGCGAGCGCTTTTACTTGGCTTGAATTTCTTTCGTTTGCTGCATTTTGCATAGACTCTAATATTGTTTTGGTGGTGTCATCAAAGATGTCTATGACTTCTGTCATTTTGGTTGGTCCCAAGATCTTTGTGTCTCTCTCTAACGTTTTCGAGCTGACTATTTCATCGCCATACGGGTTAACTTGATTGGATGAAGTGTCGTTTTCGTATGTTGGCCGACTCTCTTGCAAAATGTTCTGGATCATCTCTGCTAGAGAGTCTTTATCAAGGGGTTTAGGCAAAAATCCATCAAAGCCTGCATTCAGGTAGGTTTCTACTTCTTCATTATAAACATGTGCAGAAACGGCAATCATTTTTGTGACACTGTCGCTTTTTAACTGTTTGAGAATGAAAAGTAAGTCCATCCCGTTGCAATCTGGAAGATTGATGTCAACCAAGGCAATGTCAAAGCTGCCGCTTTGATAAATTTTTTGAGCAGATTCACCATCGAACGCCGTTTCAACTTGATGCCCTAAATTTTCTAGGAAACCCTCGGCGACCATACTATTTACAGGATTGTCTTCAATTAGTAATACTCGTGCAGGTTGGCTATCAGTAGAATAAGTTTGTTTTGGTGCAAGTTTACTGCCCTCGGGGAGAGAGATGCTAAAACTAAACTGGCTGCCCACACCCATTTGCGATTCTACTTGCAGCTTGCCACCCATAGCTTCAACAATTCGTTTACTGATCGCCAGTCCAAGTCCTGTACCTTCAATGCGTTGAATACCGCCAGATGCTTGTGTAAATGAATCAAAGAGTGTTTCTTGCTCACTAGAGTCTATGCCTATCCCCGTATCTTCCACCACAAATAAGGTCTTTTCTGGATCAGCTAGATCGGGGCTAACATTAATGGAAACGTGTCCAGATTCAGTAAATTTAACCGCATTACCGACTAAGTTTGTTAGGACTTGGCTTATACGAGTGTCATCACCGTACAAATACTGATTAACTCGAGTGTCAATCGAGGTTCGGATTTCAATTTGCTTTTCGGTCGCTTTACTTTCTAGTAATTGTTTGACTTCGTTGATGGTCGTCTGGATTTCAAAATCTCTTGGTCTGATTTCCAAAAAACCAGCTTCAATTTTTGAATAATCAAGAACATCATTTAGTATGGCTAGCAAAGTTGAACCACTGCGATTAATGACGTCGACATAATGACTTTGCTTGGGATTCAGACCCGTATCTTTTAATAATCGAGCCGTTCCGAGCACGCCATTTAGGGGAGTGCGAATTTCATGACTCATGGTCGCCAAAAATGTTGATTTTGCTCGGTTGGCCTTCTCGGCAATTGCCCTCGCCTGTTCATGGTTGATAACTTCTTGGTTAAGTTTTTCATTGGTATCTTCAAGCTGATGTGTTCGTTGTGCGACAAGTTCTTCTAAGTGCTCTTTGTGCTGCTCCAATTCGAGTTTTGCTTTTGCTTCACTTTCAGCCACTAGTTTAAGGGAGTTCGCTGTGTCCCTTGCATTAATGATAGCTTTGCCCATATGTGCTAGTTCATCGTTCCCTTCAACGTTGATCTTGATATTCAAATGGCCTTTTGCAATCGAGCGCAGGGCTGATGAATACTCTGCTAATCGTTTAATTACCGAGACATAAACCAGTTTCCAAAGGATAGCTGCAAGGATCAACATTCCACCAACGGTAATAACAACCAGGCTAACTTGAGAGTACTGGAGTGTTTTATGCAATTGATTCACTGCTTGAGTCGTCGTGTTATTTGATTCATCGATTAATTTGGCAACTGTAGCGTTAAGATCTGTAAATTGAATTAATGTGTTATGCAGCAGCATTTGGCCTGAATAGTCATTTTGATAGCGCTGAACCAACAATTCAAAGACAACACTACCTTGTTCCAACTGAGTGAGCAGTGTTTGCATTTGAGTTGAGCGAGCTGGGTCTTCGACCGTTTTTGCTCGGCGTTTCATGATTTCAAGGTTGGTTAGAAACGCCTTTTCTATGCTGTATATTCGGTTAATGTCAGAAGTCGTTCTGGTTTCTTCGATAAGGTTAAGTAACTTAAAAGCCAGCAAATGTAGTTTGTGTAATCGTTCTGTTCTATCTAGGTCTACTTCAACGAGAGTGTCTAACGCTCGATAAACTTTTTCTGTATCCCTAGCGTTCAATAGACTATAAATCTGCGTGATATTGGCGACTGCATTCGTGCTCGTGTTTGCTACTTGTGTTCCAGTGAGAAGCTCGAGTTCTGATGCTTGATCTCTAAGCGCGTCAGTAATGTCGAACAACTGTTTCTCTAAACGCAACTTTTTCTCTACCACAAGTCCAAGTTCAGCCAGCGTATCTATTACTCTTTGCAGGTTATTTTCTAGTTTGACTAGTAGTTGAGAATCAAATGAATCAGAGCCAAGCTGCTTAATATGTGAAAGGAGTTTTTCTAACTGAGCAAACAACGTTTTTCCATATTGTTGGCGCTCTTGCTCTGTTTTAGCATTGGATAGAGTTTGAACTGAGGAAATTATTCGCGCACTAAGCTCAGAGACTTGTCTCGCTTTTAACATGGATGGAAGCGCAGTGTTAACCACTTGCCTTTCTGTTTTCGCCACTGACGAAAAGCCCAAGACACCAATAGCAGCAGAAACAAACATCAAGCTCACCATTGCAACAAACGCAAATAGTAATTTTCGACCGATACTGGCCCTCTCTAACAACATTAGATAGCTACTCTTCTTAACGCGCAGACAATACGCTATATTTTGCAGTGATTATGGATTAATTAGCAACGACACGCATCATGCTTCGAGTCTTAACCACTAAACAAATTTCGTCTATCATGCTGCTATACGCACTGGTATGCTCGAGTTCTGTATTGCCTTTTGACAAGCCAATCAAAATTTGTGCTTTATATCCACATCTTAAAGATTCTTATTGGCTATCTGTCAATTATGGGATGGTAAATGAGGCAAACAAATTAGGCGTTGAACTCAAAGTATTTGAAGCTGGAGGTTACCCGAATAAACAAAAACAACAAGCTCAGCTAAAAAAGTGTCATGAATGGCAGGCAGATGCCATCATTTTGGGTACGGTAAGTCCTACTGGTTACCTCAAAAATATGAATCAGCTGGTTGGGAACACACCTATTTTTGCGACTGTAAACGCGCTTACTCTCGATCCGAGCTCCCAACAACTTAAAGGCCAAGTGGGTGTAGATTGGTATTGGATGGGATATTACGTAGGAGAGTATCTCAAGGGAAAGCATCCAAAAGGTTCGGGACAAGTCAATATTGCATTATTGCTCGGTCCAATCGCCAGCGGTGGCACTGAGCCGGTAATGAAAGGACTATTAGATGCGGTTGAATACAGCGACATCCATGTGGTCCAGTCGTATTGGGCAGACAATGACAAGGAATTACAGCGTAACTTCGTTCAGAGAGTGATTGAAAGAAATGATATAAGCTATATAGTGGGAAGCGCAGTAGCAATTGAAGCAGCAATTAGTGAATTACGTACAGCAAACAAAACAGAAACCATCGGACTTATTGCTACTTATTTGAGTCATGGCGTTTATCGAGGCTTGCTTAGAAAACGAGTTGAATTTGCCCCCACTGACAAAATGGTTCAGCAAGGAAGTATGTCCGTTCGGCAAGCGGTTAATTATCTCAAAGGACAGCCGTATCAGCTAAAACAGATGCCAGTTATTGAACCTCTTACGCCAGAAAACCTTGATCCGACGGTAATATTGCAATCTTTGTCTCCATCAGAGTATCGTCCCACTTTCCACGTCACCAATTAGGACAACAGCATGAAACAAACCACTCGTACAATGGGAAAATGCAAACACATCGCTTTAGTTGCTCATGATAATTATAAACCTGAGTTACTTCGTTGGGTCTTGGAGCACAAAGAAAAGCTTCAGCCCCATAAACTGTACGCAACAGGAACAACTGGTGCGATGTTAACTAGAGAAACAGGATTAGTGATTAAAAGTATGATCTCTGGACCGATGGGAGGAGACCAGCAACTTGGAGCACTTATTTCAGAAGGAAAAATAGATATACTTATCTTCTTTTGGGACCCACTTAATGCTGTCCCCCATGATCCAGATGTAAAGGCTTTATTGAGAATTTCGAGTGTCTGGAATATACCCGTTGCAGCTAACCGAGCAACCGCAAATTTCCTTATTGCGTCAGACTTAATTGAGTCTGAAGTGAGCATTGAAATACCGGATTATCAGGCGTATTTATCTGAGCGGACATAAGCCCCTGAACGCGTCTTAAGGACAATTAAGGCGTTAGCACCTTCATTGATATGACTCGATATAAATATTGGCATATTTTTCAATATCCAATGCATTATGGTGAACTAATGCTGCTAGGAAATGCTCAGGCTTATTTGACTTTGTAACGATGTCAGACACTAGAATTGAGTCACCACTTTTTGTCACAACGGCCGCCGCCGATGGCTCACCGGAAAGAAAGCCGACATACAGATCACATGGTTCGGAAAAAATAATCTGACTCAAAAACTCTAAGACCAGAGCTTGCTCTTTCTCATTATCCCAGTACTGGGCTTGGAGCAGGGAAAACATGATTGTCAGTCGATGGAAGTCGACTTTAAAGACGTCGCCTTCTTGATATTCGGTGTTTACACTCGGTAGAGTCTTGAGTTGATAGCAAGTAGGGTTACTTGCTCTTGACAAAAATAGCTCTCGCCCGAGCAAACTTTCTTTCGTTGGGAATTCAACGTCAACGTGTCCGCTGAACCATTGGGTTTTTATTTTAAATAGTTGTTCTGAGGTATGGTCCATAGATTTAGTTGACTAGGTTTCTTAGCGGCTCTTTGGGAGAAGCTTAGCGACAACAACATGACGCTACAAGTATTTTTAATCATGTTCTAGTTTTCTAGCTAGAATATTCGAGCTTAAACTGTTCTAATTTACACACATGGGATAAAAGGACTAGCAAATCAGATTATGTTTAAAAAAATCGCATTAATGATGGTGTTCTCTCTTGGCTTGACGGCTTGTGATAACAATGAAGTTGGAGATGTTTCTCTCGGTTTATTCACTTTAAAAGACATCAAAATAGAAAACCTTAAAGATGATGTAGTAACAGGGGTAACCTGTCATATTGCGTCAATTGAGGCAGATTTTAGTTTGGCAGATCCCAGTGACAGTTCTATTTCTTGTCGACAAACTGGGGACATAACACCAGAAATGATCGCCAACATCGATAAGAGTAAGTCAGGCGAGGTAGTCTTTAGAAAATCGAAGAGTATTTTCTTTAAGTCCATGAAAGTTAGACGTATTTACGACTCAGAAAATCAAACTTTGCTCTACTTGTCTTATACAACGAAAGAGACTGATGGAAGCTTCAAACACAGTTTGTCAACTGTCCCACTTTGGGGAACGAAAGCATATTCTGCGAAGGTTGAGCCCAACTAATGATGTCGGCCAAATGGTTCCATTTGGCCATATTCCTAGTAAATAAAATGAAAGCAATCTTATTATTCTGTGATATGATGCGCGAAAATTTACAACCCTGTTCAAAAGATGAAATTTCCTGGACAACGCAAATCTAAGCACTACTTCCCTACTCACGCAAGAGACCCTCTTGTCAACCAAATGAAGCAAACGCCGAAGCTTTTTCGACCGATCATAGTGGGTGTCGGTCAAACAATTGTTGATATTGAAGCTCAGGTTAATGACGATTTCTTGGCTAAATATGACTTGAGTAAAGGTCACTCGTTAGTTGTTGAAGAAAGTACAGCTGATGAATTGTATGCTGAGTTGGTTGAGCGTGAGCTTATCACCCATCAATATCCTGGTGACACCATTGGTAATACACTACACAATTACTCTGTGCTTGCCGATAGCAAGTCTATTTTGTTGGGGGTGATGTCCAAAAATATTGAAGTTGGTTCATTCGCTTACCGCTATTTATGCAGGACATCCTCTCGAATGAATCTCAACCATTTGCAAATGGTTGAGGGCGCGATTGGCCGTTGCTATACCTTGATCTCCAAAGATGGCGAACGTACTTTTGCAATCAACGAAGGCCACATGAATAAACTTCGTCCAGATAGTATTCCTGAGGAAGTATTTGATAAAACTTCTGCTCTCGTGGTGTCCTCTTATTTGATGCGGGGTAAACCTGACGATCCTATGCCTAGAGCTGTTGCTAGGGCAATTGAGATCGCAAAATCCAAAAACGTGCCTGTTGTACTGACTTTGGGAACTAAGTGGGTTATTGAAGGTAACGCGGAATGGTGGCAGGAATATATTAAAGAAAATATTTCTATCGTCGCAATGAATGAAGAAGAAGGTGAAGCACTTACGGGTGAAAAAGATCCACTTCTTGCCGCTGACAAAGCGCTTGAGTGGGTTGATCTCGTATTGTGTACCGCAGGTCCAGTCGGATTATACATGGCGGGTTACACGGAGGAATCTGTTAAGCGAACAACTGAACTTCCGTTATTACCCGGCAATATAGCCGAATTCAATAAATACGAATTTAGTCGTGCGATGCGAAAAGACGATTGTTTGAATCCATTAAAAGTGTATTCGCATATTGGTCCTTATCTTGGTGGGCCCTTAGAAATAAAAAACACCAATGGCGCAGGAGACGCGGCACTATCGGCACTTTTACATGACATGGCAGCAAATAGCCATCATCAAATGAATGTCCCTAACTCATCTAAACACGATCGCCCTTATCTTACTTATTCATCTCTTTCTCAGATTTGTAAGTATGCGAACCGTGTTAGTTACGAAGTCTTAACCCAACATTCTCCAAGGCTATCAAGAGCCCTTCCCGAAAGAGAAGACAGCCTCGAAGAAACCTATTGGGATCGCTAGGATTACCGATACAGAGAGCAGTCATTTGCTGCTCTCTACTCTTAAAATACGCAATAAATCGCCCCCAATTCGTCAAAACATTGACCTCCCCAAAAAAACAATCCGAAAAGCCTCGTTAAAAAAATAAAAATATCATATAGTTAGGTTTTTAATCTCCAAAGTAGCATAGTAATAGATTGCATAATTGATATATCTGTAATTAGCAACTATTCTTCAAAGAGTTGATAACTAACCGCTCAAACCAATAACTTAGGTAGTCACATGAATATTAAGAATAAACTATATTCATTGGGTGCAGTCGCTGTCTTGGGAGTCGCCTCATTACTTTTGACCACAGCCCACTTTGCTCAAACCACTGAGCAATTAAATAAAGCAAGTCTGCTAGTTGCGAAGCTTGAAATCCGCCTTTTGAATCTGAGGCGTAATGAAAAAGACTTCTTATTGCGCAAGAGTATGAAATATCTGGATACCTTTGGTAAGAATATGGACACCTTTCTTGGATTAGAGGCAGAGTTAGCGCCAGTTCTTAAATCCAATAATCTGCCATCAAGCGCCTCGGTCCGTGAAGACATTCTCAAGTATCAGAAAGGTTTTACCCAATTGGTCAACGCGTATGATGCTTTGGGTTTAAAGCCGGAAGAAAAATTGATGGGTAAATACAACGCAGCAATTGCTGGTGTTAAGCAATCCCTATCAAGTGACCAAATAGTGAAGCTCTTGGAATTTGATTCCGGTGTCTCTAAAGGGGAAATCCAAGAGAACCTTCTACCTAGTAACTCGAGTCAAGTCTTGGCCGCTGCAAAAGATGTCGTTAAACAGAAGAAAGTCATTGGTCTTAAGTACAATGAAGGTATGTTAGGGCAAGTTCGTGAATTATCCCATAATGTTGAAAGTCAGTTTAAGACCTTTTCCGCGGCACTTGCTGAGCAAAGTGAATCCACACGACAAAAACTGAATACGATTGAAAAATCGGTCAGTATCGTTGTCATGGTTTTGATATTAATCTTTATTTTCCAGATTTCTCGGTCAATCAACCAACAGGTAGGGGCTTTGCTTAAAGTAATCCAAGAAATAGCCCAATCTAACAATGTGTCATTGCGTTCACAACTGAAAGGCAATAATGAACTTGTGTCTATAGGGACGTATTTCAACCGTTTGCTAGATAAACTTGAAACATTAATATCTGGCACGCAAGCGAAATCATCAGAACTGTCTCACAGCACCCAAAGTATGCACAACGAATTACAAAGTGTAATCAAGCAGTTTCATATTCAGGCAGACCATACATCAACTATGGCGACTTCAGTGCAGGAAATGGTCTCCACTATCAATGAGATATCAGAGAGTACAGCGGTGGCGGTCGAAGGGGTTCATCAAGCTTCGGTTAATGCCCAAAAAGGGCGTGCTGTCGTCGAAGACACCGTGAGAAACATTAGCGAACTCTCTCAGATCTTATCGGATAGCCAAGGTTCAATTAGTTCGCTCAATGATCATGTTGATAAAATTGGTGACGCCGTAAATATCATCCAAGGTATTGCCGAGCAAACGAATTTACTCGCGTTGAATGCGGCCATCGAAGCTGCTCGTGCTGGCGAACAGGGTCGAGGTTTTGCTGTTGTTGCAGATGAGGTCCGTGCACTAGCGAGTCGTACACATCAATCAACGGAAGAAATCACCAAAGTAGTTACGGATATACAAACTCAGATGGCAACGGTTGTCTCCAATATTGATCAGTGTAATGAACAAGGGCAGCAAACACTTACGGCTTCAGAAACACTTGATGATAGTCTTGGGCAAATTATTACAGATATGACCAATATACAGGCAAACTCTGAACGTATTGCATCTGCGATTGAAGAGCAAGGCAGTGTGATGAACCAAGTGAGTGACTCAATTACCGAGTTGAATACGATATCTGAAGGTAACATGAACTCGGCACAAAACTGCCTCAGTGAAGTTGATAAGGTATCGCATCAAGCTGGTGAAATGGATCAGGCAGTTGCAGAGTTCCGTACGTCGAAATAAACTTTGAAAAACCGAATAAAAAGCGCTTCTAGAATGAAGCGCTTTTTATTGCAACGTAGAATACAACCAGAGAGTAAAATTGCATTTAGTCGATTGAAATCAAAGTGTTATTTTTTTGATGAGAATACTTAAGCAGTTCTTGGATTGATTTCCATCCATATACTAATTCAGGAACTTGTGTCTCGCGAGGAGCTTGCCAAAGTCTCTCTTGTATGAGTTGTCCACCCAACTTCTCACAAAATTTTATCGCTCTATGATTGCTTTTGACGACGTTAAGGTAAACACCTTGGTTAGGGAAGTACTTTTCGGCCCAATGTGCTATCTGGGATATCAATTCAATGCCTATCCCTCGCCTCAAATAATTGGAGTCAACATGTAAAGCATCAATAATAGTACCTTTCTCAAAATCATGATTACCAAATGCACAAATGAAACCACACAATAGCCCCCCTTCTTCAAGCATTAAAACTCGTTGATTAAAAGGAGGATTGATTAACCGAGTTTGCCACAGGGCGCGCATGTCGGCGCTAACATCGCTTTCAAGGTATTGACTGTCCAAAATACCCTTATAGAACACTTTCCAGCTTTGTGAATGCAGTGAAGCTAAGTGTTCGTAATCTTCATATACGGCCACTTTCAGTTTCATGGATGTAAACCCTTATATACTATGAATGTGATTGTTCATGTTGCGATTAAGCGGTGCTACGCTACACATACAATTTAAATCGACATTATAGCGCTTAGAGTAAGAAAATGGTGATAATTTAATAGAAATAACTAAAAGTTTAATATGTCACTATGAATCTACGTAAAATTTAAGCCAATTACATTAAATGTTTTGCACTGGATAACTCATTTTTTACAATTAATATTCTGCTCTTGATGAAAAAATAAATATCATTAATTTTGTCAATTCCAACAATGCTGTGATTTCCTGCAAATTTAATGATTTTATCATAATCTTTATCCATTTCAGAAATGTTAAATCTAGCTATTTTATTTTTTAGGAATTCACATTCCGTTCTATTATGGATAGTGACATAGTTTGAATAAAAGTCTCGTGTAGCCTTTCTTCCTAGCGTTGTATTCGCACCTCCACCAATTCCTCTCAGGCAATGCCCGATATTTAGTATCGTACTATTTTTTGTACCTGGAGAAAACCTTAAGCTTTTGAGCATGATTTTGAGTAAGTTTACATCTTGAGTTGTTAGATATGAGATTAAAACTTCCAAACTAAAATCATTATTAAAATGAGATTGGTGTGTATCAAACTTAGATACAATATAATCATGATCAATTTTTCCAAAAACCGACTCGCCATGATAATCGAATGTACCTATATTTTTAGTATGCAAGTCATCTTCAACGAGTAAGTATGATAATACAGCGATGGAGAGCAAGCCCAATTTAGAAGGGTAACCATTTTTTCCTAACTGTGTTTTCAGTTCACTAAATTGGTTTAATCCCTTTGAACAAATGCCGATAATCTGGTTACTATCATCCATTATTATCAATGATTTAGACGATCTATCTCCGATAAATTTTTGCCATATTAGAGAATATAAAATTTCTGATAAAGCATTAATTTTTTGTTCACTACCATCAGATAAAGATTTACCAAAGTACATATCATTTGTACTTTTATGTTGATACATTGTCACTGTATGAGCTGATGAATTTAAGTCTTTAACCTTGTTCAAATCATTTTTAAATACGACGAATCCACTATCAATCATTCTCTCTGGTGGTACTGAATTACCTTCAAGTAACTTATTATGATATGGTTTTGTATACTGTGCATCCCCAGATATTATGCTATTGTGAGCAGATTTTATGAAAGTCCTTAAAGAAGATGAATTACTCCCACCACCATTAAGAATCTTTGCATGCTTAAAACAGTCTTTTTGGCTATTGTCTTTAACTATTTTATTTAATGTTCCTGGTTTTACTGATGCTGACAAATATTCTGATATTAAGGTGCTAATGTGTATAGGCTGAGCGTTGTTTACATAACTTTTTAAAATATTAGCCCTAACTTGACCTGATTTTCCATGATGTTCAAAATGGAGCCAATCACTGACCCTTCTTTTTTCAGAAGAGTTTCCATTAGATTTGTTATATTGTTCTATTGATTGTAAAATAAGGTCTTTACTATATAACATACAACAATTCCTACCAATTCAAAAAATAACACCATTACCAATAAATGAGTTTGGTTTATAGAGAGATAACAAAGGAATTAATGTCATTCGTGAAAAGCGGGAAACTTTTTTCCCGCTCATAACAGCAAAAATAAAAGGCTACTTTACATAATCTTGGATTATCTTATCTACTTCACCACTTGCTTTCATTTCTGAAAGAATTTTGTGATATTGAGATTTAAAGTCATCTTTGAACGGGAAACTGGCTCCTTTAGTCGCAAAACCCAAGTATCCCTGCTCCGAGCTGATAGTTGCACCTTCAACGATACTACTACCGTCATATTTGCCTTCTTTGTGAAGTTTTTTAAGTTCCCATTGGATAGACAGTGCATCGTTCATATAACAGTCTATACGTCCGGCAATCAACTTAAGTAAGTTTTTAGGTGTCCCCTTTGTCTCAGTTAGCTTTATTTTGCCAGCTTTAACCGCTGCTCTAAATTCATCACCACCGGCGGAAAAGCCCGCGTTGTTACCAATATTCAGCCCCATATAGTCATTAGGCCAATTTGGTTTGGGTGAGCTAAGAACAGATTTTTGGCATACCACGACCAACTTCTCATCGAGGATCGACATCTCATATTCCATATAAGGACGCTGCTTGGGGCGTTTATATGGTGGATACAAAGCAAAAATCTTTCCACCGTCTATCTCAAGTAAGCCGCGCTTCCACGGTACTCCCTTGAGGATTACATTGTAGTCAGGCATTTTGGAAAAGATGCGTTCTAACACAACGGTATAAATTCCTGTCATACGCCCACTGTCAATATAAGAATATGGTGGATAAGAGTCATCCCCGTATATGGTTACCTCAGTTTTCGCAAGCACTGAGGTGGACGTCAAAACGACACAAAGTAGAGCAAGGCTTTTTTTCATAGTGACTCCGAATACTGTTCCTTTAGCATTAATAAGTTACTAACGGTAAGTAATAGTGCATGCTTAGGTTAAGTCAAGCTGGGAGGTCATTTGGATAACTTTAAAAAAAATATGCAATCGATGTAAGTCTTTGATATTAAGTAATAATAAAAGATTGAAAGCCAAAATCAAATACTTGGGCAGCGCAACCGCTAGAGAACGTATCGGTACGTTTACTATGTGTGCCTGGCTGACGGTCATCAATTTTTGAGCATCGCTTGGTACTACATAAGGATTCGAAGAGCCTAGTTATCTTATGGATAGCTTGAACTCCAAGCAGTCTAACGGTAAATTATTCAGCTCAGTGTAATTGGGCACTAATCTGACAAGTCTAAATCCGCAAGCTTCTAGCACCCTCCGAGACGCAATATTGTCTAATGATGCATAAGCGATAAGCTCTCTGATACCGAGCTTTTCAACCATTCGTATCATGCTTTTCACACCAAACTTAGCCACACCTCGGTTCGTGAAGGCTTTACCAATCCGATAACCAATATGTGCCTGATGTTTTTCGCGGTCAATATTGGTCACGTTAACCCTTCCTAGGATCTTTCCACAATCATCAATGATTAACATCGGAATCAGAGTTTTTGCGGTGTAATCGAGTAAAAATAACTGAATGTGCAGCCTAACTCCCTGCAAAGAATAAAATTCACTATCTCGGGCAGGGATCGTGGACTCAAACCATTCCCTATTCTCAAGTTCGAATTGAAATAAGGTTTCTTCATGTTCTTTTGACAATAATTCAAGTTGCACATCCGCTCCTCATATAAAGAATTAGTTGTTTACCTGTTTGGTTTTGCTTGTTTTTTCCTGTTCGCGTGAATTTTCAACTGTGCTTTCAATTTACGCTTTTCACTAGAACGACTTTTATTACGCCTTGTGCTTCCTGACTCGTCATCAATAGCATCAACTAAGCTTGGTTCAAAACCTTGTAACCATTCTTGTGGCAAACGTGCATCTAAAAGCTTTTCAATTGCCGTGAGCAAGTATTCCTCATCTTTACTCATCAGAGAGATAGCGAGTCCCTCTTTTCCAGCACGACCGGTACGCCCAATACGATGAACGTAATCTTCTGCTTTATAAGGCATATCATAGTTCACAACTTGCTCTAGTTGATTGATATCCAATCCTCTGGCAGCCACATCTGTAGCGATCAGCGCCCTCACTTTTCCTGATTTGAAGTCATCAAGAGCTTTTTGACGAGCACCTTGGCTTTTGTCTCCATTGATTGATACCGAGACAATACCATCCAGCTTTAATTCCTTCGCCAGTGAGTCACTACCCTGCTTGGTTTTGGTAAAGACGAGTACCTGATGCCAGTTTCGTGAACCAATTAAATAAGCGAGTAATTCGGCTTTTCGTTTTTTGTCGACAGGGTATACCATCTGCTTAACGGTTTCTGCAGTACTATTGGATGGGGTGACCTGGATCTCGACAGGTTCATTCATCAGTCGATAGGCAATGGCTTTAATTTTGTTGTCAAAAGTTGCAGAGAAAAATAGAGTTTGTCGTTTTGAGTTAAGATGCTTAAGAATACGCTCAATATCTGGCATAAAACCCATGTCTAACATGCGATCAGCTTCATCCAACACCAGATACTTGGTTTTCTTTAAATTGATATTTTTGCAATACAAATGGTCAATTAGTCTCCCAGGAGTAGCAATAAGGACATCACATCCATGCGCAAGATTGCGAGTTTGCGTATTGATACTGGTTCCACCATATGCAGTGACAATTTTTACCTCTGTAGACTCAGAGAAGTGGCCCCCGATTTTCGGACATGACTTTAAGTGATTGATCTGTTTTGATAGTACCCAG
>NZ_BSPW01000049.1 GCF_030161235.1 Vibrio zhanjiangensis | reverse complement strand
CTGGGTACTATCAAAACAGATCAATCACTTAAAGTCATGTCCGAAAATCGGGGGCCACTTCTCATCATCTGCTTCTTCTGCTTGAGCTAGAATTTGACGTTGTTGAATAAGCAGCGCGGTAAAGCCATGAACAAGGCCACGAACACACTCTTTACCTGTTGTTGCATTTTGATGTTCTTGTATTTTACTTTTATCTAGATATTGGCTGAAACTATGGTCCGGTGTTGAGCCAAGTGTTAAAATACGCTCTGCTAACTCATCAATCTTCGCTTGCAGATCAACATATATTTCCTCAAATTTTTCATGTAATTCAAAAAATTGCTGACCTTTAATATTCCAGTGATAACCGCGTGTGTTCATATACAAGACTTGATAGTGTGCTAATAAGGCGTTTAACTCACTTGCAAGCGCTTGAGATTTTTCATTATTTAAGCCAATTAAGTTTACTTGATTTGTCATAATCTATTCCTCATCAATCTAATTATTAAGGCATCTATCTTCTTTGTATCTAATATACGCCTCTGTTCTAAATTGATGAAAACGTTCATATCTATATGATTAATAGCTTATAGCTATCAAAATAAATTCAGACACGTTGTGATGAAGTGAAACAATAGAGGTTATCTATGTATGCGCATCTTAGTGACATTACAAGAAAAACATTTTAGCTCGCTTTAGCGAACATCAAGTGCCGAAAGATTTAGCTTGACGGGTACGCCTAACCAATAGGCGTAATCGGTATGGTCTAAAAGATCATCCCCAGTGACGGCATGGATTAAAACAGATAACTGGCCTCGTGCATGATCTAGCCAAGGTATCAATTGTTCAAAATCGTCTTTGCCAAAGCTTATAGAAAAACTCCACATGGTATGTGGCCCAACTAACTGTTGGTGAAAACGTCCTACAGGTAAAGCAAACTCTTGCTTAACTTGATCTCTCAACTGCGCCGCAAATTCATTACTCTCACCATCGAAATAAATATGAGCATGGTAAAACTGATGAATGTTGGTTGAAAAAGTCATCGTCATTCCCTTAGAATTCTTACTTATTGAGTGTATCACACTCTCAGTCTTTCTCTAAAAACGAGCGATTTAGTGCCATACAAAGTAAAAAGCCTCGATTTAGTCGAGGCTCTTATTAAGAGTGGCTACTGACTGGTTCATCCCCAGCAACAATAGACTTATAGTCTGGCGACGTTCAAACGGGTTTATAAATGACTTTGTTGCCAGCAAGCTGCTCTTTAGCCACTAGATTTTCTTCCAGCAATTTTTTGAGCGCGCTTGTCGCCCAAGAAGCAGCTTTTGCTTCTTCTTGACCAGCTGCAAGGCCAATACCCTTGGAATTGATACCATCGGTATTTGCAGCAACAATATCAAGCACCTGTTGTTGCTTTGGTGTCAAAGCGGTATTCTCTGCTTTGGCTATTGTCACTTTCTTTTCAGAAGGTGCAACAACGGCTTGTTTCTCTGCCTTAGGCTTTTTATTTTGGGCTGCGTCTACTTTGACAACCGTCGCTTTTAAGTGCTTTTGCAATTTCATCTGCACTTTGCGCTTATGAGCTAGTCTCATCGAGTATCTCTCCATTTCACTGCAATGTATGCAGTGGTGAAAATTTGAATGGCGTTTTATAGCAAAAATCTGACGACATTGACAGTATATAGCATGTTTTATGGGGTAAAAATGCCTGATATGGGAAGCAACGACTACAATTCAATCAACACTCAATTATGATCTATATTGTTATCACGGGTTTATATAAACAGAGGTTAACTATTATATCGGAATAATTAATGGAAACACTACAAATTATCTATCAGCCCATTAAGCTTTCATCGCCGCTAGCCAGACTGGGGCTATTACTCACTCTGGCTGGCCTTGTTTCCATTTTTGTATTCGTAACCAGCTTTAAACTGGCCATCATTATCTCACTTGTCACACTCATTAGTCTCTGCTTTATTAAGTGGTTAGCGCTCAAGAGTACCGTTTCTTACACTCTAACGGCCACTCACTTTCAGCAACATCTGTTCAAAGGTGGATGGGTGGTGAAGTGGAATAATATCGTGAAGATTGGCGTTTGCCATTGTGATCAGCAAGGGTGGCAGCAGCCTTTACCATGGATTGGCATCAAACTAAAAAACTATTCTCCATACTTGGACAGCATATGTCCCAGAATCGCAACTGATATACTTTTAAGCCAGCGTGCCCTGCTATATATTGGAATGAAACAAAGCATACTCGACGCTCATTTTGAAGATATAGTTCTAGATTCTCAGCCCTATAAGAATGAGCAAGGATCGGAATATAAAGGCTTACAAGCAATGTTGGCCAACCGGATGCGTCACCAAAGAAACTACTTTGATTACGACATCTTCATTTCAGCTCAAGATATCGATAGAACTGCTGAAGAATTTGTCGGCTTAGCCAGGCGTTATCTTGCCGCAGCTGAACGTCAACATGAGGAGCAACTTATTGATAATAAATGCCAATGAGCGACTCCTCTTCAGATTACAAACTCTTAAAATTCGCTCTTTTCATTAATACGGCAATTCATCTGCAACAAAGGGATTGGACACTCTCTCATGACCAAACGTCGACTCAGGACCATGACCAGGCACAAAACGTACCTCTTTTCCTAATGGCCATAGTTTGGTCTTAATCGAGTTTATTAGGGTGTTAAAGTCACCCTTGGGAAAATCAGTTCGTCCTATTGAACCGTTAAACAGCACATCACCAACAAATGCCAATTTGGCCGCTTCGCTAAACAGAATAATATGACCAGGCGTATGTCCGGGAGTATGGAAAACACGCAATGATTCACGACCAAAATCTATTGAATCGCCTTCATTAAGCCATTGATTGGGTTCGAATGCCTGTGTTGGAGGAAAGCCAAACATCTGACTTTGCCCTGCAAGCTCTTGAAGCCAAAAATCATCATCTTTATGCGGCCCAACAATATCAACACCTCCGAGAAGTACAGAGAGGGATTGAGTACCTCCAACATGATCTAAATGCCCATGAGTTAAGACCAATCGAGTCACATTAACCCCTTGGTCTTTGATCACAGATAATAAGTGCTCAACATCCCCACCAGGATCGACAACAACACCATCCATTGTCTCATCACACCAGACAATCGAACAATTTTGAGAGAATGAAGTAACGGGAACAACTTGGTACTTGAGGGACATTTCGTAGCCTTAATCGATAACTAACCTGGCCAGACTATGACATTGGATGAACCTTTTGACAACCTTGTCGTCATAATCCGTCACTTACCAGTGACGAACTGGACCAGTATCTATATGAACAAAGTCACTTCTAGGATAGTAACCAACACCTCCGGCTTTTAATTCCATAGCCGCATCACGCACCAGTTTAAGATTGACCCCGTCTAGTCGGAAATCAATCGCCTGTCCAAGCATATGGTAACTTTTTTTCGCCACACCACTGGACATCGAGCGCAGTGCTTGATTCGTTTCCGGTGAACGATAACCAGAGATAATTTGCACTTCCGCATTCGTACCCAACGCAGATTGGATCAGAGAAATGATGTCGAACAGATTCTTATCCATTGGATGTACTTGGTTCACTCGAAAATCTCGACAAAGGTTGTCAATACGCGCCAACTCTTTGTTAAGATAGCTAAGTCCATCAAAATAACAGACTTCTAACTCTTCACCCGTGTGCAAATTGCTCAAAGCAAGGTGTCGAGGCTTTGTTGTACATGATGCCAAAGCTGTCGGAGAACACCCTGCAATAGCAAGACTACTACCAGCAAATTTAATAAAATCTCTGCGAGAGAACTTCACAGTAAGGCCCCGTAACATCCGTAATGACTAAATTCTGAAGGGCGACCTTACCTGACTAAAACGAGCAGCGCAAACCAAGAAAATACTAAAGCTAAACGGTTAATTAAATGTAAGCCGCTTACTGTCTGACAGGATTAAAAAAAATTGAGGATCTGAAGAAATATTATTTTTTATTAAGTTCAACTTTTGCCGTGAATTTTTCTATCAAAACGATAGATATCATCTCTATATTGGATTTTCCCTCCTTCTGACCATGCAGTTTGATAAATAATGTGGACAGGGACTTTGCGTTTGAGGGGGATAGACTGATTGGCTGCCACCTCATTTTCATCAATTAAAGACATATCTGCCCCTTGGCGTTTCAGCAGAACAGATGCAAATTGGTCAGCATGTTCAACACGTACACACCCAGAGCTGAACGCTCGGCTCACCTCTTCAAACAGCTCTTTGCTTGGCGTATCATGTAGAAAAATGGCTCGTCGGTTAGGCGTGTTAAACTTGTATAGGCCTAACGCGTTGTTGTCACCTGATAGTTGCGTCATTTTATATGGAAATGAACTAGGGCGAAGGTTTTGCCAATCGATCTCCTGTGGATCTATTAATTCTTTCGATCCCCATCTCGGTACTATGGTTATGTTTTCTTTTACCAAATAATCTGGGTCCTTTTTAACCTTGGGTATAATGTCACGAACCATTATTCGCCATGGGACATTCCAAGTAGGATTTAGAATCAGCGATTCAAGTTCAATGGTCATCAAGGGTGTAGGTCTACCTCTTCGCCCTACGACAACCTTTGTTTCAAACACCTCTTTGCCTGACGACCAATATTTCATTTCAAAACCTGGAACGTTGACAATAATTAAATTATCAAAATTAATCGGCCACAATCTACTGCGTTCAGCATTGAGGGCCAGAATAGATAATCTTTTATCTGGTGACATATTCAGCCAGCGGAGTGTGTTTGACCCAATCACGCCATCATCCTTTAAGCCATGCAGACGTTGATATTCCTTAACGGCCGATTCCAATGTTTCATCATACCAATCAACGTCCCGTCGAACTTCAGATAAATCCACATCCACCATTTCCATTCGTACAAGCAAGATCTCTCGGTTGTCCAAGGGCTCACCAACACCTCTCAAACCTTCTTGTGTGTACTCAGGGATGTCCAGTTTGGTAAACTTAACGACGTGCAGATAACTGTCTAGCAATTTTTGATAGTCTTTGCTGTCAGGCGTATAAGCTTCAATTAATTCGCTTAACTGTTGATGGGCGATTGAAGAAGTCACCATTTGTAGCACAGCACTGCTTAATCTGGGTAAGGGTTTATAAAGCATGGACTTGAAAAACCAATCATACCCAAGCACTTTAGCTTGTTCAGCATAACTGATGTAGAGCAAAAGAGTATCTGTAGCCAGCACATCATACTCATGCCAGCGATTGCTTTTACGATAGTATTCTAAGTATTGAAGTTGACGCGAAAAAAGTGGGCTAAACCCTGCACTTGCTATTACTTCTAACTGGAACTCAAGACGAGTACTTTGCTGGAGATCGAACCAGATAGAACGGTTGTCATGTTCTTGATAAATATTTTCCACATCTTTGGGAAACTGCAAGACGCGAAGCACATGGCTGTCTTTTTCTAGCCACCCAATCTGCTCGAAATAGCTGCCAGACCATACTGAGCATGGCATCAAGATCATCAGCAAGAACAAGGCACGCAACCTAGCCATCCTACCTCTCCGATTCTTTATTTAGAATAAAAGTATGGCAGAGAAATAGCAGGCTAGTATGAAATGTTGATAAGAAAGTTAATTTTTTCAGGCTTTACAATAAGCTAGATTATAAAATTCTTGACCAATGGTTATCCCATTGAATTCCCGAATAAATTTTGCTTTTATTTCCAGGGGAATATTGAGTTATTACGCTTCCCGCACCGGAACTCACTTTGAAGTAACCTTCTTTTTCTATCACTCCGGATGCATCGGGCAGCACATTCAGCTCCTCCAATTCCCCTGTATGCTTGGACCAGATGCCATAGCAATTTCCCCGAGGTGAAGTCGCCAATATCCATTGGTCTGTTGCTGCAATACTTGCGATATAGTGATTGAACCTTGCCCATTCTTCCGGTTGTGCTTGCAAAGAGCACATAGGTTCCCCTAATGTATGCATAGCTAACAAAGGTGGGTATTCATCGGGCTCGCCCCTATACTGTTGACCACAAAGTACAGTAGTGGAACCATCATGGGCGAGGTGGCGAATACTCAAATGATGATCGGATAAAGAGACCTGTTCCAACAGCTCACCTGATGAAGTCAAATAGCTTAAACTCGGTTTCATTGAAGCTAGGTTTAAAGGTCTACGTCCATCGGTATGCACTCCCCCAACGCCAACTGCAAGTTTATCATCTGGCATCACAATCACTTCATGAGGTCCAACCCCAAAGCCAGTAAACTCTGCTACCTTGTCATAACCAGCTAGAACATCATAAACACCAATGATTCCCCTACTCGTCGCACGTTCACCTTCTGTTGCATATAGCCATTTACCGTCATTCGAAAAAACACCGTGACCGTAATAATGTCGCTCAGATGTTGCACTTGTGAGAGTAATGAGCTCTCCTGTCACGTAGTCAAACACCATGAAGTACTCTCCCGGTCTACGCGCGAAAGCAACCGCATGGTTGAGTGTTTGATGAATTGCAACACCATGACCACGTGAAGGGAGTGGTAAGTGTCTCAACGCTAAACCTTGCTCATCAGCAACAACAACTGAGTACTTGTTTCGGCCTTGTATGGCACAACCGATAAGTGCTGGCTTAGTTGACATCACTACTTTACTTTTTGCGCACCCTATTGGAAGTATGGGTGTCGTAATACCCAATAGTGCAGCTTTCAATAAACTGCGTCTTGTATGATCAGTCACCATCTGTCGCGTTAAATCCTATTACTACACCTAATTTAATAGCCACTTCCTCGTGAATGAGATACTTAAGCTGCTCTAGTTTATTGTATTGAGCATAAGCAACGCGGTAGCCTTCTTTTGACTGAAGTAAATCAAACAAACTTTTGTCAACTGGCCATGTTTCAAGCGCCGTTGAAAATTGACGATCAATGCTGTCAGCAAGTTGATTATGTCCATTTCGACGTAGAATTAGATCCAAACCATCACCCTTTGACAGATACAAAGCCCGCATAGCAGCAATATTCTCTTTGAGGTTTTTCATCGAAGTGCCAGAACGCCACGACTCGGCAAAATAAGGCCTAGGCTTGCCATAGTTTGCAAGTGGGCGACTCATCTTCTTCATGCTGTATTCCAATTGATTAGACAATAGGGATATGTACTCCGCAGTCCACGCCTTTTCATCCAACTCTAACCACGGGTTTTCTCCCCACGCCGCAGCAATAACCTCAGCATTGCTTGCTAGGTTGCGGGCAATCACTGTGGCTGTCGCACAACTGCTAGGCGATGTACTGATTGACGAATTTTCGTCGTACAACAGCCATTCCATAGAACCAAGGCCCTGAACTGTCACACTTTGCTGCGAAATCGCTTCTTGAGTCCAATACTCATCAGCAGCCAGTATTTCGGTCATCTTACGACCCGTTGTGTTCTTTTTATCCGGCCAGAATTGAATACTCCAAGCTTTCTCAAGCGCTTTTTCTGGTCCTCTTTCTTGTCCTTGCAGAGCCATCCAAGCCGACATAGTTTTGTGCCATTGTGTTTGAACCTTGTTGATATTATTAACTTGGCAATAAGCCAACATTTCTCGGTCTAGCTCACTTGCCTGCTGCATAAAGTTTTGCGCCGCCAAAGCTTCTATCTGATAGACTCCTTGACTCGGATGTTCAATCGATTGTGATTTTGCTACCAACCCGCACCCCGCTAGAGCTATCAAGGTGCCGACACTGACGATAAGTGATAAAGGTTTCATTGCTCTTCCTTACAACGAGTTAAGAAATGCTATCAAAGCATCACGTTGTTTTTGATTAAATCTCAATACGTTCTGTTTTGCTGATTCAGCTTCGCCACCATGCCAAAGAATCGCTTCCATTAGGTTTCGAGCGCGGCCATCATGAAGAAAATAGGTATGACCATTCACCTCTTTGGTATATCCGATTCCCCACAGAGGCGCAGTACGCCACTCTCTTCCATTTGCAAGATATTCTGGCCGATTATCTGCCAAGCCCTCTCCCATATCATGGAGTAATAAGTCAGTATATGGATGAATGTTCTGATTAGACAGCGCTGGTAACCCCTGACGCGTAGCCGTAATAACTTGGGTTTTATGGCAACTATCACATCCAGCGTCAACAAATAGGGACTGTCCCTGTTTGACATCAGGTTGCAGCGTCTTGCGCCGAATTGGAACCGCAAGATGTTGCGTGTAAAATTCAACAAAATCAAGAATATTATCACTTACTTCGGGAGCCCCCCCATTTGGAAGTGCCGCGCAAATAGTTTGCGTTGAGGTGCAGTTTTCATTGGGAAATAAACGGCTAGTCAAACCAAGATCACCGTTAAATGCTGCGGCGTTTTGCTGCATCAAGCTTGGCTGACCTGATTTCCATCCAAACCTTCCGATGGCAAATTGTTTTCTTTCTACATCCCAAACTTTATTAATTTTTCCGGAAATACCATCATTGTCGGCATCGTCTTCATCTGCCCATGACATCAAGGTCTGCTCTGAAATACTTTCTAATAGACCTAAACCAATCATTGGCGGTGCAACGCGAGCAGACAACTGCGTATCTGGATGCATGTCACCATAACCAAGTTGAGTGATTTGTACTTCGGGTTTACGTAGGATAATTTCGCTTCCATCGGTAAAACGTACTGGATAATCCGTATAGGTAATATTTATCTGTCCTTCAGCAGTTTGGTCTTGCAACGCAAAATCTTGCAGCTGCCCGCCATATGTGGGCTCTGGAACAATACCTTCTTTAATAAAAATTTGTTTCTGCTCTGCCGACATAGCTGGGATACTCAAACGAACCAACATTGACACTGAGTGGATATCGTTTTTCTCTGGAGGGTGACCCCGACCATCTTTAATGTGGCAGTTTTGACAACCGTTGGTATTGAACAGAGGCCCTAATCCATCTCTTGCTTGCGTCGTCGCCGGTGCAGGTATCCAAGGGTTACGAAAAAAACTGTTGCCAACACTAAAGTCAAGTCGCTTATTTAGAGGTAGATTGGCTGCTGGAAGAGAAAATGCGTTCGCCCCCTCCTTATCAACGCTTGTTGCTCCACCAGAGGTTAACTGGTCAGCTGCCAAACTTGTACTCGCGGCGACAAAAGTAGCAAACAGAGACTTTATCCATAACTTCATACTAAAGCTTCTTATTCAGATATGAGAAATCTTCTCATTTAATTTAGAGACCTAAAACAACGAAAGGGCCCCCAAAGAGCCCTCAGAATAATGTTTGTCTTACTTAAAATTCGTGATCAGCAGTATCAGGATTCAGGCTATTAATGCCGACAATTTTTGCCGCACGCTCTATAGAAGCCGTTTGATCCACAAGAGACATAATCGTCTGATTGACCAATGCATTTCCTTTAACGTTGTCAGCAGCAATTAACTGATCAAAATACTGCTCATTTTTTTCCGCAGATGTGACGAGTTGACCAACTTGACTACGAGTTGAGTCAAATTGCTGCTGAATTTCGTTCGCCGCCTTACTGTCTTTCTGAGCAACTAACTGAGCAATGCTTGCACCTGAGACTAACGAGCCATCTACACGTTTGTAAGAGCCTGTATAAATATTGTATATACCTTGCTCGTTATAATAGTGAGAGTTGTGAGTGTTGTCTGAGAAGCAGTCATGTTCATCTTCGGTAGAATTGGCTTCCAATGCTACTTTCATCCGTTCACCTGCAAGTTCACCTAGAGACAGAGATCCCATACCAAATAACATTTTACGCAAACCGTTGTCAGCCGATTCACTAAGAAGCTGTTCACGGTAGTTACCTTTCACTTCTGAAGACCACTGTTTTTCCATCCACTCCAAATCTTGCACCAGAAGGTCAGCCGTTGCTTGCAGGTACTCACCACGACGGTCACAGTGGTTATTGGTACAACCTTTACCCACGACAAAATCCGTATAGGCACGCTCACCAGCACCTGCCTTAGTACCGTTTAAGTCTTGTCCCCAGAGCAGGAATTCAATGGCGTGATAGCCACTGGCCACATTTGCTTCAGAGCCCCCAATTTCATTAAGGTCAGCAATTGTTTGTGGTGTAAGCTTGTTGATATCTAATTCGGTCGCACCAATTTTCAACGTTTTGTTGGCAACAATGTTCGCACTCGCTCCCTCGTTACCTAGCTCGTATTGGTAACCCGTAGAAACGTAGTCAATCAAACCTTCATCAAGAGGCCAAGCATTTAGCTGCCCTTCCCAGTCATCCACTATCGGATTTCCGAACCGAAACACTTCTGACTGTTGATAAGGAACACGAGCAGCAATCCACGCTTGTTTGACTTGATCTAACTTTTCTTGAGAAGGTGCGGCTAAAAAGGATTCGATAGATTTGTCAAGCACCTTTGCTGTGGTTAACGCATCAGAAAATACAGCATGAGCAAGGTTAGCATATTGTTCTACAACTTGCTCTTTTGTCACGTCGGCTGCAAACACTGAGCTACTGGCAGCAACGAGTGAAGCCGTCATAGATTGAGCCAAAAGCGATTTTACATTCATTGAGAAGCATCCTTGTTGAGCTTAATAATTATTCTAAAACACAAGTGCTAATTATTCTCATTTGCACTCATTGGCGCAAATGATACAAACTTCGTTTTTTTTTGCAAGAAATATACAAAAAAGCCTCATGAGAATGAGGCTTTTGTCAAAATGAACTAGAGCAGCTAAAGCTTTAAGTCGTGATTCCCATGAGCAACTTTGGCCTTGAGATAATTTTCATTTCCGTCTTTGACATGCGCCAAGGTATTAATTGACTGAGTGACTTCAATACCATGGTCTTGAAGTTCACGAATTTTTTTGGGGTTATTGGTCATCAATTGGATTTTATGGATACCGAGTGCTTTAAGCATTTGAGCAGCTTCAGAAAAATCACGCAAGTCATCATCAAAACCTAAATGATGGTTTGCCTCGTATGTGTTCATACCTTCACTTTGCAGCTTGTACGCATCGATCTTGTTATATAAGCCTATTCCTCGCCCTTCTTGACGCAGATAGAGTATGACCCCACCTTGTTTTCCTAATTTGTTAACGGTCTCATCTAGTTGCTCACCACAATCACAGCGAGACGAATGAAATACATCGCCAGTCAAACACTCGGAATGTATACGAACAATAGGTGTGGATTGGGTTTTATCAGCTTGTTTAAATATGATCGCTACATGTTCTTTATCCGTCTTAAGCCCTTCAAAAGATAAAAGTTCAGCTTCTATGTTACTATTCCTGCCGACTTTGAAGTCTACTCTGGCTCTAACTTCCGCCATAACCCTACTCACTTGATTCATTATTGTTTTCTGTTTCTTATATTATAGAAACCTTGCGGGTGACTAACTATGAGGATTCATGTCGTATAAATCAATGGTCAAATCACTTTTGTTATAATATAACACTTGTAGATTTAGGCAATAAAAAACCTCAGGTGATTCTATCACTGAGGCCATCTAATGTGTATAAGAAGCTATCTATTGATTCTAATGATTATTACTTTTCTTCCATACTGACAGTTCTATCCACATAGCTTCAAGCACTTGTAACTCTTCTTCTGTCAACAAAGAAAGTGTTGGCTTAGTATGAGGTAAAGAGTGAGCCTGCAAAGCGATAATCTGGGCATAAAACTCTTTGCGCAACTGAGATATGTTTGTTTCCACCACGATTTTCTGGCTCTCTTAAAATTTATTAATAACTAAATGACGGACATAAAATTTGGGCAAAATGATAACAAACACAGCAATAGCAGCAATTGAACAAACCACAATTTGCAAGGTTCATCACATTAAGGAATCATTTTATACCTTTACAATTCAATAAATTACTTACTTGAGAGTACCGGTTGTATTATCCCAATCAATCTCCATGTTTTTATCACAATCACCAAAGCACAAATAATCGTAAAGTTGCATATAATGAACATAGAAAGCAGCTCACGCAAATATAAAATGGAGAGTAATATGTTCTTAGTCAGATTGGTGTACACAAGTTCGATTACTGAAGGGGTAACCGAATCAGATATTCAAAACATCCTCGATACCGCCCGTAACAATAATACTGCTGAGGACATAACAGGGGTATTGCTGTTTAGCAAAAACCGCTTCCTCCAATGCCTTGAAGGATCTCGGTCCAACGTTAACAAGGTTTATCATAATATTGTTAATGATAATCGTCATTCAGAAATCGTGTTATTGGATTACTCTGAAGTCTATGAGCGTGAATTCGCAGATTGGAGTATGGGATATATTCCTGAAATGGCAATAACTAGGCCTCTTACCCTTAAGTACTCTGAAAACGCAAGCTTTGAGCCTTATAAGATGTCAGGTTCCAGCGCACATAAATTACTGCTGAGTTTATCTAAGACTGTTACCGTAGTTTAAGTATTTGCGCTCCTATCAGCTTCAAATGCCTCAAGTAGATAATTGATAAACACTGTCTTACGTTTAGGCATCAACTGGCGGTCTGCGTATACTAGACTTACGGAGACCTCTGGCATGGTGTAGTCTGGGAGCAGTTGGACAAGCTGGCCTGTTGCAAAATGTTCTCGACATACAAACTCAGGGAGCACTGCGATCCCAAGTCCATCAAGACAAGCTTTTAAACAGGCTGTAATCGTGTTTACCCTTAAGCGGTATGACAAATCTATCTGTATTGATTCTTTACCTTCTGGAGCAATAAGGTGCCACTTGGGTAGTTTGACTGCGCGACTATACACATCGACCATTTGGTGTGGTGAACACAGATCTTGATGTGAATGTATTTTTCCATATTCTTGCAAATAATCAGGACTCGCAGCTAAGACACGTTGAGACTTGGTAAGATGACGTGAAATTAGAGATGAATCTTGCAGTTCACCCACTTGCGCATAGAGGTCAATCCCTTCAGAGATCACATCAACTTCGCGGTTCGATAGCTCAAGATTGATGGTCACGTGAGGATAATGTTTTAAGAAAGCATTGATGTAACTCCCTAATACTTGGTGTCCCAGCTCGACAGGC
Organism: Vibrio zhanjiangensis; assembly: GCF_030161235.1. Taxonomy (GTDB): domain Bacteria; phylum Pseudomonadota; class Gammaproteobacteria; order Enterobacterales; family Vibrionaceae; genus Vibrio; species Vibrio zhanjiangensis. The sequence continues at coordinate 17,024 of NZ_BSPW01000049.1, read as the reverse complement.
AAAACCACTTTTAACGGTCCACGAATCAGATCTTGATGAGCAGAAACTTCCAACTCGGCTTGGTTTAAGATTTCTAGCATTTGTAAGCTAGAACGGTAAAAATGCTCACCTTCTGGTGTTAAAACCAAACTTCTCGTCGAGCGAGTGACTAGACGAACGCCTAGATGTTTTTCCAATTCCGCGAGTTTCCTGCTTACTGTCGACTTTGTCATATCTAGTGCATCGGCCGCATGCGTAAAACTACCACAGTCAACAACTTGAGCAAAAACCGTTATGGCATTTAGGTCCATTCGTCTACCTCACAAAGCTATTGGTTATAATTTTGCAACAGTGTTTCTCTTTTTTCCTATCTTATCAATTAATCGATTTCGTTTACAATTCGTACCCGCATAAATGTCTTAAGAGGTACTGCATGACTGCACCAATCCAACACAACACCGAAAAGAAAAAGAACAAAGCATTCATATTTGCGACAATGACTATTATCGGAATCGTATTGCTTTGTTCTGGTTATTGGTTTGGGTATGCACGATACTTTGAGTCGACCGACAATGCATACCTTCAGGGAGATATTACCACCATTCGACCTAAAGTCTCTGGGTACATCATCCACTCTTATGTAAATGATAACCAAAAAGTGAAGAAAGGTGACTTGTTAGTCGAACTTGACGCTCGTGACTATGTTACGGCTCTTGAACAAGCCAAAGCACATCTTGCGGTATCGAAATCAAGTATCGATAACCTTTCTGCGCAAAGAATCTTGCAACAAAGTCAAATTCTTCAGGCTGAGAGTGGTGTTGACTCTGCCAGAGCAGAATACCAACGTTCAAGCCAGCAGGTTGAGCGCTCACAAAGTCTGCTCAAGAAAGGTTATGCTTCGAAAGACGAAGTCGATGACATGGTTGCTCAGCAAAAAGTGGCGCTTGCAGAGCTTGAGGAAGCGAAGGCGAACCTCGTTGCAGCTCATGATCAACTGTCGGTCATTGACAGCAACATCCATCAAGCGCGAGCATCTGTGACTGAGTCCAAAGTGGACGTTGACCAAGCTGAACTTAACTTAAGCTATACCAAAATCTACGCTCCTGTTGATGGCATAATAGGCAAGCGTAGCGTTCGACAAGGACTCCTCGTTCAATCCGGAACCCCTCTTTTAAGCCTTGTGCCAACGAATAATATTTGGGTCGAGGCTAACTTTAAAGAAACTCAGTTAGGTGATATTCATAAAGGTCAGAAAGTCACTATTGAGTTTGATGCTTTCCCTGATCAGCCTCTCACCGGTGTTGTCGACAGTTTTTCTCCCGCTACCGGAGCAAAATTTGCATTGCTTCCACCAGAAAATGCCACTGGCAACTTTACGAAAATTGTTCAACGAGTACCCGTTAAGATCTCTATCCTTGACCCACAAAAATTAAAAGGGCGCTTGCTCCCCGGTTTGTCTGTTGTGACTACAATTGACACTCGAGGTTAATCATGTCAATAGCACTATTACCCACTGTTTCATCACATGAAAATACAGTACCACTCAAAAACTGGATTGCATTGATAGGTGGGCTAGTTGGCGCTTTTATGGCCATACTGGATATTCAAATTACCAACTCGTCACTCAAAGACATCCAAGGCGCTCTCTCTGCCACTCTTGATGAAAGCTCTTGGATATCCACTTCATACTTAGTTGCAGAGATGATTGCAATCCCACTGAGTGGATGGTTATCACAAGTGTTAGGTAAACGCAGATATCTCACATGGACCACCAGCATCTTTACCCTATCCTCGCTATTATGTTCATTGTCTTGGAACATGACTTCAATGATCACATTTCGAGCACTGCAAGGTTTTAGCGGCGGGGCACTTATTCCCCTAGCTTTTTCTTTGGTGGTTCAATTACTTCCTTTAAGTAAACGCGCTGTTGGCATGGCTTTATTTGGGGTCACAGCAACCTTTGCACCTGCTATAGGGCCAACATTTGGCGGATGGTTAACCGAGAACCTCTCTTGGCACTACATCTTTTACATCAATATTCCACCTGCATTCATCCTTATAGCCATGGTGCGCTATGGGTTAGAGGATGAAAAATTTAACCTCTCAAACTTTAAAAAGGCAGACTGGTTTGGTATTGCGACAATGGCAATCGGTCTAGGCTGCCTTGAAGTGGTACTTGAAGAAGGCAACCGTGAGGAATGGTTTAGCTCGCAGTTTATTATTGCATTGAGTGCGCTCTCTGCCATCAGCCTCATTTATTTTGTGATCAATGAGTTACAACAAGAAAAACCACTGGTTAACCTTAGACTATTTAAAGAACGTCAATTTGCGATGTCATGTATCGCGTATTTGATTCTAGGAATGGCGCTACTTGGCTCTATATATGTCTTACCACTTTATTTAACTCAGATTCAGCAATATAACGCGATGGAAATTGGACAAGTCCTCATGTGGATGGGTTTCCCACAACTAGTATTTTTTCCATTGGTACCAAAACTGTCGCGAATGATAAAACCCAAATATCTGGTTACGTTTGGCTTTGTCATGTTTGGCTTGAGTTGCTATGTCAACACACATATGACCATCGACTTTGGCGGACAACAGCTTATTTTATCGATGCTTTTAAGGGCCATAGGAAGCCCATTTATTATGGTCCCACTCTCTCTGGTCGCGATGAAAAATATAGCTCATCACAACACCTCAGATGCATCAACACTCACCAATGTAATGCGCAATCTTGGCGGTGCCTTTAGCATTGCAATCATAGCAACTTTGCTAGACAACAAAACCCGTGAGCACTTAGCCCACATAAAGGAATCCTTACCCTATGTTAGTTCTACCGCTTGGGATGCACTTCGTGAACAACAAACCTACTTCATCCAATCTGGAAGTGATGTTGTCACTTCAATCCAGCAAGCAGAGTCAGTATTACTTAACACCATGCAGCGAGACGCTGCGATTATGGCCTATAACGACATTTTTTTAATTATGAGCGCTTTCTTAGCTATAGCGGCTGTATTAATCCTAAGCATGGACGATTAGATCAAATTACTGATGAGACAAGCCTGCTAAAGCTCCTGCAATATAAACTATGGCTTATATATCGCTAATATCAGCATACATTATATGTTGTGGTCCAGCTTCACCACCTAAATAGAGCTGCTGAGCATCAATAAAACCACCGTTATGGTAACAAGACTTGGCTGCTGGATTTTTGCAATTGACAGTCAGGTACACGCTTTCATATTGAGAATAATTTGCTGCTAGGTATGGCAGTAATGCTTTGACTACTTTAGAACCAAGTCCTTTTCCTTGATAATTAATGTCAATAGCAAATGCCTTTAGCCCTAAACCATTCTTAGGACAAAATGAAAAACTCTCACAGTACAAAGTATCAATCTTAAAAAAACCTATAACCCTCTCATCAACTTTAATTACATGTAGGTGCGTAGTATCACTCCCTCCGTTGAGAAAATCTTTAGCGGTACCGGCGAATTTAACTTGTTCGTCATTTAGGTGGATTTTTTTGATGCTACTGGTATAAGAAAGATCAAACTTATCAAGTTCAATATTATTTTCTAATGCTGTGCTTGCCATTTAAATTAATACTCCGTTTACTTATATCATTCTAATACAACCATCAAAATACAGTAAAAACAGTATATAACTCAAACGAATACTTTAATTAAATTGGCGTGGATAGCAGGTTAGAACTAAAGATAGTGGTTTAGCCGCTTGATGTGTCGGTATTATCAATATCAAATAAAGAGATGAACTCACTTGACTCAAGGGGCTGAGAATATAAATAACCTTGGTAGGTATCGCATCCCTCTTGACGGAGCACTTCTAGCTGTTGCTCGTTTTCAACCCCCTCTGCTACCACGCTAATATTTAAGCTATGCCCCATTTGGACAATCGTTCGGAACAAAATACGATCAGCTTCATGAATGGCGCAGTCATTTACAAAACATTTATCTATTTTAAGAACATCAACGGGCAGATGTTTTAAGTATTTCAGGCAAGAATACTCTACACCGAAATCATCCACTGCAATTGAAACCCCCAAAGATCTTAGTTGTCCACATATTTCTGTTACCCCTTCGGGGTCTTTCATTAACGTAGATTCCGTAATCTCGATTTGTAACAAATGAGACGGTATTTCAACTTCTCTAAGGATTTCACAAATCGCTCTGAAAAGATCGGCATCGTCAAATTGAACCGTAGAAACATTTACCGATACACAAATATCAAGACCGTCATCATGCCACGCTTTAACCTGTTCACAAGCTTGGCGAAGTATCCATTGCCCCAACGGCACTATCTGGGCTGTTTTTTCCGCAATAGGGATAAACTCTGCAGGCGAGATTGACCCCAATTGCGGATGCTTCCATCTGATTAGTGCTTCAGCTCCAATGATCTTGGCATCGGCTATCGAGACTTTGGGCTGGTAGTACAAAACAAACTGATCGTTATGCAGCGCAGCCTTTATTTCCGTTTCAATCTGGTGCTGGCGTATGGTTTCATTTAACAGTTCTTCATCAAACCAACATACAAAACCTGAACCCTGTGATAGCGCTTTATAAAGGGCAAAATCAGCATTTTTTATCCAAACCTCAGTACTATTAGGCGCATCTTTGGCCAAAGCTACACCAATACTGAAACCCAGCCTATGACTGGTATTTTCCATATTAAATAGTGTTTTCTCGTGCTGACGCAAAACATTAACAGCGTCAATTAATGTCGACTTAAGCTCTGAACTTTCAACAACTAACGCAAACTCATCTCCCCCCAATCGATATAACTTGCCAAATTCTCCAACAAGACGATCAATATGTTCTGCGAAAGCAATCATTAGCATATCACCGTATCGATACCCGAGACGATCATTAATATTTTTAAAACCATCCAGCCCTATATGAAGCATGCCAAATCGCTCGGCATTATCTGCATCAACCATTTTAATATCATCATAAAATGCATTTAAATTAGGGAGCTTAGTTAGAAAATCAGTAACACTTTGCTGCTGATAAATGCGTGTTTGTTTACGTGTTTCAATATAAAAATAGGCCATCATAGTTGCAAAAATGGTTATCGCACTTGCCTCTGAAGCAATCTCGATAAAAACACCAATATCAACTTGCGTGAGTTGCTGTAAATAGCTATTTACCAAAGTAGCGGCCACAGCGATTGGCCAGAGAGAGCCTGGGAAAAGAACGACATAACAAAGGGGGATAAGGATGAGGCCACTTCTAATAACACCGACAGCCAAAGGCTCTATTAAGCCCCCGACTAAAAACAGTACAACAGCACTAAAAGCGAAGATATGTTTCAGACGAGCATCTGATATCAATAAGGCAACCACTAGAAATATCGGTATACAGAGAAAGAGTTGACTCCAACTATGCGCTTGGATAACTAAGCCATAAGATATAGCTGCTACTGAGCATAAATAAGCAAGCCCAGTAATGATTGTCACCCACTCTATACGACTATTGTCATTCAAATTACTACCCTATAAAAATCTACGAACTTCTCTATACAACTTAAAACTAGTCGCTAATTACCTCCTTTCCCAATCTCGCATAAAAAAACCTCCATTTAAGGAGGTTTTTTTTTGTTTTTCTCAATAATACTGCTTACAAACCCAACTCATCTGTCAGAGTCTGGATTTGCTTTAAATCCATCTGATGTACACGAATCATTTGGTTGACATGACTAAGGCGAGAGTTAGCCTCGTCTTGTTTATCACACGCATCTGATTTCGCTTCCCATGAAGTGCCCGCTAGATATAAATCACAATCAGCCTTGAGCTGCTTTAACTTAGGTTGAAGGTCATCACGTTCTTTTTCTAAGGCTTCAAGCTCCTGCTTCACTTTCAGCTCCTGCTGAAATAGCTCACGTGAACGTTCAAGCATGGTCACTTGCATATCAGCTTGCCTATTCAACTTACGATTTTCTTGAGTGGCTTGAACAATACTTTGTTTTTGTTGGTTAAGTTTTTCTTCAAGAGACATATTGACTTTTTCAAGTTCAGCGACCTGTGCCTGCAAGGTTCCAACAACCTCATCATAAGCTTGCTTCTTTGCATCTAGCGCTTGAGTCAATTTGGCTTGGATTTCAACATCAACTTGATCAACCTTGTCTTTAACCGTATCAACCAACAATTTTTTCTCTTCCACGATCAACTGGTATTTCTTTTCTAAGCCATGGTAGGCCTCTTGCCACTTCGAAGATGTCAAAGATGAGCCGACTAACCCTCCCAGAGCAGCCCCTAGTAAACCCGCAATAACGATGTATAAGTAGCTACGTTTATCCCTCTCTTCAATAACGACTACATCATCATTTTCTACATCAGACTCGTTGTTCACTATTCTTTTGCTCCTATCGAATTAACGCATTAGCTCTGTCACGACCAAAGTGGTGGTATAGATTAAAAAACCCGAAATCAATGTCATTACAACGTATTTTTGCAATTTTTCATTTGTCCGGTATCGTATCAATACGAAGGCTAACGCCGCTAACAATACGATAGCAATCAATCTCGTCATACATTCTCCTTAGCCGGCCAAACAAAAACTCATCGATTAGTTCGGTACTTATTTTATATCATCTTTAAACACTCGTTAGTCAGCATTACGTTTGTTTTAAGCGCTTTGCCCCAATTATATACTTTACCCTATCCATTTCGTCTAAAATATCGCCAATACATCAATTTTTTCACATAATACGAGTGACTAATTTGGGTAGACGCCAAAAATGAGGTATAAGTAACTACTTTGTGACTGAGGTATAACAATGAAACCATTCAAAATAGACAACAAAAAGCGCCGAATCCAAAAGAAACTCTTTCTTGGCGAGTTTGCCATGCTCGGATTCGACGTCAGTTGTGATACCAAGATTAAAGATTTCGATAATTATGATATGTTTGTCGATGAGTTCATCGATTATATTGATGCACTTGACTTAAGCTTCGGAGGGGGCGGCCTAGAGCTTTTTGAAGGGTTTATCTGTCATGCTGAAAGATACAAAAGTGTCACTAATGAGCAACAAGCGCAAGTGGTCTCATGGTTAGAAGCACGCAAAGATATAAGCGCTGTACGAGTCGGCGAATTAGTGGACGCAAACTACTTTTAAATACTTGTATTGGCCAACATAGTCGATAAATGTTGGCCACTCTGTCTATCTGACTTCTAAGCCCAAATTATATTGCGCCAAGCAACGCGTTACGTAGCTCACCTTCAAAAATGCTGCAATGATTATTGTGCTAATATGCGCAGCGACCTGTACTTTCAGGCTAAAGGCATCTGCATAGGGATAAGCAATGATTATGCTCGCAACCAAGGCTAAGAATGTGATAGTCAAACCTATGTTTGATATGGTTAACAAGGTTTGAAACGTATTTCGACTGGGTTGATTAAACATAGTGACCTCTGCAATTGAGTGACTCTATGTATACAAAGCACTTTTCTTGCCAAGTTTTTTATCACGTAAAATCAACACATTAAGAAAACCCCACTCACATAAAGAGTCAAAATGACACAACAATCTTGAGAGTCATAATGACCCGTAAAAGTCATTTTTAATATTTCATTTTCTCTTTTCCAAGCAATAATAAAAACTGATTGAATTACACCATAAACATGATAGAGTTCACATGTTGGTAGTGGTGACACTACCGACTTACTTTTGTTCAACAATTGAACAACTGTTCCGATGAAGATGGCAGGAGAGTGGTTTTAGGCCCATTTATATACTGGTGGCCAAACAACCTACCGAAGAAGTAAATCTTTCAGGTGCTGTGTATGCAGCGTGGACTGTCATTGGAGGAACCTCTGGAGAGAACCGTTTAATCGGTCGCCGAAGGAGCAAGCTCATTAGCATTTGTGAGTGAAACTTTCAGGCAAAAGGACAGAGGAGTGTAAAGATAAAGCAGCTATAATCACATTTTCGTCCACGAAATCAGTAGACCCATTGTTTCTGCGCTTTCACTCTTCTCCTTAGTATCATTTATCACTATGGGGAATTCATGAACGACCTTCAATCTATACTCAATACCGTCGACAATTTTGTCTGGGGCCCACCACTGCTTATCTTGCTTGTGGGTACAGGTATCTATTTCACCTTTCGTTTGGGACTACTCCAGTTTAGGTATCTCCCAACAGCATTAGCCATGTTGTTTAGTAAAAAAGAATCGAGCAAACAGGGCGATGTATCAAGTTTTGCGGCCTTGTGTACTGCCCTTTCTGCCACTATCGGCACTGGCAATATTGTCGGTGTGGCAACCGCGATAAAATTAGGCGGTCCAGGAGCTCTCTTCTGGATGTGGCTTGCCGCTTTGTTTGGTATGGCAACAAAATACGCAGAGTGCCTTCTGGCGGTAAAATATCGTAAAGTGGATGCCAATGGCCAAATGATCGGCGGGCCTATGTATTACCTTCAGGATGGAGTGGGTTCCAAGTTCCTTGCAATACTGTTTGCCGTTTTTGCTCTACTTGTCGCTTGTTTTGGTATTGGTACCTTTCCACAAGTCAATGCGATTTTAGATGCAAGTGAAATTTCGTTTGGCTTACCACGGGTATTATCTGCCACCATGCTTACGCTTCTGGTTGCTTTTGTGACATTGGGCGGCATTAAATCCATTGCCAAAGTCGCTGGCAAAATTGTACCGGCAATGGCTATTTTTTATGTGTTCGCTTGTCTCTGGGTGATCATTGTTAATGCCGATCAATTAATAGCAGCCATTCAACTTGTTCTTGTATCCGCTTTTAGCTCGAGTGCTGCAACTGGCGGATTCTTAGGCGCAAGTATAATGCTTGCGATTCAGTCTGGAATTGCAAGAGGTGTGTTCTCAAATGAGTCAGGCCTTGGCAGTGCGCCAATGGCAGCCGCAGCTGCAAAAACCGACTCTTGCGTTAGACAAGGTTTGATCTCAATGACTGGGACCTTCTTTGACACCATCATAATTTGCACCATGACGGGGTTAGCGCTAATTTTAACCGATGCTTGGCAAAGTGACCTCGCTGGCGCGGCAATGACAACTCACGCGTTTGCTGTCGGGCTAGATGCTGAAACACTTGGGCCTCTACTCGTGTCTACTGGACTTATCTTCTTTGCCTTTACCACGATTCTTGGTTGGAATTATTATGGTGAACGTTGTGTCGTTTTCCTCTTGGGGACTAAGGCCGTCTTACCCTACAAGATGATTTTTGTTGCGCTCGTGGCCTCTGGTGCGTTTTTGCAACTTGATATCATATGGATCATTGCCGACATAGTTAATGGACTTATGGCTGTTCCCAACCTTGTTGGCTTGCTTGCACTGCGCCATATCGTCGCAGAGGAGACAAAACTCTACTTCAATCAATTAGCAAAATCCACAAAGGCTCAAGCCATCGCTTAAGTAGATAACACTATTATCTAACAATATAGCTATCTAACAATGCGAAGCCTAGGCTTCGCATTGTTTATTTTTCACCGCTCTCTATTCACTGACTATGCTGTTTGAGTTTTTTACAACAATCACTCCCTTGTCATTGAGTTCCACTGCCAAGTTATCCGTATTCTCAGGGAAAACGGCTCGTGTCGAGGCCAAATTTAAAATCACTTTAAACCCTGCGCCTAACAGCTGATCAATGGATTTTTTCACACAGAAATCTAAAGCTAAGCCGCCAACAATTACCGTTTCTATCTTTTTTGAACGCAAATACTCTATTCCACCTGTAGATAAAGCTTCAGCCTGATCATGGTAGAAAGCTCCGTAGGGGTGCGCATCGCAGTCCATACCCTTATTGATCTGAAAATCGTAATCTCGAATCGCGGGTAACCCCGGCAGCAACTCCGCCCCCAAAGTGCCTACTATACAATGTGGGTTCCATTTAACATCAACCTCGGGAAGTCCCACTGGCTCGAGCATATTTTCAGGCTGTTCGGCTTCCCAAGCGGCACCTGAAGGATGCATATCTCTCGACACGAGACGAATCTGAGCTTTACTGTGATTTTCAATTAACTCATTGACTATTTCGAGAGCCCCAGCAACAGGAAGTTCATTTGGACAAAGCTCACTGAATCCTTTTTGAGGATCAACATCTATCGATGCGGTCTTATTTTTTTCTACATTCACGACTTGCAAAAACATCGCCGACTCCTAAACATTGCTAACGCAGACAGGTTTGAAAATAAATCACTTTATTTTCCGCTAAGCTATACACTTGAGCTGGCTTTCCTCCTTTGCCACGGTTGGTAGAAGCGATTTTGTTTGCGCTGACAATCACGCCCGTGTCGATAAGACGCCGTTTGACTGTCATTCTGTTTACTTCCACACCAAATTTGGCATAAGCAGTAATAATATCTGACACCAAAAATTCTTTATCTAAGGTGAACAAAGCCACAGATGTATACTCAATGGCTGCTCGAAGCTTTTTCCATGCCAATTGGATTAAATCAACATGGTCAAAAGCAAGTTTCATTTGATTGTCTAACACTGTTTTCAGTGGAAACCACCTGAGTTGTTCCCTATCAAGGCCACAATTGTCTATTTGATCAACATTCGCCTGATTGACCAAAGCATAATGCGCAATGGTAACACTCCACCCTTCCGGATCACGCTTTGGGTTACCATCCACCATAGGCTCACTAATATAATTTGGATAAGTATGAATTTTTTGACGACAAATACGTTTGCGTGCAGCCTCAAAGTCTTTATCGGCTTTTTGTCCCCCATCCTCAGACATATCTTGCTCAAAAACAAACCCACCAGGGATCGCCCAAAGACCAGATTGAGGTCGCTCGGGGTTGGTTCTTTTAATTAACAGAGTCTCTAACCCATGCTCGCCTAGCCTTAGGCATATCATGTCAATAGTGACAATCATTGCGCGTTCTCTTATCACTCAACTGAAAAGTACCTTACCATTGAAAGGTTCAAGGTCAATAAGAAAGTAACAATAAGTGACAAACCTAGTCAAAATCCTTTGCCTTACTACTACTTATATCAATATTTTTAACTGTCTACGTGGATTAATACAGAATTGACAGGTGCTATAGTTAATAACAAAGTTTGACAAACTGCGCACACTTTTATTAAAGTTCGCGAATTGAAACAACTTCTTTATTTGGGATAAGCTTCATGGGCAGTACATTGTTTAACGACACCATTATCCAAAGCGCTTTAGATCTTGATGTCTATAAGATAAATATGATGTTCGCTGCCCGAAAATATTATCCAAATACTCACGTTCGCTACGAACTCATTGTTCGCTCTGACGAAAATCTATCAAGTTTACAAACTGACGTGACCAAAGAAATATGTAAACTCGCTAGCTACCAATTTGACGAGCAAGACATCCGCTACTTAAAACGGCAAGCGCCCTATCTCGATGAGGACTTCTTTTGCTATCTTGGTGAATTTAGGTTTAAGCCAAAACATCAGGTCTCTGTCACCGTCTTTGATGGGCAACTGCGAGTATCAATAAGTGGTATCTGGCACGAGACGATTCTCTATGAAACACTCATAATGAGTATCATCTCTGAAGTGCGCAACAAAAAACGCTGGGATCGTATTCCATTCCAACAATTTTATGATGTTCTTGAAGATAAATTTGCTCATTTGCGAGCGGCATTAGCCACTCGAGGCATTAATAATTTTCAATTTTCTGAGATGGGAAGTCGCCGCCGGTTCAGTTCAAAAGTGCAGTATGAACTGATCCATTTTCTTAAGCAAAACGCGGCTGATTTAATGTCTGGAACCAGTAATTACCATCTCGCGAGGCATTTTGATCTCAAGCCTATAGGGACGGTCGCTCACGAATGGTTTATGGCACATCAGCGTTTTGGCGACCCCGCTCTCTCGCAAAAAATTGCTCTCGATACATGGCACCAAGCTTTTAATGGTTCGCTCGGTATCGCCCTAACCGATACCATAGGTATCGATGCCTTCTTAAAAGACTTTAGTTATGAACGTGCCTCGGCTTATGCTGGCGTGCGTCATGATTCAGGGAACCCTTTCACATGGGGCGATAAAATACTAAACCATTATCAGTCTCTTGGCATCGACCCCATGTCCAAAACACTGATATTTACCGATGGACTGAACTTTGAACGCGCTCTTGAAATCTGTGAATACTTTTCACAAAGAGCCACCATTAGCTTTGGTATTGGCACATTCCTCGCCAATGATATGGGTGATTGGTCAGATGAACTGAATCGCTATCAGCCCTTGTCTATGGTGATTAAAATGGCTGAATGTAACGGGGCCGCAGTCGCCAAAATCAGTGACGAGCCAGCCAAAGCAACATGCGAAGACCCTATTTTTCTCACCCATTTAAAACAGCGCTTTGGCGTAACAAATGCACTTGATAAGGCAAGTTAACGGTATGCACAATAAAAGCGAAATAAAAGCACCGTTACTCACGCTTCAATCATCAACTTAATGCCTAAACCAACCAGCACTGCACCAGTGGTGGCCTCCATTCTACGTAGAAAGGCGTTGCTACCCAGCAGGCTCTTCGCCGAGATCAAGGATAGTGCTAGGCCACTTTGCCAAATCATAGCAATCACAAAATGGATGCTTGCCATCAGCAGGGTTTGAGCAAATGCAGAAGTCTGAGGATCGATAAATTGAGGCAGAAATGCTAGGTAAAATACCGCCGTTTTGGGGTTGAGAATATTCGACAAAAACCCTTCCCTTATAGAACGCATTCCACTGTAATGGGTTTGGTTTGTTGCCCAATCGGTTGAATTAGACTTGCCTTTATAAATGTCCTTAAGCGTACAGAACCCAAGCCAGATAAGGTACACGGCACCTATCATTTTCACGATACCAAACCATTGTGCCGACTGAGCCAAGATGGCTGAGATCCCCACCGCAGACAAAGTTGCATGCACAAACAGGCCAACGCAGATACCAAAACTTGTCGCTATTCCATCTTTTGCACCACCTCGAGAAGCATTACGTATCACTAACGCCGTATCTAGACCAGGAGTGATGGTTAAAATAGTAATCGCAATTAAAAATGCTTCCAGATTGATGATCATTCAGGCCCCAGTTCAGAAATCGTTTCGATGTATTGATAACAAGTGCTAGTTTTATCATCAAACCAAGCCTATTGAAAACACCAAAATTTACAATCTGTTTGATAGGATCATTTAATAACGTGATAGGTAACAAATAATTAATTCCTTTAATCGCGGAATGACTCTTGGTATCCGCTAGCGAGGTTGATACACTTTTCATCTTATGAATAGTTAAGGAAGACCACTGATGAGCGCATTCGAAAAGCTAAAACAGCATTCAAAAAAGATTTCTCATTTCAATCACCTTGCCGCTATCTGCGGCTGGGACCAAGCCGCGGTGATGCCAAGTGGTGGCAACCAAGCTCGCTCTGAAGCCATGGCGGAACTCTCGGTTCATATCCATAACCTGCATACCCAACCGCAGCTAGAAGAATGGTTTGAACAAGCTGAAGGCGAATCTCTCAATGTTACCGACAAGGCAACATTACGTGAGCTAAAGCGCGAATGGCAGCAAGCCAATGTACTACCAGAAGCATTGGTACAAGCAAAATCACTGGCCGGCTCCAAATGTGAACATGCATGGCGCACCCAGCGAAAAGACAATGACTGGGCAGGATTTGAAAAAAACTGGGCAGAGGTGGTTCAACTTTCTCAAGAAGAAGCGCAGATCCGAGCAGAGGCAAATGGTAACACGCCTTATGATGCTATGTTGGATATCTATGAGCCGGGCACCAACTCTGCCTCTCTTGATGCGCTTTTCTCCGATGTAAAAAGTTGGCTACCCGATCTTATCAACCAAGCAATCGAAAAGCAGTCCAGTGATCGTTATCTAGTGCCTGAGGGTGAATTTTCAGCGGCGAAGCAAAAAGCATTGGGTTTAGAAGTCATGAAAATGCTGCAATTTGACTTCAACCACGGACGCTTAGATGAAAGCATGCACCCTTTTTGTGGTGGCATACCAACCGATGTACGCATTACAACCCGCTATGATGAAAAAGAGTTCGCTCAATCATTAATGGGGATTATTCATGAAACTGGCCATGCTCGCTACGAGCAAGGACTACCCAAATCATTATCAGGTCTTCCTTCTGGTGAAGCGCGCTCAATGGGTATTCATGAATCTCAATCATTATTTTTTGAAATGCAAATAGGTCGAAGTAACCGCTTTATCGCCCATTTAGCAAACTATGCCGCAAAACATTTTGATGGGCATAACCCTGAGCTTTTCTCGCAAGAGAACTTTTACAAGCTCTATACTCGGGTGAAAAAAGATTTTATCCGCGTAGACGCCGATGAACTCACCTACCCAGCTCACGTGATACTGCGTTATGAGATTGAGCGTGACTTAATTAATGGAAACATTAAACACACAGACGTTCCCGAGCTCTGGAATGATAAAATGCAAACCTATCTCGGCCTTTCAACCGAAGGTAACTATCGCAATGGCTGTATGCAAGATATCCATTGGACAGACGGAGCCTTTGGCTACTTCACTAGTTACACCTTAGGCGCTATGTATGCGGCGCAGTTTATGGCCTCAATGCAAAACAGTGTTGATGTGGATGCTGCCATTCAATCGGGCGATCTCACGCCTATCTTTAGCTGGCTATCCGATAACATTTGGAGCAAGGGAAGTTTGTTGACCACAGACGAGTTAGTCCAACAAGCAACAGGCGAAACCCTCAATGCGGCGCATTTCCAAACCCATTTGAGAAGTCGTTATCTCTGATTGTATTGGTTATTAATGGGAAGTCTTAATGGATTTATTACTAAATAAAAAGCGTGTTGTTGTGACCGGAGGGTCTTCAGGGATAGGATTTGCGATAGTACGCGCTTTTCTGCAAGAAGGAGCAGAGGTTTGGTTTTGTGGGCGAACTGCGACAAAAATTGAAAGAGCAGTGAATGAGTTGGGGGAATACGACCATAGTGTGCATGCTGCGGTGGTTGATGTATGTGATAGAAATGAGTTCGAAGCATGGATCAACACGATTCCAGAAATTGATGTATTTGTGCCCAATGTGAGTGCATTGAGTGATTCATGGGAGGAGGTGGTCAGAGTCGATATTACCAGCACTCAATCTAATATAGAGACCGTTATCCATAAATTGACTTGCTCACCGACTCCTGTAATTACATATATTGGCTCAAAGGCAGGTGGGTTGAGCCAAAAAAATGCCCAAGCCTACGGTGCTGGTAAAGCCGCGATGGCACACTATATGAAATCATTAGCCTTGACTCACGCACCAGAGATTCGAGTAAATACCGTTTCTCCCGGTGATACCTATGTTGAAAATGGATTATGGGGAAATGTAAAACAAGAAAAACCCGATGAGTTTTTAAAAGTATTGGCGAGAAACCCGATGAATCGTTTGGCGACTCCTGAAGAAGTCGCCAATGTGGTGGTTTTTATCTCTAGCTCGAGGGCTAGCTATGTTTCCGGTGCAAATTGGTATGTGGACGGTGCATCAGTGAATCAGGTTCAATACTGACATAGATAACCTTCTACATTCATCAAATAGCTTGAAGACGGTAAAGGCAAACTAATCGCTAATCGCATCATAAGTAATTTGCGACAGGACCAGTTTGACTGTTAATTTCTCTTAATTTTCACATCATAGTCAAACACCCGATGGCCAATAGTGGTCTTCGAATTTGGGATGGTCAGGCTGGTCAGTTGCCTATCGTTAAATGCATTTTCCCTATGGTAGTTACCGAGTCTGGAATAACGACATTTTTCTCGATACCTGTATATTCAAAACAACTAAAAATTGATAAGACTAAAAAATGATCTAGTGTTTTTAGTCCTCTTGAAACCCTTGTTATGTGACAATTTCACTTCCACACTCCAGCACCCAACAACGCTCGTTTTTGGTGTAGCCAATTTGCCCATAATAGTCATTGGCTGCCGGTGCTGCGATTAAAAACAGTTTACATGTAGGCTCTATTTGAGCTTGAGTTTGAATTTGTAACTGCTTGCCTATTCCCGATCTTTGATATGCTTCGTCAACCGCTAGGTCGGACAGATAGCAACAATAATGGAAATCCGTAATAGAGCGAGAAATACCAACCAGTTTGGACCCATCCCAAGCAGTGATTATGAGATTGCTATTGTTCAGCATACCGTTGATACATTTGATATTTTCTATCGGTCTACGCTCTCCTAACGTCGAGCGCTTAAGCAACTCAATAAACTCGTCAGCCAAAATCTGCTGATTGACTTTGTATTCGATATTCAATGTGACCTCCTTATCACATAACGCCAAGCTAAGCGGCGCCGCATGCGGCGTCCTTGCTTGAGCTTTTTGTTAGCTTATTTACGTAAAAAACGCCTAGCACCATACCGACAGCCAAGCCTAAAACATGACCAGGCTTCGGATAATTAACAAAAATAAGATCGAGCGAAAAAGCCGGGATTAATGCAAACAATAACGCATAAATTACATTACGTTTATCATGCATAATCGTTGTTAGAATAATTCCAAAGCCGGCAATACCCAATACGGCTTGAGAACCACCTGTTCCAGTATTCCATGGTGCTTGTACAAATAGAGTACTATACAAAGTGCCTGAAGCGCCCGCTATAAACCAAACCAGGAGAAACATAAGCCAGCCAATACGTTTCTCTATGGCACACCCTAATACAACAAGAGATAAGACGTTGTAAAACATATGGTATTGTTTGGCATGCACCAACTGGGATGTAAATAACGTCCAAATCTCCCAATTCACCAAGTTAGAAACATTAACACCTCCGTATGATTTAAGCTCAATCATCGTTACTTTACCAAGAAAAGATCCGGTGACGATATAAGCCACAATCATCGAGAAAAATATAGTTGCTAAGCCTAGCCCAAATGATGCAATTGGTAATTTCTTCACTCTATCCCCTTAAGAGCTAACGCCGCGTCAAGTGGTGACACCCAACCTAAACCATTGTACCTTAAACACATAACTCAACTTGAAGCGTTGTGTAATGGGAGAAGTGGCCCCCGATTTTCGGACATGACTTTAAGTGATTGATCTGTTTTGATAGTACCCAG
>NZ_BSPW01000048.1 GCF_030161235.1 Vibrio zhanjiangensis | reverse complement strand
CTGGGTACTATCAAAACAGATCAATCACTTAAAGTCATGTCCGAAAATCGGGGGCCACTTCTGACGGACTTTTTCAAGCTAGGCAGATGGCTTGGGGTGATGGGTATTTATTCATCGGCTCTTCGGCTATTTCAGAGGAGAATAATGCACGAGGGAATAAAATATATGCGATCCCATATGACTATGTTTCTGGTAAAGCTGGCGAGCCAATAGTTGTTGCCGACAACCTTTTAGAGCCCCATGGTGTTGCCTATCGCAATGGTACCCTTTATTTTTCAACATCAATGTATGTATTCCGCATAGAAAATGTAATTACCAAACTTGGTAAATCTATAGAGGCGGAGCAAGTACTAACTTTGCCAGCAGGAGATGCGAATTTTCCACTCTATCCTGATCCAGTCGGTCTTTATTGGCACCAAAAGCATACGCTGAAATTTAATTCTTTTGATTCTAATGACGATAATCTGTATATCTCGATTGGTTCACCTTGTAATATATGTGTCATAAAAGAAGAACCTAAATACGGTTCAATTTTAAAAGTGGATACGGACACGTTTGAGACTGCTCAGCTTGCACAAGGAATTCGAAACACAGTTGGTTTTGACTGGGACCCAGTACTAGGAGACCTGTGGTTTACTGACAACAATCCTCAAAATACCGATGGCCATACGACTTACTTCCCCGGTGAAATCAATAAAATCTCCGCGCAGCATTTGTCTAGTGGTGTTATGCCTCACTTTGGATTTCCATATGTGTCTGGCAAAGATACGATTTCAATTACTCCCGAGCAAGAAAATGGTACCGCGAAACATACTGGAGGGTATGACTATATACCTGAAGGTGCGGTCTACTCTGATATTCTCATCAAGGATATAAAGCCTGAGAACTACCAAAAACCTGAATTTGAATTAGAAGCGCGAACAGCGCCATTAGGTTTGGTGTTTTGGCAGCCGACTAATACACCTTCCAACAATGGTGAACGATCGTTTGTTTATACCACCCACGGGCCTGGGGATGGAGAACGTGCTGGTTACGAGGTGCGTATGTTGACTTTAAGTAAGGAAGGTAAACCTCTATTTGATCGCGCTTTGATAACGGGTTGGAAGCAGCCTCAGGGTATTTCTGGTAAACCTGTGGAATTATTGGTTATGCCTGACAATAGCCTCCTTATTTCAGACGATGCAGGGAATACGATTTATCGTTTAGAGTATTCTCCTACATTCTCAGGTCAGATCAATTTATTCCCTTCTCAAGGGGAAATGGATGACTCTGCAGAAATGATCCAAGCAACCTTACGCGATAGCTCAGGAACGTCTAGAAGGTTGTATATGTCTTTGTCTCAATCTGGTTATACGATCGACAACCTCGAATTGGGTGATTATACCTTAACGGTTCCTGCTCATGGTGATATGAAACCGTCTCAAAGCACGATCTCATTTTCTTTGTCTGAGCATGATTCTATCGCACGCATTGACTGGTCTTATGGTAAAGACGATGGTAATGGGGGGAATAAAGAAGGAATGTTAAGCATTGATTCACCTCTACAACCTAGTAATGCCCCAAGCTCTATACTGTTAGCGCTGAAATCTAAAGAATCAGAAGATATATATATTGATTCAGATTGGGCCTCTCATACAGAAAAGTGGGTCAATGTAGGTAACTATACGGTCGATTTTCCGTACACAAGCACAGCTATTCCTACTCCCCAACGCCAAGACATAGTCGTCTCAGACCAAGGTGCTAGCGTAAGTTGGGGATATGTTGAGTATGATACAGACAAAGCGTATTTTGATGCAGTTGTTGGTATGGAAAGTAGTTGCGGGGCATGTCATAAAGGGCAATCCTCACAATCTCCTCGGGATTTTGCTTTAGGTCCTACTAATGGAATGATTTCAGCATATAGCAATAATCCAGATGCAATCGCTAAAAAAATCCAGCAAATGGTTGAATGGCAAGAGATAGCTTGTGATTCTGTATGTCAAGAAACACTCGCTAGGTATTTGGAAGATGACTTGTGGTCTGATGCTTTACCCAATCCGCAACAAAGTGATATTCATGGCCGTCGACAACTACGTTTGATGACAAGGCAGGAATATGCCAATACGGTACGAGATTTATTTAATATTGATGTGCCTCTTCAAATGCTGCCTGCTGATGATAGAGAAGCGGAAGGATCGCTATATGGAAACCCAGGAAAGTTTGGGTACCTAACCAGTGATAAAATGAACGCCTATCTGAATACAGCGGTTTATGTAGAAGAGAATCTTGATATTTATGCAGTGAGTCAATGTGAGAAAGGTGCAGGTGAGATTCCTGAATGGGACTCAACGGAAACGTACACCAAGCTATCTGGCAATGTTGTTCATGAAGGCAATGTTTACAAGGCTAAGTACTGGTCGGTTAACAAACCTCCAGCACAAAATAATGCCCAGTATGGACAACCTTGGCAATTCGTTAAAAAGTACATTGCCGCTGACGCAAACTGCTTGACCAATTGGTATGCTCGAATACTAGAAAGAATGATTCGTCGCCCTCTAGCTGATGAAGATAGGTTGCTCTATCCCGCGGAAGATATTACCAAGCAGTTAGCATCATTACTTATCTCGCCTCAATTTCTTTATCGCCGCGAAGCTGGAGTGCTGAACCAAGAGGGGCGTTACAGTCTAACGGCTCATGAATTGGCAACGTTAGTGTCGTATACCCTAGTGGGCTCATTGCCTGATGTGCAGCTTTGGAGCAAGGCAAATGATGGTAGTCTTTTGACCTCAGATGTACTTGAGCAGCAAATCGATCGTTTACTTACAGAGCCTCAGGCATATGAACACTTCGCGACCTTTATGATGCAAACATTGGAGTTTGATGAAGAGCGAGTTGTGGTTGAGCGAGATGGTTTGTCGAAAGAAGTGGGGCAGGCTATGGTAGAGGAGTTTAAAGCTTATATCAGAGCAACGGTTTTCGACGAAGAACTGGGACGCTTTTCCGACCTGCTATCACACAACAAGACCTTCGTGAACCAGACTCTAGCACAGCACTATGGATTGAGTGGAAACTTTGGCTCAAGCTTTAGCGAGGCTCTGATTCCTCAAAATAGAGGTACTGGCCTACTCAGTTTAGGAGCCATTGCTGTCGCATACAGTACCGATCATAAAACCAGAGTGATCCCAAGAGGTAGAATGGTACAGCACTCTCTTCTTGGTTGGGAGCAATCGTTACCTTCAGGTAAGGCGCCTGACGATATCAAACAGGACACGTCGACCAAAGATTTCTGGACAAAAGCCACTGGGCCGAGCACCGAATGCTGGATGTGCCATGAGAAAATGAATGATATTGGCTTTGCATTTGATGTGTTAGATAAGTCTGGACGCTACAGAGCCTATGAAGATTATTTGTCCCTTGAAGGCGAACAGTACCCCAATGTGTTGTTGCAAACGCATGGCACTTTGGTTGATGTAGATGGTCAAGATTCCTCATTTGATGACTTGAGGGGCCTTTCTATATACCTAGCAAACAGTCAAGAGGCTCGAACCGCCTTTGTGAAAAACTATCTATCCTACACACTTGGAGAGGCATCCAGTCGTTTTTCACCGCTATACCCTGAATATGCTTCATTTGAGCAATTTAAGGGCTTAATGAAGACAATTTTACTATCTACAGTGGTTTATGAGAGAGAGGGCTAAGATAATGTCAACATCATCAAAATTTACTCGAAGAGCCTTCTTAAAATCGGCCGCATATACTGGGGCTACTGTAGGTTTGAGCTCGTTACCCATACCAAGCTTAGCGTCAGGTGCGAGTAACCAAACTAAGTTTATCTTTATTAACTTTTCGGACGGATATCCAAGGGGAACGTGGCACCCAGAAGGAAACTCAGGTGCTTTAAAGATGAACCTTTGTACTGCTGATCTTGAACCGTATAAAGATGACATTATTTTCTTTTCTGGTTGTCGCAGTGAAGGGGGCAGTGGTCATGGCGGTTATAACGGTGTTTGGCAAGAGAAAAATGGGCAAGGTTCCATTGATGTTCACTTTGAAAACGCGTATTCAACAGGAATGCCGAAACGAGCCGTTAGGATAGGTGTGGACACCAACTACTGGGGGCATGGCAGCTTAGTGACGAGCCGTTCTGTGGTCGGCAGTGCGCAAAAACACAATGATAATCCAGACTCTATCTTCCAAGAGCTTTTTGGCTCGTCAGGGGGAGAAAGTCCAACTGAACAGCGAAAGTTGGATTTGCTTGGTTCATACCTTGATGATGTTGCCCTGCTCAGCAGCAACTTGAATGGGCTTGAGCAGGGCAAGCTGGATAGCTATGCTCAAGCTACAACTGCGACGAAGACGGAATTAGAGAATGCACTGTCCAACTCTGGTGTATGCAATACTTCTCTTTATAGCAGTTCTAGTTTTGGTCGAGATAAAACGGCTGATCTTCAGGTTGCTAATGCAGCATTAGCGTTATCGTGTCAAAAAACACGTATTGTATCTCTACAATTTGGTACTTCTAATGACTCTGCGGTAGTCAAAACGGTGAGTTCAATCGCACCCCATGACGCATCACACTATGGTTCTGCAATATTGAAGTCTACCTATATTGCTCATAGGCAGTGGTATGTTAGTAAAATTATCAAATTGATAGAGTACCTAAAGACGTTGAATTTATATGATGACTGTATTTTGTACGTAACCTCTGAAATGGATGATGGTCAGGCTCATAGCTCAAATGATCTACCGTGTATGCTAATTGGTGGCAAGAATACCAAGCTATCGACTCAATCGGGAGGAAGAATAGTGAACAATGTTGGCCCAATTGGAAGAGTGCTGGTATCACTAGCGAATGCTTATGGGGTATCTGTCCCGTACACCAGCTCGGCAATACCGGAAATATTTAATCGCTAGGCAATTTTGTTGATTGACGTGATTAAAAAGGTGGCTTAGTTACCGTACTAAGCCACCTTGTATTCATACTCGTTGTTAGTGAGGGAGGGGGATGTTTTGTTGTCTATGTATTAGACAAATAAGTTGAGCCCCAAACTAAAAGCGCGAAAATTTTACCTTTTAAAGGCGTTTCACTACAAGTCCATCAAGCTTTCTATCGATTCTTCTACTGAAAGGTTGTAGTAAGAGCGGATTGTTTTACCGTCAATAGCGTCGATCAAGATATTGCTGATGCCTGAGGTACCGTGCGCCTCAATCATCTCCAAACTTTTTTCAACGTTGTGATAGGTTAATTTATGGTTGTTTTTTAGCACGATTGTGCATGTATGTAAGTTCATAGCCAACTTCCTTTTTTATATATTTTATTCTTCATTGTAACTCTAGATGAGTTTGAACTGATAGCAAATTCGATTTGTTTCCGAAAATGGCTAGTATTCCGTATCGGGCAAGATAGACTTTGTCTAAGAATTTGATGTATTGAACAATTGCTATGGATATTCTCCCGATTATACCCTTACAAGAATGTCAGAAAGCTCGCCAAGCCAGAGACGCGCGCTTTGATGGTCGTTTTTATGTTGCGGTTAAAACGACGGGTATTTTTTGTCGTCCCATATGCCCAGCAAACTTGCCCAGTGAGAAAAATGTCGAATATTTTTTTGACAAGGCTCAAGCGTTAAAAGCAGGCTATCGTCCATGTCTGCGTTGCAGGCCAGATAGTGCGCCAAATTCATGGGCATGGAAAGGGGTCGAAACTACGTTTCTAAGGGCTGCTAAGTTGATTGAACAGGGCGATCTGCAAACGCATAGTCTTGAGGATTTATCCCGGCGATTGGGCATTAGTGATAGATATCTACGCTATCTATTTCAACGTTACCTTGGTATGTCACCAAAACAGTATGCTTTGTATCATCAATTGATGTTTGCCAAACAATTGTTACACTCAAGTTCAATGTCCGTGACCGAGATTGTGTTTGCGAGTGGCTTTACCAGCGTGCGCCGTTTTAATGATGCCTTTAAGCAAGTGATCAAGTTAACCCCAACTCAAGTACGCAAGCAGAAAAGGGCGGTAAAAAGCCATCACAACTATATTGATCTCACATACAAAGGCCCGTTGGATTGGCAGCATATGCTGGCGTTTTATCGTTTAAGAGCAATTGAAGGCTTGGAGCGAGTTAGCGACGATTGTTATCAGCGGAAAATAACCATCAATGATGCGTCTGGCTTTTTTTCTGCTCGTCTTTTAAAAGCGGGAGTATTGCGTGTTGAGTTTGAATTGTCCGACCATCTGCAGCTAAGAACTTTGGTCAATCAACTGCGACGAATGTTTGACCTTGATAGCGACATACTCACGATTGAAGGTATTTTTCGTCAATTGAACCCTGCATTAGTCAAACTAAGTGGAATACGAATTCCGGGCGTTTGGAGCACTTGGGAAGGAGGCGTTCGTGCTATTTTGGGCCAACAAGTGTCAATAAAAGCGGCAATAGGGCAACTTAACTTGTTGGTACATACCTTGCAACCTCATAAAGTAACGCATTTCCCAACACCACAAGAGGTGAGTCGAGTGGATCTTTCTTTTTTACGTATGCCGCAAAGTCGTAAACAAACACTGCTTCGGTTTGCAAATTATATGCAAGAATATCCTCAATCTACATGTGATCAATGGTTGGAAATTAAAGGGATTGGTCCGTGGACTGTCAACTATGCAAAATTAAGAGGAGCATCGGAGCCAAATTGTTTTTTAGAAGGGGATTTAGTGGTGAAAAAAGTCCTGAAACAGTTTCCAGAAATTAATGCTGATAGTGTTTCTCCATGGGGGAGTTATGCCACTTTTCATTGTTGGAGTCATGCATGAATACGTCGTACACTACTTTCGAGTCTCCATTAGGTCAAATGACTATTCAAGCCAATGATCTTGGTCTGCTGGGTGTTTGGTTTGAGACTCAGACCACACAACCGAAAGAGTTAGGTAAAAAGGAACCAAATCATCCTATACTTGTATTAACAATCAAACAGTTACGGGATTATTTTTCCCAACGTAGCAAAACGTTTGATCTCCCACTTGCGGCCAAAGGGACTGTATTTCAGCAACAAGTATGGCAAGCTTTAATGACCATTCCTTTCGGGGAAACGTGGACTTATCAGCAGTTGGCTGAGGCGATTGGTAACCCTAAAGCAGTGAGAGCGGTTGGGTTGGCAAATGGCAAAAACCCCATTTCAGTGATAGTACCTTGCCACAGAGTGATAGGTAAAAAAGGTAAGTTGACGGGGTATGCTGGTGGTTTGGAAAGAAAAGCGGAATTACTCAAACTAGAACATTGGGAACCTGATTGATGAGGTTAGAATATAGGGGCGTCTTTGTGCTACTGACTATGGCGTTACAAGGATGCTTTGAAGAGAATCTAAATAGGATGCTGAATAAGCAAACCTATGAGTTTGAAGGGGTGTATGAAAATTTATATAGCCAAGATCTCCTGATGTTCAAAGATGCGCAAGTGACAATTAGTAAAGTGGGTGCCCCTGATGTCATCAAGTCATTTTCTGTCGATGACAACTATCTAACCATTACAATGAGAAATAGCTCGTTAGAGAAAAGAGAAGACATTGTGATGCGTATCCACGGAAATAATGAAGCTTTGACTTGTAGTATTTGTGCCAAATATCAGCTATCGAGTGTTTGGCAGAGGCGCCTTGATTAGGAAGCTAAATCATTCGGGCAGCGCTAGGCTGCCCGAATGGTTCTAGAACATGGATGAATTGAGTACCAGATGCAGCCCTATACTTGCAGCGTAGCCAATAGCGATAACCGGTGCCCACTTGAGATGGCCAAAGAAGGTGTATTTGCCATGTGCGGCCCCCATGAGCGCAACGCCCGCAGCAGACCCTATCGATAATAAGCTACCACCGACACCTGCTGTGAGTGTCACCAGCAACCAGTTCCCCGTAGACATCGAAGGTTCCATGGTTAGGACGGCAAACATTACCGGTATGTTATCGACAATCGCCGATAGAATGCCGACCATAATATTGGCTGAAATCGGGTTCCACTGCGAATACATGACTTCAGAAATAACGCCCAGATAACCCAGTAAACTTAAGCCACCCACGCACATGACCACCCCATAAAAGAACAAGAGTGTATCCCACTCTGCATGGGATATTCGGCGGAATACATCAAAGGGCACAACAGAGCCTAGACGTTTTAATGTACTTTCATCGCCGTTAGCCTTAGCGATAGCGACTTTTTTCTCTAGTGATGACTTGAGTGTTTTGCGTAAGAAAAATCCAAAAAATTGCAAATAGGCTAGCCCCATCATCATGCCTATGACAGGTGGGAAGTGCAACACAGCGTGGAACGCGACGGCAGTGGCAATCGTAAGGATAAATAACGCGACAATTCGAAGCGCACCTCGTTTGAGTTGAACGTGCTGGTGAATAACATCGGGTTTTTCTCGTGGAACAAATATCGACATTACAACAGCGGGTACTAGATAATTTGCGGCCGATGGAATGAAAAGCGGCATAAACTCAGAAAAGGATACATGGCCTGCTTGCCAAACCATTAAGGTGGTAATATCACCAAAAGGACTGAAAGCGCCCCCTGCGTTCGCTGCGACGACAATATTTATACAAGCAAGGTTAATAAATTTGTGGTTGCCTCCTCCGACTTTCATTACCACGGCACACATTAGCAGTGCTGTGGTTAGGTTGTCTGCGATGGGAGAGATAAAAAATGAGAGTATGCCGGTGAGCCAAAATAGCGATCGGTAATTAAAGCCTTTACCCACCATCCAAGCTTGAAGTGCGTCAAATAGCCCTCTCTCCTCCATAGCATTTATATAGGTCATGGCTACCAATAAAAACAGCAATAGTTCAGCATATTCTAGGAGATTATGCTCTATGGCCTCGCGTGCGACCGGTATTAATCCATTTTGCGAGTATACATAACCCAGCATCGCCCATATTAGGCCTGCGGCGAGTAAAACAGGCTTGGACTTTTTCAACGAAAGATACTCTTCAAGCATCACTAAGGTATAAGCACAAGCAAAAATGGCTAAGGCGGCATAGCCAACATAAGATTGTGTTAACGGTAACGCGTCATGCGTGTTCATAGCTGCGAAAGAGCTAAAAGAGAAAAACAAAAGCGCGATAAATACCGACCACGGCACAAGCATACTTTCACTCCTTGAAAGACGGTAGTTAGAATAGTGGCGCCATTCTAAAGAGGTTTTTCACTTAGGAATGTGAGTTAGGTTTGATATGGGTGAATTATACTTGTTTTTAACTTATTGATTTTAAAAGATAGAAAAATTGTGTGAGAGTTAGATCAAGAAAACGGTTTAATATTTGAACTGAGATCAATTTTTAACCAGTGCACCTTGTTTCATTTTTGTTGCTAAAAGATACTCTGGCCAATTTTTAAACATTAAGGGTCAAATAAAATGAAACACAATAAGATTCTGCTGTATGTGAGTTTAGCTTTAGCCTCTTTCCCTGTGGCTGCGCAAGAGTTTAGTATCTTTTGTTACGATCAACAAAAAGATGAATGGGAATGGTCTGACAATGATCAGGTTTTCGATTGGCCGGTGATAACACATGAAAACACATACGGAAACAGTTATTTTAAGTATGTGCCTGTCTCTCAAAGTACTTACCAATCACTTGCCAACTTCTGCCCTGAGGGAACCGTGCCGCAACCAGCAGAAGGACACTTTTCTACATGGAAAGTGTTTTATGTGACCGATGGTTCTCGCTCTTATTTCGCGCCGGGCAAACGTTCTTATCACAGTCTCATTGACCATGTTTTTCTTCGCTTTAGTGATGTTCATTTGAAAGAAAATATTCAGAAAATGAGTGGGACGTTAGACGAAATAAAAACCTTAAACGGCTATAAATATAACTATATTAATCAATATGATAGACTAGAGTTTGGTCTAATTGCTCAAGAAGTACAGCGAGTGTATCCCGATCTTACTCATACAGATGCAGAATCGGGTTATCTAAAGGTGGACTATCGAGGTATGATTCCTGTGCTTCTTGAATCAATAAAAGAAATGGATAAGCGCATAATACAACTCGAAAGTCGTCAGCCTTAGTTAGGTATTGACGGTAAAAGCAATCATCCTATTGCAACGAACTTAAATATAGCCATTACACTTGAGTGCCAACATCTATTTGTTCTTGGTTCAAGAAGCGTTTTGCATAGGTCAGGTGAATGCCATTTTTGATAAATAAAGCAAAAAGCTCTGCATCTATGTGTTTGTTGGCCGCCATATCTTCCATTATCGTCAACGCTTTACTGAGCTTAAACGCTTTTTTATAAGGCCTATCGGCGGCGGTTAAGGCTTCAAAAATATCGGCAATAGCCAGAATCCGCTCTTTTGTGGATAGATCTTCTTCGCTCAATTGGCGAGGGTAGCCGCTACCGGTCAGTGTTTCATGGTGTGTTGTCGCAAATCGAGGCACTTGTTTCAAATCATCAGGGAAGGGCAGGCTTTCTAGCATTTTGATTCCGCTGACCATGTGTTCGTTGATTCTGTAGCGATCTTCCTTGGTGAGTGTGCCACGCGCAATTGAAAGGTTGTACACTTCTCCTAAGTCGCTTAGGTACTCAGGTGCTGGCATAGTAATGCCATAGTCGTAGCATGGATCTCGATATCGGGGTATTTTGTGCTCGGGCAAATCTTTGAGTAAAGTTTGTGTGGTATCAGTAGGTGTATGGCGATCTTTCTCTATAGGAGACAGTCCTAAAGTATCATCAAAATGTCGAGTCCAAGTCTGCTCGCCAATACTCTTTATACGAGTGATATCTTCATCTGTGACGACTCGATCCCCTGTATTGAGTGAAGCGATAAAGGCGAATTCTTCTTGTAGACGGTGTTGCTGCTCTTCTACCCATTGCTGAATTTGATTCTCTGGCTCACCACTATGTTTTCTTTCATAGCCATCCAGTTCAATGTCACGCCACAAAACCTCAAAGCGCATCCGAATCTCATGCAGGCGATTGTAGTTGGCTTCGAGTTTGGTGCCTTTGTCGACAATAAATTCTGGTACGGTTATTTTTCCGCAGTCATGAAGCCAAGCCGCCATACGGAACTCTCTTTTTTCCCGTTCATTGTTGAATTTGAATGTTTTAAATGGCTCGTCGGTTGATGACTCTGCGGCTTCTGCGAGCATCATGGCAATCACGGGGACTCGATTACAATGTCCTGCGGTGTAAGGTGATTTTTCATCGATGGCTTGAGCGATGAGCTGGATTATCGAATCTAATAAAGCTTCTTGCTGTTTTTCATGGGCTTGCAACTGACTCGCCATCTCTTGGATTGAATCCGAAAGTTGTGATATTTCAAATATCCGGCTGCTCACAGGCTCAAGCTGATCATAGTTACGGACCTGAATTTTTTTGGTTTCTTTTCGAAGTGCGCGAATAGCCTGAATAATGGGAGCTCCTGAAACCCAAGCTATCCAAAGCATAGGAAGCATAATGATGGCAGATAACCCCGTAGCATATAGGACCTGTTCTAACACCTGACCTCGTAGAACGGACACTGGTAAAGTAATCGCTAAGAATTCACTTGGTGTGGATACCCCAACAGGTTGCAAAAATACGTAAGTCTGGCCGGATTTGGTTTCGGCATTCATCAAGGCACCTTGTTGAGAGGGCGAATCCATCAAGTCGTAAAATATGGCGTGAGGGATGACGCGGTATTGTGTTGCCTCAGAACTATTTAGCCATTTATTTCTTAAGAAAGTTTGTTGGTTGTCGTTAATAACAGCAATTGCCCGATTGATGAGCGGCAATAGTGACGCGTATTTTTCATTGAGCACAAGGCTAAACTGGTTATCTGCCCCTTCGTTGAATGGCGCAATCTTGTCGACAATGCTTACATCCTGTGTGAAATATTGGCTCTTGGCAAATTGCAGTGTCGCAATTGTGTCGATAATACCGCTTACCTCTCCAGCTTTAAACAAGGTTATGCCTTGCAAAAAATCATTGACTTCAACGATATCTATCTCGGGATAGCTTTGTTTCAAAGTCGTTATGATGGAGCGTCCTGATAAAATCGCGAGTTTCTTCCCGTTAAGGCTGGTGAGATCGTTAATATCAGAATACGAATCTGAAACAAGAAGGCCAAAAGGTAGGGCAAAGAGGGGCTCACTGAAGGCGCCTTGGACATAACCCTTATTGTGAGATTGAAGAGAATGAAGTACATCGAGCTTGTTGTTCTTAAACTGGTTTGTGAGCTCACTCCAGTCCAAACCATTGCTGTATTTCCATTCGATACCAGTGAGTTGAGTGATCATTTTCATCATATCGATGGCATAGCCTCTTGGCCCACCAAGGACGCTGTAATCCATAGGCGCCCAATTTCTTTGATTTGATATGCGTAATGGACTGGCGTTTTTGACCAATTGTTTTTCATCTTCTGTCATTGCAAAAGAGGGGAGAGTAGGTAAAGGCTGGTCATGATAAGTGGAATCGGTGTCTGCGAGAAGCTCGCCAGTTTGTCTGAATACATAGGCTTCACTCAGCTGCCCTTCAAATGCTTGATTAAGAAGAGTTGAAAGGGTGGATAGCAAAACATCAACCCCTATCACTGCGGTACCTGAGTCATTTTGAGTTGCGTAAGTTTGCCCTGAAACGGCAATATTATTGAAAAGATACGGCTCGGTTTTGATGACGCCACCTGACAGCGCCGCTTTGTACCAAGGCCTCAGAGAGGGAAAATAACGACTTTCAACCTGCTCGGTTGAGCGTACTTGTAAGCTGCTATTTAGGAAGGAAAGTGTTTTTTTCCGTTGACCGTCTTTTGCTTGTGAGATGTTGATCAATAACCATCGGTCATCTGGCTGTGCCCCCACGCTTTGTCGCAACGTTTTTTCGACATTTAGGTTAATGACTTGATAAAAATCATCATTTGAAGCACCAAAATACACACTATACAGTTCAGGAGTCGCCTCAAGTACCGTCAGAAATGCAGGTAACCACTTACTACTGTCTGGTGATGGTTGAGTTACTTGTGCGAGCGTCGAAACGATTTGACGCATACGAGCATCAGTGTCTTTCATACTCGTACTGACTTTCTTTGCGACCGTATCAAACTGCCCAAGTTGATGGTTTTCGAGCGTGGTATAGATAAAGTGATAGTGAATAGACAATGCCAGTGCAGCGGTAAGTGCTGTGACTATCAATGAGAGTGAACCAATGGTTACCCGAATAGAAACCGTCTTTTTTTTGGCTTTAGGCAGAGTCATAGTTGCGCATTCCAAATCTAGGTTTTTGACACCGTGATTAAGCCACGGAGCATAGAGTGTTGAGAGTCTCAGTAAATATAGACTCGCCTAGCGTGCATATTGGGTTGAACTTTTGTTGGGCTTATCCTGTGTTCTAGCCAAACAAAGTTATTAGTAACTTAATAAAATTAAAGGCATGTTTTCGCTAACTTGCAAGCGGGAGTGAGGATAAATAATTTATTGCTTCAGCTAAGGAGAAATAAGCCTTTGGCGAGACAAAGGCTTTGGATCATTTCTCATAAATGAATAATCGGGTCTGGCGATGCGTCAGGGTCTCCCTTTGCTGTGCCACTACTCGTGTGGCTGCCACTTAGCAACACACCGCACGCATGCGGTGCCGCCATTGATGTGCCGCTTGCGGTTGTGGTCCCGCCCCCCACTTTTAGCGAAAGAATCGCAACGCCGGGGGCGGCATAGTCAACGGGGGGATTTCCATAATTGGAGAAATAGGCGAAGTTATC
This sequence comes from Vibrio zhanjiangensis, assembly GCF_030161235.1. Lineage (GTDB taxonomy): Bacteria > Pseudomonadota > Gammaproteobacteria > Enterobacterales > Vibrionaceae > Vibrio > Vibrio zhanjiangensis. The sequence continues at coordinate 6,893 of NZ_BSPW01000048.1, read as the reverse complement.
ATTCACATCTGTTGCCGAAATGGTATAGATAGTCGCGCCATTTGCTCCGGCAGGAGACACATTACCTGCAAACTGGGATTCGTTACCGGCTGCGAGAGAGACCATTACCCCAGTTGCTGCTAAAGATTGCACAGCGGCGTCAAGTGATGCGCTTTTTCCACCACCAAGGCTCATATTTGCGCAATCCCCCGCAGCCCCATTCGCTGCCACAAAATCTATGCCTGCAATGACGCCAGAAGTTGTGCCGGACCCTCTTCTATCGAGTACTTTTACGGGTATCACAGTAGCACCGGCAGCAACGCCCACCACATCTATATCGTTATTGATTGCTGCAATGGTTCCTGCAACATGGGTACCATGGCCGTGTTTATCGTCTGGACTGGCGTCTGGACCATTTGAAAACGCACTGAATCCTCGTGAGGAATCCACCACGAGATCGGGATGGTTAAGGTCAATACCGGTATCGATGACCCAAGCGGTCAGTCCAGAACCATCAAAAGGTCCCCCGACTCGAGTAATGCCCCATGGGGTGCTTTGGCTTGCGGGTGGTTCACTAGTATCTCCGTCTTGATTTTTCCCCTTGCCAGGAGGAGGGGCAACGGCAAACACCAGCCTGTCTTGTTCAAAGCTTGCAATTGACGCATTGTTACCAAAGGCGTTTTCAGCTTGAGGGCAAGGCATATTTACGGCAAACCCTTTGATACTATGACTGTAGATATGCTTAGCCTTTGCATTTGCCGAAGCAAGCATGCCTCTGGCCACACCTTCGACATCAAACTTACTGATTGAATCATCAAAGCGAACGATGCATGTATTTTGTGCTTCGAACATTCTCTGACCCATGTCGTAAGAAGGCTGTTCAGCCATAGTCGTTAATGATATTGGTGAGAGGGATAGGGCAACAATCACTGAAAGTTTAGATTTATTGAACATGGTATATCCCTCCGAGACGGCTTTGAGTAGCAATAATGACATTATTAATAATAGTGTAAATAGAGAAGAGAGGGAGGGGATTAAGGTGTTTTTTGTTTGTCAGTGAATCGGTCTAAATCTAGTAAATTGATAATAAAGAAAAAGCCCCGAAACGTTTATTTCGAGGCTTTAAGATAGGGATGAATGAAACCTATTGACTCATGAAGACGATTGCGTAGGGTAAGCGCTTCTTCGTTTAGGCTTCAGTGCGTTTTAGGCTGACTTTCTCTTCTTTTTCACCCGCTAGAGGGTCATTAAAACGAGCCTCATCAAGCGCACCTTCAGACTTGGCAACAATCACAGTGACTGCGTTATCACCTGTGATATTAACCGCGGTTCTGATCATATCAAGCAAGCGGTCAACACCCATGATCAATGCGATGCCTTCCAGAGGTAGCCCAACTTGGTTTAGTACCATGGCAAGCATCACCAGACCAACGCCTGGTACACCAGCGGTACCGATCGAAGCCAAAGTCGCGGTCAGGATCACCATCAGGTAATCACCCATGGTCAGATCAATATTGAACGCTTGAGCAATAAATGCAGTCGCCACACCCTGCATGATGGCTGTACCATCCATGTTCACTGTCGCACCTAGAGGGATAGTGAACGAGGAAATGCGGTTGTCGACACCCATACGGTTTTTCGCCGTTTCCATCGATACAGGAATCGTTGCATTTGAAGACGCGGTAGAAAAAGCGAACATGATCGCATCTTCCATTTTCTTCAAGAAGGTAATAGGGCTAAGACCAGTAAAGCCTTTTAACATCACACTATAGGTAACTAGGCCGTGTAGAATCAAGGTACCGGTTAGAACTAGGAAGTACTCAGCCAGATTCATGATGGCACTTAGACCTAAACCGGTAAACAGTTTGGCCATCAGGAAGAACACACCATAAGGCGCTAAATTCATTAGCAAAGCAACAAGCTTCATGATGACTTCGTTAAGGTCTGCAAAGGCAGCCGCAATTCGTTCGCCTGGCTTGCCAGCAGCGCTGATCGCAATACCAAATAATACGGCAAAGACAATAATTTGCAGCGTTTTACCTTGAGCCATCGAGCTAATTGGGTTGGTTGGGAACATGTCTACAATGACTTGTCCCAAAGACGGGGCATCGGCTGATTTAAATGAGCTTGCTGCGGTAAGATCGGCACCAGCGCCTGGCTGGAAAACGCTGCCCATGATAAGAGCGAAGGTGATCGCGATCGTGGTGGTCGCAATATAAAACGCGAGCGTTTTACCACCCATTCGGCCTAACGTTGAAAGATCTTTTAATGAACTTGTCCCGCAAACTAGTGAAACAAAGACTAATGGGACAACAAGCATTTTTAAACTGGCGACAAAAATTTGGCCACCAACGTCAAACAGTCCGTTGACTATGTATGTGTCGACAAATCCGTTGTCGGCAAAAAGGCTGCGAATTGCAAATCCTGTCAAGATACCCGCTACCATGCCTAAGATAACACGGCTGGTCAGCGACATAGGTTTCTTGGTATTCATCGTGAACACTCCTTATAGTTATTCACCTTGAGCTCACTTCAAGGTGTTCAGGAGGGTATCAGGCGAAGCGCAAAATACGAACGTAAAAGTTATTGTTAGATATATAGATGTGATAAAGATCACTTAAATTGCATTATTTTTAACTTATGTGCAACATTTTTGGCTGATTTTATTGTTATTTTTAATGGTATTTTTACATAAAATGGCCTTTTTGGTTAAAACAACACCATTAATGTCATATCATTCATTTTAGTTATATATTATATGACCAAATTATTAATTGAATAATAAATCAACAAATATTCATTTTTACCTACAATGTGATTCTGGTGGAGCTTGGTAGATGAGAGTGGATAAACAATCAATATATGCTAGTTCCCTTATAACGTCGCGCCTTTATTATTGATTTAATTGTTAAATTTGTTGTTGTTTTGATAAGTCAAGGTGTGTCTTTTGCAGGGTTTTTGTTGGTTTTTAGGGGCGGTTACACAAGTGCATAGCCAAGAGGGGAAATGCGATAACATGTCTTTTACCTATGTTATCTTTGGTTTTTAATTGGGCTTTAACTATTCATCAATATTATAAATGATATTAGTAGCCATGAATATGGATTGAGCATGGCTTTTAAGGTTTAATGTTGCTATTCAAGATCGTAGGAAAGTGAACTAATGAAAATTTGGGTTGACGCTGATGCATGCCCTGTCGTGATTCGAGATGTGTTGTTTCGAGCCTCAGAGCGCACAGGCGTTGAGGTCACTTTGGTGGCGAATCAGTTTATTCGTACTCCAGCTTCACCAAAGGTGACCATGCTGCAAGTGCAGTCAGGGTTTGATGTAGCAGATAATGAAATCGTAAAGCGCTGCGAGCAAGGTGATTTAGTGATCACCAGTGATATCCCTTTGGCCGATGAAATCATTACTAAAGGCGGTCATGCGCTTAGCTCTCGCGGCGAGCTGTTTACACAAGAGAATATCAAGTCGCGGCTCAATATTCGTGATTTTATGGAAACCATGCGCAGCAGCGGTGTGCAGACTGGCGGCCCTGCACCGTTAAGTCAAGCTGATAGGCAGCAGTTTGCCAATCATTTGGATAAATGGCTGGTACAAAGGCAAAGAAGCCTTAAATAGCCATAATCATTTGGCGGTTCTAACGCTCTGAGCTACCGCTAAAAATAGAGGCTGATAAACCATGTTAGCCTCTTGATTATTGTGCTTTATACCATTTTGAGGGCTTGTGACCACACATGGTTGTGTGTTTGTAAGACCTTTTTTCACCTCAGTGAGCGGCTTGTTTTACGACGTTTAATTTTTATTTATATGAATGGGGCTAAGAGTACGCTTTAACATGTTTTTTAACCTTTTTCATTGCCATTTTACGCTTAAGTGGTGAAAGGTAGTCAATAAATAAATTGCCTGACAGATGGTCTATTTCGTGTTGCATAACAATAGCTAAGAAATCATCGCTTTTTATGGTGATTGGCTTACCATCTCGATCTAAAGCAGACACGACAACGGAAGTAAAGCGCTCTACGTCTGCATAATAATCAGGAACTGATAAGCAGCCTTCTTGTCCTAATGCTTTATTTGATCCACTAACCACCTCAGGGTTAACTAGAATTAACGGTTCATCTCTACTTTCCGAGAGGTCGATAACGACAACAGCCTCTTTACGGCCAACTTGAGTTGCCGCTAAGCCGATACCATTGTCGGTCGAATATAATGTTTCCAACATATCGTCAATTAATGTTTGTACCTTCGAGAGATCCTTTACCTTTTGCGCTTTAACCTTAAGCCTTGGATCTGGTGTCGTTAGAATTTTTAAAACGGTCATATTTTCCTTCTGATCTGCTCCAGCAAGATTGGACATCGTAATAAGCGATCTTATATTGGTTCGCTTTAACTTCCATCGAATGGAAGAGGCTTTCAACACAGGTATTATACCAGCAACTTCCTTTCCTACTCATATTTTGCTTATTATTTCGGACATACCAAAGGACTATAATATTTGTTTAATCCCCCCCACCACTATCCCCGCCCGACGAATCGTTGTGCATAACAGAATCTGACGGCTTTCCTTCAGAGGTTTCCACCACCGCGAAAACAACAGCAAAAGCGATCATGGGCAGACCTGTGATAAAGTCACCTGCAAATAATTCATAAACACCAACCGTTGCTAAGAATGCAATGGCGATAAACTTTGTCATACTCTTCATTCCTTGTTTGTTATGAGTGTGAGTGGGTCGATGTAATGATTTTTCGTTGTAATGCCTAGCTTAACCGGCGAAAAATAGCAGGTTAAACGAGTGATAAAAGAACACACCGGCTTTTTGCGTACCTTGGCTAAAGCGTTTATTAGTATTCAGCTCACTCCGAGCAGATATTCGGTAAGCCTAACTCTTTAACTAGCCTTGTAAACTGCTTGTTTTGTATACGGCTAATGATTAGATTGCTTTTTAAATTCTTCGTACGCTTGCAAGGTATCGAAGTTGACTGAAAATACGCTCAGTTTGGCTAATCTGTCTGCGTTTTCTAGAAATTCAGAGTCTATAAACTGTTTTTGATTCTTCAATAGATCATTTTCTCTTAATGAAAGGTATATATCCAACGGTTCTCTGTTTCCTGTGTTGATATAAACAAGGAAAGATTGATACAAATGCTCCCTGTCGGCTGCCGCTATACATTGCTGAAAAGCTCGGCGTTTTAGTGTTAACAGCATCGTTTTGACAACGGGTTCAGGTTGGCTTTCAAGCCACTCATCACGTATGTCACCGCTGATTGGGTGAATGGCGGAACACTCGGAAAACTTGGCGTTTAGGGCGTCGTATGAAGTTTGCACGTCTGCGAACGCGTTTGAAGACAGTAAAAGTAAACTAGTAGCGAGTCGCATCATATACGCATTTCCAAAAACCTTGCTCTTTGCCGGTTGAGGTTAGATAAGTTCAGGGCACACACCAAAAAAGACAAAAATAAGGGTGATGATACCAATAGTTTCAGTCAGTTATAATCTTTGACAAGGCATTTTTATACATTAGTCACCAAATAATTATTTTGACTGCTTAAACGCTCGAAGTGACGCTTTTAGTCCCCTACGTCCGCGAGCAATATGGACATTTTCGTGTTACGAGTAGACTCATAACTAATTCATGTGAGATGAGAAAAGTATTGAAAAGCTCATAAAATTACGCCAATTTTAGTAAATTAAAGATAGTCAGCACTACAACTAATACAACCACTCACAAGTCAAAATCACACATAGTATTTGGTATAAAACAAAAATGGGGTACGATTTGATTCAGCCAGAATCTGAGTCAGGAAAATCTCTTTCGGAATTCTCGTGGAGTTAATCCAACAATATTGATAAAGACCTTTCGGCATGCACTGATATCTTCGTAACCGACTTGGTTAGCTATCCATTCAAATGAACGCTTTGTACTTTCCAGATAGTCACATGCGTTTTGTACTCTGAGACGTTGCAAATACTGATTTGGGTTGTAACCCGTGGCCTTTAGGAATCGTCTTTGCATAGTACGCTCAGTAAGGTTTACTTGCTTAGCTAACTGATGTATTGATATTAGTTCCGTATAACTTTGATGCATTGTTTGTTGAACCGAAACAATCACCAAATCACCATGAGCGAACGATGGTTTGAATTGTTGATAATAACTCTGTTCTCTCTGCGAAGTATCGATAACAAGTGTTTTACCAAGTTGGCGAACAACCCGAGGAGACGAGTATTTAGAGATCAATTCAAACCCGAGATCCAGCCACGACATCATACCTCCCGCCGTAACTATGTCACCGTGATCGATCAATATCTTATTGCTGTTAAGAGGAATCTCCTTAAACATTCTGACAAATGTTTCTGCTAACGCCCAATGGGTTGTCACTTCTCTGTTACCAAGTAAGTTAGTTGCAGCCAAAATAAATCCCCCCGCACAAGCAGATGATAGAACTGCACCTTTGGAATACTGCTCTCTAAGCCATTCAATAAATTTGTCTTCAGGGGCTAAGTAATAATCATTAATTGAAGCTGGCGGTAATATAACAACTGTAAAACAATCTTCTATCAGATCAGTATGTGGAATAATGATTGGCTCAAATAAAATATCAATACCTTGCTCTCGGCAAACTCTGCTTGCAAGTAAAAACAATTCTTCAAGGCCATAAACCGCAGACTTTAATACTGACGGGTACTCACAAATTCCAATGGATATTTTTGTCATGCTCTGTATTTGTCGATTTTAGCATCTTTTATGTCATTTTAGCCTCTAAAAAGAGTACAGCAAGTTGCTCATAATTTTTCTGAACCAAAAGTTAAAGCAACAGGAAATGAAAAATGAATAAAACGGCATTACTTGTGATTGATTGCGTATTTCGGTGATTGCGATCGCTCGTTTCGGTTTATTCCGATCACTTGATCC
>NZ_BSPW01000047.1 GCF_030161235.1 Vibrio zhanjiangensis | reverse complement strand
AGTTAACGTAATGACAAAGTCGCTTGGTAATTAAGGTACGACAGAATCGCTTGGTGATCACAAGGCTGACCATGATTTGTCAGACTAATAAGTTGACCAACCCGAGTTAGAGTATTGAGTCAAAGTTTTGTCAGAACCTGAGATAGGGCTCCCCAACTCATATCTACACGCTATGATGTTGTATGAAACGAGTTAATTAAGGAAAATAATAATGAAGATGATCTCTCGTCTGCTTGTCGTTACTTCATATCTTGTCAGTCTAGGTGTTTATGCAAATTCGCCGGACTTTCCCCATTTGCAAACTACAGGTTATGGTGAGGTCACGGCGACGCCAGATATGGCGGAGTTTACCGCGCGTATTGTGGAAACAACTATGACGGCGGAGCAGGCTAAGCAAACCGTTGATAAAGTCGTGACTGACTTTTTGGCTCAGTTGAAGGACCAAGGGGTTGATGATGACAATGTCAGCAGTTCTAACCTTTATATTGCACCTCAATATCATTATCCCAAAAGTGGTCAGCCTGAATTGGTCGGTTATCAAGCTTCTCGTACCGTTAACGTAACCGTTAATGAATTGGCGGATCTCAATCAATATCTCGATATTGCTTTGAGCTCAGGCATTAATCAGGTTCAAAATGTACAGCTCAAAGTAAAAGAGCAGGCGAAATATCAAGAACAGGCAAGGCAGGCAGCAATCAAAGATGCCAATGCGAAAGCGAAGTCACTCGCATCCGGTTTTGGTAAAACGGTCAAGGGGGTTTGGCGTATTGACTATAATGTGCCGAACAACCAGCCTGTATTGATGCGTTCTATGGCGATGGACAGCAGAGCTGAATCCAATACTTATCAAGACTCTACCATTGTGATTCGTGATCGCGTGGATGTGATCTACAAGCTGGATTAAGGCGCACTGAGTCACTAGGCGGCGTTCTCAATGGTCGTTTGGATTTGCTCCATTGAACGGTATAGGTGGCGATCGAAATACTCCGCTGCCTGTTCCGTTTCTTTTGCCATAACGAGATCAAGAATTTTTTCATATTCGTTGATTTCGAGCTGACGAGTATCAAGACCGTTATTGCGAGCAAAATAACGATAACGTTTGATTTGATTGATTAAATCGTGGAAAAAACCAAACATGTTAGGAGATTTTGAGCCTTCCAACAAAGCAATATGGAATTGATGCTGACGCTCTTCCCATCGCTGCCAATCAAAATTTTCATCATTTAAGCTAATACGCGATAGCTTGTGATAAGAGGTCAGAACATCCAGCTCCCACTCTTCCCCACCTAAGCGAATGGATTTTTTGAGTAGCACCGATGCTATGGTGCGCAGGCTATCGTAGAGGTCCGCGAGTTCATCAATACACACAGGGGAAACCCAGCAGCCTTTTTGGGGTTCAATGCTCACGTATTTGGTCCATGAAAGCTGAACCAATGCTTCTCTAATCGGTGAAGCGCCAACATCATATCGGCGCTTTAGATCGGCAACTACCAGTTTTTGACAGGGTTTGAATTCTCCGCTCAAAATGTCTTGATAGATCATTTTCGAGACTTTATCAGTCAAGGTTGGGCTAGACACGTTCCTATCCTTATGTACATAGATACAACACTATGAAAAATATAATAAATTTAACAGCATGCAATACTTCGCGCGATAATACAGCGTACTGATTAGAGGAACAAGAGCGGGGAATAAAAAAGAGGGCTAGAGCCCTCTTTTAACGATAATAAGTATGAAGTTAATCATTACAAAACGTGCACTGAGGCCGTATTTGTTGTGCCAGATGCGACTAAAGCACCTGAGACCATGACCACTATGTCCCCTTTGTTACCGAGACCTGACTCAAGAGCCAGCTCTTTACCCAAAATATAGAAAGCGTCAGTGCTGCTAATTGAATCAACCAAGATAGGTTGCACACCTTTAGTTAACACTAATTGAGCGGCAGTCTTAGGGTTATTGGTTAAGGCTAAAATATTGGCTGTTGGAAAGTACTTACGAACTGAACGGGCGGATTTGCCCCCTTCTGTTGCAACCACAATGAGTGGCGCGGCAAGCTTCTCTGCGGTATCTACTGCGCCTTTACATACGGCTTCGGTAATACGAAGGCGAGGGCTGTCTAAGCGAGAGCCTAGTTCAGCTTTGAGAGCGGCATCAGTGCGGTTTGCGATTTGAGCCATAATTGTTACCGCTTCAACAGGGTATTTTCCTTTTGCCGTTTCACCAGATAGCATTACAGCATCAGTGCCATCCATTACCGCATTGGCTACGTCTCCAGCTTCTGCGCGAGTTGGACGTGGATTGTGGATCATGGAATCCAACATTTGCGTCGCAGTGATCACCATCTTACGAGCGCGGTTACATTTTTCGATCATCATCTTTTGCGCAAAAATGACTTCTTCTGCAGGGATCTCAACGCCCAAATCACCACGGGCAACCATGATGCCATCAGATTGTTCAAGGATGTCATCAAAGTTATCGACACCTTCTTGGTTTTCAATCTTAGAAATAATGTGGATATCTTCTCCGCCATGCTCGGCCAATACTGCGCGAATCTCTTTCACATCAGACGCTTTACGAATGAATGAAGCCGCCACGAAATCGACACCTTGCTCACAACCGAATTTAAGGTCGTTCTTATCTTTTTCTGAAAGTGCTGGCAGGTTGACTGAAACGCCCGGTAAGTTAACACCTTTGTTCTCACCTAAAGCGCCATTGTTAAGTACTTTACACTTAACCTCAGTGTCAGTTGTCGCGACCACTTCCATTTCGATCAAGCCATCATCGACCAAGATGGTATTGCCCACATTAAGATCGGCAGCAAAACCTGAGTATGTGACGGCCACTTTTTGTTTGTTGCCCACCACTGAAGTGTCCGTTGTAAAAGTGAACTCTTGGCCTGCGGTTAAATCCACATCGTTGCCACCTTCTAATTTTATCGTGCGGATTTCTGGTCCTTTGGTGTCAAGCAAGATGGCCAGTTGCTTACCGGATTTTTCCATTACTTTGCGGAAGTTTTCAATGCGAGTGCCATGCTCTTGATAATCTCCGTGAGAGAAATTTAGGCGCATGACATTCATCCCTGCATTGACTAGCTCAGTGAGTTTTTCGACTGATTCAGTTTTAGGGCCAATCGTACATACGATTTTGGTCTTTTTCATGGAAGATATTCTCCGGTCAATAATAGTTACAATTTTAAATTTCGTTGATCTATTGAAGTCGAGGGTGCCTACATGGCATTTGGAGCCTTCTATATGTTTAGAGAACATCAATGTCATCATCGACTTCAGAACTGAAAGTCTTTCAACATGTTTAGTCATTTTATGACCAAACTCTTGGGGGGAATGGGGCTTAATTCCCGATTATCCCCAAATCTATGCGAACGGGCAGATAAAACTAACGTTCAATTCTGTAATTTTTTTTCTTTTCGGTGGCAAATTCTACCACTGATTTATTGCAATATCACTGCTTAACAATTGTCTTAGGACAAGCTTTTGGCGTTATTTTTTATTTTAGAACAAAAAATAAATAGACTTACTTCTTTCGACTTGACTATAATTTGTTTCGATTTGAAACTTTTATGCATGAATTAAATGTCGAAGCGAAATACTCAAGTAAGAAGACACGCCATTTCTCAGCTGGTTAATGTGCAAGGTGAAGTCAGCGTTGATGAACTTTCTGCTCAATTTGAAACCTCTGAAGTCACAATTAGAAAGGACTTGGCTTCCTTAGAAAAAAATGGTCAGCTTCTACGCCGCTATGGTGGTGCGATAGCCTTACCAAAAGAAGTGGTCAGTGACGAATTCAACACTGAAGTTTCGGTTCGTAAGGTTGAGTTGGCTTTGGCTGCGGTAAAGTTAATCCGAGAACACAATCGTATTGTCATTGATAGTGGCAGTACCACCGCTTCCCTAATCAAACAACTCGATGGAATGCGTGGCCTTGTTGTGATGACCAATTCATTGCATGTGGCGAATGCCCTAAATGAGTTAGAAAGCGAGCCAACCTTGTTAATGACAGGAGGGACTTGGGATTCACATTCTGAGTCTTTTCAAGGACAAGTCGCTGAGTCAGTACTACGATCATATGACTTTGACCAATTGTTTATTGGCGCAGATGGTGTCGATATTGAGCGCGGTACGACGACCTTTAATGAGTTGGTTGGCCTTAGCAAAGTAATGGCTGAGGTATCCCGAGAAGTCATTGTCATGGTCGAGTCTGAAAAGATTGGTCGAAAAATTCCGAATCTAGAGTTGTCTTGGGATGTGGTTGATATCTTAATTACCAACAAAGACTTAGCGCCTGAGTTAAAGGCAAGTATTGAATCTCAAGGCGTGAAAGTCGTTTGTGCATAACATCAGGGGGAGCTCAGTGCGTGTTTGCCGTTCCCCCAATATACCGTTTTAAAGCTGGCTTAATGGTTGGCGATCAGAATGAATTAAGTGGAGTGTAATATGTGTGGAATCGTCGGTGCAGTCGCACAACGAGATGTAGCAGAAATTTTAGTCGAAGGTCTTCGTCGTCTTGAGTATCGAGGTTATGACTCAGCAGGTGTTGCAATTGTTGATGCTCAATCTAACCTTGTTCGTCTTAGAAGGCTTGGCAAGGTTCAAGAGCTTGCAGATGCGGTTGATGATGCTCAAGTCTCGGGTGGGACGGGAATCGCTCACACTCGCTGGGCGACACATGGTGAGCCTTCGGAGGTTAATGCTCATCCGCACATGTCCGGTGATATTAGTGTGGTTCATAATGGCATTATTGAAAATCACGAGGAACTGCGTGAATTGCTCAAGTCGCGTGGTTATGTTTTTGAATCGCAAACTGACACGGAAGTGATTGCCCATCTGGTTGAGTGGGAGTTGCGTAGCGCAAAAACGTTAGTTGAAGCGGTACAAAAAACCGCAACTCAGTTAGAAGGAGCCTACGGCACCGTGGCGATGGATCGTAACGATCCTTCTCGTATCGTGGTTGCACGTTCAGGCAGTCCGATTGTGATTGGTTTTGGCGTCGGGGAAAACTTCCTTGCTTCTGATCAACTGGCTCTATTGAATGTAACACGCCGTTTCATGTTCCTCGAAGAAGGCGATGTCGCTGAGATCACCCGTCGGGAAGTTAAGGTATTCAATGCTGACGGTCAAAGTGTGACGCGTGAAGTGAAAGAAACCGAGGTTTCTCATGACACGGGTGACAAAGGCAAATACCGCCACTACATGTTAAAAGAGATACATGAGCAGCCAGTGGCGCTTCAACGAACCTTGGAGGGACGGCTTGCCAATGGTCAGGTGGTTGCGTCAGCATTTGGAGACAATGCTCATCCGCTTTTAAGCCAAGTAAAACATGTACAAATTATTGCTTGTGGTACCAGTTACCACGCAGGTCTTGTGGCACGTTATTGGCTTGAGGAATGGGCTGGTGTTTCATGTAATGTTGAGATTGCCTCAGAGTTTCGCTATCGAAAATCCCATGTGTTTGAAAACTCTTTACTCGTGACCATTTCTCAGTCGGGAGAGACAGCCGATACACTTGCAGCGCTGCGTCTTGCTAAAGAAATGGGTTACATGGCGAGTTTGACCATTTGTAATGTACCCGGCTCTTCATTAGTACGTGAATCCGATATGGCCTATATGATGAAGGCGGGCGCTGAAATCGGCGTTGCCTCAACCAAAGCCTTCACCGTGCAACTGGCAGGTTTGCTCATGCTGGCAGGCGCCATTGGTCACCACAATGGACTGGGCGCAGAAAAAGAAGCCCAATTGGTGTCTGCACTACAATCTTTGCCAGCAAAACTAGAGCAAACCTTGTCGATGGCCGAATCCATTGAAGAACTTGCTGAAGATTTTGCTGATAAAAATCACTCTTTATTCTTAGGGCGCGGAGAGCAATCGGCGATTGCCATGGAAGGGGCATTAAAGCTCAAAGAGATTTCCTACATTCATGCAGAAGCGTATGCGGCTGGTGAGCTTAAGCACGGTCCATTGGCGTTGATTGATGCTGAAATGCCAGTGATTGTCGTTGCGCCAAATAATGAGTTATTAGAGAAACTTAAATCCAATGTAGAAGAAGTGCGTGCGCGCGGAGGCCTGATGTACGTATTTGCGGATGCAAAAGCGTCATTTGAAAGTGATGATACGATGAAGGTGCTCAACGTGCCTCATTGCGATCCTTTTATTGCTCCGATTGTGTATACCTTGCCATTACAGCTACTTTCGTACTATGTCGCCTTGATCAAAGGTACGGATGTCGATCAGCCGCGTAATCTAGCCAAATCTGTGACAGTGGAGTAGGTGTAAGCTCAACTTGTATTGGTTGTAGTCAGTCAATAAATGGCAGTGTCTGCTAAGGTAAACACTGCCATTTATATACCAAAAATCCTGTGTTTCCCTTTAGAGTAAGTTTACTTGTAATTATCTCTAGATTACTGATACTACATTGGGAGCTTTTTTACACAAGAGAAAACACAGCTTTCTTTTTCTCGGAATATTACCTATTCCGACTAGGTATGCCTGCTAGTAACCACATCATACTGCCAAGTAACACGTTTCCAGTTATCAAAGTAGGTTAAAGCTAACTACTAAGCTTCAAAGTCATTTGAAATATAAATTATTGATGATATTGCCTCTATAGTGTTTGGGGTATAACATTATTTTCCGATGGTAGAGAGCATTGTTCATTTAACTTTGATAGTATGTCGATCATGGGGTTTGAAATAACTAAATGAGTTGTTGATGATGATCTACATAATGTACATTGCTTTTTAGAGTTTGGCTTGAGAGCATTTTCATTTTTATCAAAATGAGGGTTACCACAAACATCACAATATGTTGTCTCTACTCTTAATTCTAAAAATCTTTGAACACTGAGCATTTTCATATGTTCTGGTAGAATTTCTAAGCCATTAATAACTACTTTACCAACTGTAGAGTCAAATCTTATACGCTCATTGTCATAACCGTGTACGTGAATACCATCTTCTTCTATTGCTTCGCCTATCCATATTATTGCGCGACAGCAGGTCATTAAAGATATTCCTCCAGAATATTTATCTAGATTTAGGTCGAGTGTACGAGTTTTCATTTTAAGATCTGGGTAGTCATTTAATGAGGTTAAGCTCTTAAATACTTCTTTCAACTCAGTTGAGTAAATGTCATTACTTATATTAAAAAAGTAACCACATTGTATACACTCGCCTTCATTTTCTCCTACCACTTGGCTAATATTATTTTCAATGGTTGATTTGCAACTATCACATTTTATTGATGAAATTTTTTTACCAAGAAGATTTGCAATTAAAAATGTTTTTGCAGAAGAATAATCTAAGGATATAGATTTATTTTTATTTTGTTCTATCGATTCGATTTTAACCAAGTCAAATGTATCATCTATGACCTTTCTTCCTCCTTTAGAATGACGAGCATGAACATGTATTCCTGGTTTCAAATTTGGGTCATCTTCAAATTTCACAGTTGAAAATATTGCTGGATAAGCAGGCCAAATTGCTACGCCACCAATATAATCTTCTAAATTAATGGTTAATTCTTTAACTGACATTTACTAGCCTCTTTTAAATTCCAATTTATCGCTGAATATACTTTCATTTCCAATATAAGGATTGGATGGTATTAGTAGTGAGAATATTACAGATATAAATGCAAGGGTCGATCCGATAATAAATACTAATGAGGATGATGATATCCATATGCCTCCCAATAATACTGGTAATATTACTGCTCCAATATGATTGATAGTGAAAGAAATTGATGCTGTAGATGAAATATCTTCATCATGAATTATTTTTTTAAGATAGCTCTTAAGAGCAATTCCCATACTAAAAAAGAAATGGTCAGCTATGTATAATGCAATACATATATATACATTTTCAACATAAGCATAGGATATGAATATTATTAATAAAGAAGAGTACTCTAGTATCAGTGATTTTCGTTCACCTAAAACATTTACAATCCTCCCAATTAATCTTGCAAATAAAAAATTCACAAGGTATGTTGCCATATATATTGATAATACTTGATTGACGGATAGGTTGAACTTTTCCACTAACATATAGCTTGCGAATACGATGAATATTTGACGTCTAGCACCCTTTAAGAATGTTAAAATATAGAATAAAGTATAGTTTTTCTTTAATACTATCTTCCTTGAGCTTGGTCTAGAAATGAGTTTTATTCCTCTAAATTTATATACAACAAATAGGACTAAAACTAACCCAGAAATTCCAATTGATAGGTATGTATACTTGTAACTTAAAACAGATACTAAACTAAATACAAAAAAATAAGCTAGTAAGTTGGCTAACCCCTGTTTAGAAAGTACATCTCCCATAAACGTGGGTAATTCTTCTTTAGATACATTTTGGTAGGTTAAAGACTGATTGATGGTCTCAAAATAATGAAACCCTAATGACATTATCAAACTAGATAGATAGATTCCCCATACATTTTCAAACATGCCGGTCATGGCGACTCCAAGGCACAGAACAACTAGAGAAGTTAACGCAAACGATTGCTCTTTTATGTAAATTGTTATGTAAATTACCAAAAAGGCCAATAAACCTGGCAGTTCACGTAAACTATGTAGCCCCCCTGTTTCAAAACCGTTAAAACCACCAACTTCAACGATAAAGTTGTTCAATAAGACATTCCAAGCATTGAAAACAAATGTCATTATGAAAACCGAGAGTACTAAGTACCTTTTTGCGTTAATATCATTCATGAAATGTAGCCACGATTAACTAAGGGATAAAACACTTCATTTAAAAATATAGAGCTTAACGTTATTTTATTTATATTTTCACTGTTAACCCAGAAAAGTTCTTCGATCTCATTACATGGAAATAAATTTTCCCAATGCCCATCAACCCAAAAAACACTCATGGTTAAAACTATATCCTCATTTCCAGCAGCAGGAGCAGAAAAAACACCATATGGAGATATGTTACTTTTTGAGATACTTATACCAATTTCTTCATTTAACTCCCTAATTAGAGCGTCTTCTATACTTTCATTTACTTCAGGTTTGCCTCCTGGAGCAAAGTATATGTCTTTTCCTCTTGTTCTAAGCACAAGAAGAGATTTATCTCTAATAATTATTCCAGCCGACTTTTTCATTATTGTACCTTTCTCGTATAAAATAAGGCTTTATTTTCCCGAGAGACTTTAATAATTTATTCTCATGATGTCAATAATAAATTTAATATTTATTTTAATGTTAAATCTGTTATTTGTCTTCTGTGTTAATTTATTTCTGGAGTCACATGGAATATTGATTTCTAACTTTATAAATATGTGTAATGGTTGGTTTTAATTTGTGTTTTTTAGTATGGATGAGAAGTCTGTCTATATTTTTTAACTAGATATTGTCTCTAGTAATGGCGTTTTCGTATGTTCTAGCGAACAAAACATAATTTATAAGTTAAGGAAAGTCTATGGAATGAGAATGGATAGGTGTTCTTGTTATAATCCTTGTAAGTTGTTTCATTGCCGCGCAGTCTAGTGATGATGAAAAATAAGAGGCGTCTATTTATGTTAGTTGTTTTAATATATGTTCTGAATTTTTCCTGCGCACTGAAATTATCAGTATAGAAACTGATATGAAGAACCATCTCACCACACCATCATAGTGTTTGAAACAATCACAAATTGGCGCACTGGCGTGTGCATTTACTGATATATTAGTTATTTTTGGTGTCATTTCAGTAGATTAAAGTCACATTGTTTGTCATTCACAGTTTTAATAACTGGTTGTAAATCCTGCATTACTGATTAATTGGGTAGAATACGCCGCATTAAAAAGTGACGTATGGATGTAACTGTGACTTATAGAGTAATACGGCTAACCGAACTGATGACGCATGAGTTTGCGTAAGTCGAAGGGGACATTGACAGATTAACTGAAAAGGCAGTCGGCACTGTTGTCCCGCATGGGATGAATTTCTCTCACTTTAAAGATAAGCTCAAAAGTGGTGAATTGGCGCTATTGACGGATTCGCCTGCAAAGCCTGTGATGCAAAGAGATGGAACAGGCAAAACATGGCGCTTAACCACTGAAGGGCAACAAGCCTTATTACCTGAAGCAAAAAATGCTTTCCTCTCTAGAGCTAACGTGTCTAGGGGAGCGGCAGGTAGGTCAGCAGTTTCGAGTAGCGCTGCCTATGCACCAAGCATCGATGACATTTATGTTCCAGAGCCGGTCAAACCGGACACTTCTGATGCGCCGCCTAAGCTTAAATACGAATATTGTTTTGAAATCGCTTGCTCCGATGACACGTTTAAAAAGAGTGTGGGCTGCGCGTTTCAACTGGCTAAGACCAAGCAAGAGGCGATGATTGCTCGCTGGCAAAAAGAAACCACAGAGAACGGCACCAAATACATTGCTCACACGGCCTTTGATGAGCCGAAGAAATTAGTGGTTAAAGTGGCTGATTATTCCATGGGTATCAGCCTACCTGACAATGTTCAAGTGAACCCAATAGGCTCTGGTGTGGTTCAAGAAGCCTTTATCCCAGTGGTTCCATCTGTGCAGTTAGGGGAGCGTTTAGGCCTGCCTACCGAAGGTTACTACTACCACTTTCACAATAACCGATTAGTGCAAGAATATAAGCTGCTTGGTGAGGGGAAATGGGCATTCTACGCCACCTGTTCTACTCATGAAAACTTAAATGAAGAACAGGGCTACAACCGCCTGCAAAATGCGATTTTAGTCTATTGGAAGCTAGCAGGCCGAGAGGTTGAAAATCAAAGCCTGATTTATCTGGAACAGCAAATTACGCGAGAACAGCTAGATAACCTTAATGATGACTGGATTTCGGAGCACGGCATCAAGCTGGATACCCAAGAATTGCTCGCAGCGCCAAAGCAGTCTGTCGCTGAGCGTCCAGCCGCGAAACCTGAGCAATCGTTTGAACCAGAAACCGCGCTGCCGCCTCTCTCACCTTGCATATACAACTGCGCCGCGAACACTCATTACGATTACTCAGAATTATTGATTTCAGGAACGCAGTTTAAAGCAATCAATAGCGAGAAGTTGTTTGGCAAAGAAGTGTCTGTTGCCAACTTAACTACAATCACAACCGCGTCCAAAGCAACTGATTATGGTAAGGCGGCTTTATTCGCGATTCCTGCCAATTCTGCGACGACCAACCTAGGTATTCTTAGCTCTAGTACCAGTAATACCCTAGGGACATGGTCAATTTCAGGAGAAGCATTGGCTGGTTTTGCGCGGATGGGGGGCTTTTTAGTCGCTGCCTTATGGCCTTCTCTGCCGGGAGATAGCACCTTAACGGGGAACTCAGATTTTGCCACCAGTGACGCCAAGACCATGCGTGTACGTTTCAATATGTACCAAGATGAAAACGGCAAACAGCAGGTTGTGGGCATTAAAACGGGTGAAGGCAGTCCATATGGTGGTCTGGTCGCAAAGCGTGAAGCCGTTCAGCAAGGGCAAAATTTTGTTGCTCAGTTAGATAATGGCATTAGTATAACGTGGACACCTGATGGCTCAACGGATAGGCTAACACCCGATACCGTATTACCCGAAAATGATCAGCTCGATGTTCACAATATTTGGGTGCGCCCGATTGAAGAACATCAGCAAGAAATAGGTACAATTCTCTATCCTGAGCAAGATCTCGCTGAATATCTAGTGACTTTCCCTGCGGATTCAGGATTGCCGCCACTTTATTTGGTATTTCGCAAGACAGCGCGTGATGAGCCAGGGGTAGTCACTGGGAGCGGTGAAGATATCACCGGTATATGGCTGGAGAAAGCCAGCGAAGGGCTAGGGGCACCAGTTCCATCACAAATTGCGGATAAGCTTAGAGGTAAAGAGTTCAGCAGCTTTAATGCCTTTAGGAAGACATTCTGGATAGAGGTATCTGAAGATCCTATATTATCTAG
This sequence comes from Vibrio zhanjiangensis, assembly GCF_030161235.1. Classification (GTDB taxonomy): domain Bacteria; phylum Pseudomonadota; class Gammaproteobacteria; order Enterobacterales; family Vibrionaceae; genus Vibrio; species Vibrio zhanjiangensis. The sequence continues at coordinate 6,159 of NZ_BSPW01000047.1, read as the reverse complement.
TCAATTTATTCCTTCGAATATAAAGCGGATGAAAGATGGTAAGGCTCCCCGAGCAAGATTCAAAGATACGGTTGGTGGCCGTCGTTCATTTGAGTTGCACCATCTCAAAGAAATTCAACATGGTGGGGATGTTTACAATGTTGATAACTTAAGAGTTAATACACCTAAAAACCATATAAACATTCATAAGGGTTAGAGATGAGATTACATGATAGATTAGAGGATTATACCGAGTTAGAGTTTTTGGATCTACTGAACATTATTATCAGCGCAGAAGGTTCTGATGAATATCAAGATGAATTATTAGAGAACTTTATCGCTATAACAGAGCATCCAGACGGTTCAGATCTGATTTATTACCCTGAGAACCTTGAAGATGGAACGCCAGAAAATATTGTTAGGATTGTCAAAGAATGGCGTTTGTCTCAGGGGTTACCTTGTTTTAAGAGTTAACTCTTTTTAATTACAGTAAACATATATCTTCACTGAGACAAAAACAATGGGCAGCTCGATTGCTGCCCATTGTTCTCCTTGCCTGCCACAGTCAAACAAATTTAATAAAATCCACTCATTTATTGATTAACGCTTTATTAAAATGCAAGCCTCGCCATTGAGTGAAAATTATCCACTTTCGCCTAGCCAATTTTAATAAAAACTGAGTGTTTCAATACCTGTGATCCGGTAAAATAAACCCAATATACGCCAACTACTTGGCGACAGGTTTACCAAAGAGAATCACCATGCTAACAGGCAAAATTCGTAATCAAATCGACCAAGTTTGGGAAATGTTTTGGACCGGCGGCGTCGCTAATCCCATTTCAGTGATTGAGCAGATCTCCTACCTACTGTTTATCCGTCGTTTAGATGAACTGCAAAAGACCGCTGAGCGCCGCAGCCAAGCGACAGGTCTACCGTTAAACAAGCCAACCTTTTCACCTAAAGAGCAAGCCCTTCGCTGGAGCAATTTTAAAGATAAAGATCCCGATGTGATGATGGAAATCGTTCGCGATCGCGTGTTCCCTAAAATCAAAACTCTGCAAAATGAAGGTAGCTTTGCCGAGCACATGAAAGATGCGATTTTTATGATCCCATCGGCCAAGCTACTTGATCAGGTCGTGCAGCTACTCAGTGCTATCGACATGAATGACAAAGACACCAAAGGCGATCTGTACGAGTACCTGTTAAGCAAGCTGCAACAGTCTGGCGTGAATGGTCAGTTCCGAACTCCGCGTAACATCATTGAGATGATGGTAGAGCTAACCCAGCCAAAAGTGGGTGATACCATTTGTGATCCATCATCAGGCACGTGTGGTTTCTTAATGGGTGCATTGGAATATGTTGAAAAGCACCATGCAAAAGAGGTTATCAAGCAAGATAACCGTAAGCACTTCAACACCAGTATGTTTACTGGGTACGATTTCGACAAGCACATGTTGCGCATTGGTGCCATGAACATGCTGCTACACGGGATTGAAAACCCAAGTGTCCACTATCGTGATAGCCTAAGAGACATGGGCGATGACAACATCTCTGAAGCCTTTAGCCTTATTCTGGCCAACCCGCCGTTTAAAGGATCGGTTGACTTCGACATTATTGCCTCTGATCTACTTCGCGCGCTTGGTAAAACGCCGAATAAAAAAGCGGCTGCACCAAAATACAAAACAGAAATAGATGAAAACGGTAACGAAATTCAAGTTGAGGTGAAAAAGAAAGGCCCAACTGAAAAGTCCGAATTGCTGTTCTTAGCCTTGATTCTTCGCATGCTTAAAGTTGGTGGCCGTGCGGCGGTGATCATTCCAGATGGCGTGTTATTTGGTTCAACCAAAGCGCATAAAACCATCCGTAAAAAGATTGTGGAAGAGCAGAAGCTAGAAGCGGTTATTTCATTACCTTCTGGCGTATTTAAGCCTTACGCAGGGGTAAGCACTGCCATTCTTATTTTCACCAAAACCAACAGTGGCGGCACAGATAATGTTTGGTTTTACGATATGCAGGCGGATGGTTATTCGTTAGATGATAAGCGCACACCACTGTTTGACGCTTCAAAAGCCAAAGAAGGCGAAAAGCCAAGCCACGAACAAAGTAACATTGCAGACATCATCCAGCGTTTCCATACACTTACTGACGATAATGGCATCGCTAATGCTGACAGCCCAGAGTTTAAGCGCAAGAAAAGTGAACAGAGCTTTATGGTGTCACTGGCCGATCTAAAGGCTGATCAGGTAGTCGAGAAATTGTCTGATTTGCGTGCCCGTGATGAACAAGCTGCGAAAGAGGCAGAGCAAAAAGCAATAGACGAAGGCAAGAAGCCAAAGAAATACAAAGAAAAAGCCTACACCACATTCACGGGCCAAGACGGTGAAGAGTATGTATTAGCCGAAGAAAGTGCCTATGATCTCAGCATTAACCGCTACAAAGAAGTGGTGTACGAAGAGGTGCAATATGATGCACCAAAGGACATTTTGAAGCGCATTAAAACGCTACAAAATAGTATGGTGAAGGGGTTAGCTGATTTAGAAGGGTTGCTAAAATGAGCTGGCCTCTAGTTAATTTATCAACTGTCTGCCAAATCGATATGGGTTCTGCGCCTAAAGGTTCGACATATGTAGAGCTGGATAGCGGTGTGCCACTCATTGCTGGCGCAGCAGACTATGGCGATGTATTTCCTCGGCCAAAGAAAGCAACACTTGAACCTACAAAGTTATGTAAAAAAGGCGATATCATAATTTGTGTTCGAGCTACGATTGGTGATTTGAACTGGGCGGATAAAGAATATTGCCTCGGACGGGGTGTTGCAGGGCTTAGAGCTCATGATGAAAAATTAGACTCAAAATACTTATGGTATTTTATCGCGTCAATTGAAGATGAATTATATCGAAATTCAACGGGTTCGACCTTTCCTCAAATAAATAAGAAAGTAATCGAATCGCTTGAAATCCCACTTCCCCCACTAGAAACCCAAAAGCAAATCGCAGCCGTGTTAGAAAAAGCCGACCAACTGCGTAAAGACTGTCAGCAAATGGAGCAAGAACTAAACAGCCTCGCTCAGTCAGTGTTTATTGAAATGTTTGGTGATCCGGTGACGAACCCGAAGGGGTGGATTAAGCAAAGTTTAAAGTCTATATCTAGTAAGTTTCACGATGGACCTTTTGGTTCTAATTTGAAGACCTCTCATTACACTGACTCTGGGGTACAGGTAATTCGTCTTAAGAATATAGGGAGTGGCGAATTTAAGGAAGCCGATAAAGCGTTTGTATCTGAAGCGCATGCTGAAACTTTACATAAATTTAAATGCTATCCAGGCGAGATTGTAATAGCAACGTTGGGCGAACCTAATCTGAGGGCCTGTATTATTCCTGATTCAGTACCTGTTGCGATAAATAAAGCAGATTGTGTGCACTGCGTAGTCGATAGTTCAGTGATTAACAGTCACTACCTAGTTGAATACTTAAATTTACCGAGTGTATTGCACACTATTCAGAACAAGTTACATGGCCAAACTAGAACTCGAATTAGCTCCGGCCAGTTAGCAACAGTAGACGTTGTCATTCCGCCGCTAGAACAACAAGCAAAATATTTAGAGGTGTTAGCGTTAAGAGCCAAATTGAAAATGGATAATAATAGGTCGGTTCATGAATGTAGGGAGTTCTTTAATGGCCTAATGCAAAAAGCCTTTAAAGGTGAACTAAATCTATAAAAAATAATAACAATATGATGTAAAAGGAAATTCAATGTCAAATACGCTTAATGGTTTAACCAGTAACTTTAGTTTTATGGATGTTGCCCTGAACGGTGGCAGCGATGTATACACCACGCGTTGTGCTGAGATTCAAATTCGTGCCCAAAATGCACAAAGCAATATCAAAACCGACCCTCGTATTGCCGGCTTCTATGCTCGTAATGCACTTGAGTTAATGGTTGAAACCGTATTTGACATTGATAACTGGCTAACTCGCCCTCGCCATGATGCAACCTTAATGTCACTCATCCATGACAAGGGCTTTAAGCAAAACCTCACCACCAATCTATTTCCTAAACTCAAGCTGGTGATTAAGGTGGGCAACGAGGCGGTACACAGCAAAACTACACTGCCACAGCGTGATGCCCTGCAAGCGGTGAAAGAGTTGCACCATGTGCTGTATTGGTTTATTCGTACCTACACGCCATCTTATGAAAGCAAAGCGTTTGATCGCAGTAAGTTTGTGGTTCCGCCTTTTGATGAAACGCTTATCCCACAGCAAGTCTCAATTGATGCGGCGGTAGCGACCAAAGCGCTAAGCAGTATCAAACGGGTGAAAGAGCTAGAAGAGCAGTTAGAGAAAAAAGACAAAGTTGAGCGTGAAGCTTACCTTAAGCAGCTAAAAGAAAATGAAGCGCTAAAAGCGGAAAATCTAGCCCTACTTGAGCAGATAGAAAAGGCCAAGCAAAGCGCTGAACAAGCCACGGATACGCACGACTATAACGAGGCCGAAACGCGCGAGTATATTATTGATGGACTTCTTAATGAGGCAGGTTGGAAGCTAGAGCATAAGCGAGACACCGAATATCCTGTATCCGGTATGCCAATTTCTCAAGTGAACCCTGAAGGTAATGGGTATGTTGACTATGTACTGTGGGGAGATGATGGCACGGCACTGGCGGTTGTAGAAGCAAAATGCACTCATCGCCGAGCCGAAGAAGGCCAGCAACAAGCCAAGCTTTATGCAGATTGTTTAGAAAAGCAGTGTGGTGTGCGGCCAGTGATTTTCTACACCAATGGTTACGAAACGTATCTGTGGGATGACTATTTTTACCCACCGCGTCAAGTGCAAGGCTTTTATACCAAAGCCGAACTTGAGCTTATGGTCAAACGTCGCACCGACCGAAAGTCTTTTTTTGACAATGGCCAGCCAAACAATAATTTGGTGATTAACAACGAGATCACCAACCGTCACTATCAAAAGTCAGCCATCACTAAACTGCTGCAAGACTTTGAGCTAGAACATGAGCGCAAAGGGCTATTCGTTATGGCCACGGGCACGGGTAAAACTCGTACCGTGATAAGCCTTGTCGATTTGCTAGTGAAAAACGATTGGGTTAAGAACATCCTGTTTCTTGCCGACCGTAATGCGCTGCTCACCCAAGCGAAGAAGAACTTCGTTAAGCTACTGCCTCGCGTTAGTTGCTCTATTTTGGATTCCGGCCAGAGTAAGCACAACATCGACAGTCGTTTGTACTTCTCGACCTACCCGACTATGAAAAATCTATTGGATCGCGGCGCAGATGAGCGACCATTTGGTGTTGGCCATTTCGATTTGATTGTTGTCGATGAAGCGCACCGCTCTGTCTACTCGAAATACCGCCAAATCTTCGAGTATTTTGATGGCTTCTTAGTGGGGTTAACCGCCACACCAAAAGATGAAGTTGAAAAAGATACGTATGGCATTTTTGACTTGCAAAAAGGCATGCCAACTTACGCTTATGAAGACGACAAAGCGTATGACCAAGGCTACCTTGTGCCACCAACTAAGATTTCTGTCGCAACCAAGTTTTTACGTGAAGGCGTTAAGTACAAAGATTTATCACCACAAGAGCAAGAAGAATGGGAAAACAAGGCTGAACTAGAAGACAGAGATGAAGTATTGCCCTCTGAGGTCAATAAGTTCTTATTTAATGAAGATACTGCCGAGAAGATGTTTGCTCAGTTAATGAGTAAAAATGAACATGGTGGTATTCATGTAGAAGGCGGTGATGTGATTGGTAAAACCATTATCTTTGCAGCCAACAATGATCACGCGGTTTTCCTTGAGAAAGTGTTCAATAAGAACTATCCCAAGTGGGCTGGTAAGTTGGCGCGAGTGATCACCTTCAAAGAGACTTATGCACAAAGTCTTATCGATGAGTTCAGTGGCGACGAAAACAAGATTGACGAATTCGACCCTAAGAACCCTACCTGCCGGATTGCAATCTCCGTAGATATGCTCGATACCGGTATTGATGTACCAGAAGTAGTGAACCTTGTGTTCTTCAAAGTCGTTCGCTCAAAAGTGAAATTCACCCAAATGATCGGGCGTGGAACACGTTTGTGTAAAGGCTTGTTTGGGCCAAATGATGACAAGTGTGATCACCAAGCGATTCTGTCGTACCTTAATTACCAAGCGACTTTGTCATTACGTTAAC
>NZ_BSPW01000046.1:355-898 GCF_030161235.1 Vibrio zhanjiangensis | reverse complement strand
GCCCTTACGAGTAGGGCTACACACGTGCTACAATGGCGCATACAGAGGGCGGCCAACTTGCGAAAGTGAGCGAATCCCAAAAAGTGCGTCGTAGTCCGGATTGGAGTCTGCAACTCGACTCCATGAAGTCGGAATCGCTAGTAATCGTGGATCAGAATGCCACGGTGAATACGTTCCCGGGCCTTGTACACACCGCCCGTCACACCATGGGAGTGGGCTGCAAAAGAAGTGGGTAGTTTAACCTTCGGGAGGACGCTCACCACTTTGTGGTTCATGACTGGGGTGAAGTCGTAACAAGGTAGCGCTAGGGGAACCTGGCGCTGGATCACCTCCTTATACGATGATTATTGCGATGAGTGTTCACACAGATTGATGGTTTATGTAGTTTAAGAGAAAGAAGATATCCCAATATCTTCGACTTAGTGTCCCGTTCGTCTAGAGGCCTAGGACACCGCCCTTTCACGGCGGTAACAGGGGTTCGACTCCCCTACGGGATACCATTGGGTCGTTAGCTCAGTTGGTAGAGCAGTTGACTTTTAATCA
>NZ_BSPW01000046.1:0-294 GCF_030161235.1 Vibrio zhanjiangensis | reverse complement strand
GTGGGCGATTAGCTCAGTTGGGAGAGCACCTGCCTTACAAGCAGGGGGTCACTGGTTCGAGCCCGGTATCGCCCACCATTCTCTAAGTATTTTTGGATTCAAATCTCCAAACCACTGCAGTAAAACGTGTGTGGTTGGACTTTCTGACGCCGAGAGTGTTTAGACAATGTGGCTCCTTTTAGGAAGTACATGCTCTTTAACAATTTGGAAAGCTGACAAAACAATCTTTATGATTGTTTGTAAAGTTCTCAATGTTTATCGAAAGATAAACACCAATAAACACATTCAAGTGTT
>NZ_BSPW01000045.1 GCF_030161235.1 Vibrio zhanjiangensis | reverse complement strand
AGTTAACGTAATGACAAAGTCGCTTGGTAATTAAGGTACGACAGAATCGCTTGGTGATCACATCATCATTGTTTACCTAGATTAAACATCTTGTACAGATAAAGATTAGTCCAATTACTCATTTTGACAATTTTAATAATAATTGAAAGGGATTGAGCGATTAACGATTGAATGGTTTGATGAGAAGCGGTGAGTGTATGAAAATGCTTGTCAATCGAGGTGGCTATCGCTGAAATAAAGCAATGCCGTGTGCCAACGTCAATATAGGGGCTAGTGTCAATAGTCCGCGTGGGAGAGTTGACACCACACGCGGATATTTACTCTTCGCTGATAAACAATAAACTAGGCAAGGAAAATTGAGTTTAGCGCTTGAGCGAAAGGAGTCACTGATTGCGCGTTATCGCGTAATAGTACAGTTATATGTATGGCTTGGCGCGTCTGCAGGCACTGGTGGTGGCACAGGAATAGCGTTCAGTCTCAGTACCGCCAGTTCCTCAGTTTCAAAGTAGTTTGGCGCATGGTAGACGCGGTAGTTGAATCCGTATCTGCCGTTGTGGTATTCCACATATTCAGACTGACCAATCCATGCATCTGGCGCTTCAGTCTTAAGCTGATAAAGCTCAGTTGCACAGTATTTAGATAGATGGTAAGTAGACTGCTCATCATCATTTAGTATTTTAATGTAGGAAGCGAATGAGCTTGTTGAAGCAACAAGTAAGAGTGACGCGATGGATAGAGATTTAAACTGCATAATCAACCAACCTTTAGTGTTGAATTCGTTATTTCTTAATTTCATTTAGCTTAATGACAGTCAATAACCTTATGGATTTCATGTCTTAAGGCCTTTAGGCAGGCGCATGATAAGCGCTCATTATTGCTCAGAAAAGCGCTATCTTCTTAGTGATAAAATCAATGGATGAATACCTAACATTTATCACTATTTTCTACCAAATAATGAACAAAATCATAATCATATAACCAGGTCCTGTTCATTGGGTGAGTGAAAAGTGTCGGCTTGTTTCTGTGTATTTGCCGTTTTTGCTACTGGCTAGTTTGACCATGGTTTTGCTGTGCTCTAGGTTTAATGAGGTAGTTAACATTCTTTTGATAGTCAGTTGAGACAAAAATTCATTTCTTTTATTGGATCGGCACCTGAGTGGAATATGAATCATGGTCGTGAAATGCTTTCGTTTACTGATCTTTGCCCCTTGCTTTATTTGTGAAATTACGCCTGCTAGTGCACAAGGTAGTGTGACGTTTGAAACGTCACTAGGTATGTTAAATGGTTCTTCGACGGAATTGGTGTACAGAAGCTCTGGTCAAGTACTGAGCCAGCTTGATTGGGAAATAGATGGCGTACCGATCATCCATTTGGGGTCTTCTTGGCAGGCGAGTGAGCGGTGGCTTTTTTCTGCACAATTTTGGACTGCAATGACGAGTGATGGCGATGCCCATATGGAAGACAGAGATTGGCTCGACGTTAATCAATCGACCCCTACGGATATTTCTGTGCATCCCGATACCAAGTTAAGGCATGCGTTTGAACTCGATTTGAATGCCACTTACTGGTTCTTGCAACACAACAATTTCAGTCTAGGATTGCTCAGTGGTTATCAATATAACGAGTTAAAATGGGAAGGTATTGGTGGAACATATTCGTACAGTAATGGCACTAATGTGGGGTCTTTTGCCGATATTACCCTCATCGATTATAAACAGCAGTTTAGCGTGTTTTATCTGGGTCTCGCAGCTCAGTACCAGTTAAGCTCGCGTTCCACGTTTGGCTCTGATTTCAAATGGAGTCCTTTCGCTTATGCCAAAGATGTTGACAATCACTATCTACGTAATTTGAGGTTTTACGATGAAAGTAATGAGCTTTCCGATTTCCTCTCTTTATCACTGAACTACAGTTACAGTTTTTCACCTCAAAGCCAAATTTATGCTGAGTATGTTTACACTCAGTATTTCGAAGCACGCGCTGATATCACGCAGGTGAATACAACGACAGGTGCTACCACGATTGCGTCTAATGCGGGTGGATTAGATAACCAACACTCGATCATATCTATCGGACTTAAATATCACTTTTAGTTTTTTACAACCACCAGAGTTAAGCATTAATCCAATATTTTCTATTGCGTTTTAGGGTTGTGAAACACGAGCCCATCAGGTTTAATTTTCCCTATCGATGGCGTTTGTTTTGACCCTGAAACTGGTGAGCCGACGGATGTTGCCAATATTCTCGCGCAGGTACTGGCAACGGTGGCGGAAGTGGTCACATGAGATTGTTGTTGATTATTGATGGCGTTGTGCATCGCAAGACCTATGGTATCAGCGAAGGTGCTGTCAGTCAGTTTTGTCCCTTGCTGTGAAAAGGGGGAAGTGGTTGTGTTAGGTTCTGGATTTTGGTTTGGTGGATTAGCGTTTGGTGCCTCAATGGCATGCATGGCCGCATCTCTTGCTGCTTGCTCTGCTTTTCTAACGGCCTGCTCTGCTTGCATGGCGGCTTGTTTGGCTGCCTGCTTAGCTACTTTTTTTGCAGCTTGCTTAGCTGCCCTCTTGGCCGCTTGTTTTAGAAACCAATTCATATGTCATTCCCACTACTTTCTGAGACTAAATGATAACTTATTAATAGTAAGGAAGGATTAGCATAAAAAAGAGCGACAAAATTATTAAGTATTGGTAAAAAATGTGGGAGTCTATCGTGACCTAGACATCTCACATTTGTCATTGGAAGCAAAAGTTGACCACTATGCCGGTATGGGGCTTTGTCAACTTTTAAAATCTACCTAACCTATATTTTTTTGCATCTTGAACTATTATTTGTATATAAAAATAATTCTAGGCTAGGTTTTTCAAATGAAGATCACAGACAAGTCGCTCGTCGAGCAGCAGAAGATTTCGGAAAACGCATTGAAACAGCGTTTGGCTCTTTTTCGTTTGACCGAAACGGACCTACACGAAATTAGAACGTTGAAGACCATTGTGAGCCGAGAGCTCGATGACGTCGTCAATGCATTTTATCATCATCAGACTAAAAAGCCTGAGGTCGAGTCTTTAATTGGTGATGCTGGTACGCTTAAACGACTGATGGCGGCACTGCGAAAGTATGTGATGGATTTGTTTGTTAAAGAAATTAACCTTGAGTACGTGGAGCATAGGTTAAGAATAGGGCTAGTTCACAAGAGAATTGGTGTTGATCCTCAGTTGTACCTATCAGCCGTCAATTATTTAAAAGAAACGATTTTTAGTACCGTTAAAAGAAATATAGAAGACAAAGAAATATCAGATAAATTATGCACCAATATTAGCAGATTAATAGATTTTGATGTGTCTTATGTATTTGATACTTATATCCGTAGTATGATGCATGAAATTGAGTTTGAAAGGAACAAGTATTCTGATTATGTGGATGATCTCGAAAACTTAGTGGCGAAAAGAACGCAAAGTCTTGAAGACATGGTACGGCTTGATTCGTTAACCAATCTGTACAACAAGCGAGCATTCTCTGAATTGGTCGAGCCCATGTTTGCCGATATTAGGAGCAGAAACGAACCATTTACTATCGTCTATATCGATGTTGATGACTTTAAAAACTTTAATGACACCAATGGTCATGATGATGGTGATAGTGTGCTTGTTGCTGTTGCTGATAGTATTCGAGGTGTCTCGCGTAGCGTGGATCTCAGCTTTCGCGTTGGAGGGGATGAATTTGCTATTGTCATGCCAAATTGCGGTGAGAAGGATGCGCGGTCTAACTATATTCCAAGACTATGGAAGCAACTGCATTCAATTAGGAATGATATTTCGTTGAGTATCGGTATCTGTCAATCAGGGCCTGACAACTACATTTCTTTTGAATCCACCTTATCTAAAGCGGACTGTCATTACTGAGGGATCTTGACGGGATAAATACCATTCGACTCTGTCGTATCCTTACAT
>NZ_BSPW01000044.1 GCF_030161235.1 Vibrio zhanjiangensis | reverse complement strand
GGATCAAGTGATCGGAATAAACCGAAACGAGCGATCGCAATCACCGAAATACGCAATCAATCAAACCCTCCAAATCCGCAACACAGGTCACCATTTATTCAGCCACTATAAACTTGCTATTAATCAATAGTTTAAAAGCGGTGCCTTAGCAACAAGTTATTTGTTGTGTGAATAGTGTCGCAATTATGAAACACCAAACCTGAATATAAAATAATCTGCATATAGACCTTGAGGTGAACTTAACTCCCAACCAATACAACATGGAGATCTCATTATGACTTTTGATAGTGTCGTCGTTCTAGACAGTAATGACGTAATTAAAAAAGCAGGTGAAAGTAAGCTTAACTTCAATACATTATTCCAAGTTCCAGCAGCAAATGTTCATCAGGCTATTGAGATGGCGCAGGTTTTTCAGGACGCCATCAATGGTGAAACTCTAGAGTTTAACTTTGATCAAGCCCTGCAACTGGTCAAAGAACACCAAGAAATGGCCATCATTGGCACAGTAAATCAATCAATCGTGAAACAAAACAACCAAGTTTCGGCTATGGTCGATGATGTCATGAAATTACTTGATACTGTGGTAGGGGTTTACCTTGATAAAAGCACTCCAACATATGAAAAATTCCAAAATACGATTGAGCAGGGCTTTACCAATCTAAACGCGCAAAAAGAGAGTTCTTGGATTTTCTGGAATAAGGAAAGCGAGCACAAAACAACCTATACCTACAACATCTTGTTCGCTGTAGCAAATAGAGAAACCGGCTCTGTTATGGCCGCGGCACCGATTGGCTTAACCATCACTGTTGATGTCGACAAAGAGCAAGTGCTTTGGATTACCACCAAGGACAGGCATAACTACTCAGTTAATGTGAAATCAATCACTGTCGTTGAAGCACTAAAACCTTAAATAGCCTAGGAGGTAGCCACTTTGCTACCTCCTCTCTGACAACCCGACAAACAAGTAAGGTAACATCATGGAATCGATAACCATAGCACCGCATATTAAAACTGAGATTTTTAGTCCCATCTTGAACATCAACCTTGAACACTTAGATCAAGCGGTCAATATGTTAAGTGCCTTTGACGGTCTGCACGCCTCAAAGCAAGGAATCGATTTTGACCAAGCTCTCACTGTTGCCAAAGAGCATAAAACCATGGCGGTGATTGGTACCAAAACAATCTCTGAAAGCGCTCAAACGATGCAAGCATGGGTAGCCATTGATCAATTGCAAAATTTAATCGGTATGGTGCAAGGTGCCGTCACCGAAAACTGGGCTGCGTTTGGCATGGCTGCACGCGCATTTTTGGATCTCAATGCGCAAAAAAATGGTGGTTATTTGGTCGTATTTGGCCAAAGTTCAGAAGAAATCTCCTACCAATACAATATGTTCAATATCACCCAAAATGAATCAACAGGTTCAACCATGGTTGGCCAGCTAACATCGGTCGACATTCATCTAAAATCTTCCGACAGCAATGTATTGTCTTTGGTCGCAGGTTCGAAAGTAACGCAAACCATGAACTTTAAAAGTATGGTTATTGCAGAAGCATTAAAACGTTAATTAAAACGTGACATTCCTTTGAGAGGTTATTTATGAATATTGAAATCATGCCAACTAAACAAAAAGAACTGCCCTACCAATTTTTTTTAGAGGTAGAAGATGAACGCTACTTATCTCAAGCCTACGAACTCTCAAACCTGTTTGTCGATTGCTCTAATGACAATCACACCATCGATTTTGAGCTGGTTAAAAAACAAATCCAGGCAGAGTCAGGACTTGCTATCATTGCTACCCAAAGCGTAGATTTAAATAAGAAATACCAAGCCTTATCTATGCTTACCTCTGATATAGCAGGACAACTAACAGCACAAGACTCCTTTGGTATTTTCGACAAGCAGAGACTCCAAACTATCGTTGCCCACGCATTTTGCGACCTCGACAAGCAAAAAGATCAGCCTTGGTTCTATTTTTCAGAAGAGGATATGAATCACACCAAGCATACACACTATCAATACAATTTCCTTATCGTTTCTCAAAGCGATAGAACAGGCCCACTCATGGCTCTGAGTCTTCTATCGATACAAGTGGATGTGGAAAATAGTACTAGCAGTATTTTTGGCCAACCCAGTAAACCAGATGCTCTTACACTAGATAGCGACAAGATCAATATAAAACTCAAAGGACTTCAAGCCGTCAAACAACTCAGCTAATTTTCACAGAGGCACGCCACTATGTACATCACTAGAGATGTCAACGTAACTCCAGTAAATAGTCCCGTTGTGTTAGGTGACTCGATTTTCAAAAAAACGGGTTTAGCGACCAACGCTAGGGTTTTAGCTACAGAAGACCAACAAAGTCTTAAATTCAAAACCCTATTTTCGTTGGAGCCTCAATATATCAGCCAAGCAATAGCGGCAACTCGAGTCTTCCAGCAAGCACTCAACTCATCGCTAGAATTTAATATTGCTAAAGCAGAACAGTTGGCTCAGGAAAATAATATCCAAGTGGAAAGGACTATTCAGCCAGTGATATCAAGTGACTCTCCTCAAGGCGTAATTTCAAAATTGGATGTTCAGCTCGATGAAGTGGTTGGTGGCACATTTCCTGACAACCTAAAGGCCAAAATCATGGATATTGTTTCCGATGGTTTTGTTAACCTCTACCGCAATGAGAGCAGTGCTTGGATATTTTGGTCTAGTGAATCCGCACATAAATCTTCTTACTACTATACGATGCTGCTCGCGATTCAAGAAAACGATGTTCTGGTTTTCGTGCCACTTGGGTTTTATATACAAGCCAGCATTAGTAAAGAGAAAATTTTATTCATTACGGTTTCATCTAGTACTTATTACTCAGTAGCTCTCAATGGCTTAAAAGGCACTCAGCCTTTGGGCTATTCTTCAGAAACCCCTTAATGATCACATGCTATTTTAGCCAATAAAAAAGCCTGCTTGGTTAAGCAGGCTTTTACTTCATCATCAAATCTTAGCTGTTTTGTTTTGCTTGGCTTTCGGCTACTTTTGCATGAAGCTCCTGTACCGAAGTCACCGTAGCGCACGCATCAGCGGTATGCGACATACAAGTTGCGAATGCTGCATTGAGCGTTGTGGTGTAATTCACCTTCTCTGCTAGAGCACCACGGCGCAACACTTTTGAATCTTCAATCGCTTGACGACCCGCTGCTGTATTGACAATGTAGGTGTATTCATTGTTCTTGATCCGATCAAGAATATGTGGACGACCTTCATGTACTTTGTTCACCAAACGAGGGTTGATACCGGCTTCACCAAGGATGATCGCTGTACCATGAGTCGCATCTAACTGATAGCCTAACTTAGTCAACTTAGAGGCAAGGTCAACCACACGTTGCTTGTCACCTTCACGGACTGACAAGAGTGCACGACCACCCTCTGGATAGACTTTGCCACAACCCAGCTCTGCTTTAGCGTATGCTTCTGCAAAGGTTGCACCAACCCCCATAACCTCACCGGTTGAGCGCATTTCAGGACCTAATAATGGGTCGACGCCTGGGAACTTGTTAAATGGTAACACCACTTCTTTTACTGAGTAATATGGCGGAATAATCTCTTTCGTAAAGCCTTGTGATTCAAGAGATTGACCAGCCATTACTCGCGCTGCAATTTTAGCAAGAGGCGCACCCGTTGCTTTTGACACAAAAGGAACGGTTCGAGCAGCACGAGGGTTGACTTCAATGAGGTAGACATCATTGCCTTTGACTGCAAACTGGGTATTCATCAAACCTCGTACACCCAATTCAAACGCCAGCTTTTCCACTTGCTCACGCATTTTATCTTGAATTTCTTGGCTCAGCGTGTATGCAGGAAGAGAACATGCAGAGTCACCAGAGTGGACACCTGCCTGCTCAATGTGCTCCATAATACCGCCGATAACCACACGCTCTCCGTCACAGATTGCATCGATATCCACTTCAGTAGCGTCATCAAGGAAACAATCTAAAAGAACCGGAGACTCATTTGATACGCTGACAGCCTCATTGAAGTAACGACGTAAATCTTGCTCATCGTAAACAATTTCCATTGCACGTCCGCCCAGCACATAAGAAGGACGAACCACCAGTGGGAAACCGATTTCACGCGATTTTTCTACTGCTTGCTCAAGTGTCGTAACCGTAGCATTTTCCGGTTGTAAAAGCCCCAGACGATTGACGGCTGCTTGGAAACGTTCACGATCTTCTGCACGATCTATGGCATCTGGGCTTGTACCAATAATGGGTACGCCTGCCGCTTCAAGTGCACGAGCCAACTTAAGTGGTGTTTGACCACCATATTGTACAATCACGCCTTTTGGCTTCTCAACGCGTACAATCGATAGTACATCTTCAAGTGTCACGGGTTCAAAATAAAGACGATCTGATGTGTCGTAGTCCGTTGAAACCGTTTCAGGGTTACAGTTGACCATGATGGTTTCATAACCGTCTTCACGTAAAGCAAGTGCCGCATGAACACAACAGTAATCAAACTCTATGCCCTGACCAATACGGTTTGGACCACCGCCAAGTACCATGATTTTCTCTTTGTCGGTTGGCTGAGCTTCACACTCCTCATCGTAAGATGAGTACATGTATGCGGTATCCGACGAAAACTCTGCTGCACACGTATCTACACGCTTATACACAGGGTGGATATCATATTGGTCACGTAAACGACGAATTTCGCTTTCTGACACACCTAACAAAGAAGATAAGCGGGCATCGGAAAAACCTTTACGCTTCATCATGCGTAACACATCTTGGGTAAGGCCTGCAAAACCGCCAGCTTTAACCTCATTTTCTAGATTGATCAACTCTTCGATTTGAACTAAGAACCAACGATCAATCTGAGTTAGGTTAAACACGCCATCTACTGACATCCCTGCACGGAATGCATCAGCAATATACCAAATACGCTCAGCACCCGCTTCTTTCAACTCATGGCGAATCTTAGTCAATGCATCTGGTGCATCAAGATCTACCATCTCATCAAAGCCGTTCACACCCACTTCAAGACCGCGCAATGCTTTTTGCAATGACTCTTGTTGGTTGCGACCAATAGCCATCACTTCACCAACAGACTTCATCTGAGTGGTAAGACGGTCATTGGCACCAGCAAATTTTTCAAAGTTAAAACGTGGAATTTTAGTCACTACGTAGTCGATTGTTGGCTCAAATGACGCTGGAGTTGCACCACCTGTAATATCGTTTTGCAGTTCGTCAAGCGTAAAACCAACCGCAAGCTTGGCAGCAATCTTGGCAATTGGGAAACCCGTCGCTTTCGATGCTAGGGCAGAAGAACGAGATACACGAGGGTTCATCTCAATGATAACCATGCGGCCATCTTTCGGGTTGATACCAAACTGTACGTTTGAACCACCCGTTTCAACACCAATTTCACGCAGAACGGCAAGTGATGCATTACGCATCAGCTGGTATTCTTTATCTGTCAGTGTTTGTGCTGGAGCCACTGTAATTGAATCACCAGTATGAATGCCCATTGGGTCGAAGTTTTCAATCGAACAAACGATGATACAGTTGTCCGCTTTATCGCGAACCACTTCCATTTCGTACTCTTTCCAGCCAATTAAAGACTCATCGATAAGCAATTCATTAGTAGGAGACAGATCTAAACCGCGGCGACAAATTTCTTCGAATTCTTCTTTGTTGTACGCAATACCACCACCCGTACCACCCATAGTGAAAGAAGGGCGAATGATACACGGAAAACCAACCATATCGAGAACACGGTAAGCTTCTTCCATGGTCTTAGCGGTATCAGCACGAGGACACTCTAAACCGATAGATTTCATCGCTTTATCAAAGCGAGAGCGGTCTTCCGCTTTATCGATGGCGTCTGCTGTCGCACCTATCATTTCCACGCCAAACTCTTTGAGTACACCATGCTTTTCTAAATCAAGTGCACAATTAAGAGCCGTTTGCCCTCCCATAGTCGGGAGTACCGCATCTGGGCGCTCTTTTTCAATGATTTTACGTACTACTTCCCATTGGATAGGCTCAATATAGGTAGCGTCGGCCATCTCAGGGTCAGTCATAATAGTGGCAGGATTAGAGTTGACAAGAATAACTCGATAACCCTCTTCACGAAGCGCTTTACAAGCTTGAGCGCCAGAGTAGTCAAACTCACATGCTTGACCGATAACAATCGGACCTGCACCAAGAATCAGAATACTTTTTAGGTCAGTACGTTTTGGCATTCTCTACTACTCCAAATTAAGCGCTGTGTTGTTTAATAAGTTCAATGAAGTGGTCAAAAAGCGGTGCAGCGTCATGAGGACCTGGGCTCGCTTCTGGGTGACCTTGGAAACTAAATGCTGGCTTATCCGTACGATGAATACCTTGCAGAGAACCGTCAAACAATGACACGTGAGTTGCACGTAAGTTATCAGGCAAACTGTCTTCATCAGCAGCAAACCCATGGTTTTGCGAAGTGATCATAACGATGTTTCGGTCAAGATCTTTCACTGGGTGGTTGGCACCGTGATGACCGAATTTCATTTTGACTGTATTGGCACCAGATGCCAGAGCAAGAATTTGGTGACCTAAACAAATACCAAAAATTGGCAAGCCTTTTTCCAAAAACACCTTTGTTGCTTCAATCGCATATGTACAAGGCTCAGGATCACCCGGACCATTTGATAAAAAGACACCATCTGGGTTAAGCGCCAATACTTCTTGTGCTGTCGTTTCTGCTGGTACAACCGTTAAGCGGCAACCTCGGTCAACAAGCATGCATAAGATGTTTCGTTTTGCTCCAAAATCGTAGGCAACAACGTGATATGGCAGCTCATTGCTGTCTTTCGCTTCTGGAAGACCACCCTCGAGCGTCCACGAACCTTGTTGCCATTGATACGCTTCTTTTGTAGTAACTTCTTTCGCAAGGTCCATACCTTTTAAGCCAGGGAATTCTTTTGCTTTGGCCAAGGCTAAAGCTTCGTCTAGATTGCTACCCGCAACGATACAGCCGTTTTGTGCACCTTTCTCACGTAAAATACGAGTCAACTTGCGAGTATCTATGTCCGCGATACCGACAATATTTTGTGACTTGAGATAATCAGAAAGGGTTTGTTGGTTACGAAAGTTAGAAGCAATAAGAGGGAGGTCGCGAATGACAAGGCCTTGGGCATGAATGGAAGAGGATTCTTCATCTTCGGAGTTGGTTCCGGTATTGCCTATATGTGGATAAGTAAGAGTAACGATTTGCTGAGAATAGGAAGGATCAGTGAGGATTTCTTGGTACCCCGTCATCGAGGTATTAAAAACGACTTCACCAACGGATGACCCATCTGCTCCTATGGAAACTCCGTGGAACACTGTCCCATCTTCTAGGACTAACAGTGCTGATTTACTCAAGACAACCTCCAGAATAAAAATGCATAAATAATAAATTAAACTGCAAACTTGCCTTCCTCTACACCTTAAATCAGTGCTTTCAGGTTATTTAGACAAATTGGCAGCATTCTAATGATGCTGATTAGATGTGTCAATAGAAGCATAATATTTAATTTCGATTTTAAAGTAGTTAAAGTAAATAAGCACCTATAAGCGCCAAAAGATTAGGTTTACTTTTCCATTTCAGCCCTTATCCAAGGAAAAATTAGATACTGGCGTTCAAGTTGATGAATCCGAAACATTCAGCACACCCAAATCAAAAAGCAAACGTTAAACACACAGAAAAGAGCTGAACTTTTAAAAGTCTCAAGCAAAAAAAACAACATTCAACTCAAAATCAACAATAAAATTCAGGATAACTTCCCTAAGGAGCGTCGTTTTTTGATCAGTAAAAATAGGAGTGGGATAAAAAACGCTGAGCAAGCTCAGCGCATAATTATCTATTTACAACTCGTTAAGACCAAGCACGTCTGTCATAGTGTAAAAGCCAGCAGGTTTGTCTTTGAGCCATACTGCTGCTCTTACAGCGCCATTGGCAAAGGTCATGCGATCGGTCGCTTTGTGAGTAATTTCAACCCGCTCACCAATATCAGCAAACATTGCAGTGTGCTCACCAACAATATCTCCCGCTCGAATTGTCGCAAAACCGATCTCATCTTTGGTTCGCTCGCCAGTTATTCCTTCACGCGCGTAGACGGCCACATCGCTCAACTTATTCCCCATAGCCCCAGCAATCGCCTCTCCCATACTAAGGGCGGTCCCCGACGGTGCATCCACTTTATAGCGGTGATGTGCTTCTACAATCTCTATATCACAGTAATCACCCATCACTTTCGCCGCTTTCTCTAACAGCTTGAAAACAAGGTTTACTCCGACAGAATAGTTTGATGCCATCACAATAGGCATTTGTGTCGCCATGTTTTCTATCTGCTGACGTTCTATATCGCTAAATCCCGTCGTCCCGATAACAATACTTTTACCATGCTTCTGACAGAGTTCGAGGTTTGCTAAGGTACTTGCTGGCGCAGTAAAGTCTATGATGACGTCAAACTGGTCGATCTGTTTACTCAAATCGTCCGTCAGTACAACATCAACCTTACCCTCTCCGCAAAGTTCACCAATATCCACACCAACTAAAGAAGATTCAGGTCTTTCAGATCCTGTACCAATTTCGGCAAGTGGGTTTTGATAAGTGGCTTTGACTAGGTTACGCCCCATGCGTCCAGCTGCTCCCGCAATTGCAATACGTACCATGCACTTCTCCATTATTTATTGTTTTGTATGCTACTGAGTTAAAACTACCAATATTCAAGGCGACTGGCTATATGTTCGCGAGTGAAATTTTCATACTCTGGTTAAGGCAAATTCTATCACACCCAATACCCAGCAATCGAACAAGCATTTTAGGCATATTCACTCAAGACTCTCTCTACGATAGTCTGGTTTGCTTCAGGAAATTCATAGTGACTCAATTCCCCAATCGGTATCCACTTCCCTTGTTGCCCTTCTTTACCAAAAGGTTGGTTATTAAAATCCGTCACAAGCATAAAATCAAACTTAAGCGATTTATCAGGGTAGTCATATTCGAGTTGTTCAAATAGGCTATGCTGCGTTACCAAGATTCCAACTTCTTCGTCTAACTCACGGATCAGAGCTTGCGATATCGTTTCTTGCTCCTCAACTTTCCCTCCAGGAAACTCCCAATACCCTCCTTTATGTTTGTCTTCGGGGCGTTTGGTGATAAAAACTTCGTTTTTTTCGGCATTTAAAATGATAGCTGCGACAATATGAATGCGTTTCACAATAACTTTCCTTAAAAAAAGAGCCGCGTTTGCGACTCTTGATGTTTCCACTCTATCTACGATTAGACGCTAAGCTGACCATGGCATTGCTTGAACTTTTTACCGCTACCACATGGACAAGGTTCATTACGACCCACTTTGCGCTCCTCTCGAACCATAGGTTGATTCGAGTGATCGGCTAGATCTTCATCAGACATTTGATTCCCCATGGAAGCATGCTGAGCTTGAGCACGACGTGCAGCTTCTTCAGCTTGTGCACGACGCTGAGCCTCCATACGTTCTACTTCTTCTTGTTGCTGAACGCGAACTTTGGACAATATAGTAATCACGTCTGACTTCAATGAATCCAATAACCCTTCAAACAATTCAAACGATTCACGCTTATATTCTTGTTTCGGGTTTTTCTGTGCATACCCACGCAAGTGAATGCCTTGACGCAAGTGATCCATAGCGGCCAAATGCTCTTTCCACAGCGTATCCAGTGTCTGCAACATCACTGACTTTTCAAAGTTACGTAGCACTTGCTCACCGACTACGGCTTCTTTCTCTTTATAAACAGCCACTGACATTTCGAGGATCTTCTCTCGCAAGGCTTCTTCATAAAGCTTGTCATCATCTTCAAGCCATTGCTTAATCGGTGCGTCAAGATCAAAATCATTTTTCAAACGTTCTTGCAAGCCTGCGACATCCCACATATCTTCCAAAGATTGAGGGGGAATGTATTGATCAATCACAGCAGTGATAACATCAGCCCGATTTTGTTCAATCATGTCGCTAATATCATCGACATTCATTAGCTCGTCACGTAGCTCATAAACCACTTTTCGCTGATCATTGGCAACGTCATCATATTCAAGAAGCTGTTTACGTATATCGAAGTTTCGACCTTCAACTTTACGCTGCGCCTTTTCAATCGAACGAGATAGCATTTTAGACTCAATCGCTTCCCCTTCTTCCATACCACTTTGGATCAAACTCGCCATACGGTCGGAAGTGAAAATACGCAATAGTGAGTCTTCCATCGAAAGATAAAAACGCGAAGAGCCAGCATCACCTTGACGACCAGAGCGGCCACGTAGCTGATTGTCGATACGACGAGATTCATGTCGCTCAGTACCAATAATATGTAATCCACCCGCAGCTAGCACTTTATCGTGCACTTCTTTCCAATCCGCTTTGATCGCCTCAATTTGTTCGGATGTTGGATTATCCAAAGCATCGACTTTTGCTTGCCAACTGCCACCAAGCACGATATCCGTACCCCGGCCAGCCATGTTGGTCGCAATAGTCACCGCACCGGGTGTGCCTGCTTCAGCAACAATTTCTGCTTCTCGCTCATGAAATTTCGCATTCAACACATTGTGCTTGATCTTGGCTTTTTTGAGCGCGTTAGATAGCAGTTCTGACTTCTCTATTGATACAGTACCGACTAAAGAAGGCTGGCCTTTTTCCACTCTCTGCTTAATGTCTTCGATAATGGCGTCAAACTTTTCCATTTCAGTACGATAGACCACATCTGGCATATCATTACGAACCATTGGCTTATTGGTAGGGATGACTACGGTTTCTAGACCATAAATAGACTGAAACTCAAAAGCTTCAGTGTCCGCAGTTCCGGTCATACCAGACAGCTTTTCGTAAAGACGGAAATAATTCTGGAAGGTAATGGAAGCTAGTGTCTGGTTTTCATTTTGGATTTTAACCCCTTCTTTAGCTTCTACAGCTTGATGAAGACCTTCAGACCAGCGGCGTCCAGGCATAGTTCGACCTGTATGTTCGTCTACAATGACTACCTCACCGTCATCATTAACGATATAGTCGACATTCTTTTCAAACAAAACATGGGCACGCAATGCAGCATTAACATGATGTAGCAGGCTAATATTTGTCGGAGAGTAAAGCGTGTCTCCCTCTTCCATCAAACCATTTTTGACCATTAACTCTTCAACATACTCTTGGCCAGTTTCGGTCAAATGCACCTGTTTCGACTTTTCGTCGACGGTGTAATGACCATCTCCGCGATATTCCTCGGAGTCTTCTTGGTCCTGCTTTTCCAATTGAGGAATTAAAGTATTGATGCGAGTATAAAGCTCAGAACTGTCTTCTGCTGGACCTGAAATGATCAAAGGGGTTCGAGCTTCGTCAATTAAGATCGAGTCCACTTCATCGACAATAGCGAAAAAGCGTTCACGTTGAACTCGATCTTCTGAGCGAAACGCCATATTGTCACGCAGGTAGTCAAAGCCAAATTCGTTATTGGTACCATAAAGGATGTCCGCCAAATACGCTTGTTTCTTCTCTTGCGGCGGCATATTGGGTACATTGATACCAACCGTCATACCTAAAAATTCGAACAATGGGCGGTTTGTTTCTGCATCACGCTTCGCGAGGTAGTCATTCACCGTCACAACATGAACGCCTTTACCCGCTAAAGCATTAAGATAAGCAGGTAATGTTGCTGTTAAGGTTTTACCTTCACCAGTACGCATTTCAGCGATTTGGCTAGCATTTAAAACCATACCACCAATAAGCTGAACATCGAAATGACGCATGCCAAATACACGTTTGGAGGCTTCACGTACAGTCGCAAAAGCTTCAGGAAGTAGGCCATCGAGTGTTTCACCTTGCTCAATACGCTGGCGGAATTCAACGGTTTTCGCTTTTAATTCTTCATCAGAAAGCGCTTCAAACTCTGGTTCATAATTATTTATTTCTTTTACAATTTTTCTGAGGCGACGTAACGTGCGGTCGTTGCGACTGCCAATTACCTTTGTCAGTAGCTTAGTTATCATTTGCTATGCATCTCTCTTTACTTAGATCGGGCCCGATCTACATTCTATGCCTTCAGTCTCTAACAGTTTTAAACTAAGAATACTGAGATAAATCACGTTACTCAGATATTGCGGTGAGAACGTTAGATTTCAAGGCGTAAGTGGTGTCTAGTTTAAGGAATTTTACCACTAAGAACCAATAACAAGGAGATTTGTTTGAAGCGCTCTGTATTTTCTATGATTATATGGCGGATGTTTATACGCTTTATCAAGCTAACACCTGTAATTAAAGTCTATTTAAGCGATGTTGTGCGGATAAAGTGTTGCAATCGTAGAGACCGAAAAGGCAATTTTTTGCCTATGGCAGGCAAAAACAAAAAAGCCAGGCAACGGCCTGGCTTCAAAAAGTCATCGTTTTTACACAATTACCGCATTGACATTAGCAAATGCGACTGGTGATGTTGCCTCTTCTTCGAATGTTACCCATTCCCAAGCTTCTTGATCAGCAAGAACAGAACGTAACAACTGATTATTCAGCCCATGACCAGATTTGTAGGCGCGGAATTCACCAATAATTGGATGACCACACATATAGAGGTCACCAATGGCATCCAAAACCTTGTGAGTGACGAATTCATTGTCAAAGCGAAGGCCTTCTTCGTTCAAAATGCGATATTCATCCAATACGATTGCACAATCAAAACTGCCACCTAAGCACAAGTTCTGTGATTGCAAATATTCGATATCACGCATGAAACCAAAGGTTCTTGCTCGTGAGATGTCTTTGATAAATCCTTGAGATGAAAAATCAAACAACAAATGTTGTTCATCAGATTCAATCGCTGGATGATTAAACTCAATCTCAAAATCCATACGAAAACCGTTGTATGGTACGAATTCTGCCCACTTATCACCGTCTTCAAAACGCACTGGCTTCTTAATGCGAATAAAACGCTTTGCTACGTTTTGTTCTTCAATACCAGCTTGTTGAAGTAGAAATACAAACGGACTGGCACTGCCATCCATAATCGGAATCTCAGGTGCATCAACTTCAACAATAATGTTATCGATTCCCATACCAGCAAGTGCCGCATTGAGATGCTCAACGGTCGATATACGAACGCCTTGATCATTAACTAGTGCAGTGCATAGCATGGTATCACGAACGGATTGAGCATCAACAGGAAAGTCAACAGGTGGTGTCACATCCGTTCGGCGATAAATTACGCCTGTATTAGCAGCAGCTGGGCGAAGAGTCAGTGTGACTTTACGGCCAGAGTGGAGACCCACCCCAGTTGTTTTCACTATTTCTTTCAGAGTACGTTGTCTGATCATCTGTTTGCCTCAGTACAAATTGCCACAATACACGGTCAATAAGCAATATTGACCGCGTATCGTACCATAATTTTGAACAGTGTCAAATTATGTTCGTTTAGTCAGCCTGACGACGAAGGAATGCTGGTATATCCAAGTATCCCGTGTCCTTATCAGCTTTTGGTGCAGCACTTTGTTGACCAGCACCTGAGCTTGAAGGAGCAGAACTTGCCGGCTGAGGAGTTACCTGTGGTTTCTCCTGCAAACTTGATGCCGCTTTGTCTTCCACTTTATTGACAGCTTGTTGCTGAGCTGGCGTAACTGGTTGAGTCTGAGGCTGCGCAACAGGAGAGACTTTTGCCTTGCCACCCGCCACGAGAGTGATATCAGGTTTCTTTTCTGTACCAATTCCAGTAGCAACAACAGTGACACGAATTTCATCAGCCATATCAGGATCTAACGAAGTACCAATAACAACTGTAGCATTATCTGAAGCAAATGCCTTAACTGTGTTACCTACCGTCTCAAATTCATCCAGACGCATATCAAGACCAGCTGTAATATTCACCAGAACACCACGAGCACCAGCAAGATCGATATCTTCTAGAAGAGGGCTTGAGATGGCCATCTCTGCCGCTTCTTCAGCTCGATCTTCACCTTTAGCAACGCCGCTTCCCATCATTGCATGACCCATTTCAGACATCACAGTACGAACATCCGCGAAGTCAACGTTAATCATGCCAGGACGAGTAATAAGCTCTGCGATACCTTGTACTGCATTCTTAAGTACGTCATTCGCGCTAGCAAACGCCTCTAACAAAGTAATGCCACGTCCCAAGACTTTAAGCAGCTTTTCATTGGGAATCGTAATCAAGCTATCGACTTGCTTTGATAACTCTTCAATTCCTTGCTCTGCAAAAGCCAAACGCTTCTTACCTTCGAAGCTAAATGGTTTGGTTACAACCGCTACCGTTAGTATACCCAGTTCTTTTGCAACTTCTGCAATAACTGGAGCAGCACCGGTTCCGGTTCCACCGCCCATACCAGCTGCGATAAATACCATATCGGCACCAGTGAGCTCTTCTTTAATTCTATCTCGATCTTCGAGAGCTGCGTCACGCCCAACCTGAGGGTTAGCACCAGCTCCAAGACCTTTTGTAATATCACCACCAATTTGGATAACGCTATTCACGCTTGTTTTACGAAGCGCCTGCGCATCGGTATTGATGCTAATGAACTCCACGCCTTCGATGGACTCGCGTACCATGTGCTCAACGGCATTACCGCCACCGCCACCAACCCCAACGACTTTAATAACGGCGTCGTCAGACATTTCCATCATCGGTTCAAACATGTGTTATCTCCGTTTATCCTGCACTCAGGTTAAAATTCTTTTTGTATCCAGTTACGCAAACGACCGAATAATGACGTGACAGACTGGCGTTTAGGCTCAGTATATTCTGTATCGTCATTAATCTGACTGTCTCTTGCATAATGAAGTAAACCCACAGCCGTTGAATGATACGGCTCTTTTACATAATCTGTTAAGCCACTTACTTCAAGAGGCTTCCCAACTCTTACTTGGTTGCGAAATACACGTTCGGCGCATTCCACTAAACCTTCAATTTGCGCAGCTCCACCCGTCAGAACTACGCCTGCTGCAAGATGGTGTTTAATTCCGTCTTCTCGCAGTTTTTCCTGAACTGCATCTATCGTTTGGTTAACCAATCCCATCAATTCAGTGTATCGAGGTTCAATCACCTCAGACAACGTCTGCCGCTGTAGACTGCGCGAAGGTCTGCCACCAACGCTTGGTACATTGACAGTATCGTCTTTGCTGACTAACTCACTAAGTGCGCAGCCATATTTCACTTTTATTTCTTCGGCATCGCTAACTGGCGTACCAAATGCAAAAGCGATATCACTCGTCACCGCATTCCCCGCATAGGAGAAAACTTCTGTATGTCTCAATGAGCCACCCGTCCAAATGGAAACATCCATAGTACCGGCTCCGATATCAACGACACACACGCCTAAGTCACGCTCATCTTCCGTTATTACTGCGGTACTCGCAGCCAAACCTGAATACACTAGGTGCTCGACTTTCAATCCACAGCGCTCAACAGCTTTAATGATATTTCTCGCCATATCATTGTGACAAGAGATCAAGTGAACGCTGACTTCCATTCGCACTCCTGATAACCCTAGCGGATTTTTTATCCCTTCTTGGTAATCAATCGTAAATTCTTGAGGAATTACATGCAGAATGCGCTGCTCGTCACCTATTTTGATAGATTTGGCAGTATGGATCGCACGATCCATGTCTTCTTGAGAGACCTCTTCATCAGAAATGGTTCCCATACCTTTCTCTATCCGACTGGCAATATGTCGACCTGAGATAGAAATAAACACATTACTGATTTGACATTCAGCCATAAGCTCGGCCTGATCGACAGCGCGTTGAACAGACTTAACGACGGATTCCAGATCGTTGACACCGCCTTTGTCCATTCCACGTGATGGGCTGCTACCAGCACCAATGATATTTATCTGACCATCAGGCAAAATCTCTCCAACCAGAGCCGATACGGTTGCAGTGCCTATATCAAGACCAACAATAATGTTGTCATCAGCGGTCTTTGTCATCTGTGCTCTCTTGTTCTAACTCTTGACCGGGAAACCAACCAACGGAAGCCCCTGTGTCATACCTGAGGTCAATATAGCTGACTCTCTGTGAATCGCTACCTAAGTTTTTGTATAACGAGAGAAATCGCTCGACCCTCTCATTTAAATACTCTTTGCCTAATTCAAGCCTAATACCATTATCGAGAATAATCTGCCAAGCACGGCGATCATTGAGTAATAAAGATGAAATATTGAGGTTTAATGCGGCAAATTTGGGATTCAATTCTTGCCAAACTTCCAATACTTCCTGATTACTCCCCGTCGGGCCATATAGCTTAACACGATCGTCCGTGAGCTTCTGAATCTCACCATTAAAGACATCGCCCTGACGATTGAGCAGCTCAGTACCATTCCAGATGGCGACAGCCGCATATTCAGTTAGAAACACCTTAACGGTATCAGGCCATTGCTTTCTTATCGAGGCATGGGCCACCCAAGGTATGCTTTCTACCGTATCTTGTAAGACTTTGACATCTTGTGACATAAAAGTACCCACATGCGGCAAGGTAGAAAATGCACGCTGTACGTCAAGAGATGAAACGTACTTCAACTTCCCTTCCAATACAATGTTAGACAGCGGTATACGTTCATCGTCCCACATCCAAGACAAGGTGGAATACAAGATTGAGTAGATCAACAACAATACGAGTAATAAAAATAGTCCACCAAAGACATGTTTTCTTACCAGCAGCAGCTCGGTTAGACGACGATCTTCTCTATTCGCACTTTCAACCAAGTCCGTTACTCTTGTCATTCAATCGTAACCCTATTCCCTAACTATGTTTCATACTGAGGTAAAGTATTGACTTTAGCCCTCGAATTATACTGGCGTCATCTAAAGTATCAAACATTGAAATTGAGAAATCACACTTTAATTCTATTATTTGTCTCAAATAATAGAAATTTCACTTTTTTAATCACCAGCGTTCATTCTTTCCACATTGAGTTTAAGCGCGGCGAGCTGCTTTGCTACCTTGCCAATATCCCCCGCTCCTTGCGTTAACACCAGGTCACCGGCTTGCAAAACATTCGCTAAAACTGATGGTAATGCGCTGATATCAGGAACAAAAATAGGGTCAAGCTTTCCTCGACTACGAATAGTACGACATAATGAGCGTCCATCTGCCCCTGCAATAGGTTTTTCACCCGCCGAATACACATCCAGCATAACCAGCACATCAACCTGCTCAAGTACATTAGCAAAGTCATCGTATAAATCACGAGTACGACTATAACGATGCGGCTGGAACACCATGATTAGACGTTTATCCTGCCAACCATTACGGGCCGCTTGAATTGTTACATCAACTTCTGTTGGATGGTGACCATAGTCGTCAACCAACATCACCTTGCCATTTCCTGTATCAAATTCACCTAAATGTTCGAATCGACGCCCTGTTCCTTGTGTGGACTTCATTGCACGCAAAATAGCATCATCATCAATATCATCTTCCGTTGCCACAGCTATTGCTGCGGCAGCATTGAGTGCGTTATGTCTCCCCGGCATATTGAGAGTAATGTCTATGTTCGCCCGCCCATGACGTACGATGGTAAATTTGCCTTGTTGTCCCTGTTGATGATAATTTTCAATACGGACATCCGCTTGCTCATTAAAGCCATAGGTAATAACTTGTCGACTGATCCTTGGGACAAGCTCGCACACAACTGGATCGTCAATGCATACAATGGCTTGACCGTAGAAAGGTAAGTTATGCAAAAAGTCGACAAAAGTCTGCTTAAGCGTTTCGAAGTCACCACCATAAGTGTCCATATGATCTGACTCAATATTAGTCACAATGCTCACCATGGGCTGCAAGTGCAGAAATGAAGCGTCACTTTCATCTGCCTCTGCAATTAATATACGACTTGACCCCAAACGAGCATTCGTACCCGCGCTTTTCACTAAGCCACCATTAACGAAGGTCGGATCCAAGCCCGCCTCAGAGTATATCTGAGTAACTAGAGCGGTAGTGGTTGTCTTACCATGAGTTCCTGCTACTGCAATTCCATGACGAAAACGCATCAGCTCTGCCAACATTTCAGCACGACGTACAACGGGAATACGTGCCGCTCGAGCCGCTTTGATTTCTGGATTTTCTTCACTAACCGCGGTCGACACCACCACTACGCTGGCCCTTTGAATATTTGACTCATTATGGCCAATGAATATCTTAGCCCCTTTCTGGGCCAAACTCTCAGTAACCTGGTTATCGGCAAGATCTGAACCAGAAATTTGATAGCCTTCATTAAGCAAAACTTCAGCAATACCACTCATACCAGCACCTCCGATACCGATAAAGTGTATGCATTTGACACGACGCATTTCGGGCACCATGGAGCGAATTTGCGCTAAATCTTGGGTATGTTGAATTGTCATGGAAATTTCTCGTTAATTTGTTAGCGCAATAATGGCCTCAGCAACTTTGTAGTCTGCATCTAGCCTTGCGACTGAACGTGCTCGGTTGGCCATTTCAATAAGTTGATGACGATCCAGCTGGCGTATTTGCTGAGCGAGTTTGTCTGCTGTCAACTCAGGCTGCTCTATCATCTTTGCAGCACCACACGCCACCAGATGATCAGCATTCAAAGCTTGCTGCCTATCTTTATGCATAAATGGAATAAACACGGCACCCAATCCAGCAGCAGCAACTTCAGATACAGTTAAAGCACCAGATCGGCAAATCACTATATCGGCCCACGCATAAGCGTCTGCAACGTCATCGATAAATTCAACAACTTGTGCATGTTTAACCTGATGTTTTTGGTAGCAAGATTCAACCTCAATCTGACGATTTTTTCCGGCTTGATGACGAATCTCATAGCCAGAGCCTAATTTTGCCATCACCTCAGGCATAGTGTGATTGAGAATTTGTGCGCCTTGGCTACCTCCCATCACTAGAATTCTTATATCACCGTGGCGATCACTCATTCTTAATTCAGGGGAACTTAACGCAACCACATCTTCTCGCACAGGGTTTCCAACAACTTCTGCGTTAGAGAACGCGCCAGGGAAAGCTTGAAAAACCTTAGACGCAATGCGAGATAGCCACCGGTTGGTCAACCCGGCTACTGCATTTTGCTCATGCAACACAACAGGAATCCCCTCAAGTCTCGCTGCAACACCACCAGGACCACTCACATAACCGCCCATCCCAAGAACGACGTCTGGCTGCCAAGATTTTATGTGCTTTCTTGCTTGAAAAACAGCATTTATGATTTGAAAAGGCGCCAAAATAAGCTTCAAAATGCCCTGACCACGCAAACCTTTCACGTTAATAAAGTCAATCTCAATTCCGTGTTTAGGAACTAACTCTGCTTCCATCCGATCTTGAGTTCCAAGCCAGCGAATATCCCAACCTCGTTGCTGAAGTTTTTTGGCCACAGCTAAACCGGGGAAGACGTGCCCACCAGTACCTCCAGCCATTACCATTAATCGTTTATTTTTTTTCATCATTTTCTATCTTTTCTGGCCTTGAAGTACGCATATTAAGACGGCATTCAAAATCAATTCGCAGCAATATCGCCACAGCGACCGTCATAATGATCAAACTTGAGCCGCCGTAGCTTATCAAAGGCAAGGTTAATCCCTTCGTCGGGACCATACCTGCAGCCGCTCCAACGTTCACTAATGTTTGAAACGCAAACCAAATTCCAATGCCAAATGCAAGATAACCACCAAAAAGCAAATTGTTGTCAAACGCTTTACGCCCTATCAAAGCAGCTTTCACCACGAGACTGAAGATCAACATAAGCACTAAAACGACGCCAATAAAACCTAATTCTTCTGCAAGCACTGCAAAAACAAAGTCGGTATGCGCTTCAGGCAAATACTCAAGCTTTTGAATTGAATTACCTAAACCTTGTCCCAACCACTCTCCTCGCCCAAAAGCCATTAATGACTGCGTTAACTGATAACCACTGCCAAAAGGGTCATCCCACGGGTCGAGAAAAGAAGTCACTCGTCTTACTCGATAAGGCTCTAGTAAGATAAGTGCAGCCACAGACAAAATACCCACGACCATAAGGGCTAAGAATTGACTTAACTTAGCTCCAGCAATAAACAGCATGCCAAATAGGGTCACTAACATCACAATGACTGTTCCCAAATCGGGTTGAAGTAACAGTAAGCTGGCCAAGGTGCCAAAAATAATAATCGGCTTAATAAATCCGCCAAAAAAACTCGAACGAACTTCCTGATGTTTACGAACTAAATAGCCAGACATAAAAATAAACAGTGACAACTTAGCGACTTCTGCAGGCTGAAGGTTAAATAAGCCCAGAGGTATCCAGCGAGATGCTCCATTAACAGATTTCCCCGCCAGCAATACAACGATCAGAAGAACAAACGATAATCCCAGTAATAGGGAAGCATATTGTGACCATTTGCTCAGCGGAATTTGAAGTACGACGCTGGCGGTAGACAGTGCAAGTAAAAGAAAGATTGCATGACGAAACATGAAGTGAAACGGTTGGTCAGTGAGGCGAGAACTGATTGGAAATGAAGCTGAAGTGACCATGACTAAACCAGCCAACATTAGTCCTAACGCAATCCAAACCAACTGACGGTCAAATAAAGCCTCTGGAGAAGATGTGGTTATCCAAAGTTTAACGTTTGATAACAAGTTTCGCATATGCATGGTAGAAATTACGAGTATTGTCTGGCTAGTGCAGCAAATGCCTCACCACGAGCCATAAAATTGTCAAACTGATCGAAGCTAGCACACGCAGGTGAAAGCATAACCATGTCGCCACTCTCAACTCTGGTACTGACCCACTGAACGATTTCTTCCAATGTTTCAAAATACTTTGAGTCCTTAGTTAGTGGTAATAAACGCGGGCCATCTTGACCAAAGCAGCACAGCTGAACATTCAAAGCCTGCAATACTGGCCCAAGCTCTGAGAAATCCGCTCCTTTGCCATCTCCCCCGACAAGCAAATAAAGCTTCCCAGGAAGAGACAATCCAGATAAGGCTGCCAAAGTACTGGCAACATTGGTTGCTTTGGAATCATTAACCCACTTAACACCTTGCCTATCAGATACAATCTGACATCTGTGAGCTAGCCCTTTATAAGCCTTCAATGCATCCAATCCAGCAGCCACATCGACACCCGCTTCGTTCAGCAACGCCAATACGACAAGAGCATTGGCCATGTTATGCCGTCCCACTAAATTGAGCTCATCAGCCGCTAAGATAGGCGCATCTCTATGACATAAGAATTCTCGTCCATCTATTGATGCGACATGGAATTCAGTGTGTTTATCTAAGCTAAACTCTATCAAGCGCAAGTCTTGTTGCTCTGGGTAGGTCGCCAAATCATCAGCATTAACAATACCCGATTGAGCATGGGCAAAAATACGCAACTTAGCTTGCCGATATGCTTCTATATCAAGGTATCTATCCATATGATCTTCTGAAAGATTCAGAAAAGCGGCCGCCATCAGACAAAGGCTGGAGGTCGTCTCCAATTGAAAGCTAGATAGTTCTAAAATATATAAGTCAGCGTCTTGTTTAAGCAAATCAAGTGCGGGAACACCTATATTTCCACCAATGACCGCCTTCACTCCAGAGGCATTTGATACAACTCCAGCCAGATCAGTCACCGTACTCTTACCATTTGAGCCCGTTATCGCGATCACTGGTTTATCAACATGCCACGCGAAAAGTTCAATATCCCCGACGACAGGAATACCGTTCTGCACAGCTTGTTGAAGCTCAGGCGTAGAAAGTGCTATACCAGGGTTTACAACGATAAGGTCTGCATTTTTCATCCAGTCATAGGGCCAGCCACCACAAGACAATTCAACGCCTTGAGGCAACGACTCCACACCAGGAGGGTGCTCGCGCGTATCGACTACTTTTATGGCCAGATTATAAGGTAAGGAAGATAAGTACCGGACTACAGAGAGCCCCGTCATTCCAAGCCCTATAACAACGACTTGTTTAATATTTTGCCATGATTCCAAAATCAAACTCTATTTCCTTAACGTACTTTCAGTGTGGCTAAACCAACCAGTACCAAAACGATTGAGATGATCCAAAAACGCACGATTACACGAGGCTCAGGCCAACCTTTTAGCTCATAGTGATGATGAATTGGTGCCATGCGAAAAATACGTTGACCTCTGAGTTTGTAGGAACCAACTTGTAAGATCACAGACAAAGTCTCCATGACAAAGACACCGCCCATGATGACAAGGACAAATTCTTGTCGAACAAGTACCGCAATCGTACCAAGTGCACCGCCTAGAGCGAGCGAGCCTACATCACCCATGAACACTTGAGCTGGATAGGTATTGAACCACAAAAAGCCCAAACCAGCACCAACCATTGCGGTACAAACAACCACCAACTCAGAGGCTAAGGGCACATAAGGAATATGGAGGTAATTGGCAAAGTTGACGTTCCCTGTAGCCCATGCAATAGCCGCAAATCCAGCAGACACTAGCACAGTTGGCATAATTGCCAATCCATCTAGACCATCGGTCAAATTAACTGCATTACTCGTTCCTACGATAACAAAATAGCTAAGCACTATGTAGAAAAGCCCAAGTTGAGGCATAACATCCTTGAAAAAAGGTACCACAAGTTGAGTTGCTGTCGTATCTTTACCATGTGCATACAAGGCAAAAGAAACCACCAAAGCTATCGCTGACTGCCAAAAATATTTCCAGCGAGCGATCAAACCATCCGTATCTTTGTTGACCACTTTGCGATAATCATCAACAAAGCCGACAATACCATAACCCGTTAAAACCGCTAATACGGCCCAAACATAGGGATTCGAAAGATCAGCCCAAACAATGACGGTAGTGATAATAGTCGTTAAGATCATCAGTCCGCCCATGGTTGGGGTGCCTCGTTTACTAAAATGTGATTCAGGACCCTCGTCACGAACAACTTGTCCAATCTGTAACATTTGCAGCCGTTTTATAAGACGAGGCCCCATCCAAAGAGATAAAGCTAGCGCAGTTAAAACACTCACAATGGCTCGAAAAGACAAATATTCAAATAAGCGGAAGAATGAAAAGTATGGCTGTAGAAGCTCTGCAAGCCAAATAATCATATATACATCTCCTTCAAAGCAGCAACAATATGGCTCATTCCAGCACTATTTGCGCCTTTAACAAGTAATGTTTGAGAGCCAGTATGCTCAGTAATGTGCTGCTTAATAAACTCAATCATATTTTCATGAGTGTCAAAATGCTTACCTTGGCAAACATCGCTAATCGCTATGCCATCAGCCCCATAAGTAAGCACATATTCAAATTTAAACGGCGCCGCATGTTCACCGACTTGGCGATGAAGTGCAAGACTTTCCGCACCCAATTCAGCCATATTGCCTAAAATAAGCCACCGCACACCATCGAAGCTAGCCAATAGATCGGCAGCCGCTTTCATAGCCGGGACGCTCGCATTGTAGCTATCATCGATCAATTTGATATTGTCCGTAAGCTCGATACTTTCAACTCGCCCTTTCACTTTGGATAAAGCTTCCAAACCCGAAGTAATCATCGCTGGTGACGCTCCCAATTCAATAGAAAGTGCGGTTGCAGCAAGTGCGTTAGCGACATTGTGTTGCCCCATAATCCCTAACGAAACATCAAAGCTGGTATCCGGCGTATCAATCGTAAAAGAAGCCATCCCATTTGCCTTCATGTTTAGATTACGTGCTTTATATTGAGCTCTGTTATCAGAGAGTGAGAATGTTTTCACTGTTTTGTCAGATAACACATCCTGCCAAAGCTCATCTCCATGGCTATCCAAATTCACGATGGCGACTGAACCAGACTTAAGCCCTTGGTAGATTTCACCCTTTGCTTTTTTGACCCCTTCTAAAGAGCCAAAACCTTCTAAATGCGCTGCAGCCACATTGTTAACCAGTGCAACATCCGGTCTCACCAGCTGGGTCGTATAAGCAATTTCACCAATATGATTAGCGCCTAGTTCAATCACGGCAAAGTCATCTTCTGGTTGAGAACGCAGTAATGTCAGAGGCACACCAATATCATTATTGAAATTACCAGAGGTATAAAGCACTCGCCCTTTTTGAGCCATAATGCTCGCCACCATTTCTTTCACTGTCGTTTTACCGCAGCTCCCCGTAATTGCCACCGTTGGCGTGTGACATATTTGATGGACAAACTGAGCCAGTTTTCCTAGGGCCACTTTAGTGTCCTTAACCAATAGCTGAGGCACTTGAGTATCAACACATCGACTAACAAGTAACGCGATAGCGCCAGATAGCTCAGCCTCTCCCACAAAATCATGGGCGTCAAACTTCTCACCGATTAAAGCCACAAAAAGGGAATCGGGTTCTATTGTTCGTGTATCGGTAGACACGTTTTTAACTACGACATCATTGCCGATAAGCTCAGCGTCAAGCACCTCAAGCAACTGTGATAGCATCAAAGGAATCATAATGTTAGCTCCAAAAGTTGTGCTGCTGATTCTCGATCAGAATAGTGTCGCCTTTCATCACCTATGATCTGGTAGTCTTCATGACCTTTACCTGCTAAAAAGATAATATCATCAGCGTTGCTGTGCTGCAGAGCGTAGGCTAAAGCTTGATAGCGATCGTGTTCCACGATGACTTTTGTGGGAGACATCATTCCATTCAACATATCTTTTACTATCTCAGTTGGCTGTTCGCTTCGAGGATTGTCATCGGTCAAAATGACTGTATCTGCAAGTGATTCACCAATAGCGGCCATTAATGGTCGTTTGCCTTTATCTCGGTCCCCACCACAGCCAAAAATTGCCCACAACCTGCCACGACAATGCTTCTTAAGCGCCAAAAGAGCTTTCTCCAATGCATCTGGCGTATGAGCATAATCCACCACTATTTTTGCCTTACCGACAGCCTGAAATAATTCCATGCGTCCCAAAACAGACTTCAATTGATTGGCCGTATCAATCAGAGCGTTTTTTTCATAGCCAAGTGACAATATGGTAGCAAAAGCCAACAGCACATTGCTGGCATTGAATTCACCAATCAAAGGCACAAAGAAGCAACCATCACCAAACTGGCCCGAAAAAGTTATCTCAATCCCCGAATCCGAGTAATCTATGTGGGTGGCATACACCCCCTGACCAGATTTTATCGGTGACAAAGATACTGGAATACAAGGATGTAGTTCCGCCGCCCAAGAAGCGCCGATGGGATCATCAATATTGATCACTGATCGACTGCAATGATGTTCACTAAAAAGTGAGCGCTTAGCGAGCGCGTAGTGCTCCATAGTTCCATGATAATCGAGGTGATCGCGGCTTAAATTAGAAAATACCCCGACAGCAAATTTAAGAGCCTTCACTCGGCCTTGCACTAAGCCATGAGAGGAAACTTCCATTGCAGTGTAACGAGCACCTTGGCGCTCTAAATCAGACAAAGTATGTTGAATTTCAAATGCGTGACCAGTCGTATTCGTAGCAGGTTGCAGCTGTTCAAGAAAACCATTGCCCGTAGTACCAAGCACGGCCGTTTTTTCACCCAAAAGGCATAGCCACTGAGCGATTAATTGAGTAATCGTCGTTTTACCATTAGTCCCTGTCACTGCAATCAAACGATTGTGTTCCAGTGGTATTAACCTATTTGCCATCTGCGAAAGGTGCTGATGAAGCCCCTCGATATAAATCACTGGAACCTTGTCTCGCCAGTCAATGATGCCATGAGGGTTAATTTCATTCGCTTGCGCAATAACGGCATTTGCGCCTTTAAAAACCGCCGAATCGATAAAATCCCTTCCATCAACAGAATGCCCGTTCACGGCGACAAAAGTGCACCCTGAGCTCACCCGACGACTGTCCAGCTCCAGCCTTTCAACCCGAATATCCAGCTTTTCCTTGGCAGGAATCGTTAGCCAGGGGGCAAGCAGTTCAACAAGCATTAATGATTTGGGCATAGTGTTTCTCTATTTATCTTTTTTAAATCGGTTCTCGTCGGGGGCAACATTAAGAATTTGTAACGTACCTTTGGTGATTTCAGCAAATACTGGCCCTGCGACCGAACCACCGTAGTAGTTATCACCTTGAGGCTCATTAACAACCACAACCACCGCAATTTTAGGGTTACTCACTGGAGCAATTCCTGCGGTATAGGCAAAATATTCGTCTCCATAGCCACCAGCAATTGCTTTGCGTGATGTGCCCGTTTTTGCCGCAACACGATAACCAGGAACCGCTGCTTTTGTGGCTGTTCCACCAGGCTGGGTTACCGTTTCAAGCATCTCAAGAACAATGCGAGCGTTGTCTTTATTAATCACCTGACGCGACAAATCTTGTTGATTACTTTCTATAATATGAATCGGTTGGTATTTTCCGTAATTACCCAAGGTTGCGTATGCGTGTGCCAACTGCAGAGGCGTGATCGTCAAACCATATCCAAACGCTAAAGTGGCTATTTCAAACTTTGACCAGCGACGACGGTTAGGAAAAATACCTTGTGTTTCTCCAACAAGGTTTAACCCAGACAGCTCACCGAAGCCTACCGAGCTATACATGCCTAATAACGCTTCAAGCGGCATATCCAACGCAAGTTTAGCAACACCAACATTACTCGACTTTTTCAAAATCGTGGCCAAGTCTGCTTTGCCTACCTTCGACGTATCACGCACCTTTTGGCCGCCAATTGGCATAATGCCATTACCCGTGTCAATAATGGTCTCTTTATTAGCCACTCCGTTTTCTAGCGCTGCCAATACGACAAAAGGCTTCACTGTGGAACCTGGCTCAAAGGCATCGGTTATAGCACGATTTCGCATCTTTGCAGACTGGAGATCAGCGCGATTATTGGGATTGTATGAAGGAGCATTCACCATAGCTAAGACTGCCCCTGTTTTTACGTCCAAAATCACCGCAGTGGCTGATGTGGCTCTATAGTCAGCCACTGCCTGCTTGATGGAACGGTACGCAATCGCTTGAATTCTCTGGTCAATAGTGAGTTCTAACGGTTTGCCTTGTTCTCTTTCCTCAAGCGAAATATTTTCAACCACTCGTCCATATCTGTCTTTACGTATAATGCGTTTTCCTGCTTCTCCCGTTAGCCACTTATCGTAGCTGCGTTCAGTACCTTCTAAACCATGTCCATCAATACCGGTCACCCCCACCAAATGGGCACTCACTTCACCTGTTGGGTAGTAACGACGAGACTCAGCCTTGAGTCCGACACCCGCTAATTTTAACTCTCTGATATAGTTAGCCATCGCTGGGCTCACTTGGCGCTGAAGATAAATAAAACGCCGAGATTTATTGCTTCTAATCTTGTCCACCATTTTCTGGCGGTCAAGACCCAAAACATCAGCCAATGCATACCAAGAGTCCATATTCGCCAAACCATCACGTTTAAAGATAGTGACTGGATCGGCCCATACCGCTTCGACAGGAACGCTAACAGCAAGCGGCTCGCCATTACGATCCGAGATAATACCGCGAGCAGAATGAATGGTTTTCGCTCGAACTGAACGTAAATCACCTTGCTGGATAAGGTTATCAGGCTCAATAATTTGGATATAGGCAATTCTTGTGATTAGAGACATAAAAGCGCCAAACATAACCACTAAAACCAAATAGAAGCGCCATCGAATGAAACTGGGTGCTTCTCTATCAGCAGGTTTTTTCTTCGGCACATTTTTAGCTGTTTTTTTAGCTGTTTTTTTAGCTGTGGGAGATAGTTTACTTTTGCTCATGGTAAATCAATCACCACCTCTTTATCCGCATCAGGGCGTT
Organism: Vibrio zhanjiangensis; assembly: GCF_030161235.1. GTDB lineage: Bacteria > Pseudomonadota > Gammaproteobacteria > Enterobacterales > Vibrionaceae > Vibrio > Vibrio zhanjiangensis. The sequence goes on along the minus strand of NZ_BSPW01000044.1, from coordinate 110,669 downwards.
TCATCTGCAATTCGTCTTTCGCGATTTCCTGCACTCGGCTGTGCTCTGCCAAGGCGGTCTCTTCAAGCAATAGATTGCGCCACTCATTGTCGAGTCGCTCCCGCTCTTGAAGAGCCAAGTCCTTTTCTGTGATTGCTTGACGTGTATGATGTGTAGTAAATACAACGGCCATCGCAGACGCAAAAATCAACGTCAGGATCAGCAGAGGTATACGTCCGACAGTGACAAGGTCCAATGCGATGAGTTTGGCCAGATTAGGTACGGGGTTGTTCATAGCTATCTAAAGCTTCTCTGCGATTCTAAGTACCGAGCTGCGAGAGCGTGTATTCACTTCGACTTCTTGTTTAGACGGTTTAATCGCTTTACCCACAGGCATTAAATTGGCGCTACCGAGAGCACTGATTTGTTCCTCGGTCAGAGGAATACCGTGCGGCACGTCTGGCCCTTTGCTCTCTTTACGAATGAATCGCTTTACCATTCTGTCTTCGAGTGAGTGAAAACTTATGACCGACAAACGACCTTTGGGAGCTAAAATACTTGCGGCTGCTTTTAATGCCGTGTCAATCTCTTCCAGTTCACTATTAATATAGATTCGAAATGCTTGGAAGGTACGCGTTGCCGGATGTTTCTTCTCTTTGAAACTTTTTGGGGCCGCATCTGAAATCAATTTAGCCAATTGACTGGTTCGTGTTAGAGGCTCATTGTCTTCATTTTCTCGATAAGCCACGATGGCTTTTGCAATACGGCGAGCATGTTTATCTTCACCAAATTCACGGATAACCCAAGTAATATCATCAAGATCCGCTTCGACAAGCCACTGAGACACAGGTATACCTGAAGTCGGATCCATTCTCATATCCAATGGACCATCTTTCATAAAGCTAAAACCACGTTCTGCATCATCCAATTGGGGAGACGAAACGCCTAAATCAAGCAATACGCCATCGATTTTACCCACTAAGTCGCGCTGCTTTGCATATTCCGCCATACCTGAGAAGGGGCCATGAATAATATTAAACCTAACATCATCAATCGTCTTGGCCTCTGCAATTGCCTGAGGATCACGATCAATACTGAACAAACGGCCTTCGGTTCCTAGTTTGCTCAATATCTGGCGGCTATGTCCACCACGACCAAAGGTTCCATCAATGTAAATACCATCAGGCTTAATTGCTAAACCATCGATAGATTCATGCAGTAAAACAGAAATATGCTTAAATTCTTCGGTCATCGTATCTATATCTCGCTCTCGCACCGATGCGCTAAAAAACTACCCAGTTTACTCTTTTAGCACGGGATAGCTACCTATGCTAAATCGTACACGTGATATGGCGCTAAGTTTAGTGCTTATCGCAGTAAGTTCGTCAATAAAAAGCAAAAAACCCATCATAACACGAGTGCTATGATGGGTTTCGAATAGGTGGAGCCGACATATAAGCCGGGTTCTGTTCCGCTTACGCGGCGGTAGCCATTCGTCTAGGCCAGCAATCGCTCACTGGCTCAAGCAACCTACCCGCTTCCTTACGCGAGCAACGCAATGTGGAAGCCTATTTGGTCTTGCTCCGGGTGGAGTTTACCTTGCAACGAACTGTTACCAGCTGTCCGGTGCGCTCTTACCGCACCCTTTCACCCTTACCTGTGCTCTACGAGCCATCGGCGGTCTTCTCTCTGCTGCACTTGTCGTAGGCTTGCGCCCCCCAGGCGTTACCTGGCACCCTGCTCTATGGAGCCCGGACTTTCCTCCCCTCTATCAGTCTCCCTCACCACGTGGATGAAGGACATCAATAAAGCAGCGACTACCCAGTCAACTCCGAGGCGGATTGTATAGACATTAACATCCAGTGTCTAGCGAGATCACAAATATGATGAAATCAAGCAGCCAACTGATGCAAATTTCAGCATTATTCCTCTCAGAACATCTGACTAAGTCAAATCAATCAAGAGACTCTAGACCCCATTTGTAAAGCGCATTTTTCTTTAAGTTATATATTTCAGCGGCCAAAGCCGCTGCTTTTTTTAGCGGTAGCTCTTTACTTAAAATAGTCAGTGCTCGCGTTGCGTCTTCTGGCAAAGAATCCTCACTGACAGCTCGATATCCATGAATAAGCAGCGCCATTTCGCCTCGTTGCTGATTGTGATCGGATTTAACCCAATCTACTAACTGCCCCAAGGGTAAACCATGAATCGTTTCAAATGTCTTCGTCAGTTCACGAGCTAAAACGACTTCACGTTCAGGACCCAGAATATCGAGCATATCAGTCAGAGAATCGAGAATTCGATGTGGCGATTCGTAAAAAATACAGGTACGTTCAACTTTAGCAATTTCAAGAAATTTGTCTTTTCTTCCTTTACTTTTCGCGGGCAAAAAACCTTCAAAGCTAAATCGATCTGAAGGTAAACCTGATGCGCTCAGAGCTGTCACTAAAGCGCATGCACCTGGCAAGGGCACAACTTTAACCCCGGCCTGACGACACTTCGTCACTAAATGATATCCTGGATCACTGATTAATGGGGTACCCGCATCAGAAACAAGTGCAATAGAGTACCCAGCTAACAGTTTCTCAACCAAAACTTGCGCTTTTTGCTGCTCATTATGATCATGAAGAGCAAAGGTTTTCGTCGAAATGCCAAAGTGTGAAAGCAGTTTGCCTGTGTGACGAGTATCTTCAGCAGCAATAAGATCAACATTGGTTAATATTTCAAGTGCCCGTTGAGTGATATCACCTAAATTGCCAATTGGCGTCGGGACAATATAGAGGGTTGGGACCTCAGTTGGTAAGGTTTTTTGATCTGTCATTTGTTTACCATCACTTCAACGATTAATATAGACAAAATTTTGTACGGAAATAGTTAATAACTCATGGCCATGAACAACCACAAGAGACTCAGTGTAACACGCATACTGACTCCTGTAGCCCTCGCTGTCATTTTGTCAGCGTGTTCTACAGGTCCGACTAAACAAACAAACGTAGATATTACCCTCTCACCTAATCAGTCAACTCGCACTTACCTAATGCGGGCAGACAGCAGTCAGGGGAATATTCAAAATGATTGGCTAATCATGGCGTTAAAAGCTGCGATAAAATCTAACGACTACACCCAGAGTGATCTACTCATACGCCGTCTCGCTAGGCAAGACCTTTCTCATATGCAGCAGGCGGAATGGCAACTCTCGCATGCCGAGCTGCTGATTAAACAAAGCCAATATGACAAAGCGCTAAATACGCTAAATTTCTCTTCATCATGGAAATTAGCCGATACGCAATGGCAAACCTATCATAAGATGAGAGCTAACTTATTCAATCAAAAGGGAAATTACTTTGAAGCGGCAAGAGAACTTGTTGAGTCAGCCAACTATGCGCAACCTTCCCAACAAAAAGATATTTCTCAAAATATTTGGGATAACTTAAACCAATACAACCAATATGACATCACAGAGCACACAGCGAAGCGTGATGAAGAAATATTGGACGGTTGGCTACAATTAGCGATTTATACCAAAACCTTGTCGGCTAATATTACTCAGCTCAAGAATACTCTTGAAAAATGGCTCGAGGAAAACCCAAATCACCCTGCAGCTATAGATACCCCACAAGGCATTATCGACATTTTAAACCTTGAAGTCACAAAACCAGTAAATACGGCGCTATTGCTGCCTCTCTCTGGTAAATTTTCCAAGCAAGCACAATTGATTCGCGATGGGTTCATTTTGGCAATGATGAATGATAACCAACGCGATGAGAATGCAAGCTTAACCATTATTGATACCAACAACACCACCGTCGAGCAACTGGAACAAACATTGATAGAAAAACGCATCGACTTTATAGTCGGCCCATTAGTAAAAAGTAATATTGATAAGTTGACGCAAGCCCAAGCGAGTTTTTCACAACCTCTTCCAACACTTGCTCTCAATATTCCAGATAATCTAGAATCTGGAAACAACATTTGTTATCTTGCCCTTTCACCAGAACAAGAAGTTGCACAAGCTGCAAAGCATTTATACTCTCAGGGCTATCGCTACCCATTAGTCTTGGCTCCGCAAGGTACTTTGGGCACTCGTGTTGTCGAAGCCTTTGAACAAGAATGGAAAAAATACAGCCGTAATCAAGTCGCAGTTAATCTGTTTGGTGATAAACGCCAACTACAAAAAGACATCAATAAGGTCTTTGGTTTGCAAGAAAGTCAGCAACACATCGCACAAATGGAATCATTACTGAACATTCCCCTAAAAACCCAACCACGCAGTAGACGTGATATAGATGCTGTCTATATTGTTGCTGGTAATGCAGAATTAACGCTGTTAAAGCCATTCATTGAGGTTGCAGTTAACCCTGATACCGTGCCACCGAAGCTATTTTCCAACTCTCGGAGCAACAGCGGACAACAACAGTATGAAGATTTAACGGGTGTCATGTATAGCGATATTCCACTGCTCGTTCAACCTAATGAATCACTTGAAGCGCAAATGAAACAGCTATGGCCAAAAGACTCAAATGCAGAGAAACGCCTGCAGGCTCTTGGCATGGATGCATATTTATTGATGGAGCAGCTTCCACAAATGAAAGTCGTCGAAGGTTACACCCTACAAGGCAATACAGGGTTACTCAGCCTAAGCTCTGATTGTGTAATACAACGCGAAGTCAGTTGGGCTGAATATGGTCACGCTGACTAAACGGCAAAGTGGTGAACATTATGAAGCTTTGGCGGAACAGTATTTAGTTCGCCAAGGCCTTGTCACTATCGAGAAAAACTTCCATGTAAAAGGAGGTGAACTCGATCTTATAATGCAAGACAGTTCCAGCATAGTATTTATCGAGGTCCGCTATCGCTCAAACCAGCATTATGGGCATGCAGCGGAGACGGTAACTCAAACAAAAATGCTTAAACTCGTCAAAGCCGCGAATGTATGGTTGATGAAACAAGGTAAATCCGTTCATACTACTGACTTTCGATTTGATCTGATTGCCATCCACCAACAAGGCCAGCAAATCGAATGGATAAAAAACGCAATAACTCAAGGATAATCGATGCTAGACAGCATTAAAGATAGCTTTACAGAAAGTATTCAGATTCAAATCGCTGCTGCAGAAGCGCTTCCTGATGCCATTACTCATGCAGCACAAGCGATGGTTGCTAGCCTGCTAAATGGCAACAAGATTTTATGTTGTGGCAACGGAGGATCTTCTTCCAACGCACAACAATTCGTTTCTTGCCTACTCAATCGCTTTGAAACTGAACGCCCTAGCCTACCAGCAATGGCTCTAACTGCCGATAATACCACTCTGACAGCGGTAGCAAATGACTACCATTACGAAGAGATTTTCTCAAAGCAGGTTCGCGCATTCGGTCAAGCCGGTGATATTCTACTGGCCATATCAACCAGCGGTAATAGCAAAAACATTATCAAAGCAATGGAAGCCGCCGTGACTCGAGACATGACTATCATCGCATTTACAGGTAAAGACGGTGGTGAAATGGCAGGGTTACTCGGTGATAACGATGTTGAAATTAGGATTCCATCTCACAGAACAGCAAGAATTCACGAAGTGCATATGGTGACTCTGCATTGTCTGTGCGATCTTATTGATCAAGTTCTCTTTCCTGCTCACGATGAATAACCCCATGAAACACTTAAAAACATTACTTATCAGCTGTTTGCTACTTAGTACTACTGGCTGCGCAGGTCTTTTTGTTGCAGGGGCAGCAACTACCGCGAATATAGTGACAGACACTCGTACCACGCAAGAAATTTGGGATGACAACAATATTGAGTTTGAAGTTGCGGGTATCGCCAATAAAGCCCCATTTCAGCATGACGTAAGAATCTCAGCCAGTTCCTATGATGGTACAGTTATTTTGATAGGGCAAGCGAGCACCGCTGAACTTCTAAATAGTTTCGTTACTAAAACCAAAGAGATAAAAGGCGTAAAGACCATACACAATCAAGTTAGGATCAAAGCACCTCTTTCCATTGGCGAAATTAGCCATGATAGTTGGATAACCACTAAGGTCAAATCAGCCTTACTGACCAACAAAACACTTAATGGTGTTAAAGTCAAAGTCATTACCGAAGATAAAGAAGTCTTCTTACTTGGTTACCTTACCCCAGAACAAGCTGATGTCGCTGTTGATGTCGCTAGAAATGTTTCTGGTGTAAAGCAGGTTATCAAAGCCTTTAAAACCAGCAACCAATAAAAAAAGCAGCGTATGCTGCTTTTTACATCACTTCACAACTCGGAGACTAGGACGCCCTTTAGGCCTTGGTGGTTCATCATCTGGAGTCGGGCCATCATCAATCATTTCAGTGGCCAATGATAGTCCAGCACTTTCACCATCGTGATCTTCCATTGACGACTCCTCAGCAAGCCCAACAGCTTCTTCGTCATAAGCATCTTCTGGCTCAAACATAGTACCCGCACCATTTTCACGCGCATAGATAGCCTGAACCGCATACAAAGGAACAATGACACTATGAGGACGACCAGAGAAACGAGCATTAAAGGTAATAGCCTCATTACCCAACTCCAAATTTCCCACAGCACGAGGAGCGATATTCAAAATGATTTGCCCATCTTGAACAAACTCAACTGGCACACGAACCCCTGGTAAAGTTGCAGCGACAACCAAGTGAGGCGTCAGATCATTATCAACCAACCAATCATAAAATGCTCGAAGCATATATGGTCGACGTGGTGTCATGTTTGGTATGTCCATCTCGCTTCCTAACTAGCGACTTAGGCGCATTTCACGCTCAGCTTCCGTTAAAGAAGCCAAGAAAGAATCACGTTCAAATACACGATTCATGTAAACTTTCAGCTCTTTCGAACCTGGGCCAACTAAATCGATACCTAACTGTGGCAAACGCCATAACAACGGCGCTAAGTAACAGTCAATTAAGCTAAACTCTTCACTCATGAAGTACTCAAACTCAGCAAATACTGGACCTAGCGTTAGTAAATCATTACGCAATTTATTACGAGCAGCTTCCGCTTCTTCAGCATTACCTTTAGTAATCTTTTCTGCAAGTGAGTACCAGTTTTTCTCAATACGATAAATCATCAGACGACTGTTTCCTCTTGCAACAGGATAAACAGGCATTAATGGCGGATGAGGAAAACGCTCATCTAGGTATTCCATAATGATTTTCGAGTCGTACAAAGCCAGCTCGCGATCAACCAGAGTAGGCACTGATTTATAAGGGTTTAGTTCGATCAATTCAGCAGGAAGGTTTGCTTCATCGACTAATTCAACTTCAACGCTTACGCCTTTTTCAGCCAGGACAATACGGACCTGATGGCTATACATATCAGATGCACTTGAAAATAGAGTCATCACAGAACGTTTATTGGCAGCTACAGCCATGGAGCCCTCCAGCACACATACGGATATAAAAATAATGGAGGCTAAGCCTCCATTATCAACAATAAAATTGGGAATTAGCAGCACATATTAGCACAATTAATGGACATCACGCCAATATTCTTTCTTAAGCAAGACAACGACGATAGTGAAAATAACTAAAAATGCCATCACCCACCATCCCAATGCGTTGCGCTCCAATTTAACTGGGTCTCCCGAGTATTCAAGGAAGTTAACTAAATCTCGTACAGCATCATCATATTCTTCTTGATTTAACTCACCAGTACCATTCGTTTCAGTCCCAACAACCACTTTATGCTCTTCACCATTGACTGTCTTAGTCTCGTAGACAGGGGTTGGTATACCTTGCAGCTCTTCAAGGACATGTGGCATACCGACACTTGGGAAAACAATATTATTGACACCAAATGGTCTAGAAGGATCTTCATAAAATGAACGAAGATAGGTGTACAACCAATCCACACCCCTAACACGAGCAACCAGAGTTAAGTCAGGAGGCGTCGCACCAAACCATTTCGCAGCTGAACTGTCTGGAATCGCATTTTCCATTAAGTCGCCAACTTTGGCGTTGGGGTCAAAAATAAGATTGTCTTTAAGCAGCTCTACGGGAATACCTATATCACGTGCAACACGCTCATAACGCTGATACTGAGATGAATGACAACCAAAGCAGTAGTTCATAAAAAGTTTAGCGCCGTTCTGTAGTGACGCTTGATCGCTAAGATCGTTATTTGCTTTATCTAGTGACACCACCGCCCCTGAAGCCATAACGAGAGTGGGCAGTATTGCAAATAAAGTTACAATCCATTTTTTCATTTGAAGTTCACCCTTTCTGGTAGAGGCTTAGTCGCTTCATTCTTGCTGTAGAAATACAGCAGCACGAAGAACATAAAGTACGCTAAGCTGAAGATCTGAGCTAGCAAAGTGTATGTGGGTGTCGCAGGAAGCGCACCGAGTATACCCAAAGCAATAAAGCTGATCGTAAACTGGATGATATTGAATAAATGGAACTTACTACGATAGCGGTAAGAACGCACTTTACAGCGATCCAACCAAGGTAACACAAACAGCACTGCAATAGATGCCCCCATAGCAATTACGCCAATGAGTTTATCTGGAACAGCACGTAAGATGGCATAGAAAGGTGTAAAGTACCAAACAGGTGCAATATGTTCTGGTGTCTTTAACGGGTTTGCTGCTTCAAAGTTAGGCGGCTCGAGGAAGTATCCTCCCATTTCTGGATTAAAGAACAACACATAACAGAACAAAAATAAAAACCCAGCCACACCCACTAAGTCTTTCACCGTACCGTATGGATGGAAAGGAATACTGTCTATAATGTCGTATTTTTTCACATAGTCATTATGGAATTTGAATTGCGTTTTATAGTCATCACCCATAGTCCCTTTAGGCAATTTTGTTTCAATGCCATCTGGGTTGTTCGACCCTACTTCATGTAACGCCAGAACGTGCAACACAATAAGAAGTAACAGCACTATAGGTAGTGCAACCACGTGTAGCGCAAAGAAACGGTTTAACGTTGCACCTGAAATAACATAGTCCCCTCGAATCCAGAGCGTCAAATCATCACCGATGACTGGGATAGCACCAAACAAAGAGATAATGACCTGTGCGCCCCAGTATGACATTTGTCCCCAAGGCAATAGATAGCCCATAAAGGCTTCAGCCATCAATACGAGGAAGATCAGCATTCCAAAGATCCACAGTAGCTCACGTGGTTTTTGGTAGGAGCCATAGATAAGGCCGCGAAACATGTGTAGGTAAACAACAACAAAAAACGCAGAAGCCCCTGTGGAGTGCATATAACGAAGCAACCAGCCATAGTCTACATCACGCATGATGTATTCTACCGAAGCAAATGCACCATCACCAGATGGTTCATAATTCATTGTTAACCAAATACCCGTTAATAGTTGGTTAACCAAAACCAGCATTGCCAATGAACCAAAGAGATACCAAAAGTTAAAGTTCTTAGGCATCGGGTATTCAGAGAGGTGCTTCTTGTACGCATTCATCGCAGGGATGCGTTTTTCCACCCAATCAAGTAGAGCTTGCATTATGCCTCTCCTTCTTCATCAACACCGATAATGATTCTGGTATCCGTGAGGTACATGTGTTTAGGGATCACAAGGTTCAACGGAGCGGGTACTCCCTGAAACACTCTCCCTGCCATATCAAATTTAGACCCATGGCAAGGGCAAAAGAACCCAGACTTAACTCCTTGGACTTGTTCACTAAAAGTGTCAGGCAAATAAGTTGGCGAACAACCCAAGTGGGTACAGATTCCCACCGCAACAAAGTATTCCGGTTTGATCGAACGATAAGCATTCTGCGCATAACTAGGCTGCTGCTCTTCATCCGATGAAGGGTCACGGAGTTGACCATCAATATTTTTTAGTCCATCAACCACAGACTGTGCCCGACGAACAACCCAAACTGGTTTACCGCGCCACTCAACGCGAACCATTTGACCTTCTTCAAGCTTACCGATTTCGACTTCGACAGGGGCACCCGCAGCTTTTGCTTTCTCACTTGGGTTCCAAGATTTAATAAAAGGAACGGCGACAGCAGCAGCTCCGAGACCCCCTACAACGGCAGTTGTAGCTGTCAAGAAACGTCTGCGGCCGTTATTTAAAGGCGCATTGCTCATCCAAACATTCTCCCACTTGCTCCTTTTGGATTATTATTATTCCTATTACAGAGCATGGCTAAAAAATACGAATCTAGTTGTATGTATTTGACGGCAAATGATAATTAAAACCCTACTTTTTGACAAGATAAAGGTACCTTTTTGCAACAAGCGTCAAGTAAATAGCCCGTTAACTCACAAAAGAAAGATTAGCAGAAAATAAGTTATTGAGGGGAATATAGGACAAGGTATTTGCGAGCAGAAAACAAAAAGCCCGACTTAGAGTCAGGCTTTTGCAACCAAGAGCCGGTGAATTCACCGGGTATAACCTTTGAACAAAGATTAACGCTTGGAGAACTGTGGACGACGACGTGCTTTACGTAGACCAACTTTCTTACGCTCAACGCAACGAGCATCACGAGTTACATAACCCGCTGCACGAAGTGTAGGACGTAGAGACTCATCGTATTCCATTAGAGCGCGAGTGATACCGTGACGGATAGCACCTGCTTGACCAGAAATGCCGCCACCTTTAACAGTAACGTATAGATCTAGCTTTTCAGTTAGTTCAACTAGCTCTAGAGGCTGCTTAACAACCATACGAGAAGTTGGACGACCGAAGTACTCATCAAGACCACGCTTGTTGATTACAATGTTGCCGCTGCCTGGTTTAATGAAAACACGTGCAGCTGAGCTTTTGCGACGGCCAGTGCCGTAGTATTGATTCTCTGCCATTTTCTAAATTCCCGATTAGATGTCTAGTACTTGTGGTTGTTGAGCAACGTGATTGTGCTCAGCACCAGCATAAACTTTCAGCTTACGGTACATAGCGCGGCCTAGAGGACCACGTGGTAGCATACCTTTAACTGCCAGCTCAAGCGCCATCTCTGGCTTACGAACAATCAGCTTCTCGAAGCTGATTGATTTTAGGCCGCCAGGGAATTCACTGTGACGGTGGTAAATCTTACCTTTAGCCTTGTTACCAGTTACAGTAACTTTCTCCGCGTTTACCACGATGATGTAATCACCAGTGTCAACGTGTGGAGTGTATTCAGCTTTATGTTTGCCACGTAGGCGAGATGCAATTTCACTTGCTAGACGACCAAGAGTTTTACCTTCAGCGTCTACAACATACCAGTCGCGTTTTACAGTTTCTGGTTTAGCAACGAAAGTTTTCATGCTAATAATAACCCGTTAATTCAAATTTACACTTAAGGAGCATTGCTCCCACTGACTAAGAGGCCCATTCATCACCCCTTCGAGTGGTTGGCACTCTCGACCCTAATCCGCATGGACTTGGTCTGCAGTAACGGTGGGTCGCAGGATTATAGAGAAGTCAGTTGAAAAAATCACCTCTTTTTAGCAAAAAAGTCGATTTTTTTTACCGTTCAAGATAATTACCGAGATTCTTTATGCCAAATGCTCTTTCGCTAGATATTCATGGCTTTGCATTTCGATTAAACGGGACTGACAACGTTGAAACTCAAATTCTAACAGCCCCTCGGTATACAGATCTTTCAGTGCCACTTGTGCAGAGATAATCAACTTGACATTACGTTCGTAAAATTCATCGACCAAAGCAATAAAACGACGAGCTGCATCATCGCTTAGCCGCCCCATTTGTTTTACATCAGCTAACAACACCGTGTTATACAAACGTGAGAGTTCAATATAATCGTTTTGACTTCTAGCGGATTGACAAAGCTGCTCAAAAGTTGCGTGAAGTACCCCTTCGTAAGAGTTAATGATCTCTATCTTTCGGTGGTTAATTTCTATACTCACCTCTCCCTGCTTACTTTCTCCAACTAACTGCTCAAAATAATGGCATAAATTGATGTTCGCTTGCTCATCAAGAGGGAAGTGATAAATCTCAGCTTGCTTGAGCGTTCTGAGACGATAGTCAATTCCGCTATCGACGTTTAATATCTGGCAGTTTGCTTGAATTAACTCAATCGCTGGCAGAAACCGAGCTCTTTGTAAACCATTTCGATACAAATCCTTAGGGGGAATATTCGACGTAGCAACCAGTACAACTCCTCGACGAAACAATGCCTGAAATAGAGTGCCAAGTATCATAGCATCGGTAATATCTGACACAAAAAACTCGTCGAAGCAGATGATCTCAGCGTCAGCTTTAAATTTGTCTGCGACTAACTCCAGAGGATCATTGACATCACCTAACAAATTAAGCTCATTGTGAACACGATACATAAAGCGATGAAAATGAACTCGCATCTTTTTTTCACATGGCAAGGCTTCAAAAAAGGTATCCATTAAGTAGGTTTTACCTCGACCAACTCCTCCCCAAAAATACAACCCTTTGGGTGCCGTAGCTTGCGATGCTTTTTTACTAAACCAACGCCTCCATCCGGTGACGGCTTCTGTTGGAGAGTTTACATATTGTACGAATTCATGATAGAGGTTATCCAAGGCTTCAACGGCTTTAAGCTGCGCTTCATCGTGCTGGAAACCATGCTCTTTTATGTCTCGGTTATAAATATCTAGTGGCGTCATTGCTTCACTCAAATGCTTTAAAAGAATACAAACTGCTATGCAGTGCACACGCATTTTTCTTTATCGTCTTGGTCTCTCATAGTAACATGTCACTAAGCATGTGTAACCGATCGTTAAAAAACATGTTAAATAACAAATAATAAGGAGCGAATATGCTTTGGATTTACGCCCTCATAGGTTTGCTTATTGGTACGGTTTTAGGCATCATCATCTCGCGCATTACCACTCCGGGATACAAAAAACAAAAAACTATCCAAAAAGATTTAGAAAGTGCCAAATTTGAGATTGAGCAACACAAGCAAGATTTGGCCGATCACTTTGCTCAGACGGCTGATATGCTTGATTCTCTTGGTAAAGAATACACTAAACTGTATCAGCATATGGCGAAAACATCCGCTGAGCTCTTACCGAGTCTCCCTGAGCAGGACAACCCATTTAGCAAAAAAGTGGCAGACCAAACTGAGACATCGGTTGAAACACCAAGCAATAAAAAGGCCGCCACAACTGAAGCCCCTAAAGATTATGTTTCGGGGTCAACAGGATTACTCAAGACAGAAGAAAAACAGCAACTTAGCACAGAGCAAGCCATCGATGCTAAGGCCTCGTGAGTTGAATCGGTCTTGAGGTGAACTTTATAAAGGTTTTTGAGTCATAATTCCCGTAGGTTTTGTTTGATTTCTTATTTTTTACACAAATATTAAGTCATAAGCCTTAACTAAACTAGGAGTTATCAGATGAAAAAACCTTTGCTTGCTTTATCCGTACTTTCCTTAAGCTTAAGTTCACTCATCACACCAATACCAGCAACAGCAGCCCTTCCTCTGGTTGTTTCTGGTCAGCAGCTACCAAGCCTTGCTCCCATGCTGGAGGAAGTTACTCCAGCGGTCGTCAGTATCTCAGTGGAAGGGACTCAAGTTGCTAAACAGCGCATTCCGGAGCAATTTCGTTTCTTCTTTGGGCCTGACTTTCCGACCGAACAACTGCAGGAGCGCCCTTTTCGTGGCCTAGGTTCAGGTGTGATCATTGACTCGGACAAAGCCTACGTTGTAACCAACTATCACGTTATAAACGGTGCAGAAAAAATTCGTGTCAAACTCCATGACGGAAGAGAGTACGGAGCAGAACTTGTCGGGGGCGACAAGATGTCTGATATCGCCCTACTCAAGCTGGAAAAAGCGCAAAATTTAACCCAAATAAAAATTGCAGACTCGGATACTTTACGAGTGGGCGATTTTGCCGTGGCGATAGGGAACCCATTTGGTTTAGGTCAAACCGTGACCTCTGGCATTGTTTCTGCTCTAGGCCGCAGTGGACTTAATATCGAAAACTTCGAAAACTTTATCCAGACAGATGCGGCCATCAATAGCGGCAACTCTGGCGGAGCCTTAGTGAACTTAAAAGGTGAGCTGATTGGTATTAATACCGCCATCCTAGGACCGAGTGGTGGCAATGTGGGGATCGGTTTCGCTATTCCGTCGAATATGATGACCAACTTAACCGACCAAATTCTCGAATTTGGTGAGGTCAAACGAGGCATGCTAGGAGTTCAAGGTGGAGAAATCACCTCTGAACTGGCTGATGCTTTAGGCTATGAGTCAAGCAAAGGCGCATTTGTTAGCCAAGTGGTTCCTGATAGCGCCGCTGACAAAGCAGGTTTAAAAGCTGGAGATGTCATTGTATCGGTGAACGGTAAAGACATTACCTCGTTTAGTGAATTAAGAGCCAAAGTGGCTACATTAGGCGCGGGTAAGAAGGTCACTCTTGGTGTCATTCGTGATGGCAAAAAAGAAGATTATGACGTCACATTGGGTGAGCAGCAAAATATGAAAGCGTCAGCAGATAAGCTTCATGAAGGATTATCTGGCGCAGAGTTAACCAATACAACGTCCAACGACTCAGTTCAAGGGGTCAAGGTCTCCTCAGTAGAAAAAGGATCTCAAGCTGAAGCCTATCAGTTACAAAAAGGTGACATCATTATTGGCGTCAATCGCAAACGAGTCAAAAACTTAGCTGATTTTAGAAAAGTACTTGAAAGTCAAACCAATGTGTTGGCTCTAAATATTCAACGTGGAGAGCGTACTATTTATCTTGTCGTTCGATAAATAGCACCTTTTTCTGTGTCAAAGGATGGTAGGATTTCCTTCCATCCTTTTATTATTGTCTCATCTAATGCTATTCTTTCGCCACTTGTCTCAATTTTAGGGTGGTTGCGAGGCTATGCTGCAATTTCTGTTGCGTTCAATTGGATTAGGCTTGGCAACGGCATTATTACTGCTGTTAGCAATTCCTTCCCTCAGAACCAATATTCTTTCTGATGATTTTGGTGGTGGATACAATATTACATCAGCGCAAGAGATCTCCTTTAATAGTGCCGTTCGAAAAGCAGCTCCAGCGGTCGTCAACATATACAGTAGAAAATATACTGAGGGTGACCGTTCAAAGTTACAGACACAAAGTCTAGGCTCAGGAGTTATCGTTAGCCAGAAAGGTTATATTATTACTAATTATCATGTCATAGCCCAAGCCGATCAGGTCGTCGTTGCACTACAAGACGGTAGAGTTGCTTTTGCACAACTTGTAGGCACAGACCGACGTACAGATATCGCAATCCTACGTGTTGAGGGAAATAATCTTCCCGTCATTCCCCTTAACCCTAACTACTCAGCAACGGTTGGCGATGTTGTGCTTGCTATAGGTAACCCATATAACTTAGGACAAACCACCACTTTTGGTATTATTTCTGCCACAGGGCGCTCATCAATTAGTGCAGGGGGACGGCATTCATTTATCCAAACGGATGCGGCAATTAATGATGGAAACTCCGGTGGCGCACTCGTCAATACTCGCGGCGAACTGGTTGGTATCAATACCGCTTCTTTCCAACAAGCTACAGAGCTTGAAACATACGGCATCTCTTTTGCTATCCCCTATGCACTTGCCAATAAAATCATGCAAAAGATTATCGCTGATGGCCGAGTTATCAGAGGCTATATAGGGATTGACGGACAGGATATTACCTCAGTAACTTCTCGTCTATTGGGTAACGAGCACATGGGTGGCATCGTGGTGCTTGGTGTTGACCCTAATGGACCAGGTGAAGAAGCTGGATTTGAACCTCAAGATATCATTCTTAAAATCGACGGCCAGAAAATCAATGGCCGTCAAAGTGTCATGGATATCGTCACCGAGTTACGACCCGGTACAACTGTGGATGTTCTCATCATACGAAAAGGTGAAGAGAAAACGTTAACAGTGACCATTGCAGAAGACACAAGAGAAATCTAGCTTATAAAAAATCCCATGCTTTGATGGGATTTTTAGTTTACTCGCTATCTTGTGATTCTGAAGTTTCAACCTCTATCCGCGTCACTCTCTGTAAGCCTCTCGGTAATAGGCTTCCTCGGCGACCTCGTTCCCCACGGAAATTCTCAAGATCCGAAGGTTTCAAGCCAAGTTTACGCTTACCCGCGTAAAGGGTTAACGATGCACCTTGAGGTAAGGCCATCAAGTGAGAAACAAACTCTTCTCGCTCTTTGGCTTTTGCGGCAGGGATATTGATAATTTTATTCCCCTTCCCTTTACCTAATTGCGGTAAGTCTTTGATTGGGAATAGTAACATCCGTCCTTGATTGGTAATTGCAACAATTTCGTCTAGATCTAAATTACTAATACTATAAGGCGTCATCACCTCTGAATTTTGAGGTAAAGTAACTAACGCTTTTCCACTGCGATTTTTAGACAGTAAATCACTTCCTTTACAGACAAAACCATAACCTGCATCAGAACCCACCAACCAAAGCTGTTCTTCTTCTCCCATCACGACATGACGAATATTAGTCCCGGCATTTACGTTTAATCTTCCCGTAATCGGCTCTCCTTGACTTCGTGCAGATGGAAGAGAATGTGACTCAAGGGAATAACTCCGGCCATCGCTACCAATAAACACCGATTGCTGACTGCTCTTACCTCGAGCATGTGCTAGGTACTTATCACCAGACTTGTAACTCAAACTTTCCGGATCGACATCGTGGCCTTTAGCATGGCGGATCCACCCCTTGTCTGAAAGGACAACCGTAATAGGCTCACTTGGCACAAGATCGCGCTCAGTCAATGCTTTGGCTTCTGCTCGCTCAACCAGTGGTGAGCGCCTATCATCACCATACTTCTCCGCATCGTCTTTGATTTCTTTTTTGATCAAAGTATTTAGACGACGCTCTGATCCTAGTAACTGCTCTAGTTTTTCTCTTTCTTTTTCAAGTTCTTGTTGTTCACCACGGATCTTCATCTCTTCCAATTTGGCAAGATGACGAAGTTTGGTGTCCAATATCGCATCGGCTTGAATATCCGTAATGCCGAATCTTGCCATCAGCACCGCTTTCGGATCATCTTCTGTACGAATAATTTCTATCACTTCATCCAAATTCAGATAGGCAACCAACAAGCCTTCTAGAATATGTAAACGCGCTAGAACCTTATCAAGACGATGCTGTAAACGGCGACGTACTGTGGTGCGGCGAAATTCAATCCATTCCGCTAGAATCTGAACCAACCCCTTGACTTGAGGACGATTATCAAGGCCTATCATGTTTAAATTAACACGGAAGCTTTTCTCAAGATCGGTCGATGCAAACAGATGGTCCATAAGCTGCTCGCAATCAATGCGATTAGAGCGAGGAACGATAACAATACGTGTAGGATTCTCATGATCAGATTCGTCACGCAAATCGTCAACCATTGGCAATTTCTTTGCCCTCATTTGGTTAGCAATTTGCTCAAGTAGCTTGGCTCCGGAAACTTGATGAGGTAAGGACGTAATGACTATCTCACCACCATCTTTGTGCCAAACGGCACGCATTTTTATGCTGCCACGTCCAGTGCGATAGATCTTCTCTATGTCAGCTTTAGGAGAAATGATTTCTGCTTCTGTCGGATAATCGGGCCCTTGTACAAAATTCATTACATCGGCCAAATCTGACTTAGGGTTGTCAATCAGATGAATGGCTGCCTCGGCCACTTCACGCACATTATGAGGCGGAATATCCGTAGCCATACCCACGGCAATTCCGGTTATACCATTGAGCAAAATATGAGGTAAACGGGCAGGCAACATTTGTGGCTCTTTCATTGTGCCATCAAAATTGGGCTGCCATTCAACCGTTCCTTGCCCTAGCTCACCTAATAGGATTTCTGCAAATTTAGACAGTTTTGCCTCGGTATAACGCATGGCCGCAAATGACTTAGGATCATCAGGAGCTCCCCAGTTCCCTTGACCATCAACCAAAGGATAGCGATACGAAAATGGCTGCGCCATTAACACCATGGCTTCATAACAGGCAGAGTCACCATGGGGGTGATACTTACCCAAGACATCACCAACCGTACGAGCGGACTTCTTATATTTCGCCGCAGCCGATAGTCCCAGCTCTGACATTGCATAAATGATACGTCTCTGGACTGGCTTTAAACCATCCCCAATATACGGCAAAGCACGATCCGTGATGACATACATGGAATAATTTAAATAGGCTTCTTCGGTGAA
Source organism: Vibrio zhanjiangensis (assembly GCF_030161235.1). Lineage (GTDB taxonomy): Bacteria > Pseudomonadota > Gammaproteobacteria > Enterobacterales > Vibrionaceae > Vibrio > Vibrio zhanjiangensis. The sequence continues at coordinate 92,583 of NZ_BSPW01000044.1, read as the reverse complement.
TTTACGCATTGGCATTTGTTCAACGCCATCAAATATAATTTCTGTAGACATTCGTTAAACCTCTGCCAAATCACCATTACTTTGCAGCCAAGAGCGGCGGTCATCCGCGCGTTTCTTGCCAAGCAGCATATCCATCATTTCCATCGTCGCGTCTGAATCATCAATGGTTAATTGAACGAGGCGACGAGTATTTGGATCCATGGTTGTTTCGCGCAGTTGCAATGGATTCATTTCACCAAGTCCTTTAAATCGCTGCACATTGATCTTGGCTTTCTTTTTCGATAATCGCTCCAAGACCCCTTCTTTCTCATCATCATCTAAGGCATAAAATACTTCTTTTCCGCAATCGATTCGATAGAGAGGCGGCTTAGCCACATAGATATGCCCTGCTTCTACCAAGGCCCGGAAATGACGTGTAAAAAGAGCGCACAACAGCGTCGCGATATGCAAACCATCTGAATCAGCATCGGCTAAGATACAAACCTTTCCATATCTTAAACCTTCCAAATTATCGCTATCAGGATCAATACCTAACGCGACCGAAATATCATGCACTTCCTGAGAAGCAAGTACCTGATCAGCAGACACTTCCCAAGTATTAAGGATCTTTCCTCGAAGTGGCATAACGGCTTGAAATTCTCGATCTCTGGCTTGTTTGGCCGAACCACCAGCCGAGTCACCTTCGACAAAAAAGATTTCCGTACGACTTAAATCTTGCAATGAGCAATCGGTTAGTTTTCCCGGTAGCGCAGGTCCAGAGGCGACTTTCTTGCGCACCACTTTCTTACTCGCACGCATGCGACGGTGAGCATTGGCGATACAGACTTCGGCTAATTGCTCAGCTAATTGAGGCTTTTCATTTAACCACAAGCTGAATGCATCTTTGACAACTCCAGAGACAAAAGCGGCCGTTTGTCGAGACGAAAGGCGCTCTTTCGTTTGTCCTGCAAACTGAGGGTCCTGCATTTTAACCGACAGCACATAGCTGCACCGATCAAACACATCATCCCCAGTTAACTTGACGCCACGAGGAAGCAGATTGCGAAATTCACAAAACTCTCGCATGGCATCAAGCAAGCCCTGACGCAAACCATTTACATGAGTTCCACCCTGTGCAGTAGGGATCAAGTTCACGTAACTTTCGGTGATCATTTCACCACCTTCTGGCTGCCAAATCACAGCCCACGTCGCCGCTTCAGTTTCAGCTGAAAACTCACCAGTAAAGGGCGATTCAGGCAATACGGTATAACCTTTAACTCCCTCAATAAGGTAATCTTTCAAACCATCTTCGTACATCCACTGATAGTCATTGCCATTTACCTTGTCTGAAAAAGTGATTTCAAGGCCAGGGCACAATAGCGCTTTGGCACGAAGGTTGTTGACTAAGCGAGCAACAGAAAAATTGGCAGAATCAAAATACTTGGCATCAGGCCAAAAGTGAACACTGGTTCCTTTATTGCGTCGGCCACATGTTCCAGTAACGGTTAATTCGGAAACTTTGTCCCCATTTTCAAAGGCAATTTCATACACTTGACCATCACGTTTTACCGTCACTTCGACGCGTTTTGATAAGGCATTGACCACGGAAATACCAACGCCATGTAAACCGCCGGAGAATTGATAGTTTTTATTTGAAAACTTACCACCAGCGTGAAGCTTACATAGAATCAGCTCAACGCCAGAGACTTTTTCTTCTGGATGTATATCAACAGGCATGCCTCGTCCATCATCAATCACTTCAAGCGATTGATCGGCATGTAAAATTACTTGAACCTTGGTCGCGTGTCCGGCTAGCGCCTCATCAACACTGTTATCGATGACTTCTTGTCCTAAATGATTAGGGCGCGCAGTATCCGTATACATCCCAGGTCGGCGTCGTACCGGCTCCAAGCCATTAAGAACCTCAATGGCCCCAGCATTATATTGTTCAGTCATAATACGGAATATCGTTTTTAGAAAATAAAATGGTTAACTGAGCCAATCAGCCTTTAGAGCCCATTTGATTGCATATGGACTAAAAAAACGATCAAACGCTCATCGTTTTGTATCCAGCTCAGTACAGGAGAAACATAGTCTGGAAGAGAGGGAACTATGTCAAGTGGGATAACTAACTAACAACTAAATTTATGACTTTTCCCTCAATGAAAACTATAGCTGAAGGAATTCAATGATTGACTTTAGATGACGTTCAAAACCAACAAAACTGTGATTCCCCCCCTCTTCTATTGTCTGTTTAGACAATGCGAACCGCTCAACAGCTTGACGAAAATCAAGCACCTCATCTTGGGTTTGTTGCAACAGCCAAAAATCTTCTGGATGTGTTATGTTAGAGATATCTAAAGATTTCAATTCTTCGATATGAGTTTTATCCAGCACATAACGCTGACCTGTATACGGGTTTTCTTGCTCCCCTAAGTAATCTTCCAATAACTCATAAGGTCTAACGGCTGGGTTAATGACCACGGCCTTAAAACCAAATTGAGCATTGAGCCACAGACACATGTACCCTCCGAGAGAGCTGCCGATTAATCCAATACGATAATCATCCTTGTACTGCTCAATTATGTTTAATAAGTCATCAGCAGCTTGTTGCGGAAAACAGGGAAGTTGCGGCACAACAACTTTAATGTCAGGCCTTTGCTGAGCACAATATTCGCTCATCATTGTCGCTTTTTGTGATAAAGGAGAGCTGTTAAATCCATGAATATATAAGAGTAAAGATGGCTTCATAGTTATTCTCAAAGGCAGCAGTTCAGCATTTAATAGCCTGATGAACTAAAATCGGGCATAAAACTCCCAGCAGGCAAGCGCTTCACTTCGGTTGTTAGATTTCCATCTGGGCTTAACAAAAGTTCACGCCACCCGGGAGACTGATCATCAACGGCAAAATCATCACTAAGAGGCTTAAACTGTACACATGTAGATGGTGTCGCCATGACTCTAACATTGTTGCGATATCTATCCATATCCTGATGTACATGACCACACAGAACCGCTTTGACATTGTGATGTTGTTCAACGATATGCCAGAAGCTTTCAGCATCTTTAAGGCTATGCTGATCTAGCCAAGCACTACCAATTAATACTGGGTGATGGTGCAATAAAACCAGAGTATGGCGATCTGAATAAAAACTGAGTTTATCTTCAAGTAGGGCTAGTTGTTGTTCACTTAAGCGCCCATGAGGAACCCCCACAACCTGAGAGTCTAGCACTATCATTTGCCAATGGTCTCCAAGCAGGAGGTGTTCAAGATATTGAATCTGGGGCGAAGGCAGTACAGCGTCCATACTGGGCCTATAATCATGATTCCCCGGTAGCCAAAAACACATCTTATTCAGCTTGGAGATGCCTGCTTCGAAACGCTGATACGAGACCTCGCTATGGTCTTGTGAGATATCCCCCGTAGCAACAATCACTTCGTAACTTGTGTTTTGCTCGACAATCGCATTGACAACGGCATCAAAACTATCACTTGTATTAACACTCAGAAGGCTGCCATCTTTAGCTTCGAATAGATGGGTATCTGTAATCTGTAGCAGCCTGATACTACCATCTGCAGAATTAGACGTTACTTTCAAAATATAAACCTAAATATTGAGTGGCGTGCGGCTAATACCATGCCTTAAACAAAAAGATAACCAATCTCCTAAAAAACGGTTGCGCTGTAATTTTTCGTCTTGTTGAACCATTTTATCATTAGGATAGTCGTAGCGAGCCCTAACTCGTTTCAGATGTGCACATTCACACACCTCTGCTACGCGAGCATCATGATAGAGCCTGACAGACATTTGGGGCAAAGGAAACACCGGAACGTCATCGCTTTGACAGATATCGACCAAAGTTGTGTACTTTGTGACTTCTGCCACTTGAATTTGGTAGGTCATATTAGCCGCTTGGTAACAGCGCACATCACCCACTTTAGCCTTGCTGGGTAACAGGGCATTTAACTTGGCATAGTTGGTTTCATAAGTTCGCATCAGATCTGCCAAGTCTACATGATACGGCTTTTTTACTGCTAGTCTTGCCATTGTTCTCTTACGGACTGGTAATTCAGCTGCAACCATTGCAATGCAATAATTGAAGCACCATTTTCAAATTTCCCATCAACCACCCATTGGTAAGCAGTTTCTCGACTTACTACATGAACTTTGATGTCCTCTCCTTCATAGTCTAAACCATGAATGCCATTTGCGTTTGATGCATCAATCTTACCAATATAGATATCCAACCTTTCACTGCAGCCACCGGAAGAAGGATAATATGAGGTGACTTTTAAAAGATCACTAATAGAAACATTAGCTTCCTCTATGGCTTCACGACGGACAACCGTTTCAGAACATTCTCCACAATCAATCATTCCGGCCACAATTTCAAACTGCCAAGGGTTGGAATCTGTCAAAGCTCCGACTCGAATTTGTTCGACTAAAACCACTTTATCATTGACTGGGTCGTAGGGAAGCACGGCAGCAGCGTTACCTCTTTCGAACATCTCTCTTTCAATCACATCACTCCAGCCGCCTTGGAACAATTTGTGTCTAAAGCGATACTTGACCATGTTAAAAAAGCCTGAAAATAGCGTTTCTTTTGAGAGTATCTCTACATCTTGAGAAGTAAATTCGTGCTGTTGGTCATCATTATGTGACATTGGCTACCTCATAAGTTAATTTTACAGTTTACTCAGACAAAAGCTTAACTTCCAAGGGTGTAGTTCAACTTTTTATACAATTTTTATATTCTGAGTTAAATAACGCGCTCTTTTAATGCGTTTTTTAGATAACTCAGTGTAAAAATTTACAAAATTTTGCGTAAATTTGCATCAGACTTGAGGTACACTCTCGATGAGTTACCTTTTTCATATTTTGGCAGGAATAAAACCGATGAGAAGACTGCTTCCACTTGTTATCAGTGCAACACTAGGCAGCTTAAGTGCCAATGTTTTCGCGGATACACTGACGGAAATATATAATCAAGCAAAAACAAACGACCCTACACTCTTAAGCGCTAAAGCATCAAGAGACTCTGCTTTTGAAGCCATTAATTCAAGTCGTGCTACCTTACTCCCTCAAATCAATCTAACGGCATCATACGACATCAATCAGGGAGAGTTGAGAGATGCTAGCAATGATTTCGATGTTTGGAATACAACTCTGGGTTTTTCACAAGAACTGTATAAGCGTTCAAGTTGGCTTACTTTAGACACAGCAGAAAAGACTGCTCGCAAAGCTGATGCCGCGTACGCCGCTGCTCAACAAGCACTTATTTTGCGTGTTTCAACTGCCTACTTCGATGTATTAAGAGCACAAGATAATTTGGAATTTGTCCAAGCTGAAAAAGCCGCGGTTGGTCGTCAATTAGAGCAGACAAAACAGCGTTTTGAAGTCGGTTTATCTGCAATCACTGATGTTCATGATGCACAAGCTCAATATGATTCCGTTTTAGCCGACGAAGTGTTAGCAGAAAACAGCCTTGTCAATAGCTACGAAGGTCTACGGGAGATAACAGGATTAGAGCATGCGGACCTCAATATCCTTGATATTGAACGCTTTTCTGCAAGCAAAACCAAAGCGCCTGTCGACAGCCTACTCAAAGAAGCTGAGCAGAAAAACTTAACTCTGCTTTCATCACGAATTACCAAAGATATTGCAAAAGACAATATTTCATTACAAAGCTCGGGGCATCTACCATCACTGACTTTAGATGGTGGCTATACACTTGCTGAGCAGAAGAACAGTGACATTACAGGTAGTGATTACGACTCTGATAATTTCAATATTGGCCTCAATCTCTCAGTTCCCATATACAGCGGTGGTGCAACGTCATCATTAACCAAACAAGCTGAATTTGATTTTGTCGCCGCCAGCCAAGATCTTGAAGCCTCTTATCGAAGTGTTGTTAAAGATGTACGTGCCTTTAACAACAACATTAACGCCTCAATTGGCGCACTGCGTGCGTATGAGCAAACGGTCGTTTCTGCAAAATCTGCGCTAGAAGCCACCGAAGCGGGTTTTGATGTAGGTACTCGTACTATTGTTGATGTTCTTGATTCAACTAGAAATCTTTATGATGCCAATAAGAACCTATCAAACGCTCGCTACGACTATATATTGAGCGTACTTCAACTACGTCAAGCGGTAGGCACTCTAAGTGAACAGGACGTTCTTGACATTAATTCAGGATTAAAAGTCGCAAAGCAAAAATAAATCATGATTGATCTGAAGGATGAAAAGTATTTCATCCTTCATTTTTAAAACCGTATGGGCTCTCACAGACCATTATTTGTTCTTTCTGCCAAGCCACTCTTTTAGCGTTAATATGTCGTTCTGATATTCATTTTTGATTTCTTCGACCCAATCATCAATATTTTCCCACCAAGCAGGGCGCTCTGGAGACTGAGCTTTTTGGGCCACCATTTGAATATGCTTTAGGCCTATAGAACCCGCGGCACCTTTTATTTTATGCGCTTCCTCAACAATACCTTGCTGGTCTTTCGCTATCATATTCGAGTCGAGTACCTTGATATAATCCGGCATCATATTTTCAAACATGGTTATACTATCGAGCACAGGTTGAGTGCCAACAATGGAAACATAAGACTCCAGCATCTCAATATCGAGTACCCGATAATAAAGCTCACTGACCTCTCCTAGTTCTTCTAATTTGATACTCTCAGGAAGTGTTGGGCAACCACTGGATGTAAATTTTGCGATAATGTCTTGTACTGCTTTGACTGACAGAGGTTTACTTATTGCTTCATCCATTCCTTTAGCCAAATATTCATCTTTATTTTTGAGCACGTTTGCTGTTAAAGCGACTAAAGGTGGCAATTCCTTATACGTTTTTCGATAGAAGCTCGCGACATCAAAACCTGTCATATCAGGCAGTTGAATATCTAAAAAGACAAGGTCATAGAGCTCTGGATCAAACATTTCGATAGCATCTTGCCCTGTCATTGCAACCGTAACCTCATGTCCCATACTCTCGAAAAGGGAGCGGGCGACTGTAATATTGAGTTCAATATCTTCAACCATAAAAATATTGAGCTCTCTTTGGTCCCTTTCCTCCACTTGGTCAAAAGTCGTGTCTGCCGTCACCAAGGGCACGCAAAGAGTCACAGTAAAAGTACTACCAAACCCTTCTTCGCTGTTTACTTGAATGTCCCCACCCATCATCTTAATTAATTGCTTGGAGACGGCTAAACCAATACCAGTTCCAACAGCATGAAGGTTGTCCTTGCTCGACTTAACTTGGTAATACATAGCAAAAATTTTATCTAATTCTGCTTCCGGTATGCCCACACCACTATCTTCAATTTCAATAGTAATGTAAGCCAACGCATCTCGAGTCTCAGCCTCGACAGTCATTACGACGCCACCTTCTTTGGTGAATTTCATGGCATTACTGATCAAATTCCACAAAACCTGTCGAAGTCGAGTAGCATCAACCTCAATTGCCGCAGGTAGGTCAGTAAGACGTTCCAAATCGAAACGCAAGTTTTTTTGCGACGCCATCAATGCAGAAATACTCTCCATTTCCGCAACAAATTCCTCAAAATTCAAGGGGGCAGGAAATAATTCAAGTTTGCGACGATCAAACTTATCCATATCAATAATGTCATTAAATATATTGCCCAAAGTAATCGCACTGACATTGATCGTTTGCATTTGATGACGCTGCTCATCAGTGAGTTGGGTATCAAGTAGCATTCGACTCAAGCCAACAATGCCATTTAGTGGCGTTCGTAATTCATGACTGATGGTGGAAATAAATGTTGTCTTATCACGGCTGGCTTTTTCTAGCGATTCTTCATGTTTCTTTCGCTCCGTGATATCACGCCCAAAACCAACCAGCCCCAAATGGCGACCATCTTTACTGTAAAAAGGCACCTTACGTAACTCAAAAAAACTTTTGCGTCCGTCTGGATACTCCAACCACTGTTCGTATGTAAGCGCTTTATTATCAGAAAATACTTTTTGGTCGGTATCTACAATTTGTTGCGCCACTTCTTTACGATACACATCCCAAGGAGTTAGGCCCACCAATTGGTTCTCCTTCTTCCCTGTTAGTTCCTCCATTGCACGGTTACACCCTGAAAACACACCATCGGCATTGCGGTAATAGATAAGGTCAGGTGAAGCATCAATGAACGATCTTAAAAGTGCCGTTCTTTCTGCCAATTCAAGTTGAGTACGCTCTCGCTGATAGACCTCATTTTCAAGATCTTTCATTGCTTCTTCTCTGGCTTCTTCGGCTTTAATTCTTTCTTCGATTTCCAAATTCAACTTGGAAATATTTTGATGTAACTTGTGGTTCAAATCCTGATCGCGAGAGCGCATGTCTCTGAGCTTTGACACTAACTTTGATAGGCGTTGTCTTGATTCTTCAAGCTGATCGACAACAACAGAGAGAAAGTAGACAGCCCAAGGAGTAATTAACAATCCAAAAAATACCGACCGAACTATGTCAATATCATCAACACGCCCGCTAAGAACTAAGGTAATACCAACTTGAACAACCACAGCCAAAGCAACAATGGCCAAAGCAAGAAGAATAGAAAAACGTAAAATACCGAGCTTAACCAAAAGATCGACGTAATATTGAGCGAGGTTTTTTATAGGTTTCATTAGGCGCTCCGTGCGATAAGATAGTGAAATTCTACCTTTTTTGACTTCACACGGCTAAGAATTCTAATTCCAACTGCGCTCTAATCTTCGGATGTGTGATGAATACAAGTCTGATTGCGGCCATTTGCTTTGGCTTGATACAAAGCACTATCAGCAAGTGCTACTATACCTTCACTCTTATCCGAAGGTTCTGGAATTAAACTCGCAATACCAATACTGACGGTAAGGATCGGACAAACCTTTGACGCATTATGCTCCAGTTTCAACTGCCTCACTTTGAGGTGAATAGCTTCGGCGACTTGATATGCCCCTTCGGCTGTCGAATTAGGCAAAATAAACGCAAATTCCTCACCACCATAACGAGACACACAATCGCTACTGCGATTCAACACAGCTCGAAACGCCTGAGCCACTTTAACTAAAGCCTCATCACCAGCTTGGTGTCCATAATGATCATTAAATCCCTTAAAGTAATCAATATCACAAAGCATTACCGTGAGAGGTTTTTTCTCTCGAGTGTGCAACGACCACAAAGTAGTCAATTGATCATCAAAATAGCGACGATTACCTATCTGGGTCAAGCTATCGACCAAACTTAATCTCTCCAGTTCTTGGTTAGCTTGCTCGAGTTTTTGTGCGGCTAAATAACGCTCTGAGACATCCCTTGCCATAATTAACACACCATTTGTGCCTGAGCCAGGATCACGAAATGGAGACTTAACGACATCGTACCATGTCGAATTGCCCTTACTGTCCACCAATGTATCGATGTAACGAAGCGATTTACCTTCATACAATACTTTCTGATCCGTTTCCGATAAACGACTGTATACATCATTGGGTATCAGATCTTGAAGACGCCGACCAATTAACTCGTTAACATCTGAAATCCCTAATGCTCTTATGAAAGGTTTATTACAAGCCTGATACACCATATTTTCATTGAAGATTCCAATAGCATCTGGACTAGACTCAAGTATATTTTGCAAAATAGTGTCACGTTGTGCCAAGGCAACTTCAGTATCTCGGCGCCGTTCCATTTCATCACGCAAGCTTTTTTGGACGTTATACCAATCCGTAACATCATGGCTGATACCTATAGTACCTATTCTCTCACCAGACGAAGCAATAAGAATATTTTGATATGTTTCTAATAAACAACTTCGTCCTTCAGCATCGGTGGTCCAGCGACGCTTGTTGGCTCTGCCTTTAACAACCCCTTTAATGTCAGCACACCCTTCGTGTTGACGATCTCCCCAAAAGCGTTCAAACGCTTTGTTCGTCGATATCAATTCACCTTCGTTGTTTTTAATAAACACTAACTCGGTTAAGTTGTCGAGCGCACTTCGCACTATAGATAACGACTCAATTTCACGCACTAATTCTGCATGTGATGCTTGATGCGATGATAGGTATAAAAGCCAAGCAATACGGCCACGATAAATCGTTCTCCGACCAGTGATCTCCACCTTAATCCGGCTATTTTTCGATACCTTCCATTCAATAGGAAAGCATTTGAAGCCTTCCCCAGCAAAAAGTCCTACCGTTGACATGAGAAAGTCTCGGGAAACCGAATCGGGGAAGAAAAATGATTTACCGACTCGTCGGATGCCCAGTAACTGCATAGCGTTCTTATTTGAAAGCAACAATCTGCCTGACTTAGCCTCTACCAGAATTAGGGCTGATGGTGCATCTTGGATAAGAAGTTCAATATGCCGCTGCACACGATAATAAAGCGTAACTGAAAGAAAAGTGAACAGCAGTATCACTACGAGGTCAAAACCATGCCCATGAGACGTATCCCACAACCAGTATAATACTTGATCCATTCGTACTTCTCTGCCTTCAGCTACCACTCATATAAGACTACAAAAAATATCACTCAACTGCCGATTTTTCTGTGCTTGACTCAGTTTTTTTCTCTCGATTCTCTGTATTTTTATAAATAATATTGAATGATTCTAACAACAAGGTAAATAACCACTCAATTCTACCGGAATTTATCTTAACGCCCACATATTCTGCTGATTTTTTCCAATTCACCGCCTAGCAAAATGTTATTAAAATGTAACAATAAAAACCATAACCCATTGTTTATATTGCAATTTAAAATACTTTAATCATTAAATAGACCTTTTGCGCTATATTTAATCAAAAGCTTGACCTTTTACATCATAAGATTTAGGTTGATTGCATTGATGAAAATGATTTCATCATGTTACAGAAAAATAATAAGAGGTTTTTCTCACATATTTATGTGAATTAAACTCAAAACCGCGCATAAATAACCACCAAAATAAACTTTCATTGTGTGGATAACACTGTCTGGAAGACAGAGAAGCAAAGGGAGAATTGCAATGGCTTTATATGATCCAAGCCTTGAAAAAGACAACTGTGGATTTGGTTTGATCGCACACATGGAGGGGCAACCTAGTCACAAATTGGTTCGTACTGCAATTTCAGCACTTGATCGAATGACGCATCGTGGTGGCATTGCTGCAGATGGTAAAACAGGTGACGGCTGTGGCCTGCTATTGCAAAAGCCCGACTCTTACCTCCGTCTCATCGCAGAAGAACACGGTTTTAAACTTGGCAAACAGTATGCTATTGGCATGGTATTTTTCAGCCAAGATCCCATAAAAGCTCAATCAGCTAAAGAGATTATCAACAAAGAATTAGCCCAAGAAACCTTAACGGTAGCAGGCTGGCGAAAACTGCCCACAAATCCAGATGTGCTCGGGTCTATCGCTTACGATTCACTACCCGATATCCAACAGGTTTTTATTTCAGCCCCTGCAGGTTGGCGTGAGCGAGACATAGAACGTCGTCTTTACATTGCTCGAAGACGCATAGAAAAACAAATAGTGAGCGATAACGATTTCTACATATGCAGCTTGTCAACTCAAGTACTGGTGTACAAAGGCCTTTGTATGCCAGCAGATTTACCTCGCTTTTATCTCGATCTTGCTGATTTGCGTATGGAGTCTGCTATCTGCTTATTCCACCAACGGTTTTCGACCAATACTCAACCACGATGGCCTCTCGCCCAACCTTTTCGTTACCTTGCCCATAATGGTGAAATCAATACCATTGAAGGGAACCGACAATGGGCTAGAGCACGTGCTTATAAATTTGCTTCCCCCTTACTTCCAGATTTACAAACCGCTGCACCTTTTGTCAATGAAACAGGCTCAGACTCATCCAGTTTAGACAATATGCTCGATCTATTTTTGGCTGGTGGTATGGATGTGTTTCGAGCCATGCGAATGCTCGTTCCACCCGCTTGGCAAAATCACCCAGATATGGATCCAGAGTTACGCGCATTTTACGACTTTAACTCAAAACATATGGAACCTTGGGATGGTCCAGCAGGCATTGTTCTATCTGATGGTCGCTATGCAGCGTGTAACCTTGACCGCAATGGTTTGCGCCCTGCCCGCTATGTAATCACCAAAGATCAGCTTATTACTTTAGCCTCAGAGGTGGGTATCTGGGATTATGCGCCAGATGAAGTGGCGCAAAAAGGTCGAGTCGGTCCAGGTGAGTTACTCGTCGTCGATACTCGCCGCGGTAAACTATGGCAATCCAGTGATATCGACAATGATCTGAAGAACCGCCATCCATATAAAGAGTGGATGGATAATAATGTTCATAAGCTTACGCCATTTTCTCAATTACCAGATAACCAAGTCGGCGCACGCGACTTTGACAATAGCCTTCTTCAAACTTATCAAAAGCAATTTGCGATGAGCAATGAAGAAATCGACCAGGTTCTAAGAGTTCTGGGGGATATGGGCCAAGAGGCTGTAGGGTCGATGGGCGATGACACACCAATGGCCGTACTCTCTTCAAAAGAATGTTTGCTCACCGATTACTTCAGACAGAAATTTGCCCAAGTCACTAACCCGCCAATAGACCCATTACGTGAAAAGCATGTCATGTCTCTGGCAACCAGTGTTGGTCAAGAAATGAATGTATTCTGTGAAACTGATGGTCATGCCCACAGAGTGACATTTGATTCTCCTGTGTTGCTATATTCGGACATGCAGCAGCTGCTTGAACTCTCTGATGCTCACTATCGTAACACCATCATTGATATCAATTACGACCCGAATACCAAAAACCTAAAACAAGCCATACATGACGTGTGCGAACAAGCGGTGAAGCGAGTCAAAGATGGAACCGTATTGGTTGTTCTATCGGATAAAACTTTGGTCAAAGGAAAACTCCCGATCCCAGCGGCTATGGCAGTAGGAGCGGTTCAACGCCGATTGATAGAAGAAAATCTGCGCTGCGACGCCAATATAATCGTAGAAACGGCAACCGCTCGAGATCCACACCAATTCGCGGTGCTGTTGGGCTTTGGAGCAACCGCCATCTATCCATACTTAGCCTATGAATCCCTAGGAAAATTAATCGATGATGGGGTGTTAGACAAAAATTATCGCGACGTGATGCAGAACTACCAAAATGGTATCAATAAGGGCCTATACAAAATCATGTCGAAAATGGGTATTTCGACCATTGCTTCCTATCGCTGTTCACAATTATTCGAGGCGGTAGGATTAAATTGTGAGGTCGTTGACCTATGTTTTCATGGTGTATCGACACGTATCCAAGGGGCAAGCTTTGAGGATTTCCAGCAGGATTTATTCAATTTATCTCAAAAAGCTTGGGCGAAAAGAAAAGCCATTGATCATGGTGGTTTGCTTAAATACGTTCATGGCGGTGAATACCATGCGTATAACCCAGATGTCGTCGGTACCTTACAGCAAGCGGTAAGATCTGGGGATGCAACTGATTACATAAGCTTTTCTCAACAAGTCAATCAAAGACCCGTTGCCACACTGCGCGACTTAATGAAGCTAAAGAAATCCCAAAACCCTCTGCCACTCGAGCGAATTGAGCCAAATACCGAGCTTTTCAAACGCTTTGATTCAGCGGCCATGTCAATTGGTGCATTGAGCCCAGAAGCTCATGAAGCATTAGCCACAGCAATGAATCGCTTGGGAGGGTATTCGAATTCGGGTGAAGGCGGTGAAGATCCTCGCCGTTTTGGGACCGAGCGTAACTCTCGTATTAAGCAGATTGCTTCAGGACGCTTTGGAGTAACACCTCACTACCTGACAAACGCAGACGTACTGCAAATAAAAGTGGCTCAAGGTGCAAAGCCAGGAGAAGGCGGACAACTCCCTGGCCACAAAGTGACCGCTGAAATCGCCAAGCTTCGTTATTCTGTGCAAGGCGTAACACTTATCTCGCCTCCACCACATCACGATATTTATTCCATCGAAGATCTTGCTCAATTGATCTTTGATTTAAAACAGGTTAACCCCAAAGCTTTGGTTTCCGTCAAACTGGTTAGCGAACCCGGCGTAGGGACGATTGCAACCGGTGTCGCCAAAGCCTATGCCGACCTTATCACTATATCTGGCTATGATGGTGGTACTGCGGCTAGCCCTCTTACTTCAGTGAAATATGCGGGATGTCCTTGGGAACTAGGACTGGCGGAAACTCAACAAGCATTAGTGACAAACGGATTGCGGCATAAAATTCGTCTGCAAGTCGACGGTGGTCTGAAAACCGGTTTAGATGTCGTTAAGGCAGCGATATTAGGGGCAGAAAGCTTTGGCTTTGGCACTGCGCCTATGGTCGCCATGGGATGTAAATTCTTGCGTATCTGTCACCTAAATAACTGTGCAACAGGTGTTGCGACTCAAGACGAAACCTTACGCAAGGAGTATTTCAAAGGCTTGCCAGAGCAGGTCATGAACTACTTTGTCGGTCTCGCTGATGAAGTCCGCACACTACTCTCTGAGCTGGGGGTTGAAAAACTAACCGACCTAATTGGCCGTACCGATCTGTTAGAAGTTATCGAGGGCATAACGGCGAAACAAGCCAAGCTAGATTTAAGTCACATACTGGAGGCTCCAGTCTCACCAGAGCAACACCCATTGTTTTGGACAGAGCCAAATACACCATTTGACAAGGGTGAACTTAACCAAAAAATCCTCGATGATGCGCTCTCTGCGATTGAGGGACGTAAATCGGCAAACTTTTTCTATAACGTCATCAATACCGACCGCTCAATTGGCGCTCGAATTTCAGGTGAAATAGCCAAACGTTATGGCAATCAAGGCATGGCCGCCTCTCCTATTAAACTGTATCTAGATGGGACCGCTGGACAATCTTTTGGTGTATGGAACGCTGGTGGTGTTGAGCAGTATCTCACCGGTGATGCTAACGACTATGTGGGTAAAGGAATGGCTGGCGGTAAACTTGTCATCAAACCACACCTTGGCACCGCGTTTCGATCTAACCAAGCAACCATCATAGGCAATACCTGTCTGTATGGTGCAACTGGAGGTAAACTCTTTGCGGCAGGTAAAGCTGGCGAGCGTTTCGGGGTTCGAAACTCAGGCACTATAGCCGTCATTGAAGGTGCGGGAGATAACGCTTGTGAATACATGACCGGTGGAATAGTCGCAATACTTGGTGCCACAGGCGTCAACTTCGGCGCGGGTATGACTGGTGGTTTTGCCTATGTGTTGGATCAAAACCAAGATTTTAAAGGGCGAGTAAATGACGAATCCGTTGATGCATTGGCACTTTCAGATCTTTATATCCACCAAGAACATCTACGCGGATTGATTGCCGAACACTTAGAAGAAACCGCTTCAGTGCATGCTGAAGATATTCTCGCCAACTTTGATGAATGGATTCCTAAATTCTACCTTGTAAAGCCTAAGGCAGCGGATCTTCGCACTCTGCTGGGTCATCAAAGTCGCAGTGCAGCCGAGCTGCGCGTTCAAGCACAGTAATCAAGGAGGATATCTGAATCATGAGCCAGAACGTATATCAATTTATTGACGTAAACCGCGTAGACCCTGCGAAAAAACCACTTAAAGTGCGTAAAATTGAATTTGTTGAAATCTATGAGCCGTTTACTAAACAACAAGCAACCGCTCAAGCTGATCGTTGTTTAGATTGTGGAAACCCCTATTGTGAATGGAAATGCCCTGTACACAATTATATTCCTCAATGGCTTAAACTTGCCAATGAAGGACGAATTGTAGAAGCTGCGGAACTTTCACACCAAACCAATAGCCTGCCAGAAGTGTGTGGCCGTGTCTGTCCTCAAGATCGACTGTGTGAGGGCTCTTGCACGTTAAATGATGACTTTGGGGCAGTCACAATAGGAAATATCGAAAAATACATTACAGACAAGGCTTTTGAAATGGGCTGGAAGCCTGATATGTCACAAGTCGAATGGACAGATAAGAAAGTGGCGATCATAGGCGCAGGTCCAGCAGGCCTAGCTGCAGCGGATATACTTGTGCGCAACGGCGTTAAACCTGTCGTGTTTGACCGCTACCCAGAAATTGGTGGTCTACTCACCTTTGGTATTCCTTCTTTCAAATTGGAAAAAGGTGTGATGGAAAACCGTCGGCGAATTTTTTCTGACATGGGAGTTGAATTTCGCCTCAACACAGAAGTTGGACGAGACATCCAAATGGACCAACTGCTGGCTGATTTTGATGCCGTATTCCTAGGTGTTGGCACATACAAAAGTATCAGAGCTGGGCTTGGCAATGAAGATGCCCAAGGTGTCTATGACGCACTGCCTTTCCTAATTTCCAATACTTATAAAGTGATGGACCTAAAAAATAGCCAACCTTTTATCGACATGGTTGGTAAAAAGGTTGTGGTGCTTGGAGGTGGAGACACTGCGATGGACTGCGTACGTACATCCATTCGCCAAGGTGCTTCCAGTGTTACTTGTGCTTACCGTCGAGATGAAGAAAACATGCCAGGCTCAAGACGAGAAGTAAAAAACGCTAGGGAAGAAGGTGTCAAATTCCAGTTTAACCTTCAACCACTTGGAATCGAAGTTGATGCTTTAGGTGCAGTGACTGGTGTGAAAGTAGTCAAAACACAGTTAGGCGCACCGGATAATGCAGGTAGGCGCAAACCTGAACCTGTTGAAGGATCAGAACACATATTACCGGCTGATGCCGTTATCATGGCCTTTGGTTTTCAGCCTCACACTATGGACTGGCTAACACCGTTCAAAGTCGAACTCGATCAATGGGGACGCATTAAAGCAGCTCAAGATCAGCCCTTTCAATATCAAACGACCAACGCAAAAATTTTTGCAGGCGGTGATGCCGTTCGAGGCTCAGATTTGGTCGTTACAGCGATTGATGAAGGACGTAAGGCAGCAGAGGGTATTCTTGATTATCTACAGGTGTAAGCCAGCATAAACACACAAAAAGGGTTGACGTATTCGCGTCGACCCTTTTTTATAATGATGGCTTAAATGCTCTACTCAACAGGGACATTTTAAATGATAAAAACCATCTTAACGTGTTTGTCACTCTCAATCTTAACCGCTTGTAGCCAAGGAGTTCAGAAAATGACAGATCGCAGTTTGTTGCCTTGTGGTAACAAGCCAAATTGTGTCTCAACGCAAGATAACCGGGATGCCTACAATATCGAGCCATTTAGATTGACTGAACGGGCTAACTTGAATTTGGTTGAACAAGCTGCACTCCGTTTACCAGGAGCAAAACTCGCCGAACAGCAAGACCATTACTTACGTATAGAATGTACCTCAAAAATCATGCGTTTCGTTGATGATCTTGAGCTGAGAATTGAGGGAAATAGTTTGATCGTAAGATCTGAGTCTCGACTCGGGTATTCTGATTTCGGCGTAAATAGAAAACGAGCCGACCAATTACGAGAATTACTCAAAGCAGATAATCTGATTCAATAAATAAATAGGATTATACAAAAGCCGAAACATCACACTTCGGCTTTAAAGCCTTGGTTAATCGGTTTCGCTACGAAATACAACCAACCGCTTCGGTGCAACTTTACCATCGTCATTTAACTCAGCCACACCAATAAAAGTACGTTGGTCACCGGAGGTCATTCGCAGCACAGCTGCATCCGGAACCCCAAAAACTTGAACAGGCATACCATGCTGCACCAACTCTGTCAGCTCAGCGTTTAAATTAACTTCTGGCAAATCTTCAACCGCCGTATCCATAGGCAAAAGTAAAGGGTCGAGAAGTTCTTTAGGAGCAACTTCATCACGGTGTGCTTGTTCCAGTAGCTCATTGAGCTGCTCTAGCGTGACCATTTTTTCGTATGGGTAGTTAGCAACACCTGTACGACGAAGCATAGTAACGTGCGCCCCACAACCAAGCATTTCACCAAGATCATCAACTATGGTACGAATATAAGTACCTTTAGAGCAATGCACTTCCATCTCAACTTCATCGGCTTCAAAACGATGAAGTAAAATTTCATATACCTTTATCTTGCGAGCTTCACGAGGTACTTCTATCCCTTGACGCGCATACTCGTAAAGTGGCTTACCTTGATATTTTAACGCCGAAAACATCGAAGGAATCTGCTCAGATTCACCACGAAATCTATCAATACAGTTTTCTAGGTGTTCGAGAGAAACATTGACTGGACGCGTCTCAACAACTTGACCATCAGAATCAGAAGTATCAGTGCGCTGGCCAAGCTTCGCAATTACTCGATAGCGCTTATCTGAATCCAACAGAAATTGAGAAAACTTAGTCGCCTCGCCCAAACAGATAGGTAACATGCCCGTAGCAAGAGGATCTAAAGCCCCCGTGTGGCCTGCTTTCTCTGCAAAATATAGGCGTTTTACTTTTTGCAGAGCGTCATTCGATGAAATGCCCGTTGGTTTATCCAACAGGACTACACCATTGACTGGACGACCCTTACGACGACGAGCCATCAAGCCTTACCCTCTTCTGGATTACCGTCTTCACGACCGGCGTCTTTTTGCTTGCGTTTGTCTTCACTAATGACTTCACTCACCAAATTCGACATACGCATCCCTTCAACCAGAGTATTATCATAATGGAAACGAATCTCTGGCGTTAGGCGCAACCGAATTCGCTTACCCAACATCATACGAATATGGACTTCATGCTCACGCAATGCAGTAAGACACGACTCTGGTGTTTGCTCACCAACACACAAAAAAGTGACAAACACTTTTGCATAAGCGAGGTCTCGTGACACTTCAACATCAGAAATGGTCACCATGCCCAAACGTGAGTCACGAACTTCTCTTTGTAAGATCATGGCCAATTCTTTTTGCAGCTGCTGTGAAACGCGCTGCGTACGGCTAAATTCTTTTGACATATCTTTTCTCTTATTAGAAAGAATGGGGGGATGGTCATAACCAGCCCCCCATGGCGTATTCAACAACCAATTACCGCTTAATTTTCAAAGCTGGTTTAGTCAATTAATCAAGAGTACGTTGTATTTCAACGACTTCAAATACTTCAATTTGGTCACCCACGCGAACATCATTGTAGTTCTTCACGCCGATACCACATTCGTAGCCATTCTTAACTTCTTGAACATCATCTTTAAAGCGACGAAGTGACTCCAGTTCACCTTCATAAATAACAACGTTATCGCGTAGTACGCGGATAGGATTGTTACGCTTAATCAAGCCTTCAGTCACCATACAACCTGCAATAGCACCAAGCTTAGGCGACTTAAATACATCACGAACTTCAGCAAGACCGATAATTTCTTGCTTGAATTCCGGAGCCAGCATTCCGCCCATCGCTTGTTTCACTTCATCAATTAGTTGGTAAATGATTGAGTAGTAACGCAAATCTAGGTTTTCATTCTCAACGGTACGGCGAGCAGTCGCGTCCGCACGCACGTTAAAGCCAAGAATGATAGCATTTGAAGCCGCTGCCAATACAGCATCAGTTTCAGTAATACCACCCACACCTGAGCCGACAATATTCACTTTTACTTCATCAGTAGAAAGCTTCACAAGCGAGTCAGAAATGGCTTCAACAGAGCCCTGAACATCCGCTTTAAGAACAACGTTCAGCTCAGCAACCTCACCAGCAGCCATGTTCGAGAACATATTCTCTAGTTTCGCTTTCTGCTGACGTGCAAGCTTCACTTCGCGGAACTTACCTTGACGATAGTTTGCGACTTCACGCGCTTTACGTTCATCACGTACAACCGTTGCTTCATCACCAGATGCTGGAACACCGGAAAGACCAAGAATTTCAACAGGAATAGAAGGGCCTGCGCTCGTCACTTCTTGACCGTTTTCATCGCGCATTGCACGAACGCGGCCATATTCTTGACCACATAGAACGATGTCACCCTTATTCAGAGTACCAGACTGAACGAGAACGGTCGCAACTGGACCACGTCCTTTATCAAGACGAGATTCAACCACAACGCCAGATGCCATGCCTTCTTCTACTGCTGTAAGTTCAAGAACTTCAGATTGCAGAAGAATCGTTTCTAGTAGTCCTTCAATATTTGTACCTTGCTTAGCTGAGATATGTACAAACATATTCTCGCCGCCCCACTCTTCTGGAATGACGTCATATTGAGCAAGTTCGTTCTTAACATTGTCTGGATTTGCATCTTCTTTATCGATTTTGTTAACCGCAACAATAAGTGGCACGCCAGCTGCTTTCGCGTGCTGGATAGCTTCGATTGTTTGCGGCATTACGCCATCATCAGCTGCAACAACCAGTACAACAATATCTGTCGCTTGAGCACCACGTGCACGCATCGCCGTAAACGCTGCGTGTCCCGGTGTATCAAGAAAAGTAATCATACCGTTATCAGTTTCAACGTGGTATGCACCAATATGCTGAGTAATCCCCCCAGCTTCACCTGACGCAACGTGTGCTTTACGAATGTAGTCAAGCGTTGAGGTTTTACCATGGTCTACGTGGCCCATGATAGTAACAACAGGAGCACGAGGCACTGCTTCCGCGTCGTTATCTCGATCTGATAATACCGCTTCTTCAAGCTCGTTTTCTTTACGCAGAATCACTTTGTGACCCATTTCTTCAGCCACAAGCTGAGCCGTTTCCTGATCGATCACTTGGTTAATCGTTGCCATTGCACCCATTTTCATCATCACTTTGATGACTTCAGTACCCTTCACTGACATTTTACTAGCCAGTTCAGAGACAACGATAGTTTCACCAATAACCACATCCGCTTTCGCTACAACGGCTGTTTTATCAAAACCTTGCTGCATAGAAGCAGGCTTGGCAAGCTTACCTTTGTTACGACCTTTTCCAAGGCGAGGCGCTCGCCCGTTACCACGTCCTGATTCTTCGTCTTTAGTTGAAGGCTTAGATCTTTTCTTCTTACGACGCCCACCTTCTTCATTGCGATCAGCAGCATCTTCTGCTTCACGTGCATAAGATGATGTTGTGACATGGTAATCAGAGTTCTCGAGTTCTTTTTTCTTCTGCTCTTCTTCGCTCCAACGAGCTTCATTTTCTTCAGCGAGTTTACGAGCTTCTTCAACCAGCTTTGCCGCCTCTTGCTCAGCTTTACGCTGAGCTTCTTCTTCTTGACGACGTTTGAGATCGTCTGCTTCTTTTTTCGCTTGCGCGGTCAATTCGGCACTTTTTGCATTCATGTCTTTTTTAGCCTTATCAGCTTGTACGCGTTTGGCTTTTTCTTCGGCTTCACGTTTTGCATCCGCTTCTCGTTTTGCCTTTTCTTCAGCCTCGCGTTGTGCTTTCTCTGCAGCTTCACGTTTTGCTGCTTCTTCAGCCTCACGCTTCGCAAGCTCTTCGGCTTCACGCTTTGCTGCTTCCTCAGCTTCACGATTTGCTTCGTCTTCGATAATGCTGCGCTTCACATAAGTTCGTTTCTTGCGAACTTCGATTTGAACATCTTTACTCTTGCCTCCACCAGCATTCACACTAAGAGTGCTGCGAGTTTTTCTCTGTAGAGTCAAACGAGTTGGTTCAGCTTCACCAGAAGTATCACCATGCTCTTTTTTTAAGTGGGTAAGAAGTTTCTGTTTCTCTTCTTCACTCACTCGGTCTGCGCTTGCCTTTGCCATACCAGCATCAGCAAGTTGCTCCAATAAGCGATCGACCGGAGTGCCGATCTCTTCACTTAGAGCCTTAACAGTAATTTGTGTCATGCCGCTTCCTCCTTGCTGAAATTATTCTTCTTCACCGAACCAACAAATGTTACGCGCTGCCATAATAAGCTCACCCGCACGCTCTTCAGTAAGGCCTTCAATACCTTCTAAGTCGTCAATACCTTGGTCTGCAAGATCTTCAAGTGTTACCACGCCTTTTGCTGCTAGCTTAAAGGCCAATTCACGTTCCAAACCTTCTAAAGCTAACAAATCTTCCGCAGGCTCCAAGCCATCAAACGTCTCTTCTTGAGCAAGTGCCAGTGTCGTCAACGCATCTTTAGCTCGATTACGGAGTTCTTCAACCAAGTCTTCATCCAAACCGTCAACTTCCAATAACTCATTGACAGGAACATAAGCAACTTCTTCCAGAGAAGAGAACCCTTCTTCTACGAGAAGCTGGGCAAAATCTTCTTCAATATCAAGATATTTCATGAAGCTTTCAATTGCCGCTTGTGACTCTTCTGTATGTTTCTTATGTAAATCTGCAACCGTCATTACATTCAGCTCCCATCCCGTCAGTTGGGAAGCAAGACGAACGTTCTGACCATTGCGACCAATGGCTTGGGCCAAATTATCGGCTTCTACTGCAATGTCCATAGCATGGGCATCTTCATCGACGATGATAGAGGCAACATCTGCAGGTGCCATGGCATTGATAACGAATTGCGCTGGGTTATCATCCCACAGCACAATGTCGATACGCTCGCCACCGAGTTCACCAGATACAGCTTGAACACGAGCACCACGCATACCCACACACGCTCCAACAGGATCAATACGTTTATCGTTAGTCTTAACCGCAATTTTGGCGCGTGAACCAGGATCACGAGCCGCACCTTTAAGCTCGATGATTTCTTCAGCAATCTCTGGCACTTCTACACGGAAAAGCTCAGCAAGCATCTCTGGTTTAGAACGAGTAATAAACAGCTGGAATCCACGAGCATCTGGAGCAACGCGGTATAATAATCCGCGAACACGGTCACCCGGGCGATGGTTTTCTCGGGGCAATTGGTCATCGCGTAAAATGACAGCTTCTGCATTGTTACCCAAATCAAGAATAATCGTGTCTCGGTTTACTTTTTTAACAACACCCGTAACAAGTTCACCTTCATTATCAATGAACTGTTCAACAATTTGTGCACGTTCAGCTTCACGTACCTTCTGCACAATGACTTGCTTTGCAGTCTGAGTGGTGATTCGGTCAAATGTGACTGATTCAATTTCATCTTCTACAAAATCACCAAGCTCAATAGAATCGTCGTCAAACTGAGCCGCTTCCAAAGAAATCTCTTTGGTTGGATGTTCTACATTTTCAACGACTAACCAACGACGATACGTATCAAACTCGCCCGTTTTACGATCTATAGAAACACGCACATCAATCTCAATATCGTGTTTTTTCTTCGTCGATGTTGCTAAAGCAATCTCTAATGCTTCAAAAATCCGTTCACGAGGTACCCCTTTTTCATTCGATACCGCTTCTGCTACCGCTAAAATTTCTTTACTCATTTTAAATAGCCTCTAAGACCTTAATTAAAATTTAGGGATCAGGTTAGCTTTTGAAATATTGCTCAAAGCAAACTCTTCTTCATTGCCGTCAATATTAACTGCAACTGTCTCACCATCAACAGATTGGATAATACCTTTCCATTTGCGACGGTTGCCTACAGCCATTTTCAAAACAATGCTGACCTCGTGACCAATAAATTGTTCATAATGTTCTGCTTTGAAAAGTGGTCTTTCTAAACCGGGAGAAGACACTTCAAGGTTGTAAGCCACTGTGATCGGGTCTTCAACGTCCATGACCGCGCTGACCTGACGGCTCACTTCGGCACAATCGTCCACTGTAATGCCATTCTCATGGTCAATAAAGATACGTAACGTTGAATGCTCACCTGCACGAATAAACTCTAATCCAACTAACTCATAGCCCAATGCAACCACCGGAGCTTCAAGCATTTCAGTAAGTTGTCTTTCTAAACCAGTCATTTAAACCACTCCAGAAACAAAAAAAGGGCTTATAGCCCAATTTAAATTCCAAGCAAATTCTAACTATTCCAAAACGAAATATTTAGATAACAAAAAACCCCGATTAGTCGGGGTTTTTTATGCTGGACCCTTATACGTTAGGTAATCAGACTTACCTAACTCACAGCGCTTATATAGCTACTGTGTAAACTTGCCCACTCCGTAAGGATTGGTTGCGGGGGCCGGATTTGAACCGACGACCTTCGGGTTATGAGCCCGACGAGCTACCAAGCTGCTCCACCCCGCGTCCGACTTGTCGAGCATTATACGCTCTCTAAGTTGTTTTACAAGTTCGTAAACATGGTGCCGAGAGAGGGACTCGAACCCTCACACCTAAGGCACTAGCACCTCATGCTAGCGTGTCTACCAATTTCACCATCTCGGCAGCTAAATTCTTTAGCTATTGAGGAATTTCATCACCTGTAGGTGCTGGAACTTCACTCGCTGCTTCATCAACTTGTTGGATAACTTGACCTTGAGTCGGGTCAACCCACTGAGATTCAGTTTTGTGTGTTGACATGTTACCTAGTACTAAGCTGAGAGCAAAGAATACTGTTGCAAAAATTGCAGTCATTCGGGTTAGGAAATTTCCTGAGCCACTTGCGCCAAACACTGTGTTTGATGCGCCAGCACCGAATGAGGCTCCCATATCTGCGCCTTTACCTTGTTGAATCAACACTAGTCCGATTACACCAATCGCTGCCAACAGGTAAATCACAAGTAGAACTGTAAACATTGTTTCCACCTATGTTCCAAATTGTTGAGCCAGCGCCGCTCGAAATGACTTTCTGAACAAGGCTAGCGACCCCCTTATCGAAGGCCGAGCAATACTAACGAAAGGTGATTACGCTGACAAGCAGAATTTAAAAAAAAATGACCTCAGCGACGCCAAACGTTCAAAAAAAGGACAAAACTGAGCGTTAATCATTTGTTCATCCTAGATTTTGGCTTAAAGTTCTGAAAACTCGGAGCTGTACTCAATCATGCCTGTACGATTAGCCAATGCATTTTCATCAAGTTCCAACACTTGAAACACGCCATCTGGCACATCCCATTGACACGAAAAACCATATCTCTCACTAGCTTCAAAGCCAAAACGTGAATAATAGCTCGGTTCGCCAAGAACAACACAGGCGGGATAACCAAATTCTTTAAGGGTATCCAACGCTTCATTAACGAGTTCGGCCGCTAAACCTTGACGTCGATAGTTATCTTGGATAGCCAGTGGAGCAAGTCCTTGCCAGTTAAGATCGTCACCATTTAACGTCACAGGGCTAAACATCACATACCCTATAATCTCACCGTCATCATTACTCGCAACAAGAGCCAACGTTCTACGGCCATTTTCTCTGAGTTTCATGACCAAATTCGCTTCAGACTCTGTGTCAAAGGTTGCTTTAAGTAATTTATCAACCGCCAAAATATCTGCCGGAGCTTCTGTTCGAATAAGCATTAACCACCTCACTATACGGATAAGAAATTGTAACTCTCAACAAATACAATTCGCCATACTAATCAAAAAAATTTGCAACGTCTTGAAAAGTTTTGATCTGTTTTCTTTGAATCTCCTTACAATGGCTCACCCCATAAGCAATCCAAATCGCAAATATATCAATCCACACACAAAATGTGTTTGATGAATTTTCGTACATTGAACAAAAATAACTGGATTGAATATCTCAAAATTGACACAACATGGCACATCATAGGCGTCAAATCTTGTTAATCATATCGACGATCCGTTAGTTTGTAGAAAGTAAAATGTGTTTTATTAACGATAACGGCAAAATCCCTACCACTTGTCAGGGAATTAGTTTCCATTTTTATTCTATTTAATCAAATTGTCATAGCAGTTACGGCGTTATCATTATCGATCCTTTCTGTTATCTGCATTAGTCTCGAGAGAGTTGGTAATACCCTTGATGTTGTCGCAACAATTACAGTATTGGCTGAAAAAGCTAGCGTCAGATAATTTACTTAAGCTTACCATTTCAGATCGCCACCACAGCGACACTTTAACTCGCCTCGGATTCACTCAATATTTAAATCAGCTGGTTGAAGATGAAGTACCATTGCTCCTCCTCTACCTAGACATTGACAATTTTAAAAACATCAATGACTCTTTAGGACATCATATTGGCGATAAAGTCTTAGTAGAAGTTTCTCATCGCCTCGCAAAATTTTTGCCCAAAAACACCATTATCGGGCATTTAGGCGGCGATGAATTTGGCGTCATCATCCCCAAACCCAACGATTCTACCACCGCTGACATTTTGGCCGATCAAATTATTTCGCTGATCAATAAGCCCTTCGATTTACAGCATTTCAGCAAAGGATTATCTTGTTCTATTGGTAGCGTCTCCTACCCAGAAAATGGCACAAATGCACGACTCCTGCTGCAAAACGCTGACACTGCCATGTATGAAGCCAAAAATCGGGGCAGAAACCGTTTAATAAAATTCAACAAAAAAATGAACAAAGAGGCGCGCACGCGTCTTTGGCTAGAAATTGAATTGCAGAAAGCTTTAAAACAGAACGGCTTAGAGGTCTGGTATCAACCCAAGGTCAATGCACAAAACTTTAGTATCAATGGTGCAGAGGCCTTAATACGCTGGAAACATCCTATAAAAGGGTATATTAGCCCAAGCTCCTTCATTCCTATCGCCGAACGCGCAGGGTTAATTGAGCGTTTAGGCCGAGTGGTGATACGTGAAGTTTTTAACACAGTGAGGCAGTGGGAACGGCAAGGTATTTTGCCCGGACGAATTGCCATCAATCTGTCTCCTGAGCAATTTGGCAACCCTACACTTGTCACCTATGTGGAGAAGCTTTTACGGCGCACAGAACTCGATCCGAGCTGTATTACCTTTGAATTAACTGAAAGTGCGGTAATGAGTGATAGTAAACACACACTCAAGATGCTTAATGCGATAAAAAGCTTAGGCTTTAGTCTATCTATTGATGACTTTGGCACCGGCTATTCTTCATTGTCTTATCTTGCGCGCTTTCCAGTCGATGAACTCAAAATAGATAGAACATTTATTTCCGACATAGACACCCTACCCAAGCAAATTACTGTCATTGAAAACATCATTAATCTTGGGAATTCACTTAACCTTAGTGTGGTGGCAGAAGGAGTTGAAACCAAACAACAAGCCGCTCTACTTTCAAGCCTTAATTGTCACTCTATTCAAGGTTTTCACTTTTTCCACCCTCACCCAAAACATGAAGTTGAGCTCCTTTTTTCTCAAAGTAGCCACTGCTTAACTCAATAATCACTATCAAGCTATGCCAGCAGTGACCATGTCGGGTAACTCACTCAAAAATGTAAAAAGGCCGATACAAGATCGGCCTAATAGTTCTGCTTAGAGCAAAGCATAATATATCGACTAGGATTGAGGACGCATTGCTGGAAACAAAATGACATCGCGGATTGTATGAGTATT
This sequence comes from Vibrio zhanjiangensis, assembly GCF_030161235.1. Lineage (GTDB taxonomy): Bacteria > Pseudomonadota > Gammaproteobacteria > Enterobacterales > Vibrionaceae > Vibrio > Vibrio zhanjiangensis. The sequence goes on along the minus strand of NZ_BSPW01000044.1, from coordinate 65,497 downwards.
GGTAAACAACATGGCTAGACGATCAATACCAATACCTTGCCCAGCGGTAGGTGGTAAACCATGCTCTAGCGCAGTAATATAATCAGCATCATAATACATAGCTTCATCATCACCCGCATCTTTCGCATTCACTTGTGCTTTAAAACGTGCGTCTTGATCTTCAGCGTCATTTAGCTCAGAGAAACCATTGGCCACTTCACGTCCACCAATAAAGAATTCAAAACGGTCGGTAAAGAACGGATTATCATCACTGCGACGAGCCAAAGGTGAGATATCTGCTGGATATCCAGTAATAAATGTTGGTTGGATTAGCTGTGGCTCAGCCGTTTCACCAAAGATTTCTTCCAACAATTGACCACAGGTCCAGAAAGGCTCGACCTCAACATGGACTGACTTCGCTATGGCAACCATCTTGTCGCGATATTGCAGATCATCTTCAGTGAGGGCCTGAATCTCGACGTGCTCTGGATTATAATGCTTGATTGCTTCAAACATACTCATACGAGCATATGTACCGCCAAACTCAACGATTTCATCTCCATATGGCATAGAGGTTGAACCCAAAACATCCATGGCCACAGTACTCAACATTTCTTCCGTTAGATCCATAAGATCTTTGTAATCAGAGTACGCTTGATAGAATTCCATCATGGTAAACTCTGGGTTGTGGCGAGGCGAAAGCCCCTCATTGCGAAAGTTTCTGTTGATCTCGAAAACTCGATCAAAGCCACCTACCACTAAACGCTTTAGATACAGCTCAGGAGCAACACGTAGATACATATCAATATCCAACGCATTGTGGTGGGTAACAAATGGACGTGCTGTAGCACCGCCAGGAATGACATGCATCATCGGCGTTTCAACTTCTAGGTAACCTTTTTGACTCATAAAGTTACGAATAGACGAAACAAGCTTAGAGCGGATGATAAATGCTTGGCGAGAATCTTCGTTAACAATCAAGTCCACATAACGCTGGCGATAACGCATTTCTTGATCCGTTAGACCATGAAATTTCTCAGGTAGTGGTCGAAGTGCCTTAGTCAGTAACTCATACTCTTCCATGTTTACGTACAAATCACCTTTACCTGATTTATGCAAGGCACCTTTTACGCCGATTATGTCACCAATATCTAGGCCTTGATATTTGGTTTTTAGTTCTGTTTGAACCTCTTTTGCGGCGTAGGCTTGAATTCGTCCAGAAGTCTCTTGAATCACGAGAAAAGGTCCTCGCTTAGCCATGATTCGACCAGCAATTGCCACAATATGATTGAGTTCTTCCAGTTCTTCCTTAGTCTTTTCACCGAACTCTTTTTGCAAATCACCAGCCAACACGTCACGGCGAAAATCGTTAGGGTGACCATTCGCCTTGCAGCTTTTGCGGATTTCATCCAATTTAGCACGGCGCTCAGCAATCAGCTTGTTTTCTTCTTGTAGGTTTTCGTTTTGAACAGCGTCAGTCATTGTTCGATATATCCTGTTTCGCTTGAATGTCGATAAAAGCTTACAGACCTGATTTCAGGCTAGCTTCAATGAATTTGTCTAAATCACCGTCAAGAACCGCTTGTGTATTGCGATTTTCAACGCCAGTGCGCAAATCTTTTATGCGTGAGTCATCCAGTACGTATGAACGGATCTGACTACCCCAACCGATGTCAGATTTCGCATCTTCATTCGCTTGCTTTTCAGCATTCTGCTTTTGAATTTCTAGCTCAAATAATTTGGCACGCAGCTGCTTCATTGCCTGATCTTTATTCTTGTGCTGAGAGCGATCATTCTGACACTGAACCACGGTATTTGTCGGAACGTGCGTAATACGTACCGCAGATTCGGTGGTGTTTACGTGTTGTCCACCTGCACCAGAAGCGCGGTACACATCAATACGAAGATCCGCTGGATTAATGTCTATCTGAATATTGTCGTCAATTTCTGGGTAGATAAAAGCAGAAGCAAACGAAGTATGGCGACGTCCACTTGAATCAAAGGGAGATTTACGTACCAAACGATGAACACCGGTTTCCGTTCTCAACCACCCATAGGCGTATTCACCTGAAATCTTAACTGTCGCACCTTTAAGACCAGCCACCTCTCCTTCAGATACTTCAATAACTTCAGTTTTAAAACCTTTCGCTTCAGCCCAGCGTAGATACATACGTAACATCATAGATGTCCAATCTTGAGCCTCAGTGCCACCTGAGCCAGATTGCAAATCAATATAACAATCTGATCCATCATGATCGCCAGAGAACATACGACGAAATTCAAGCTTTTCCAGCTTGCTTTCTAGCTCAGCCAATTCAGGCTCAATTTCATCAAACGTTTCTTGATCTTCTTCTTCTACGGCTAACTCAAGCAGGCCATCAACATCTTCAACACCTTGAATAAGCTGATCGATAGTTTCTACAACCGCCTCAAGAGACGCTCGTTCTTTTCCTAATGCCTGTGCACGCTCAGGTTCGTTCCAAACATCTGGCTGCTCTAATTCTGCATTGACTTCTTCTAGACGCTCTTGCTTCGCGTCATAGTCAAAGGTACCCCCTCAGGACATTGGTGCGCTCAGACACGTCCTTCAGGCGATTTTTAATTGGATTAATTTCAAACATACTCGCTCAACATTTATGAGTAGAATTTAACCGAAGGATTGTACTGAAAAGTGTGATGAAGATACAGATTTATTTTGGAAGTGACAGCGAATTTTGCACACAAAAATCCACCTGCTGAACTGCATCAGCTAGGTGGATTTTGCCTATCAATCTTTGATTAATTTATGCGACTTCTTTATTTAGAGATGGCTGCTCAGATTTGCCGACAAAAAGCATACCTATCATAGTGGCGAAAGTTGGTAGCAACCAACCCATGCCAAAATCAAACATAGGCAGCACACTGAAAGCAGAGACGTCAAAACCCGCCACTTTCAATGCATCAATAAGAGCAAAAAGAAGTGATACTGCAAGTACAACTCGGTAGGCAAGTTTAGGACTTGGGAGAAACTTGCGTATGAACGTCAACACCACAAGGGCAATAGCAACCGGATATAAAGCAAATAGCACGGGTATGGATAGAGTAATTAGCTGAGATAGACCAACATTCGCCACTACAGCGCAAGCCACACCATTTATGATAACCCATTGTTTGTATGAAACAGGAGTCAAAGAACTAAAGTAGTCAGAACAGGCAGAAATAAGGCCTATCGCGGTTGTCAAACAAGCAAGTAATACAATGACTGACAACACAATTTGTCCATATGGACCAAATAAAGATTGGACATACAGACTGAGGATGATACCACCATTATCGGCGCCCGATGCGACTGCAGAGCTCGTCGCTCCTAAGTAGAACAGAGAGATATAAACAAACGCAAGGCCAATAGCAGCAATACATGCAGCACTAATCAAGTATCGAGCTGTTGCTTTTTGTTCTGTGATCCCTCTCTGACGCAACGCGTCAACAATCAAGACACCAAACATTAATGCTCCAAAGGTGTCCATAGTGTTATACCCTTCAAGGAAACCTTTTTGCAGAGGTTGCTTCAAGTATTCACCTTGAGCAAACTGCATAGATCCCTGTGGATCCACAAATACTGCAAAAGCCAAAATAATTAAACCGATAAACAGAACAGGCGTGAGAACTTTGCCTATCACGTCAATTAGCTTTCCCTGAGACCAAGAGAAAAAGATTGCGACGGCAAAAAATAGTACTGAAAATAAAGTCAGATGTGATTGAGTAGCCTCGATAAAAATTGGCTTAACCGCCATCTCATAGGCAACTAACCCAGTTCGAGGCGCAGCAAAAGCAGGCCCGATGATGATAAAGATTAACACTGCCATCAGCATTGCTGCACGCTTAGGTAAATCTTGAGTTAAGTGCTCCCATGAGCCACCAGCCACTGCAATTGCAATAATCGTAGCAAGGGGAAGACCAACAGCCGTGCCAAGAAAACCTATCATTGCTGGTATCATATTTTCACCAGCCAACTGACCCGCTAACGGTGGAAAAATAATATTGCCAGCACCCAAAAAGAACGCGAAAAGCATAAAGCCTAACGCAATAATATCTGTTAATTTTAAAGTCTGATTCACAAGAGACCCTTTAACTATATGTGATTGATGTTGTGTATGCTGAGCTATCCAATAGGTTGCCCAGTCTATAAATTTGGACGCGAATAATGACGAAACACTCTCTTATCTGCAAGCCTAAGCCTGAGAACATCATATAAATTTATAAATAAGGCCAATATGCAGCATTATTGACTAAATTGAGAATTAAATTAAGATGATAATATTGGCAAAAAGCAACTTTAAACTTAACACAACAACAACAAGTTTTAAACAAACCTACCAAATCAACTCCGAGCATAACTGTAAACAACAATGAAAAACAACAACGCCAAAACCAAAGACTTTACATTCAAACAATTTAAAGTGACCGGTGGCTATTCAGGTATGCCAGTCAGTACCGATAGCGTGTTACTTGGCACTTGGTGTGACTTACATAGGGCAACAAAAGTTCTTGATATAGGCACAGGAACTGGATTGCTCGCTTTGATCTGTGCTCAGCGAAATCCAAATTGCACTATTGATGCTATTGAAATTGATGATCAAGCTTGCTCGGCCGCTAAGACTAACTTTGACAATTCACCATGGCACACGCGTATAAATCTGTTGTCGGGGGATGTGTTAACTTTTCCATTTCAAAGCAAATATGACGCTATCATCTGCAATCCGCCTTATTTTGACACAGGAGAAACCTCTTCGAAAAAACAGCGAGCCATAGCAAGACATACGTTAACCCTCAATCATCAGGCCCTACTAACAAAAGTACTCACTCTGGTCACCGAAGAAGGGAAAGCTTGGTTTGTACTACCAGAAGCTGAAGGACGAAAATTCATCGAACTAGCACTATCTATCGGATGGAATCTAACCAAATTGTGTGAGGTCCAATCAACCGATAGAAAACCGCCTCATCGACTCTTGATACAACTCGCTCAAATAGACACTGGGCTTGAAAGTCAGCAACTCATTATTCAAACAAATAATGCTTACACTGAAGACTTTATCGCTCTTACTCAAGACTTTTATCTCAAGATGTAAAAATTAAGGTGTGACCCGTATCACCGAAGCCTCTATAATACGTTTCCTCAATTTTATAGTTCTCACTTACCAGCGTGTGGAGATACCAGAGTGATCAAAAATTTTGCTGAACTAGAGCTCGATCCAAACCTGCTCATCGCAATAGAAGAAATGGGCTTTAGTCGCCCAACTCAGATTCAAGCAGAGTCAATTCCACAAGCTTTAGATGGCAAAGATATTCTTGCATCTGCCCCGACAGGCACAGGTAAGACCGCCGCTTTTGCACTCCCAGCATTGCAATATTTACTAGACTTTCCTCGTCGAAAACCGGGACCTGCACGAATTTTAATTCTCACTCCAACTCGTGAATTGGCAATGCAAGTGGCAGATCAAGCCCGTGATTTTGCCAAACACACCAATTTAAATATTTTTACGATTACTGGTGGTGTCCAATACCAGGAACATGCAGAGATTCTATCGACAACCCAAGATATCGTTGTTGCGACACCAGGCCGGTTGATGGAGTACATTGAAGCGGAGCGTTTTGATTGCCGAGCGATAGAATGGCTCATTTTAGACGAAGCCGATCGCATGCTCGATATGGGTTTTGGGCCAACTGTCGATCGTTTGTCCTCAGAGTGCCGCTGGCGTAAGCAAACCTTACTCTTTTCAGCGACATTGGAAGGTAAGGGTGTGGAGGGTTTTAGTGCTGACTTACTAAAAGATCCTGCCCATATAGACGCCGAACCTTCACGAAGAGAACGCAAGAAAATCGCGCAATGGTATCATAGGGCCGACGATCTACCGCATAAGTTAGCCCTGCTTAAACATATTCTAACCGAGCAAGCGGAACGTACTATTATTTTCGTCAAAACTCGTGAACGTTTAGCAGAGCTGCGTTCTGAGCTTGAAAAAGATCAAATCCCATGTGCTTGGATTCAAGGCGAAATGCCACAAGACAGACGTAATAATGCCATTTCACGTTTTAGAGATGCTAGCGTCAATATACTAATTGCAACCGATGTTGCGGCTCGTGGAATTGATTTGCCCGATATAAGTCATGTCATCAACTATGATATGCCCCGTAGTGCCGACGTATATCTACATCGCATTGGCCGTACAGCTCGTGCAGGAAAAAAGGGCAATGCGATTTCACTGATCGAAGCCCATGATCAACCTATGATGGAACGCGTGACGCGTTACGTTAAAGAAGAGATTAAAGAAAGATTTATTAAAGAGCTTCGACCCAAGCATAAGAAGCCTGTGTTCAAGAAAAAGAAAAAAGACGATAAGAAAAAACCACCCGTCAAAAACAAAAAGAAAACCACTAAAAAGAAAAAATAACCGTCTTAAATACACAAAAGGGCTAGCGACAAAGCGCTAGCCCTTTTATTGTAGGCACCTGAGTGTTAATGCTCGCGAGTTGCACGAAAATCAACATCTGGGAAACGCTCTTTAGCCAAATTGAGATTAACCATTGTTGGCGCAATATACGTTAGGTTGTCTCCACCATCGAGAGCCAAATTTGCTTGGTTTTTACGCTGGAATTCATCGAGCTTTTTACCGTCACTACAATCAACCCAGCGCGCAGTCGCCACATTGACACTTTCATATATAGCTTCCACGTTGTATTCTGCTTTTAACCTCGCAACCACAACGTCAAACTGAAGCACACCAACCGCGCCTACAATAAGGTCATTGTTTTGCAGTGGACGAAACACTTGCACTGCACCTTCCTCAGAAAGCTGAACTAAGCCTTTTAATAATTGCTTTTGCTTTAGTGGGTCCTTAAGGCGAATACGACGAAATAGTTCAGGGGCAAAATTGGGGATACCCGAAAACTTCAGAAGCTCACCTTGAGTAAAGGTATCACCAATCTGGATGGTGCCATGATTGTGTAGACCTATAATATCACCGGCATAGGCTTCTTCTGCTCTTGATCGGTCTCCTGCCATAAAAGTCACAGCATCGGAAATATTGACTTGTTTCCCAAGACGAACATGATTCATTTTCATGCCTTGTTTGTAGGTACCAGAAACAATACGCATGAAAGCAATACGATCTCTATGCTTAGGATCCATATTGGCCTGAATCTTAAATACAAAACCAGAAAATTTGTCTTCATAGGCTTCAACTTCACGCTCATTAGCCTGACGCGGCATCGGAGCAGGAGCCCATTCAGTCAACCCGTCTAGCATATGGTCTACACCAAAGTTGCCTAATGCGGTCCCAAAATAAACCGGGGTCAGTTCACCAGCAAGGAAAAGCGCGTTGTCAAACTCAGGGCAGGCACCGATAACTAGCTCTAGCTCTTCTCGCAATTGCTGCGCCAACTCATCTCCCACGGCCTCATCAAGTTCAGGGTTGTCTAGACCTTTGACAATACGTGTTTCTTGAATCGTATGGCCATGACCTGTGGTATAGAGAACCGTTTCATCACGGTGTATATGGTAGACTCCTTTAAACTCTTTCCCACAACCTATGGGCCAAGTAATAGGTGAGCATGCAATACTCAATTCACTTTCCACTTCATCCAACAATTCCATAGGATCGCGAATATCTCGGTCGAGCTTATTCATAAAAGTGACAATGGGCGTATCACGTAATCGTGTCACTTCCATCAATTTACGAGTACGATCTTCGACACCTTTAGCGGCATCGATCACCATTAGACATGAGTCAACGGCAGTCAGGGTACGGTATGTATCTTCAGAAAAGTCTTCGTGTCCTGGGGTATCCAAAAGGTTGACAAGACACTCATTGTACGGAAACTGCATTACCGATGTGGTTACAGAGATACCACGCTCCTTTTCCATTTCCATCCAATCTGACTTGGCATGTTGTGCAGAGCCTCTTCCTTTAACCGTGCCTGCAGTTTGAATTGCACGACCAAAAAGTAATACTTTTTCTGTTATTGTGGTTTTACCCGCATCAGGGTGAGAGATGATAGCGAATGTTCTGCGCTTGGAGACTTCGCCCTTAAATACTGAATTTGACATCAAAGATTCTTCTTAAATTGAACGAGCTAGTAACTGTCGAAACAAGTCATGATTTGCACACTAGCTTATTGATTCTATTTTGCGCCGTATTTTGGCTTATATTGGCTTTAGGAGCAACAAAGACAAATAAATCTGCTTCAAATGCACTACAAATTAAAATATCAATAAATTTAGTCTATAACTAAAGGAGTAGAGGGAACCAGTTACGATTATGCCTGCGAGCAAAAAAATAAACTCATTAGCATTCCGACAAGCAAAAACCGTTTTCCTAGTGTCTGTGATACTGGGGATTATCTTTAGTCTTTATCAAATCTTGGTGGATCTCCATCAGGAACACAAACGGATTGAAGAACACTATCAGTTCAAGTTACTGCAAAATTACAGTAACGCGAGTCAAGCCGCATACCATTTAAATCAACTTTTAGCAGAGCAAGTCGCTTCAAGCTTACTCATGGATAGTGCAATTTACCGTGTCGCTATTGTTGATGACTTTGGCGATGTGTTGACAGAAGAAGAACGTAAAGTTGTGATGGAAAGCTCATTTACCGAGGCACTATCGGAGTATCTCACTCCTAACATACCAGTCTATGAAACCGAGCTTCATCAACCTAATTCACACGTCGTTGTGGGTAAACTAAGTTTTTCTGTGAATGGCGCGAATATTGCGAAAAACTTTATCGCCAAAACAAGTCATATACTTCTGTTTGATCTGTTTAGAAATATCCTGCTGACAACCATATTGCTGTTGTTTTTCTATCAAAAACTATCAAAACCACTTGTGACACTCATTGAATGGGTAAAATCTCTCCAAAACCACAAAGAAGTCTCTATGCCAAACCTCAACAGAGATGATGAATTGGGACAACTCGCAACGACATTTCACAATTTGTGGAAAGACAGAGAAGCGGCAGAAGCAAAACTTAATCAGCTGGCTTACTACGATTCACTCACAGGACTCGCTAACCGGAGCTTGCTACTTAAGACTTTGGAAGATGTGATAGAAAAAGCCAAAAGAGATAAAACGGCTGGTGTATTGTTTTATTTAGATCTAGACAGGTTTAAGACTATCAACGACTCGTTAGGACATACGATAGGTGACCATCTGATTAAAGCAATTGCAAAACGAATGGAAGCTTGGCTTGCTGATGATTATACCGCCGCACGTATCGGTGGAGACGAGTTTGCTATTCTTATGCCTTCAGTACACCCTGATAAAGCTCACGAGACCGCTCAGCAACTTCTTGCGCTCATCTCAAACCCTTACTCAATTGATGATCATTTGCTCTATTGCACAACTAGTGTGGGCATATCTGTATTTCCCTCAGTTAGCAGCACCAACATTGACGTTTTGCGTCAAGCAGACACAGCTTTATATAGAGCCAAAGTCGCTGGGCGCAACAAGTACATGTTCTATGAACCTGAAATGCAAGCTCAGGTCGAGTCATTCTTAGAAATTGAAAAAGGCCTTCATGAAGCGATCAATAAAGGTCAACTCGAGCTCTATTATCAGCCTCAAGTCAGTGGAAAGCAGCAAATTGTTGGTGTGGAGGCCTTAATTCGCTGGAACCATCCGGAAAAAGGCTTGCTACCTCCGGGAGTTTTCATGCCTATTGCAGAAGAGACCGGACAAATTTTGCAAATAGGTAACTGGATCATTGAACAAGCCTTACACCAATATTCCGCTTGGCTCAAACAGGGCGTTCTTCCTGATACTTTTAAACGGCTTGCTATCAATATCAGCCCACTTCAATTTGCACAAAATAGTTTCGTCGAATATATCCATGATGCATTGGCTCAGGCTGGTGTGAAAGGCGATCATATCGAATTAGAGATTACCGAAAACCTACTGCTTGAAAACGTAGAAGATGCGATAGAGAAAATGAGTAAGTTGAAGGAATTCAACCTTAAGATTTCCATTGACGATTTTGGTACTGGTTATTCATCACTGAGGTACTTAAAACATTTGGCTGCAGATGTTCTCAAGATCGACCGTTCATTTGTCACTCAAGTTCACTTAGATGAAAGCGATCAAGCCATCGTTGACACCATTATAATGACAGCACAAAGATTAAAACTAGAAGTTATTGCAGAAGGGGTAGAAGAAGCTGCGGAACTCAACATTCTTAGAGAGTTAGGTTGCGATCAATTCCAAGGTTATTTATTTGATAAACCACTACCAGCATCAGAGCTACCTTCTCGTTTTGAAAAGAACTTCTATGCTATTGAAGGTTCAACGCCTATCAAAGCTGTACAAAAATGATGTCTAGAAGAAAAGGTAACTCATTATAATGGCATCTTCTTTGCCATTACTTGTGGGGTAATAGCTTTTTCTTCTATCCACCTCATTAAATCCAGCGGCCTCATACAGGGTATAAGCTCTGTGGTTACTCTCTCTCACCTCTAACCATGCACTTTCAGCATCATGGTTTGAACACATATCAAGAAAAGCGTTTAACAGCACTTTACCATAACCACTACCATGATATTTTGGATCGACAGCGATGTTGAGTAAAGTCACTTCTCCAAGAATATTCTGCGCGTAAAAGTACCCAACGACTTTATTATTTTTATCTAACAAAACTCGGTGACAAGCGCCCCTTCCATCAATACTTTCAATCAGACTCAAGGACCAAGGGTGAGTATGCGCCTGTAGTTCAATAGAAAAAACGTCTTTAACATGAGCCTGTTCAAGAGGCAAAATGTGCAGGGACATAGAATTATCGATTTTCACAAATTTGCTGCCATAAATCACGCCTATTCTTGGCATTACCTTTAACACTGGACAATTCAGGAGAATGCAAAACTCTCCCCTGCATTCTTGCATCAACTGGAGATCCGGAAAACCACACCCAATCTTGATTTTGATTAGAAACAAGGCTTATATACTGTGGATAAATATGCAATGCCTCTTCTAAAGAAAGAGACATGCTGCTTAAGACTTTTTCAAATAACTTCGCATCATCACCAACAGGATAAATTGAAGATACAAACACCAACTTACAGGTTTCCGGTACTTGTATCGAGTCAGGGCTATAGCCCTTAAATCTCTCTATATCTCGCACATCGTACAAGGAAATACCCATTTCGTGTAAATAAGAATCTTGTTTGCTCAGCATAAACTTGTCATGAAAACTAGTCGTGATGATCACATTTTATCGTAACAAACGATCACCAACAGAAAGACTTTGCCCCTTCAGCTAAAGGGTCAAATGATCTATACGCTTGCTTTTACCGCCTCGGCAATTCTAAGCGCTGAATTTTTTACCATATCTGCATCTTGTCCTTCAACCATAACGCGAATCAAAGGTTCTGTGCCTGATTTGCGCAGCAGCACTCTTCCTTTATCACCCAATTCTGCTTCCACAGCATCGACCGATGCTTTGACGTCAATAGACTCAAGTGGATTTGAATCACCACTAAAACGAACATTCTCTAAAACTTGAGGATATAACATCATTCCTTGAGTCAATTGATTAAGAGACATTGTATTGCCGACTACCGCGGCCAACACTTGCAATGCAGCTACAATAGCATCTCCTGTTGTTACCTTATCCAACAGGATAATATGACCCGAGTTTTCAGCACCAATCTTCCAGCCTTTCTCTAAAAGCTGCTCCATAACATATCGATCACCTACAGCAGCACGTACGAAAGGAATACCGAGCTCTTTAAGACCATTTTCCATGCCTAGGTTGGTCATAAGTGTGCCCACAACACCACCTTTTAGCTCACCGCGTTGCAGCATATCCCGAGCAATAATGTAAGCGATTTGATCACCATCGACCTTGTTGCCTAAATGATCAACCATAATAATGCGATCACCGTCACCATCAAATGCCAATCCCAAATCAGCTTGCTCTTCGACGACCTTTCTTTGCAGTGTATTAACATCTGTCGCGCCAACTTGATGATTAATATTGGTGCCATTAGGCTCAACACCGATGGCCACAATTTCGGCACCCAACTCACGAAATACTGATGGCGCAATATGGTAGGTTGCACCATGTGCACAATCGATAACTATTTTTAATCCTGCAAGACTGAGTTTCGATGGAAAAGTACTTTTACAAAATTCTATGTAGCGCCCTGCAGCATCATTAAGTCGGCTCGCTTTACCAAGCACTGCTGACTCTACACACTCAATCTCTTTATCCAATTCAGCTTCTATCGCAAGTTCAATATCATCCGGTAGTTTGGTGCCTTCGGAAGAAAAAAACTTAATCCCGTTATCGTAGTATGGATTATGTGAAGCCGAAATAACGATTCCTGCCTCAGCTCGAAACGTTTGCGTAAGATAAGCAACGGCTGGAGTTGGCATAGGTCCGGTTAAAGTGGCATTCAAACCTGCGGCAGCAAGACCCGCTTCAAGTGCTGACTCAAGCATATAACCTGAAATTCGAGTATCTTTACCTATGATAACCTTTTTGGTTCCTTGCTTAGCGAGAACTCGACCAGCAGCCCAGCCCAGCTTGAGCACAAAATCAGGGGTAATAGGGTACTGCCCTACGTGGCCACGAACGCCATCGGTGCCAAAATAGCGTCTTTTATCAGACATATTTATTCCTTTAGAAATTTTTATCAATATTGGCTTTTCACCATTGAAACGATCTTCATCGCATCAAGTGTTTGCTCAAAGTCATGGACTCTAATGATTTGCGCTCCTTTCATTGCCGCTAAAGTTGCGCAGCTTACACTGGCTGCTACACACTCACTAGGCGCCTTATCAAGCAACTTAAACAGCATAGACTTTCGAGACATTCCGGCCAATATCGGAAGCCCAAATCGATGAAAATCTTCAAGATGCGACAAAATATGATAGTTGTGCTCTAGAGTTTTGCCAAAACCAAAACCTGGATCGAGAATTAATTGATTTCTATTCATACCCAACGCCTCACAAGCTTGTATTCTTTCCTGAAGAAATTCACTTATCTCTTCGAGTAAGTTTTGGTAGTGAGGATTGGTTTGCATGGTGCGCGGCTGCCCTTGCATGTGCATAAGACATATCGGTACATTAGACGCAGCGGCAACCTCGATTGCGCCAGGCTCTTGCAAAGCACGAATATCATTTATCATGTCAGCTCCAGCCGCTACAGCTTGGCGCATCACTTCCGCTTTACTGGTATCAATAGAGATCCATACATCAAATTGAGAACGAATTGCCTTAATAATCGGTATAACTCGTGCCAATTCTTCTTCCAATTTGACATCTGGAGCGCCAGGTCTTGTCGACTCCCCTCCAATATCAATAATACTCACGCCCGCGGCTATCATTTTTTTAGCGTGCCGCAGAGCGAGTTCAAGCGAGTCGTATTGACCGCCATCAGAAAAAGAATCAGGCGTAACATTTAAAATCCCCATCACCTGAGGTGAGGACAAATCTAAAGATTTATTGTTTGCTTTGATTATCATAAAAAATACAAAAACCCCGAGCTGATCGGGGTTTAGTTGATGGAGTTATTTTATTCAGTATCTTTTTTTTCAGGTGCTTGCTCTTCAACAATCTCAGCTGAAGGCACCGTTTCTTCTTGGTTAGAGCCGGATTTAGCTTCAGCTTGAACGTCATCTTTGGCTGCTGGTTTATTGGCATTATCTCCCCAACCTGCAGGCTCTCTAATGTCCGTTTTACGCTCCATTAAATCATCAATCTGACCAGCATCAATTGTTTCATACTTCATCAATGCATCTTTCATCGCGTGCATGATATCCATGTTATCTTCAAGGATCTGTTTTGCACGGGCATAGTTTCGATCAATAATTTTGCGGACTTCGTTGTCGATGAGCTTTGCGGTATCATCTGACATGTGTTTGGTCTGTGTCACACTTCGGCCAAGGAAGACCTCTCCTTCTTCTTCGGCATAAAGTAATGGACCAAGTTTCTCAGAGAATCCCCATTGAGTCACCATCTTACGAGCAATATCCGTTGCACGTTCAATGTCATTCGAGGCACCAGTAGAAACTTTTTCTGGACCATAAATCAACTCTTCAGCCAACCTACCACCATAGAGACTAGAAACCATAGACTCAAGATGCTGACGCGACATACTAACGCGATCTTGTTCTGGAAGGTACATAGTCACCCCAAGAGCTCGCCCTCGGGGAATGATAGAAACTTTATACACAGGATCATGCTCAGGTACCAAACGACCAACAATAGCATGGCCAGCCTCATGATAAGCTGTCGATTCTTTGGTTTCTTCAGACATCACCATAGAGCGACGTTCAGCGCCCATCATAATTTTGTCTTTGGCTAACTCAAATTCAACCATGGACACATTACGCTTGTTACCACGAGCAGCAAACAGCGCCGCTTCGTTGACCAAGTTGGCAAGATCGGCTCCAGAGAAACCGGGCGTACCTCGGGCGATCAAAGAAGGCTCTACATCTCCAGCTAAAGGGACCTTACGCATGTGGACATTGAGGATTTGTTCACGGCCACGAACATCCGGTAAACCCACGACAACCTGGCGGTCAAATCGCCCTGGACGAAGCAATGCGGGATCAAGCACATCTGGTCGGTTTGTAGCAGCAATGACGATGATGCCCTCGTTGCCCTCAAAGCCATCCATCTCAACCAACATTTGGTTTAATGTTTGCTCACGCTCATCGTGACCCCCACCAACTCCAGCGCCTCGTTGACGACCAACAGCATCAATTTCATCGATAAAAATGATACACGGCGCTGCTTTCTTGGCCTGTTCAAACATATCACGAACACGCGATGCACCAACACCAACAAACATCTCAACAAAATCAGAACCTGAAATCGTAAAGAAAGGAACTTTGGCTTCACCAGCAATCGCTTTAGCAAGCAGCGTTTTACCTGTTCCAGGGGGACCAACCATCAAGACACCAGTAGGAATTTTACCCCCTAACTTCTGGAATCGGCTCGGATCCCGTAGGTAGTCAACCAGCTCTTTAACGTCTTCTTTCGCTTCATCACAACCCGCAACATCACCAAATGTGGTTTTGATTTGCTCTTCACTCATCATCCGAGCTTTGCTCTTACCGAAAGACATGGCGCCTTTGCCCCCGCCACCTTGCATTTGGCGCATGAAGAATATCCATACTCCGATCAGCAAGATCATTGGGAACCAAGAAATGAATATGGTTCCCAGCAAACTTTGTTCTTCTGGTGGTGTACCTTGTACTTTCACATTCTGGGTGATCATGTCGTCCAAAAGCTTCTGATCGTACACAGGCATATAAGTCACATAACGCGAACCACCACCACGGCGAGTAAAGGTAATCTCCTCGCCTTTAAACGTTGCATCTTGAATTTGGCCTTGACCAACTTCTTTTACAAATGTGGTGTAATCAACCGCTCTGCCACTGCTGTCTCCAGGGCCAAAACTCTGGAAAACCGACATCAATACGACGGCGATTACAAGCCATAAAATTAAATTTTTTGCCATATCACTCAAGGTGTAAGCCTCGCGATAAATAGTTGTAATTAAAGGTAGGGTACTACAGTTTGTAAACTGTAGCTACAGTGTTAACTTATGCTCTACTAAGCAAATCGTTAACCTTTGTAACCAGTGGCTACTATAAATACTTCTCGGGAACGAGCCCTCGAAGAATCAGGTTTGCGGATTTTCACGACTTTAAACATATCGCGAACATCCTTAACATATTGGTCGAAACCTTCACCCTGAAAGACTTTCACAACAAAGCTACCATTGGGTGCTAGAACTTGTCGACACATATCTAAAGCCAGCTCAACCAAATACATAGCTCTTGGTTGGTCTACAGAATTATTTCCAGCAATATTAGGCGCCATATCAGACATAACTACATTCACCAGAGATGGCTGAATTTTGTCCAACAAAGCATCCAGCACCGCTTCCTCTCTAAAATCACCTTGCAGAAAGCTCACCCCAGCAATAGGATCCATAGGAAGCAAATCACACGCAATGATTTTACCCTCTTCACCTACTATCTTAGCAGCATATTGAGACCATCCACCTGGTGCTGCACCTAAATCCACTACGACCATGCCAGATTTAAGAAGCTTATCTTTATTCTGAATCTCTTCTATCTTGAAATAAGCCCGAGAACGATAGCCCTTCTTGCGAGCTTCGTTGGCAAATTTATCGTCGAAGTGCTCTTTCAACCAACGGCCTGAACTCGCTGAATGTTTCTGTTTGCTCATCCAAATCCTAATATACTAGCAGGGGTCTTCACCCAATAAATTATAGTCTTCAAGGATAGATGGCGTTAAAATGGTATTTTTCAACCCTTAAAGTAAATAAAATTGGCCGCACGATGAACTTAAGCACCAAACAAAAGCAGCACCTCAAAGGCCTAGCGCACAGTTTAAAACCTGTCGTGCTTATGGGCGCAAATGGACTTACTGAAGCTGTTCTAGCGGAAATTGAGATCGCTCTTAACCATCATGAACTGATAAAAGTTAAAATAGCCAGCGAAGATCGCGAGACAAAAAACCTAATCGTAGAGGCGATTGTTCGTGAAACTGGCGCTGAAAATGTACAGGTAATAGGTAAGACTCTTGTCCTGTATAAGCAAAGCGATGACGCAAAAATCGACTTGCCACGTAAGTAAATGACCGTCAGGTTTAGCACAAAGGTCGCCTAGAGCGACCTTTCGATTTAAACTATATCGACTGAAAATAAGTTGCAAAGCACCACACTAGCTACTTAGCGCACACAGATAGTGATTATCGATACTCAACACTATCAATTTCAAAGTCGCGATCACCACCAGGAGTTGAAATCACCACTTCATCGCCTTCCATTTTACCAATCAAACCTCTGGCGATAGGCGAGCTCACTGAAATACGCCCAGCTTTAATATCAGCTTCATCTTCACCAACAATCTGATACGTTTTTTCATCTTCGGTATCACAATCGATGAGGGTTACTGTCGAACCAAAAATAACTTTACCAGAGTTCTCCATCTTCGACACATCAATCACTTGAGCTACCGACAATTTGTATTCGATGTCTCTAATCTGAGCCTCACAAATACCCTGCTCCTCTCTAGCTGCATGATATTCTGCGTTTTCTTTTAGATCGCCAAGTTCGCGGGCTTCTGCAATAGCTTCGGAAATTTGAGGACGAAGCTTGAGTAAACGATCTAGTTCTTCACGCAGCATTTGTTCACCGCGTACTGTCATTGGGACTTTTTCCATGTTTTACCTCATTGCCAAAGCTATCTTTGGACAAAACGAAGCCACCCAATCGAATCGACTGGGTAGCACATTAGTTAACTCTATTTTCTCTAGTGTAAACAAAGTTAGCGACTAAATCACCTGAATTCATCTTCAGATCTTACTGCATTGTAAACAAAGCAATTATGTGAGCTAAATCATCAATTTAAATTTATTTACATCCGCTCTGATAAATAAAAAAAACTAAAGGAAAACCCCCATAATAAGCATACTAAAAACTTAAATTTATCATTTAAAAACAATATATTGAGCATTTTTTACCAAAAATAAAACATCGTTCAAAATTTGCATTTATATCTTTTTACTAACCTATCGGGGAACTTTGGCGGTACAACAGAAGCCAGCAAGGCCTCTATGGCTCAAGTTGCGTGCTTAAGTTGTCACTAAAACTGTGCACGTAGAGCTGTAGAACGGAAGAAAATGGAAAAGACAAAATAGCGACTCTTTTCCCAAAAACGATGTATGGACAGTAAATTAGGACCAATAAGATGAACAAAACTCTGATCGCTCTAGCCGTTTCGGCTGCCGCTGTTGCTACTGGTGTAAATGCAGCAGAAATCTACAACCAAGATGGCAACTCCATCGAGTTGGGTGGCCGCGCTGAGGCACGTCTAGCACTCAAAGATGGCAAAGCGGAAGACAACTCTCGCGTGCGCCTAAACTTCCTAGGTAAAGCACAAATCACTGACGGCCTATATGGTGTGGGTTTCTACGAAGGTGAATTTACAACCAATGATAATGGTGGTGCGACCGATGGCAACAATAGTTCATCAGATCTGACCAACCGTTACTTGTATGGTGGTATCGGTGGTACATTTGGTGAAGTAACTTATGGTAAAAATGACGGCGCTTTAGGTGTTATCACTGACTTTACCGATATCATGGCTTATCACGGTAACTCTGCGGCATACAAAATTGCAATAGCTGACCGTTCAGACAACATGGTCTCTTACAAAGGTCAGTTCCAAAATCTGGGCCTAAAAGGCAGCTACCGTTTTGCTGATGCTGAGGCCGACGGTAACAATGGCTATACTGATAATGATGCGGATGGTTACTCTCTATCAGCTATCTACGCAATCGGTGAGACTGGCATTAAGCTAGGTGCGGGTTATGCAGATGGTAATGAAGCTGAACTGGATAACAACGGAAATGCTACTGGTCAGTTGAATGAACGTAGCCAATATATGCTAGCGGCATCTTACACAATCAATGACCTTTATTTCGCAGGTACTTTCGTTGATGGCGAAGACCAAATCAAAGGTCAAACAGATACCACAGACCTAACTGGTTATGAATTTGCAGCTGCCTACACTATGGGTCAAACTGTATTTACCACTACTTACAACTATCTTGAAAGTGACACATCCGGCACTACTAAAGACGAAGCAGATAACGTAGCAATCGATGCGACTTACTACTTCAAACCAAACTTCCGCGGTTACATCTCATACAACTTCAATCTGCTTGATGAAGATGCAACGAAAGGCATCACTAAAGCTGATGCAGAAGACGAACTAGCACTGGGTCTACGTTACGACTTCTAATTTACGAGTAAATATTACCGTGTTATCACGCCCGCTTATAGCGGGCGTTTTTTTTACTGGCTATACTGGGTTGGTTTTTTGCCTTTGGTTATGTGACTTTATTCTATGCAGCTGTCCAGATTATTTTTGCCGTTTTTAGTTCTGCTCTTTTCCCTGTCAACTTTCGCCTATACCCCTATGGCTCAATTACCACAAGGAAGTCGAGCCAGCCTTATCGTTGAGTCGCTAAACCAACGTAGTACCCTACTTGATACACAAAATGGTGACCTTCTTTTCCCCCCCGCAAGCACTTTAAAGCTGGTGACAGCTTTAGCTGCAAAGCTCGAGCTTGGTAACGATTTTCGTTATGAAACGCGACTGGAACAGAGAGGTCAGGACATTGTTATCGACTTCTCTGGTGATCCAACATTAACCACAGAGGATCTAATACAACTGTTTTTAATTGCCAAAAAAAACGGGTTAACGCAAATACATGGTGATATCTGGCTCAACAATAGCGCCTTCACTGGTTACGATCGTGCGGTAGGTTGGCCATGGGATATTCTTGGCGTCTGCTACAGTGCCCCAGCAACCGCGGTCACTTTAGATGGAAACTGTGTTCAAGCCTCAATTTATACCGAGGACAACGGACGCACTAGGGTTTATGTACCAGAACACTTTCCTGTATACGTCACCACAAAAGCAACAAGTGTTAGCAAAGATTATCAAGAAAGCACACAATGTGACCTCGAGCTAATTACCGCTTCCAATAATCATTACCAGTTGCAAGGCTGCTTGATTGAAAGAACCAAGCCTTTACCGCTTAAATTCGCCGTTCAAGACCCTGAACTTTATACTCAGCGCATGTTAAGTAACGTATTGAATCAAATAAATGTATCTTTCTCTGGTTCAGTCAATGTAGGTAATCCCACCGATACATCAGTGATGACTTCCACCCTAGCGACTCATTATTCATTACCGTTAACCAGCTTGCTTACAACTATGCTCAAAGAGTCCGACAACTTAATTGCTGATAATTTAACCAAAACGCTTGGTGCCAAGTTCTATATTCAACCGGGCAGTTTTAGCAATGGTACTAAAGCTATCAAACAAATCATTTTTGCTCACACAGGAATAGACCTACGTAATATACCTATGGCTGATGGTTCTGGACTTTCTCGTAACAACCGTTTCTCAAGTCACACCATGGCCCAGATTCTACGTCATATATGGTTAAACGATGAACAGCTCAATCTAATCGACTTAATGCCAAAATCAGGGGAATCAGGAACGCTCAAATATCGGCGTAGCATGAGAAAAGATCCGATAAAAAGTCGTATTATCGCCAAAAGTGGATCGCTTTATGGTAGTCATAATATGACCGGATTTGGATTGGATCTTTCAGGGGAACCTTCAACATTATTTGTGCAATATGTCGCTGATTATTACCCTGAAAAGAAAAGCAGCGACAGTCCTCCAACCGTCGCTCCAATTACTCTATTTGAAGAAACTTTTTATAAAGATGTCGTCAAATTTAGTCAGCTAATGCCCAAAAAATGATTGACGACATTAAAGAAGATCCACATCCCTGAAATATCAACTATCGATGCTAATACTGGACTCACTAAAACGGCTGGGTCCAATTTGCACCCCCTTGCTAAGATAGGCAATAGTCCTCCCAAAGTTGTCGACAACGTCACTTGGATAAACAGTGCAACAGCAATAGCGCTAGCAATGACATTGAGACTAAACCCTCCGGTTGAGGTAGGATCGCTAAACAACATGACTCGAGCAACGATTACTATTGCGATCGCCAGCGCTAAGCAGACCGCTACTCGACTCTCTTTCCAAAAAACAGCAAACCACTGTCGTTTTCTAAGTTCACCAGTAGCCAAGGCCCGAATAACTAAGGTTGCTGCCTGGGTGCCCGTATTTCCACCAGCTGCCGCTATAACAGGCATATAAACCGCTAACAAAACAAGCTGACTAAGCGTGTCTTCATACTGAGAGATGATCAGCCCAGAAACAATGCCTAGTAGGGCCAATGAAATAATCCAGCCAATACGCTGCTTCACGTGCTCCAAAACGGATGTGTTAAGATAACCACCTGTCGTTTCAACTTCTGAATGGATAAAGCCCAATCTGTGTGCGTAGTGACGTGCCAGTTTGTCGTATCCATCATTTTCCAGCATAGCAATGAGCTGCTGCACGTATCCAACTGAACAGTGCTGCAAAATCGCAACAGCCTCTTCAAGCTGCATGACCGTGAGTAGGTAAACCTGTTTATCTTGCTCATATTGCAAAAAAGCATTGCGAGCAGCCCCTATTTCTTGATCTGAAAAGTAGTGGGTATTTTCAATATATGCATTGTTCATTACCTTCATGGCGAATCTCCCGATTGGCATAGGTAACGACCATCAAGTCACGACGACCGTGAAAGTAGCAATCACAGACGTGTAGCAACTAAAATTCTAGAGAGGAAGGAGAAAAACGTGAGTTTTTCTTTAGAAAAGAAGTACTCCGCCACATGGCAGAGACATGAACAGTCAACACCGATGCAGGCTTAGTTTTCTCCCTCCATACTAGGAGGATGGTCGGTATTGTTCATAAAAATCTCCAAAAGAACTGCCAAGATGACAGCAGCAGGATAATATCAAAGAACGGTATTTATTCCAGTCAAATCTATGAAAATAATCACAGTATTGATGAGCTAACTGAGTAAAAAGCGCCTATCGACGCTTTTTTATACCATCTAACAACTAGTTAATTGTGATACGAGCAAATTTGCGCTTACCAACTTGGAAAACATACGTTCCAGCAGCAGGGGTAAACTTAGCATCTGATATTTTTTCACTATCAACCTTAGCCGCGCCTTGTTTCACCATTCGCATCGCCTCTGAAGTCGAAGCACACAAGCCTGCTTCTTTTAGCAAATTACTCACTGGTAGCCCTGCATCAAAAGTAAATTCAGGCATTTCATCTGGAACTTGATTCTTTGCAAATCGATTGACAAACTCTTGCTCTGCGGCTTCTGCATCAGCTTCACTATGGAAACGCGCAATAATTTCTTTAGCAAGTAGGACTTTAATATTGCGAGGGTTTTCTCCTTCAGCAATACTTGCCTTAAACTGAGCAATTTCTTCTAACGGACGGAAAGACAGTAAATCATAGTAACTCCACATCAACTCATCCGATATAGACATGATCTTACCAAACATTTCACTTGGCGCTTCACTAATACCAATGTAGTTGTTGGCAGATTTAGACATCTTCTTCTCGCCATCAAGACCAACGAGCAGCGGCATCATCAAAACAACTTGTGGTTTCTGTCCATTCGCTTTTTGTAGTTCACGTCCCATTAACAAGTTAAACTTCTGATCGGTTCCCCCAAGTTCAACATCCGTTTCCATCGCAACAGAATCCCACCCCTGAAGCAACGGGTACATAAATTCGTGAATTGCGATCGGTTGGCCGCCTGCGTAACGTTTTTTAAAATCATCACGTTCAAGCATTCTTGCCACCGTCTGGTTAGCTGCAAGACGAATCATACCCTCAGCGCCAAGCTCAGAAAGCCATTCTGAATTGAATTGAATCTTAGTTTTCGCCGGATCAAGAATTTTAAAAACCTGCTCTTTATAGGTTTCTGCATTACGAATAACATCCTCACGACTTAAAGGAGGACGTGTGGCATTTTTACCGGTTGGATCACCCACCATCGCGGTAAAATCACCGATAAGGAAAGTGACATCATGACCAAGCTCTTGGAACAAACGGAGTTTATTGAAAATAACCGTATGACCAAGGTGAATATCTGGAGCGGTAGGGTCCGCGCCCAATTTAATACGCAAAGGGCGCTTTTCTTTTAGCTTTGCTATCAACTCTTCTTCAGGGATAAGCTCTTCAACGCCGCGCTTAATCTCGGCTAGAGCCGCTTCAATACTCGCCATTCTTGTTCACTCCCACAGATTTGGCAAAAATTTAGTAATTTACCATATTACTTGAATAGCGAGGATTTTTGAAACCAGTTAGACTAAACAGGTAACTATATTTTACTGATTTTTGAAAACGAAAGAAATATGCTGCCTATTTTCAATCAGCTACCCGTGATACACAGAGCTTTTATTGTCTTATTTAGTGCACTCATTGTGATCGCACTACTGCTTCCTTCTCCCAGCGATTTAAGATCAGAGAAAAAAATTTATCAGGTAGGTCAATACTACCCTATCAATATAGATGTAGACTCATTAGCAACGTCGACCTCCACCAGTAGTAGCGCCACACTACGCTGGGAAAAACATACCATTGGCTCTGGTGATAGCATGGCTCTACTGTTCCAAAGAGCAGGGCTTTCCCCTCGACTCCTTTATGATCTCACCACAACCAATAAAGACATTAAACAGCACCTGACTCGTATACGTCCAGGAGATACTTTCTTCTTTGGTTTTGACACAGACAATCAACTGGTGCAGATCTCTCGTAAGTTAAGTGCCTATGAAACCTTTTTAATCACACGTTCAGACACTGGTTTTAGCTCCAGATTAGAAAAAAAGGAAGTGAATTATCAATACAATTATGCTGATGCTGACATTACATCAAATTTTTGGAATGCGGGGGTTGGCGCGGGACTCACAGCAAACCAGATCATGGAGCTTGCTGGTATTTTTGGTTGGGATATTGACTTTGCCCTTGACATACGAAAAGGTGACCACTTCGAAATTCTCTATCAAGATCAGATTGTGGAAGGTGAAGTCGTAGGCCAGGGAAAAATCATCGCGGCTATCTTTACCAACCAAGGCGATACCTTTAAAGCTATCTTAAATGACAAAGACGGAAACTACTATGATGAAAATGGTAGAGCAATGCGCAAAGCATTTTTGCGCTCACCTGTGGATTTTCGGCGCGTTTCTTCCAACTTTAACCCTCGACGCCTTCATCCAGTAACAGGGAGGATTAAGGCACATAGAGGGACAGATTATGTTGCACCGGTAGGCACACCTATCTGGGCTGCCGGCGACGGTGTTGTGCAACAGTCTAGCTATAACAAATTCAATGGTAACTATGTTTTCATAAGACACAGTAATACCTATATCACCAAATATCTTCACTTGACTAAACGTAAAGTCAAAACGGGTCAGCGCGTTAAGCAAGGTCAGACTATTGGTACTCTAGGAGGAACAGGTCGAGTCACTGGACCACATTTGCATTATGAGTTTTTAGTTAATGGCATTCATAAAAACCCGAGAACCGTACAACTACCTCAAGCCAACTCATTAAAAGGAAAGGAAAAAACTACTTTTATTGCCAATGCAAAGATCAAATTAGCCAAACTCAACCGTTATGGTGAGCTACTCGCTACTCGATAGTTTTAATCTCCCCCCTTCCCCGAGCGTAGACTCAATGGTCTAACTTTTTTGGGGGGAATTTCAGCGTCCATACTAGGGTTAATTTCCACTTTGGGTTCACGACTTAGCATCAATAAACACGGAGTCAAAATCAGCGTCAGCAATGTCGCAAAGGTTAAACCACCAGCAACCGCAGTGGCTAACTGTGACCACCACTGAGTGCTAGGTGCGCCAAATTCCACTCTTTGATTAATTAAGTCAATGTTCATTTCCATTACCATGGGAAGTAAGCCAAGGATGGTAGTGATGGTCGTCAGCAAAACCGGTCTTAAGCGCTGAACCCCCGTACGTAAAATCGCATCGCGCTTTTCCACTCCGTGTCTAACTAACTGATTATACGTATCAATCAATACAATATTGTTATTTACCACTATACCTGCCAATGCAATTACACCAATTCCTGACATAATCACACCAAACGGCTTTTGAAAAACTAGCAATCCAATCAGAACCCCCACCGTTGAAAAGAGCACTGCACTCAGTATTAAGAAAGCTTGATAAAAACTGTTAAACTGAGTCAGCAAAATTAACGCCATTGAAACTAGAGCAATCAAAAATGCCTTTTGTAAAAATTTAGATGAGTTCTCTTGCTTCTCATTCTTCCCACGGATTTTAAATCCTACTCCATCAGGTAACGACAGCTCTGTGAGTGCCTGCTCTATCCTAGGTAACTCCAATGTTAAGTTATAACCTTCTCCAATGTCCGCGAAGACACTGATTACCCTATTACCATCAACACGACGAATGCTACTTTGCTTGGGGCTTGGAATAATGCTGGCAAAATTAGTAATCGGCACCATGCCAGCCGCTGTTTTAACTCTCAACTGTTCAAAGCGACCAATATCTCTTTTTTCTTTAGGATAACGGACGAGAATATCGACTTCTTCCGTTGCATCATCAGGCAAATAATCCCCCAATTTAAGGCCATTAGTGACAAATTGAACCGTGTTTCCTACCAATGTAGCATCGGCTAAAAAACGAGATGCATCGTCTCGACGTATATCTATTTGCCAATCAATTCCGCCTTTACTCAACGTATCACTCACATTATTAAAAGCTGGCTCTCCATCAACCCACTCACGTACCATTTTTGCTCCGGACTCAAGTTCTTCAAGATCTCGAGAAGTAAGCTCGATAACCAGATCATGTTCTACAGGAGGCCCAGCTTCTGGGAATCTATATTCAATCTCAACCCCTGCATATTGATCCGTTGATTGCTTCAATTCTTCAATAATCAATTTAATCTTGCGCCGATACTGCCAATCAACTGGGATGATTTGAATTTGCCCTATTTCATCCTCTCCTCCCGTTTTGGTATAGACACTTTCAAATTCTTCATGTCCAAGTATCGTGGATTCAATATCACGCATAATCGTGTCTTTTTCATCAAGAGACAGATCGCCATGAGAGCGTACTTTAACAGTAAAAAACGGTGGATCGACTTCAGGAAAAAACTCAGCTCCCAGCCCCGACTTCGAATATCCCCAACCAACAATCATTGCCAATAAAATAGCACTAAACAAAATTTTCAATGGATGATAGAGAAGTTTATCAAGAAGCTGGTAGTAGTGTTTTGTCAAACCCGTCGCTTTAGAAAAGTCGCCATGTTCGAGCGCGAGTAGGATTTGGCCTTGTTTTGCTGTTATCTGTTGTGGCTTACCAAATAAACTCCCCATCACGGGTACGAACAGCAATGCCATTGCTAGCGAAGCGGACAAAGTAGCAATCAAGGTCAAAGGAAGGTATTGCATAAACTCCCCTGTTATATCAGGCCAAAAAAGCAAAGGAGCAAAAGCAGCTAAAGTCGTCGCAGTCGAAGCGGTAATAGGCCATGCCATACGTTTCGCCGCCTCTCGGTATGCATCTTTTCTATCTATGCCTTCTTGCATACGTCGATCGGCAAATTCCGTCACCACAATAGCGCCATCAACCAGCATGCCGACTGCCATGATCAGCGAAAACAGGACAACAATATTGATAGTCAAACCAAATACCGCAAGTACTAATAAACCGGTAAGAAAAGAACCAGGAATAGAAATCCCAACCAAAAGCGCAGTCCGAACCCCAAGAATTGCAATGATCACCACAACAACGAGAATAATGGCAGATAAGATATTATTCTGCAGATCATTGAGCATCATTTTGACATCATTCGACTGATCCCAAGTATATTTCACCTGTAGGTTATTTGGCCAAGTTTGTAATTTTTGCGCTTCTATCAGAACCTGTTTGATAAGCGCTACCGTTTCAATTATGTTTTCTCCTGCTCGTTTCTTCACATCTAAAACAATCGCTGACTGTCCATCCAAACGAGCGTAGCTTTCTGGATCTCGAAATGCGCGACGAACGGTCGCCACATCGCCAAAGGTGATCACTTGCTTCCCATCAACTTTTACAGGCAGTTCAAGTACATCTTTGATTGAATCAAACACTGAAGGGACTTTTACCGAAAATCGCCCATAACCGGTATCAACAAAACCTGCAGCAACCACCCTATTGTTTAAAGCAATTAAGTTATAGATATCCGCCTGATCCAGCCCATAGCTTTCCATCAGTAGAGGATCAACGATGATCTCAACAATATCGTCCCTGTCACCTGTAATATCTACTTCAAGAACTTGGCGAAAACTTTCAAGCTTATCCCGTAGCTGCCGAGCTATCTTCACCACCGTTCTTTCTGGCACACTACCATACAAAACCACAGTTAAAGCGGGTTCTCTAGAAGCGAAAGTGACTTCATTCACTGTCGGCTCATCACTACCTTCTGGTAGTTTAGGTTTGGCTAAATCCACCGCTTCACGAACATCTGCCATAGCCTTATTCAGATCAATTCCGACACTAAATTCGAGCATCACAGACGCATGTCCCTCTGATGCTGTAGAAGTCATTTCTTTTACTCCCTCTATCGAGCGAAGTTCCTGCTCGACTGGCCTTACGAGTAAACGCTCTGAATCGGCAGGGGAAATACCTTGATGGCCTACTGAGACATAAATGATAGGAATGGTAATATCAGGACTAGATTCCTTGGGTACTGTAAAATAAGTGACAATGCCGGCAATTAAAACAAAAGCAAGTAAGACAAGCATTGTCCTTACTCGAGATAATGCAGCATCAATTAAGGAATACATAGCGAGCCCTTACTGGTTATTCTCAATAGCAATCACTTTATCGCCATCTCGGACAAAACCCTGCCCAGTAGTAATAATGCGAACTTGCTCGCCAAGCCCAGTTATCCAGACACCATCTTGTTCTGCTTTCACCAACTGGATAGGAACAAAATCAACTTGGTCTTCATTTAAAGTTTTTACCCCTAAGTTGCCAGACTCATCTAACGCTAGCATTGCGGGTGTAACCTTAATCGCCAATTGCTCGCGTAAATTTAATTGGACTTCAGCGCTAACGCCTGCAGGGATTTTTTGTTGTGGGTTGGGGATCAGGATTTCAATCGGGAAGGTATTGGTTGCAGGAGATGACACCCTTGAAATGTAACTGATTTTGCCTTCAACAGTCTGACCATCAATAAAGGTAATCGATGCAGCTTGCTGAAGTACCAAATCCTGAATGTGCCGCTCACTTACATCAGCCTCGATCACTATTTGGCGAAGATCAATTAAGGTGGCAACAGGATCGCCAACACCGACAAAGTCTCCAAGTTCTATGTATAAACGTTCCACAACACCACTAAATGGCGCTCTTACTGATGTGTTTTCAAGCGCAATTTTTGCATTGCGTAATCCAGCTTTTGCTTCTATCAGATCAGCCTGCGCCTTACTAAAGGCAACTTCACCTTGTAATCCCTTATTTTTCAGAGCCTGTGCTGCTTTGTATTCCTTCTCTCGAACGTTGAGTAGAGCACCAGCACGTTCGACTTGAATATCTAAGTCACCTTTATCAATACGCGCAACAACTTGACCTTTATTGACTTTTTCTCCTTTATTCACCGCAAGCTCGATAATTTTACCAGCGATCTCTGCACCTAATTTAGCCTGCTTGTCCGGTGCGGTTCTTCCGTACAGATCGATCGATTTTTGAGTTTTCTGAGCAATAAAGGTTTGAAAAACAACCTTGGCTTTCGGCTTTTCATTGACATCCGTAGATATTGACTGCTCTTCAGCGATAATGCTGCCAACCCCTAACCACAAAAATAAAACGAAAATAGTGACTAACGAAATAATATAAGGTCTAGCTGAAAGAAATTGAAAAAATGACACTCTGCCCATAACCGTCCTTTGCTGAGTATATGCACTCACTTTCGATATTTGAGGATATAAATGAATCAGTTAAAATTAAAACTCATATAACCAGTAATTTAGCCAAGATCCCAGTTATTGATTCATATAGGCAAGAGTTGAATAGATTTGCGACGTAAACTAGAGATTGTGCTACTGCCAAAGTTTCCAAAACCACACAGCAAAAAGTTCAAATTTAAACAACTAAAAAGCCGCGGTGAAACGCGGCTTATTCAGAACTCGTTGTTTAGACACTAAAAGAGGCGCCACAACCACAAGTCGTTGTTGCATTCGGGTTACTAACAAAAAAACGTGAGCCTTCTAAACCTTCCGTATAATCCACTTCACCACCAATTAAATACTGCAAACTCATAGGGTCAACAACCAGAGTCACACCACTATTAACAATCGTCGTGTCCCCTTCATTCACGTTCTCATCAAATGTGAATCCGTACTGAAAACCGCTACAACCGCCACCTGTAATATAGACTCGCAGCTTTAAGTTTGGGTTCTCTTCTTCCGCAATTAATACTCCAACCCTTTTGGCAGCAGCATCTGAAAAAGTTAGTGGAATATTGACTTCACTCACGATGACCTCTCACACTTAGATCCAACAACTACACTCTCTGTCGGATACATCATTATTCATTGTCTCTTTATTATCTAATACCTGAGTTATTCGTTCAAGTATTCATCACCTACGTCTGCTTTTTTCTCTAAATCACCGCTTTAATAATGAAAAAGCATTCATATTAAGGCTTGCAAAATGTTTCAAGAATCAAAATGGGGATGTACAATGCCAATCCAACTTGGTCCGAAGAAATCAAATGAGGATATATCATGACCAAATCAGCGGAACTTTACGAAAAAGCGCAAAAAGCCATTCCTGGTGGCGTCAACTCTCCTGTTCGGGCTTTTAACGGTGTTGGCGGCGCACCAATTTTTATTGAGCGAGCAGACGGCCCACTGATTTTCGATGCTGACGGAAAGGCTTATATCGATTATGTTGGCTCTTGGGGACCTATGATTCTTGGTCATAACCATACTGCTATACGTGAAGCGGTCATTGAAGCCGCTCAAAAAGGTCTTAGTTTTGGAGCGCCAACGGAAATGGAAATCCAAATGGCGGAACTTGTCTCTGAATTGGTTCCATCAATGGAACAAGTTCGAATGGTGAGCTCTGGGACTGAAGCCACCATGAGTGCCATTCGCTTAGCTCGCGGATACACAGGCAGAGACAAAATCATTAAATTTGAAGGCTGCTACCATGGCCATGCTGACAGCTTGCTAGTCAAAGCAGGATCAGGGGCTTTAACACTTGGCCAACCAAGCTCACCTGGTGTCCCAGCCGACTTTGCCAAACATACATTGACGGCCACCTTCAACGATCTAGATTCGGTGCGCGAACTTTTTGCCGCTAATAAAGACAGCATTGCCTGTATTATTGTCGAACCCGTTGCTGGGAATATGAATTGTATTCCTCCTGTCGACGGCTTTCATGAAGGATTACGTGAAATTTGCGATCAAGAAGGCGCACTACTTATATTCGATGAAGTGATGACAGGGTTTCGTGTGGCTCTAGGTGGTGCTCAAGGCTATTACAAGATAACGCCTGATATCACAACGCTAGGAAAAGTTATTGGTGGTGGAATGCCTGTCGGTGCATTTGGTGGCAAAAAAGAAATCATGCAACACATAGCTCCAACGGGTCCGGTTTACCAAGCTGGCACTCTCTCTGGTAATCCAATTGCAATGGCCGCTGGCTACGCATGCCTCAACGTACTCAGAGAAGAAGGTAATGAAGAAGCACTTGAGAGCAGAACCAAACAGCTAGCAATGGGCTTTAAAGCGAGAGCAGAGGAACATGGCATTCCTCTAGTTGTTAATCAGGTAGGCGGCATGTTTGGCTTTTTCTTCACAGAGCAAGCACAAATAACTCGCTATGAAGATGTAGCAAAATGCGATATCGAAAGATTCAAACGTTTCTTTCACTTAATGCTTGAACACGGCGTTTACCTAGCACCTTCGGCATTCGAGGCTAGTTTCACGTCTTTAGCTCATAGCAGCAGGGAAATTGAGGCTACCTTAGAAGCGGCTGATCGATGTTTTGCTATTTTAGCCAGTGAAGCAAATTAATATTCGACGTATTCAGAAACGGCTAAGTTTACCTTTTAAGCTTAGTCGTTTCTTACCATGTTAATTCCAGTAAATCGCCACCAAAATAGCCAACAAAGACACCGTTAACCAAAACCAAGGTATTTTTCGCCTAGCGCTATTACTGTGACTATTACAACACGACTTTTCCTCACTACAACATCCCATAAAAGGCCTCATTCGATAATAAGATTTTGATTTTACGTTGAAGATTCAGCTCTTTATAGCCATTATACCTACATCATAGTGAATAAATGGGCAGTAACGTGTCAGAAAAACTTAAAATTACGTCAAGTCACTGGGTTCTTATCATCGCTCTGCTAGCCGCTGGCTTTGCCTGTTTCTTGTTAGTCGAGCCCTATATAAACTCGATTGTCATGGCCTTCATCATATCTCTTCTGATGTTTCCTATTCATGACAAGATCGAAACTCGTTTAACCAATCATAGAAATCTGGCCTCATTACTGTCTTGTACACTACTTACTGTCATAATCGTACTACCACTTCTATTTGTGTTTGCGGCTATAGTTCAACAAGGCTCAACCTTCTCGCAAAACGTTTATCAATGGGTCACGCAAGGAGGCATTCAAGCTCTATTTGACCACCCGTGGATTGTAAAGGTACTTGCGGTAGTCAATACATACCTTCCTTTTGACGAAATCAAGCCACAGGAAATTGGCCAAAAAGTTGCGCAGTTTGCGACCTCCTTTGGTTCCAACCTAGTTGGAATTAGCGCAAAAATCCTCGGCGATGCCACGAGCTTCCTGCTTAATTTTTTTCTAATGTTGTTTGTACTCTTCTTCTTACTGCGTGACCACGACCCGATTATTTCAGCTCTTCGTCACATCCTTCCACTATCTAGAAGTCAAGAAGATAAGTTGCTTGAAGAAGTAGAAAAGGTCTCCAAGTCTGCCGTAATGGGATCGTTTCTAACCGCCATAGCACAAGGCTTGGCAGGTGGTATTGGAATGTGGTTGGCTGGGTTTCAGGGGCTTTTCTGGGGAACCATGATGGGATTCGCTTCTTTTATTCCAGTTGTTGGCACCGCTTTAATTTGGATACCCGCAGCCATATATCTGTTTTTGACGGGCGATACAGCATGGGGAATTTTTCTTACCGTGTGGAGTATTGCCATTGTCGGTTCAATTGACAACTTACTCAGACCTTTTTTAATGCAAGGCAGCGCTGGAATGAACACTTTGATGATTTTTTTCTCCTTGCTTGGCGGACTCCACTTATTTGGTTTGATAGGACTTATATACGGCCCTCTCATCTTTGCAATCGCTATGGTGTTGTTCAATATTTATGAGGAGGAATTCAAAGATTTCCTCGATGAACAAGATCAAAATTAGTATCTAGCCAAAGACTAAGCTTCAAGAATGTGGGGGATTGTGAGAAAATCCCCCGTCTTTTTTTCTTGAGCCTATTATGTCTGCCTATATTGCACCAAGCCAAATTGCCCAGAGACAACTTGATTATTTCTCAGGAAAACATGTTGTCGTCGCGGGTGAAATTGAAGATTTATTTCCTGTAGAACTTGCGAAACACTGTGAGTCTGTCACTGTGTTTACTACCAACTATGGTTACCACCGTCAGCTTGCGTCATATGACCAAATTACTACTGTGTTTGGTGCTGAGTTTAATCAACCAGTTCAAGCAGATATGATCCTTCTCTACTGGCCCAAAGCCAAAGCTGAAGCTGAGTTTTTGCTAACCATGCTTCTGTGCAAACTAGGAATAAACACAGAAATCATAGCAGTAGGAGAAAATCGCTCAGGGATTAAAAGCATTGAAAAAATGTTTAAACCTTTTGGCCCAATAAACAAGTTCGATTCAGCCAGACGTTGCTCTTTCTATTGGGGAAAATGCACAGAACCACCTCTTAACTTTTCCATTCAAGATTGGTTCAAAGAATATACGGTCAACTATAAAAACCAACAACTCATAATAAAGAGCTTACCTGGCGTATTTAGCCATGGTCAATTTGATGTTGGTAGCCACTTACTGCTTGATTCTTTACCCTCTCTCAGTGGTAAAGTGCTCGACTTTGGCTGTGGAGCAGGAGTGATTGGCTGTGTGCTCGCCAGTATCAATCCAAGTATTGAGTTAGAAATGTGTGATATTAATGCTCTGGCTGTTGAGTCAAGTATGGCAACACTGGCTGCAAATAACCTCAAAGGAGCAGTATTTGCCTCAGATATTTATTCCAATACCAGTAAAGACTATCAATTTATAATCAGTAACCCTCCTTTTCACGCAGGTTTAGATACCCATTACATGGCAACAGAAACTCTGTTAGCCAACGCGCCTGACTATCTAAACACTCGTGGTCAATTGTTCATAGTTGCCAACAGTTTCCTTAAATATCAGCCGATTATTCAAAATGCTTTTGCAAATTGTGAGACGATAAATAAGACTAACAAATTCGCAATTTACCATGCCAAAAAGTAACTAATGAGCTAAATAACAATCATTTATTGAGCGTAAGTAGGGTACAAGGCAAAAATTTTCGCCGAATTCCACGCTTTACAACAAACTTACTTGTCAAAGTAAAAAAACTCGTTAATTTTGTCATTCTAGACAATTTACGTTTTTGCTTGAGCAGTTAAATGCCAGCCTATACTACGGAAAGTTAAGCCAAGCTCATGTTTAAGTTATATAAAAACCAAAAATTTAAACGATTAAAGCATACTCTAATGCTCGCCTTTTTGGTGCTGAGCATTACCCCTCTTACTGCTATCGCCTTGTTTTTCCTAAACTCTCATAGTAAGGATCTTCAAGAACAAAGTACTTCACATCTCGTTTCGGTACGCGACAACAAGCAGCAGCAAATCATAGATTATATGGCTGCGAAACAATCAGAGGTTATGGGCTTTGTACGATCTGAATTAGCCTATGCCAGTGGCGGGCGTTTCTACGGATTGGTTAATGCCTTTCAAAGCTTAGGGCTAGATATAGAGCAGGCTCGAAATAACGCACAGCAGCGCTATATAAAGGGCTCTGGGGATAAAATAAAAACCTCTATCCTTCCCCAATCAAGTTTGTACAACGGAACCGAAAGGTATCGCTTACTTCATAAACGCTACCACAGAGCATACATTGAACTTCTCAAGCGTTCTGATTTTGACGATGTGTTACTGGTGGATTTAGAAGGTAATGTAACTTATTCCACATATAAATATGATAATTTTGGTACAAACCTACTCACAGGACGCTATAAAAATACGCACCTTGGTAACACTTTCCTTAGACTGATGAATGAAGTGACTAGAGAGCGGCAGACCAATGATGAATATACGCCCATTCTTGTATCCGACTTCAAAACCGAAGGTAACAAACAAGTCGCTTGGTTAGGAGCGCCTATCATTCAGCAAGGATACCTCCATAGTTATGCCATGTTCCGCCTGCCTAACAATGGGATAACAAAGCTTATCTCCGATCAAAAAGATGCAGATGAGATGCGAACTTTGCTTGTAGGACAGGATAATTTGCCTAAAACGCTCGCAATACAGCAGCAAGATATAGACAATAGCTATCAGGTCGTTGAACAAGCATTAAGTGGAAAAACATCGGTCGGCATCTACACAAACAAATTAGATGACGAGATGATTGCAGCCTTTGGGCCAGTCTCTTTTAGTGGTGTAAATTGGGCTATTGTCGTTGAAGTACCAGAAAAAGTAGCCTTTGCACGAGTCCATCAACTCACAACTATTTTTATTGCAGCCATGCTGTTTGCCATCGTGTTGGTGATTCTTGCTTCTCACTATCTCTCTCTGTTTATCACAGCACCGTTATTAAAGCTCACTTGGGCAGCAGAAAAAGTATCCGCAGGTAATCTCGATACCGATATAGTAAATACGCAAAGAAAAGACGAAATTGGCCGGCTTGCTCTTAGCTTCGAGCGCATGCAACGTTCAATACGCGACAAAATACTGCTTATTGAGGATCAAAACAACAAATTAGAAAAAAGCCTCGATCTTATCCAAAAGCAAAATGATGAACTGCAACTTGCTAACCGGCTCAAAGATGAATTTCTTGCAACTACATCCCATGAATTAAGAACACCACTACATGGAATGGTAGGGATAGCTCAAGCACTTATCTCAGGCGCAAATGGCCCCATAACAGCCGATCACAAATATCAACTCGACATAATCATCAATAGCGGTCAGCGTTTAGCAAATTTAGTCGATGATTTACTTGATTATCACAAAATGCGCTACGGGAAACTGGACATTGATATAAGTGCAGTTGACATTTCTGGTGCAGCACGTCTGGTTATGGAACTTTCCTCACACTTAGTCGGTAATAAGCCGATTCGAGTCATCAACCAAATTCCTGAGGAGCCTTTATGGGCTTGTGCTGATCCACAAAGGCTTGAGCAAGTGCTTTATAATCTTATTGGTAATGCGATTAAATATACCAATGAAGGTAAAATTGTTATTTCAGCCTGCCAGATCGACGACAATATCCGAGTCCAGATTGTGGATACGGGTCAGGGGATTCCTTCAGATCAGTTAGAACATATTTTTGAACCACTCACCCAAGTAAATAGCGACAATGGACGCTATCAACAAGGCGCCGGACTTGGTTTGTCCATTTGTCGTCAGTTGATCGATTTGATGAATGGTCATTTGTATGTCAGTAGCCAACCTATGGTAGGCACAACCTTTAGTTTTACTCTCCCGATTCCGTCTAAAGAACAGATAGAGCAAGCACACCATATAGAAAGCGCACACTTTAAAGTTCCTGACGTTATCGACATGGAACCTTTTGAAAGTTCACAGACCACTGAAAACTCAGAGGGTCCCCTACTTTTAGTTGTGGATGATGAACCGGTAAATTTACGAATTTTAGACAGTTTTTTACGCATCGAAGGTTATCAGATACGCACCGCTCAAAATGGCGCCGATGCAATAACAACTATTCAGAAGGAAAAACCAGCACTTGTTCTCCTAGATATCATGATGCCCGGAATGAGTGGCTACCAAGTTTGTGAAACAATACGTAGGCAATATGATCACTCACAGCTGCCCATTATTATGTTAACAGCTTTAAATCAGCCAGAAGATAAAGTGAGGGGTTTTGAAGCTGGAGCAAATGACTATTTGTCCAAGCCTTTTAATAAACATGAACTTGCAGCTAGAATTACAGCCCATTTAACCGCAAGCAAGGCAGAACAACGCCACCTTGAAAATCAAGAGCTTAAAGGGGAAATAAAGCAAAGAGCAAAAGTCGAGGCGAGTCTGCTTGAAACCCAGGGACGCCTTTTAGAACAACTCGAGTCAGCGCCAGAAGCGATTATATGTGTCAGAGAGGACAACAAAATCCGTTTCACCAATGATGCTGCCTCAAGGTTATTTAAACGTACTTCGGAACAACTAAGACGCTCAAGGGCCGATGAGCTGATATCTAGCAAATTCCTTGAGATAAAACGACCTCACTATTGTGGACCTATTGATGTCTACGTAAATGAAGTTCGCCAATCTCTCTCTGCCGATATTGTTTGCCTTCCTACCGACTCGGGACTTAAGTCCATGTATATCTTCGACGTTGGAGGAAATGTGAACGCTACCCGTCTAAACCACTTAGAAACGGCAGTTGAGGCTCTTTCAAGTTATGCGTTTGAAGGTGATACTTCCAAGCTTCTCGAACTAAAAGATCTCGGCGAAGAATTTAGCCACATAGTAGAAAAAGGGACCCATAGAGAGAAGTCAAAACAAGAAATTATGCGTGAAATACTCGTGGATTCCATGACTAGCGGTCTTGCATACTGGGAACATGTTACTGGTCAGAGTAAGTTTGATTTTGCTGAGCAAAGTGGCTTGTGGCGAGTCTACTTAGATCGCAGTACATTGCAAACCCGAACGCTGGATAAATATTTGCGGGTGGAAACATTGCCTAAAACTCCCCGCTGGCGAACAGTATTGAATTCACTGGAATATATTCTCGACCACTGCAAAGAAATGACTCCAGAAAGGAGCCATATTGAAAACTTACATGACAAACTTCAACATTTACTGACAAACTAAATTTCAATAACAAAAAACGAGGTTGCTCCATCGTCTGAAGGCAAGAAATGGTTGGATATATGAGCAAAACACTAACGCTGAATTTGGATTAAATTAGTACTCTCACAGCAGTGCTCTGACATAAAGTCGTCACTTTGCGAACACACTCACAACAAGACGGCAGAATCCCTTTAGCCGTGAACAACAGCTTAGAAATAGGCTAGTGACAATGATCTCACAAAATGTGAGTATATTCAAAAACATGCACTTAGCTTAGACCATAGTGTAAGTAGGCACTGACATAAAGTTACTCTAGCGCTTAAAGATCGGCTAACTAAAGCTACTTTTGAGTATTTGGAAAAAAGATCACGGCAATCATATTTGACGTTAATGACGGTAACTAAAAAAGTTTTAACGCTTTTAACGAGAAACGCAATTGCCTTATTTGACAAGAGGGTGTTTGCTTAACTCACCTAGTGTCTACAGGCCACTCTAGTTAGTCAAATGACATTTTTAAGTCAGAAATACTGAGGTAGTTCTAGGGAATGCTAATCGTTGATAACACTCGATTTCATCGGCGAACTTTTATGACGTCGAATCAAAGAGTAAGGAACAGCTATGCTTGCCAATGTCATTAAAACGGTGCTAGTAACCGCTGGGATTGCTACAGTCATGGGATTCTGTCCCATGACTGTAGCAACTGAGCGTAGTGAGCTCACAATACACCCAAAAGAATTTACCACCTTCGTGCGCAACTTTAATCCATATTTGGGTGCTACCCACCTACATACAACATGGGACTTTATTTACGAGCCGTTGGTTGTGTTCAATGAAATGCATGAAAACACGCCCGTTTTTCGTTTAGCGAGCAACTACTCACTTTCAAAAGATCTGACCAATGTTACCTTTGACATACGCAAAGACGTCAAATGGTCAGATGGGCAAGTATTTGATGCCAATGATATCGTGTATTCGTTCAATTTAGTTAAAAACAATCCTGAACTAGACCAAAGTGGCATTAACTCTCGGGTTATTAGTACTAAGAAAATTAACGACTACCGAGTGAGATTCCAGCTAACAGAGCCAAACTCTAACGCGCCTTATGAGATAGTGAAGGTGCCTATAGTGCCAGAACACATCTGGAAAAATGTCAAAAGTCCCTCAACCTTTACCAATGAAAATCCGGTAGGGACAGGCCCGTTTACAGAAATAGACACTTTCACGCCACAACTTTATATCCAGTGCCGCAATCCTTATTATTGGGACTCCAAAAATCTTGATGTGGATTGTCTGAGGGTGCCACAAATCGCCAACAACGATCAATTCTTGGGTAAGGTGATTAACAGCGAATTGGACTGGACATCTTCTTTCATTCCCGACATTGATCGTACTTATGCAGCGTCAAACCCCAATCACCACTATTGGTACCCGCCGTCTGGTACTCAAGCTTTCGTCATGAATTTCAAACATACCGATCCAGCCAAACGTGAGGCGTTAACCAATGTTGACTTTCGCCGAGCATTTTCTATGGCCATAGACAGACAAACCATTATCGATATCGCCTTCTATGGTGGGGGGACGGTCAATGATTTTGCCTCTGGTCTGGGTTATGCCTTCGAATCTTGGTCTGACGAAAATATCCACAATAAGTACAAAGCCTACAACACATACAATCTTGAAGGAGCAAAAAAACTCCTCTTGCAAGCCGGGTTTATCGATATCAATAAAGATGGTTTTGTTGAAACCCCCTCAGGTAGGCCATTCGAGCTACTGATTCAATCTCCTAATGGATGGACAGATTTTAACAATACTGTTCAGTTGACGGTTGAGCAGTTGGCAGAGGTTGGTATAAAAGCCAAAGCGCGAACCCCTGATTTCTCTGTCTACAATCAAGCCATGCTAGAAGGGACATATGACGTCGCCTATACCAATTATTTTCATGGTGCCGATCCTTATACTTATTGGAACAGTGCATACAATTCAGCACTTCAATCTGGTGAGGGCATGCCTCGATTCGCCATGCACTTTTACAAAAATAAAAAGTTAGATCAACTACTTAACAGTTTTTACAAAACCGCAAGCAAACAAGAGCAATTGGATATCGCCCACGGAATACAAGAGATCATAGCCAATGATCAAGTAACGATTCCTGTTTTATCTGGCGCATACATGTATCAATACAATACCACTCGTTTTTCGGGCTGGTGGCACCAAGACAACCCTAAAGGTCGCCCTAATATTTGGGCAGGTATTCCTGAGCGTCTTCTCCACGTACTGGATTTAAAACCAGTCCAATAAAGAAACAGCTAAGCAGTGACTTACCTTTAGACACTGCTTTCGTTTCCACACAATTCTTCTGTTATCCGTGTATGGTGCATGTCATCAGGGCAAGCTTCGTCTGGATGTATGTCAATAGGAGAGCAGTATTAGCCACCACAAGCCAATAAGGAATAAGGGTAATGGGATATTTTTTAAGACGATTGTGGTTTTATTGCGTGGCACTTTTAGTGGCAGCAACTTTAAATTTTATCATCCCCCGAGCAATGCCGGGCGATCCTGTGACCATGATGTTTGCTAATGTTTCTGTTCAAGTCACTCCAGAACGAATTGCTGCGATGAAAGAGCTTCTAGGGTTTGTCGACGGTGGACTCTTTATCCAATACCTCACTTATATGAAAAACATCCTGAGTTGGCAATTGGGTACATCTATTCAATTTTATCCATTGTCAGTCAGTGAGTTGCTTGGTAGGGCATTCGGCTGGTCTTTATTTCTATCTGGTAGTGCTGTCATTATTTCTTTTTGTATAGGGTCAATCCTTGGCATTTATGCAGCGTGGAAGCGAGGCAGTAAATACGATGCCTTCATTACACCTGGAATGCTGATAATTCAAGCCGTGCCCCAAGTTGTCATTGCCAT
Source organism: Vibrio zhanjiangensis (assembly GCF_030161235.1). Classification (GTDB taxonomy): domain Bacteria; phylum Pseudomonadota; class Gammaproteobacteria; order Enterobacterales; family Vibrionaceae; genus Vibrio; species Vibrio zhanjiangensis. The sequence continues at coordinate 26,009 of NZ_BSPW01000044.1, read as the reverse complement.
GATAGCCATGTTTGTATTTGCTATTGGTTTGAAATGGTTTCCTACTGGCTATGCCTATACTGCAGGCAAAGCTCCCGAATGGACAAACTGGGAATTTATAAAAGATGTCGCCTATCACGCTGTACTCCCCCTAGTCTGCGCTTCGATAGTTCAGATCGGAGGCTTCTTGGTCAATATGCGCAATAACATGATCAATTTACTCGCCGAAGACTATATCACTATGGCCAAAGGTAAAGGCCTAAATGAGCAACGAGTGGTATTTAACTATGCCGCACGTAATGCGTTACTGCCAAGTGTGACGGCTTTATCTATGTCTCTTGGCATGGCGATTGGTGGACAATTGATCATAGAAATCATCTTTAACTACCCTGGTTTAGGGTCAGTTTTGTTTAATGCGATAAAAGCTCGTGACTATCAAGTTTTGCAAGGACAGCTTCTCATCATGACTCTGTTTATGCTGTTTTTTAATCTCTTGGCTGACATCTTATATGTCACCCTTGACCCGCGCCTACGTCAAGGAGAACAATAATGGTAAAAGGCTTACTCAAACTTATCTGGGGCAATCCCCTAGCACTAGTTGGCAGCTTAATTATCGCCGGCTTTGTTATTATTGCTTTCACCGCTCCTTTACTGAGTAAACATGCCCCTCACAAACGCACCGGCAATCCACACGAATATCCATCTATCATCGTCAAATCAGCCCAATATTTTCCTGATGGGTGGATAGCCAAAAATCTTGCTACAGACAAACGAACCTTGCTCATGTCTCGTAAAGCAGAGCACATACTAGGTACAACGCGTATGGGGCGAGATGTATGGTCTCAATTCGTACACGGCGCTAGAGTCTCCCTTGGTGTCGGCTTTGGAGCTGGTATCAGCGTCTGCTTCTTAGCCACTGTAATTGGTATATCCGCTGGATATTTTGGCGGTCGTATCGATGATCTGCTTACCGCAGCCATGAATATCATGCTGGTGATCCCCCAATATCCTCTTTTGTTTGTCTTAGCGGCATTTATTGGAGAAGCGGGATCACTGACGATTGCTCTTATCATCGCGGTTACCGCTTGGGCATGGGGAGCAAGAGTGATTCGCGCTCAAACGCTCGCACTGCGTGAAAAAGAATTTGTTAAAGCTGCTGAAGTCTTGGGGGAGTCTTCATGGCGAATTATCTTCGTTGAAATCTTACCTAATTTAGTCCCAATTGTTGGGGCAAGTTTCATTGGTTCTGTTATGTATGCGATTATGATGGAAGCCACGATCTCCTTTCTGGGTCTAGGTGACCCAAACACTGTGAGTTGGGGCATTATGCTCTACAACGTACAAACCTCATCATCTATGCTTGTTGGTGCTTGGTGGGAGCTTCTCGTTCCTTGTACCGCACTCATTCTTCTTGTCACTGGTTTGGCTCTACTGAATTTTGCTATTGACGAAATGGCCAACCCCCAATTGCGAGCGTACAAAGGGCTGAAGCGCTGGCGGAAGATATCTCAACAAAAGTCACAGCAAAGCCCCGATACAGAGCCCAAAAATGTACTTTGGAGCGGAGATAAATGACTATGACTACCCCTCTGATTTCTGTCCGTAACCTTTGTGTTGACTATCTAACTGATGCAGGTGATGCACGTGCTTTAAGCAAGGTTAGCTTTGATATTTCTGCTGGAGAAATTTTGGGCTTAGCTGGGGAATCTGGCTGTGGAAAATCAACCCTTGCCTTTTCTCTAATGCGGTTGCACAAACCACCTGCCTTTATCACTGAAGGGGAAATACTCTTTAACGGTGAAAACATTCTCAACTACACCAGTGAACGAATGCAGAAATTTCGCTGGCGTGAAATATCAATGGTCTTTCAAAGCGCAATGAATGCCTTAAATCCTGTACTGACCATGGAAGAACAATTTTGTGATGTCATCATGTGCCATACCAATATGACACGCAGCCAAGCTCGAAAAAGAGCTCAGGACTTGCTGGAGATCGTGGACATCCATCCCAGTCGTCTCAATGACTATCCTCACCAATTTTCGGGAGGCATGCGCCAGCGCCTTGTGATTGCTATCGCCCTCGCTCTCAACCCCAAAATGATCATTATGGATGAACCTACCACTGCATTGGACGTGGTGGTACAAAGAGAAATACTGCAAAAAATCTATGCTCTGAAACAGGAATTCGGCTTTGCTATTTTATTTATTACTCATGACCTTTCTCTTATGGTCGAGTTTTCACATCGAATTGGCATCATGTATTCGGGAGAATTAGTAGAAGTTGCCCCATCAAATAAGATTCTAAACGCCCCTTATCATCCATACACTCAAGGGCTAGGACAGTCATTTCCTTCATTGACAGGTCCAAAGAAAAAACTGACTGGAATAGCTGGCAATCCACTTAACCTTTTAGACATCCCCTGTGGTTGTCGTTTTCAAGCACGTTGTCAACAAGTTCACGACATTTGCTTCAAGAAGAACCCGAAACTCAGACAAATTGAACCCAATCATTTATCAAGCTGCCACCTATATGGTGACCCAATAGTCCAAATCAAATGCTAGTTTGTAACTATTCACACAAAATATGGAGAGCTAGATGAGCGACCAATATGGACAATTACTGATAGAAGGAAGAAGTCTTATCAAAGATTTTCCGATTAATAGCAACACCTTAAAGCAACCAGTAATGCGAGCAGTTCAAGATGTCTCTTTTAAAATGTACAAAAGTCGTGGACTTTCAATAGTAGGGGAATCAGGGTCTGGTAAATCCACCATCGCAAAAATGATCGCTAAGATGTATACGCCAACTGCAGGTTCGATCCAGTATCGAGGTAAAGATATTGAGTCCATTCGCTCACGTTCAGAGCTTCTGAACTACCGAAAAGGCGTTCAAATGGTATGGCAAGACCCATTTAGCTCACTTAACCCAACTCATAATATTTTCCATCACCTAGCTCGTCCTCTGCTGATTCATAACAAGGTTGCCAAGAATGACAAAGAGCAACTCAAAGCTCGGGTATATACCATTTTGCAGCAAGTTGGCTTAATCCCTGTAAAAGAAACCGCGCAAAAATTTCCTCATCAGCTTTCTGGTGGGCAACGCCAAAGAGTCAACTTAGCGCGTAATATAGCCGTTGATGCTGAGGTTGTTTTAGCCGACGAACCCACTTCTATGCTCGATGTTTCTATCCGCGCTGGCGTGCTTAACCTGATGGAAGAAATGAAGTTTGAAAAAAACATGTCGCTACTCTACATCACCCATGACATAGCAACCTCTCGCTACATTGCCGAGGATATCGCCGTTATGTACGTTGGCCATATGGTTGAATGGGGTGATACAGAAGAAATCATCCACTACCCTCAACATCCCTATACTCAACTGCTGATTTCAGCGGTACCAGACCCAAGTAAATCTTTTCACGAAGCGTTAAAAAGCAGCAAAGGAGAAATCCCACTTTGGACCCCAGAATCTACAGGTTGCCCCTTTGCAACTCGGTGCCAACACGCAACGAGCAGATGCACAGAAAAACTGCCTGAAGTGACACAACTGGCAGATAATCACTATGTACGGTGTTACTTATATCAGAGTTAGTAGTGAGTCAAATGTCAGATTTTTGAATAATCACAAAGGAAAAGTCAGAGGGATTCATGCAAATACTCACAAACCAGATTGGCTATGAAAGATTTGGACCCAAAAAGGCTATTTTAATGCTTGGTGATCTCTCTTACCTTCCAGACGGTATGATTAAACTCATCAACGCAGACGATGAAAACTGTGTCTATTGTTTCTCACTCGGAGAAAAAGGTCATGTGGAAAGCTGGCATCAAGGGGGCTTTTGTCATCTCGATTTTTCTTCATACCAAGGTGAGGGCCGATATTATTTACGCCTAGATCACCATAACTCTTCGACGTTTCAAATCTCAAACAACCTATTGTGTAACTCTACTCTTTCAGATGTTCTTCATTACTTTAAATCTCAGCGCTGCACTGGTATTTACGATGAGCAAGACAAACATATTCATGTGTTCAATAGCCAAACCTACGTTGACGTACATGGCGGCTGGTATGACGCATCGGGCGATGTCAGCAAATATCTGTCTCACCTAAATTACGCTAACTTTCTCAATCCACAGCAAACACCAATCCTTGTGTGGAATTTAATCAAAGGTTTTGAGCTTAGCCAAAAAGCCCAAAGTTTGCCCGATTTTATCCAGCAAAGAATGCTTGATGAAGCCTTGTTTGGTGCAGATTTCTTAGTCAGGATGCAACATAGCAGCGGATATTTTTACACCAATGTTTTTGACACATGGTCCAAACAAGTTCACGACCGAGAAATATGCAGCTATTCCACCCAACAGGGGCATAAGTCCGATGATTATCAAGCAGGCTTTCGCCAAGGAGGAGGCATTGCCATTGCCGCTCTCGCCGCCGTTGGACGAATAAAAAGGGAAAGAGACTGTCAAACCCACCACTATCTCAGCGCAGCCATTTTAGGTTATCAACATCTAAAAGAATATAACCATGATTATCTCAACGATGGGCAAGAAAATATTATTGATGAGTATTGTGCGCTCATAGCCAGTGTGGAATTATACAAATCAACTCATCAACCTTGCTATTTAGAAGAAGCGCGAGCTTGGCGAGCTAAACTCACCAAACGGCAGCAATCCGATAGCAACATTCGTCACTTTTGGTCAGCAAATAACGATGGTTCTCGTCCGTATTATCATGCAGCAGAAGCAGGCCTTCCCGCGATTGCACTTTGTGAATATTTGAGCATTGAGCACGACCAACAACTCACTAAATCGACCATCACAACACTGATTCAGGCCTGTCAATTCGAACTTGCGATCACTGACAAAGTATTCAATCCCTTTGGTTACCCAAGACAATACGTCCAAGATCTACACAAAGACAAAAGAGATGCCTTTTTCATCGCACAACATAATGAAACAGGCTATTGGTGGCAAGGTGAAAATGCACGTTTGGCATCACTGGCAGTAATGGCCTATTTAGCCCAGCCATTTATTGCAGATATCGAGTTAAAAAATCACTTAACACAATACGCTCAGAATGCTTTAGATTGGATTCTAGGTCTAAATCCCTATGATATGTGCATGCTTGATGGGCATGGACGAAACAATCCAGACTATCTGCCACAGCTTGGTTTTTGCAACGCCAAAGGTGGCATATGTAATGGCATTACTGCAGGGGTAGGCACGCCTTCGGATATCGCATTTAACCCTGAAACTTACAAAGATGACATGTTAAACAACTGGCGATGGCGAGAACAATGGCTACCTCATGGCGCATGGTATTTATTGGCGATCATCACTCAGTCATGCCATTTTCACCATCCAGAAGGTAATCATTCTGATTCATTAATAGCGAGCCTTGATAACAAGAATGGAAGGCAAGAATAACTGTCTCAATTCAGACCATCATCTTGATTAAATCCAGAGCATAGATTTTACATAAAGGGAAATTATGAATTATCATCTTGAGCTTACGGTCGTCTCAGAAAACCCTGAACAAAGCCTACTTCGCTTAACACTTTACAGCGACTGCGAGCATTCTCTTTCAAATTGGTCACTACAATTTCTTTTTGAGCGTAGAATTAAGCTGGCTAGTCTGACCCATGGTCAGATAAAACAAGTTGGTAGTTTTTGCACAATCACGCCTAATAACCACGAAATAGATAAAAATACCCCCTATTATTGTGAATTTATTGTTTTATCACCTCCGCTTCGTTTTTACGATCATGGCATCAAAGAAGCGCTGATTACAAACCTAAATACCAATCAAACACTGCCTATCACTCTAGCTCCGATCACTCTGTTTAATTGCCATACCAAGCAAGCAAATTTGACGCCTCCCCAAGCAATGAGTGTGGGTCTCATTCCACAACCTGATATTATCCAACACCTTGAAGGGGATATCCATCTACCTAATCCAGTCCATATATCAATGTGCACCCCCATGGCGGAAAAGGCACTAACTTGGTTAGAACAAGAAATAAATGCCGTTTTTGGCATTCAATCTCAAAACAAAGAGCACAGTGACATTGTCTTTACTCTTAACCCCAACCTAGAAGATGAACACTACAAACTAGTGGTGGATAGTGGTGGTATTCAATTAGAAGCTAATTCGCCAAGTGGCTTTGTTCATGCTAGTGCAACCTTGTTACAACTCATTAAAGATTCGCACGGTATTTTCGCCGTTCCTAGAGTTAAAATCTTCGATTGTCCGAGATTTAGCTATCGTGGCTTGATGCTAGACTGCGCACGACATTTCCATAGCATCAACGTCATCAAAAGGTTGATTAATCAGCTAGCATATTACAAATTTAACTATTTTCACTGGCATTTAACCGATGATGAAGGATGGAGACTGGAGATCGATGCATTTCCTCAGCTCACTCAAATTGGCGCTAAACGTGGGCCAGACAGCCAACTTGAACCTCAATTGAGTCACCTTACTTCGATCCATGAAGGCTATTACACTAAGCAAGAAGTGCGAGACGTTATTGCTTATGCAGCAGAGCGCTCCATTACCGTGATCCCAGAGATCGATATTCCCGGTCATTGTAGAGCTGCGATAAAATCTCTCCCTCATCTATTGCATGATAGCGAAGATTCATCTGCTTATCTCAGTATCCAGAATTACCGCGATAACACCCTATCTCCGAGTCTCGACGGTACCTATGTATTTATCGACAAAGTGCTCGAAGAAGTGGCACTACTTTTCCCTTCTCCTTGGATTCATATAGGGGGAGATGAAGTGCCTAATGGTGTGTGGAAAGACAGCCAAGCTTGCCGGCATTTAATGCTAGAAAACCATTATAAAAGTATTAGTGAGCTTCAAGGTCATATCTTAAGTTATGCTGAAAACAAACTTAAAATGCTTGGAAAGCGTATGCTAGGCTGGGAAGAAGTCCGACAAGGTAATAAAGTCAGTAACGATACGGTAGTTTTTTCGTGGGTCAATGAGAATGCGGCCCTCGCGAGTGCAGAACAAGGCTTTGACGTGGTACTCCAACCAGCCCAAACGACCTATTTTGATCTCGTACAAAGCTCAAATCCCGATGAACCCGGCTCAAATTGGGCAGGCATACTTACTTTGGAAAAAACCTACCATTACCAACCTATCGCGCAAATTCCTCAATATAGTCCAACTTTTCAACGGATATGGGGCATCCAGTGCGCACTCTGGTGTGAACACATAGACGATCAAGCTAAAATAGATTACATGTTGTTCCCAAGATTGACGGCATTGGCTGAAGTCTGCTGGACATCCGAGCAACAGCGTAATTGGCCAAATTATCTAGCACGTTTAAAACAACACTTATTGTTGATGGACAAACAAAAAATCCAATACCGTCAACCATGGCACAGCGATAGTGAATAACATCACTAAGAAGTCAGAATGCCAGTACTCCTTGAGTTTCAACTTTAACCGAGACTGGCTGCCCAATGGCTAAAGGTTCTGCTGAACTGGCGATTAATCTACTGCCACTGGCATCAATAACATAACGGCAATGATCACCCATAAACTGCTGCTCAAGAACCGTTACACTACTCTGTTCAATAGCACTAATCTGGATATGCTGTGGGCGCAATAATAATTCACATTCGGCATCAATAAGAATATCTTGCTGCGCCTTAGCTTCCACAAGACCAAGCTCAGTTTCAAATTCGCGCTCAGAAATACGCTTTGCAAGCAGATAGCTGCCTCCACCGAGAAAGTCTGCAACAAACTTGCTTGATGGCTGAAAATACAATTCACTGGCTGTTCCATATTGTTCAATAACGCCATGGTTCATCACTGCCATTTTATCGGCAAAAGCAAATGCCTCTTCACGGCTATGTGTAACAAAAATAGCCGTCACTCCTTGCTGTTTAAAGATCTTACGTATTTCACCGATCAGTTCATGACGTACTTGAGTATCTATATTAGAAAATGGCTCATCCAACAATAACAAGTCAGGGTTGTAAGCCAATGAACGGGCAATAGCAACGCGCTGCTGCTGCCCGCCAGATAACTGGTGTGGATAGCGTTTTTCATATCCAGTAAGATGAACCAGTGCCAGCATCTCTGAGACTTTTACTGACTTTTCTTTTTTGCTGAGAGTTTTTAGACCAAATGCCACATTCTCCTCCACCGTCAAATGAGGAAATAAAGCATAATCTTGAAATATCATCCCAATATTGCGTTGCTCAGGCGGTAGCCAGCTAGAACCATTATCTATCAATTTTCCGTTGAGATTCATGGTCCCAGAACTCAGTGGCAGCAAACCCGCAATCGCTTTTAGTAAAGTCGTTTTCCCACAGCCACTGGCACCAAGCAAACACACAATCTCTCCTTGGCTTACATCCAAAGATAGGGATTCCAATACCGTGGTCTGCAAATCATATTTGCATGTCAAATTTTTGATAGATAAGGCACTTTTCATCAGTGGGTATGCTCCAGCGAACGGTTAACCAAAACAAGTGGGATCAATCCAACTAATACCAACAATACTGCCGGCAAAGCAGCCAACTCTAGTTGTTCATCAGAGGCAAAGTTATACACATACGTTGCCAAGGTTTCAAAATTGAAAGGTCGAAGCAAGAGGGCTGCATTGAGCTCTTTCATCGATTCGATAAACACCAGTAACCCCGCGATCAATGCTCCACGTCGAATGAGCGGAAAGTGAACACGCCACAGCATTTGATTGGAATTGCAGCCCATGGTGCGAGAGGCCATATCAAGTGAAGGAGAGATCTTATTTAAACTGCTCTCAACACTACCGATCGCCACAGCAGAAAACCTCACTATTAAGGCAAAAATCAAAGCAAACATAGAACCAGAAAAGATCAGACCGGGCTGGCTGATGTTGATCATTTTTGCCAGATCATTCACCAAGTGATCCATAAATAACACAGGTGCCATAACCCCAATCGCCAATACAGTACCGGGCACCGCATACCCTAAAGACGATAAACGCATAAAGGCTAGACTCTGACCATTAGTTACCACTCGATGGTAAAAATTCACCACAAGGGCAACAACAACGCCAATTAATGCCGCTGTGAGCGAAACATAAAAGCTATTTAAAGCATATTGACGAAACTCTGGGGTCCAGCTTTGATAAAAATACTGATACGCGTAGGTTAACAATTGCCAAAGAGGAAAGGCAAAAGCGACTATCACCAACCCCCAGCACCAAATCAAGGCCAACCATTTTCTCCAACCTTGTAACTGATAGCGAAAATCTTCACTGCTGTTGAATTGATTCTGAAATAACTTTTGTCGGCGACGACTGTAGCGCTCTGTACTAAGCAGTAAGACAACAAAAATCAGCATGATCGCCGAAATTTTAGCGGCGGCAGTAAGGCTTGAATAGCCTAACCAAGTATCATACACAGCGGTAGTTAACGTATTGACCGCAAAGTAACTTACAGTACCAAAATCACCAATCGTTTCCATCGCAACAAGCGATAGTCCAACGGCAATAGAAGGCCTCGCTAGTGGTAAAGAGATGCGGTGAAAACTTTCCCATGGTGAACATTTCAACAGGCGTGCCGATTGCAATAAAGAGGCATTTTGCTCCATAAAAGAAGCTCGGCAAAGCAAATACACATAAGGATATAAAACCAGCGACAACACAAAAATAGCGCCAGACAAGGTTCGGATATCCGGAAACCAATAATCACCAGCCCCCCACCCCATAATATCTCGAAGAAATATCTGCACTGGCCCCGCAAAATCTAGCCAGTCAGTAAAAATATATCCCACAATATAACTCGGCATCGCCAAAGGTAGTACCAGAGCCCACTGGAGGATACTTTCCGTTGGGATTCGACACATCGCCATTATCCAAGCCGAAGGAATGCCAAACAATGCAGACAATAGCATGGTTCCGACAGCCAAAAGAACGGTATTTAAGGTATAGGTCGGCATGACGGTTGACAGAAGATGAGAAAATAGCTCGTCTGTCTCACCAATCGCCGTCAAAAATATTGCCAAGATCGGTAAAACCAGCAGTAAGGCTAGCATCCCACTACTGGTTTTCCATATATGTAGTTTTTCTTTCATCGTCTAATAATCATAGGTGCATGCACACTATGCACCTTTAACACGCTAAAGGATAGTTTATACCTTCATATCCTAGTAACCTCAAGTTGCTCAGATATTCTGAACGACACGAGGCTTTACAAACGCAGTGTTGAACAATTACAGATCGAATTTCACTTCATCGAGCAACTTTATCGCAGCGGCATGATGATCAGCAATTTCATCTAAAGAAATTGTATCTGCTTTGAAATCTCCCCAAGAGGCAACAAGCTCGGAACGCTTAACTCCATCTTTAACTGGATATTCATAATTCACTTCTGCATACATGCTCTGCGCTTTGTCGCCAGACAAAAATTCCATCAGCTTGAGTGCATTATCTTTATTGAGTGAATACTTAGCCATGGCCATACCAGAGACATTGACATGAGTCCCCGTGGTTTTTTGCGATGGGAAGTTAATATACACAGCATCTGCCCAAGCTTTTTGCTCTTTGTCGTTGTACATTTTACCTAGGTAGTAGCTGTTACCTAAAGAAACATCACACAGACCTTCTTTAATTGCTTTTACCTGAGCGCGATCATTGCCTTGAGGCTTACGAGCTAAATTTGATTTAACGCCTTCTAACCACTTTTTCGTCTCAGCTTCACCTTGGTGAGCAATCATGGAAGAGACAAGCGAGACGTTATAAGGGTGTTTACCACTGCGAGTACAAATTTTTCCTTTAAACTCTGGCTTAGCAAGATCTTGGTACGTAAAGTCTTCACCAAGTTTACCTACACGCTCACGAGAAGAATACACACTGCGAGTTCGCGTCGTTAACGCAAACCACTCGTTATTCTGATCCTGATATTGCGGCGGAATATTCATCTCAAGCACATCACTTGCGACTGGCTGAACCAAGCCTTTGTCTGTCAATTCAGATAAACGGCTAATATCAACCGTTAAAATTACATCGGCAGGACTATACTCTCCTTCCTGAGCGAGTTTCTCTGCTAAGCCAGTTTTTGCAAACTTAACGTTAACTTTGATACCCGTTTCCTTAGTAAACTCATTAAACATAGGCTCAACCAAAAAAGGTTGACGGTAGGAGTAGACATTTACTTCCTCAATTTCACTTGCCATTAGCGTCGGTGCCAAAGTGATACAAGCCAAAGCCGAAAGAGTCAGCACTTTTTTCATTGGTTCAAGTCCTTTAGTAATGATAACGTTTATCAGTTGCGTTATTATATGTATCACGACTTAGAACTCAATCGTTGAAATGAGAAAACCTGCCATGGTCGGCAGGTTTTTGATGTTTTTATTTGTAAGTGATTGTGACTTATTTGACGGTGACAAACTCAGGGTATGCTCCAACACCACAATCATGCATATCCATTCCCTCGAGTTCTTCCTCTTCAGCCACGCGAATACCAAGAGTAGCCTTGAGTAAAGACCACACGATCAGACTGCTGATAAATACCCAAGCAAAAATAGTCATCGCACCAAGCAACTGAGCTGAAAAACTGGCTTCAGCATTACTAAGGGGGACAACCATCAAACCAAAAAAGCCACAAACCCCATGTACAGAGATGGCTCCGACCGGATCGTCTATCTTTAATTTATCCAACGCTATAATGCTAAACACAACTAAAACACCTGATACTGAGCCAATTGCAACCGAATAGATTGGAGATGGTGATAAAGGATCTGCCGTGATGGCAACTAAGCCAGCCAAGGCACCGTTCAGTACCATGGTGAGATCAGCCTTGCCCCAGGTTGTTTTACAGACGAGTAGCGCGGCAAAAGCACCCGCAGCTGCCGCTGCATTTGTATTGACAAAGATTTTTCCAACCGCCGTCGCATTGGAAAAGTCTGATAACATCAGCTGAGAACCACCATTAAACCCAAACCAGCCAAACCACAGAATAAAAGTGCCTAATGTTGCCAGTGGCATATTTGAGCCTGGAATTGGATAGATTTCACCATTTTTGCCATATTTGCCACGACGAGCTCCCAGTAATAACACACCCGCAAGCGCTGCCGCCGCCCCAGCCATATGGACAATGCCTGAACCAGCAAAATCACTAAACCCAGCCTGAGATAAGAAGCCACCTCCCCATGTCCAATAACCTTCTATAGGGTAGATCAACGATGTCAATACAGCAGAGAAGATGAGAAATGACCATAGTTTCATTCGTTCAGCGACGGCACCTGAAACCACAGACATAGCGGTAGCCACAAACACAACCTGAAAGAAAAAATCGGACTCTAGAGAATGATCGGCTCCTTCACTCTGCGTTCCAATCAAAGCGCCTATTGAGGGCAACCAATCTCCTTCTATATTGCCGACATACATAATGTTGTAGCCAACAACAAGATAAGTGGTACAAGCAATGGCATAAAGGCATACGTTCTTGGTTAATATTTCAGTTGTATTCTTTGAACGCACCAAACCCGCTTCCAGCATGGCAAAACCCGCAGCCATCCACATGACAAGTGCGCCTGAGATTAGGAAGAAAAACGTGTCCAGTGCGTAACGCAGTTCAGTTACTGTTGTGGTAAGTTCCATTATATTCTCTCCAGTCCTAAGGTTCTCATAATGCTTCCGCGTCCATTTCACCGGTGCGTATACGCACTGCTTGGGTTAAGTCATAGACAAATATTTTCCCGTCACCTATTTTTCCGGTATGAGCGGCCTGAGATATAGCCTCAACAACTCTATCGATATTTTCCGCATGTGTTGCAATTTCAAGCTTAACCTTAGGTAAAAAGTCGACTTGATATTCAGCCCCACGATAAAGTTCAGTATGGCCCTTTTGGCGCCCAAATCCTTTGACTTCTGAAACAGTCATACCTTCCACCCCAATATCTGCAAGAGCTTCTCTAACATCATCCAATTTGAATGGTTTAATAATCGCATTAATGATTTTCATCTTACCCTCTCAAGGCTTATAGACTTTAAAGCCTTCAATCCAAGCATCATGCCAACTTATTAAGAGATTGATATTTAGATGATTTATCCTTTATGGAACAGAATAAAAAGCAAAGGGCGCACCACCATGGTGCGCCCTTTCACAATAATGAGGCAAATTTCTAAACTGTCGCCTTTATCTAGATTGCAAAAATGCTTTCCATTGTTCAAATAAAGATAAGAAGTCCTCTAACCCGCAGCAGGATTTACTTTCACTATCGTAATAATTCAATTCACTATCCTCTGGCAGTATTTCACCATGGTCTAGCACATTTTCTTGAACTATCACTTCATCGCCCTGAATAACCAAGGATATTTCACATCCTAGTAGCTTGTGCTCTAGCAATGGAGATTGCGTAGCTCTCTCCAGCAAAGCTTCAACTTGCTGTATTTTCTGCCTATCTTTACCAATTTCTTCTTCCAGCCAGCGACCTAGAATTTCATGCCCCATACTGGGCTTTACATAGTATTCGCCCATAAGTGTGTTGCGAATAAATTCAAATTCCATCGTATCTACCTTATTTGAGAAGGATGCAGAGTATATAAGGACGATTTACAAAGCTCAAAAAGAAAAGCGCCTGTCAGTAACAGGCGCTCGAATTAATGATATTGTCCTTAGACCGTTATGCTGGCTCTTGGAAAATAACCGTATCCGCTTTTTTGGTATACTCTTCCATTTTGTGGAAATTCAAATAGCGATACGTATCGGCTGCTGTTGCATCTATCTGCTTAGCATATTTTAGGTATTCATCCTTGGTTGGAATTCTACCTAGAATCGCACCTACAGCCGCTAATTCAGCAGAGGACAAATAGACATTGGCTCCATTACCAAGACGGTTAGGGAAATTACGGGTAGACGTTGACATTACCGTCGCTTTATCTGCAACCCTAGCTTGGTTACCCATACACAAAGAGCACCCTGGAGTTTCAATACGCACACCAGCACGACCATATATTCCGTAATAGCCCTCGGCAGTGAGTTGATCTCTATCCATTTTCGTTGGAGGAGCCACCCAAAGGCGAGTATCGAGCTGACCACCATACTGCTCTAGCAGCTTACCTGCCGCTCGGAAGTGACCAATATTCGTCATACATGAGCCAATAAAGACTTCATCGATCTGTGTACCTTGAACATCAGATAGAAGACGAGCATCATCGGGATCATTTGGCGCACAAAGAATCGGCTCTGTAATTTCGGCTAAATCAATGTCAATCACATGCGCATACTCTGCATCTGCATCCGCTTCCATTAACTCTGGATTGGCAAGCCACTCTTCCATCGCAGTGATACGGCGTTCGATAGTACGGCGATCGCCATAACCTTCAGAGATCATCCACTTCAGCATGACAATATTCGAGTTGAGGTACTCTTCAATTGATGCTTGCGAAAGCTTAACCGTACAGCCTGCAGCAGAACGCTCTGCCGACGCATCAGACAATTCGAATGCTTGTTCTACTGTAAGATGCTCAACCCCTTCGATTTCAAGTACTCGTCCAGAGAACTCATTGATCTTACCAGCTTTTTCAACCGTAAGTAGGCCTTGCTTAATACCATAGTAAGGAATAGCGTGAACAAGATCTCTGAGGGTAATACCTGGCTGCATCTTACCTTTGAAGCGAACCAAGATAGACTCAGGCATATCCAGTGGCATCACGCCTGTCGCGGCAGCAAAGGCCACTAAGCCCGAACCTGCTGGGAAAGAAATACCGAGTGGAAAACGGGTATGAGAATCACCCCCCGTTCCCACAGTATCAGGTAGAAGCATTCTGTTCAGCCAAGAGTGAATTACACCATCACCGGGGCGTAGAGACACACCACCACGATTCATGATAAAATCAGGCAGTGTGTGGTGAGTATTCACATCAACCGGTTTAGGGTATGCTGAAGTATGACAGAATGACTGCATAACCAAATCAGCAGAGAAGCCCAAGCAAGCAAGATCTTTTAATTCATCTCGCGTCATTGGGCCTGTGGTATCTTGAGACCCTACCGTCGTCATTTTGGGTTCACAGTAAGTCCCTGGGCGAATACCTTCTACCCCACAGGCTTTACCAACCATCTTTTGGGCTAGAGAATAACCCTTGCCCGAATCGGCGACTGTGCCGGGTTTGCGGAAAATATCTGACGCTTCAAGACCCAGTGACTGACGCGCCTTTTCGGTCAAACCACGACCAATAATGAGCGGAATACGCCCACCAGCACGAACTTCATCAATCAACACCTCGGTTTTCAAGCCAAATTCAGCCAGCGTTTCACCTGTAGCATGGTTACACACTTTGCCTTCATACGGATAGACATCAATGACATCACCCATATTGAGCTTAGATACATCGACTTCAATGGGTAGAGCACCGGCATCTTCCATTGTGTTGAAAAAGATAGGGGCAATTTTTCCACCAAGAACATAACCACCAGCACGCTTATTCGGTACGTAAGGAATATCATCACCCATAAACCAAAGCACAGAGTTGGTCGCTGATTTCCTTGATGAACCCGTACCAACAACATCTCCCACATACACCAACTGATGACCTTTTTTCTTAAGATCTTCTATCTGAGTAATTGGGCCTATGCTGCCAGATTGATCTGGGTTAATGCCATCACGTTCGTTTTTCAACATAGCAAGAGCATGAACAGGGATATCAGGACGAGACCAAGCATCAGGAGCAGGGGAAAGATCATCTGTGTTAGTTTCACCGGTCACCTTAAACACAGTTAAGGTGATTTTTTTCTCAAGTTCAGGCTTGGATAAAAACCATTCAGCGTCTGCCCAAGACTGCATCACTTGTTGAGCGTATGCATTTCCCGCTTTCGCTTTTTCTTCTACATCGTAGAAAGCATCAAACATGAGCAAAGTATGAGACAACGCTTTCGCCGAGATCGGAGCTAACGCTTTGTCTTCAAGAAGTTCAACAAGGGGAGCTATGTTGTAGCCACCTTGCATTGTTCCAAGCAACTGTGCTGCTTTTTCGCGGCTCACTAGAGGAGATTGAACCTCACCTTTAGTCACTGCAGTTAGAAAACCCGCTTTTACATAAGCGGCCTCATCGACACCCGGAGGGATGCGATTCTCAAGTAAGTCAAGAAGTACGGCTTCTTCACCTTGAGGGGGATTTTTCAGTAGTTCAACAAGACCAGCGACTTGTTCAGCGTCTAGTGGTTTTGGAACGACTCCTTCAGCAGCACGCTCTGCGACGTGTTTACGGTAGGCTTCAAGCACGACTTTTTCCTCTCATTGCGGTTTCTTCGTTATTATTACTATTATTCAAAATTAACGAAGTAAACATCCTTGGAAACTTGGTTCTCAGTAATCATGCTCTTATGCAGAACTTGCATTAAAGAGACCAAACTTTGGGCGTCAGGATAGCAAATTTAACGATAAATTAAAATCTCATCACCTTGACCAACATAGCAAGTTATAACTAAAGTCCCATGATTTTCTTTACTTTGTTCGCCCATTTACACACCCTGTTACTCAATGATTCATACTATTAATTATGGAGTAATTATTTAAAACTGGTTCCAATAATAAGATAAAAAGAATCGTAATTTTGCTCTGTTCGACCATAAGCTAACATTATAGGCCCTATAGGTGAGTCAACACCTGCGAATATAGAGCCAGCGCCATAGAGGGGGGCTTTATCTGCGCTGATACTAGGGTCTGACCACACTCCTCCATATTCTATGGATGCCCCGAGATAAAAAGGCGATGAAAATAGACCAAAATCATTGTCAAACCATCGATAGCGATACACTAAACTGCCAAAAATTTTATTCTGACCAATAAGGCTATTTCTTGGTATGCCAGATAAATTTAAAAAACCGCCCAATTCTTTGGGATCTATGATCAATGCCGAGTTTTTACTCTCAACCACACCGATATCTAGATTTGCTACTAAAGTGTGACGAGAAAAGCTCTGAGCATAGATAGCTTTAGCTCCATACTCAAAAGCCGTGTCCTCATCATATCCCTCGAACACACTGCCGCTGGTTCCCACACTATCATCATGTGATACCAAATAATCCAGGTCCAGATACCAACCTTTATTTGGTAAGCTGTAGTTATCTAAGGTATCGATACTAAAATTGACAAACCCTCCGACTCTTTTATATGCCACATCTCCCAAAGAGGGGAAAGAGGCCAATTTTCCAGTGCCATCTGTATATCGAACACCCAGCTTAACTCGACTCCATAGTGCATTTTGGTAACCGACAGCCCATTCTGCGCCCCATTTATTGAATGCCAGAGGAATGTAATCTCGAGTCGCACTTAATGACGTATCTGTCATTCCTCCGCTGGGAAGATTCACTTTCTCACTGGTGTATGAGCCACTCACTGTCGTGAATAAGTCTGTTTGAAACAGAAGTGGGCTATACAACTCGCCCAAAATAAGTTTATCCGAGCCCATTTCAACATTGAGCCTAAACTCAGCACCCAGTGAATTTAAGTCGGTAAAGTTGGTGGATACCCCGATAGAGTACTGACTATCTGTTTGAAAATCATCTTCTAAAAAGAAGCGAAAGTTAACATAGTTAGGCCCCCACGACTTCTCTCTAACATTCACAACCAGTGCATTTTGGTTATCAATTTCTTCATAACGGTAAGTAATAAGCTCAAATCGGTCCAACGCATAGAGACTTTGAACACTATTTTCAATGTCCGTTGTGGTGTAGCGTTGTCCAGGCTTTAATTTAAGATACTTCTTTATCGCCTCTTCACTGAAATGGCTGTGGTTATGAATAACAATATCATCAACAACAACCTGATCGCCATATCTTAGCTTTCGCCTAGCATCTTCCTTGCGATCGATATAATCTTGGTACTCAGATGACGATACACTGTATCGCTCAAGCAATGTTTTGCTAGCAATAGCGGCTTGATAGCCTTGCTGGTAGGCAAACGGCATTTTGTCGAATTCTGCAGTATCCATATCCCCAACCTTAGGTTGAAGAAAAACATCTTTATCTGTCAGAGTACTAGCTTGGCGGCTAGTGGTGCTCTTAACTAAGTAATTGGAGAGTTGATCAGCAACTGTGAATAAGGTTGTAAATTCCTCTTTTTCTTTATAGTCCGTGCTGATATCCACGGCAATAACAATGTCCGCTCCAAGTTCTCTTGCCACATCAACAGGCATGTTGTTAGTCACCCCGCCATCGACTAACAATTGATCATTAAGTTCATAAGGTGGCAAAGCGCCCGGCACAGACATACTTGCCATCATGGCATCAACTAAATAGCCATCACCAATCACCACAGGTTTGAGTTCTAGAATGTCAGTGGCAACAGAGCGATAAGGAATAGCCAGATCATCAAACGATATAAAGGGGGGGAGATTACCAGAAGTCTCTCGCAGAATTTTCAACATCCCCTGCCCCTGAACAATGCCTCGAGCAGCATATATCTCTCCCCAGCGTAGTCCTAGATCGGTTGTCAGTTGATATCTATCCTCATATTCTTTATCACGCACGCGACGTTCACTGCGATCAACCCTGTCACGGTAGCCACTATTCCAATCAACCGTTGTTATAAAACTCTCTATTTCATCTGCACTCATACCGGTTGAGTATAAGCCGCCCACATAAGCTCCCATACTGGTTCCGGTAATATAATCCACTGGAATCTTGAGCTCTTCCAAAGCCTTAAGTACACCAATATGCGCCGCTCCTTTTGCGCCTCCTCCAGCGAGTACGACAGCAATTTTAGGCCGCTTCAATTCATCCGGTTGCAGGGATTCTTTCGCAAACACACTTGACAGCGCAAACGCACTGATGAGAAAAAAGAATACCTTATTCACTCTTCCATTCCCTTTTTGGCAACACACAGTAAAGCTTAATTGATGGATAGATTGATAGCTACCAACTAAATAACTTCTTAAGCCATTGAGTAGGCTGGCTATCACATTTGGCTTTCAATCGATTATCCACATCCCACATAGGAAGTTTAAAAGTATTGCCACAATCTAACTCAAGACTTCCATTACCCGTATGAGCAAAACCGAGAGTGCTGATACCTTGAGGCCAAGGTAAGGATAGAGTCTCTGGAATACGATGATTTAAATAGTCTGCATAAACTCTTAGCGCACCACTAGAACCTGTCAGTTTAGTGGGTTGATTGTCATCGCGCCCAAGCCATATGGTCGTCACTTCACGGCCATCAACACCAACAAACCAACTGTCTCGAGTGTCATTACTGGTTCCCGTTTTACCCGCTAGTGCAGCCCAACCAAATTGACTATTGAGATAACGACCCGTCCCCTCCATCACACCTCGTTTCATGGCGTAGGTGGTGAGCCAAGCGGCTTGCTGATCAATGGCTTGAGATGTTCGAGGCAAAGATTGAAATAGCACATTCCCTTCTTTATCAACCACTGAACGCAGGGCAGATAAGGGAGAACGCTTACCTGAATTGGTTAAAGTTTGGTACATCTGCGCGACCTGAAAAGGGGTCAACGTAAAAGAACCGAGGAACATTGAAGGGACAGGCCGAATTTCTTTAGGATCCACGCCCAATTTTTCCAGTGTATTGATCACATTGGGAATCCCCAGCTTCATACCCAGCTCGACAGTCGGTACATTGAGAGATTTGGCCAATGCCAAGTATAAGGGAACATCTCCGCGAAATTTTCTATCATAATTACGCGGCGACCAAACGCTTCCTTTTGAGCCTTTTAAACTAATCGGCTTATCATGCAAAGTGGTGGCAAGGTTATATTTTTGTGGTTGCTCCAAGGCCGTTAAATAGACCGCTGGTTTAACCAAAGAACCAATTTGACGGCTAGCATTCAGTGCTCGATTAAAGCCATCATAACCGGTACGCTTTCCACCAACCATGGCGCGAATTTCACCAGTATGACGATCAACGGCAATTGCCGCGCCTTCCAAAGACTTGCCTGCAACTTGGCTCAATTGTGGGATTTTCCTTGCAATTGCCTGTTCAAGCTCATGTTGTGACACAGGGTCAAGCGATGTAAATACCTTCAAGCCAACGTCAGACTGGAACGCACCTCCGAGCTTTTCTTTTAACTCAATGTTTAGTTGCTGAAAGTAGGCTGGCTGGCGGCTAGCTATGCTTGGGTTCGCTTGAATATCAAGAGGGCGATTAACAGCCATTTCATATTGGCTGGCAGTTAGGACGTCTTGTTGCATCATCAAACGCAACACGAGATCTCGACGTTCTTTAGCCCTATCGGGGTAACGGATTGGATTGTAATAAGAGGGCCCTTTTACCATTCCGACAAGTAAGGCCAACTGATCAATTCTGAGCTCCTGAATAGGTTGACCAAAATACAAGCGAGAGGCTAATCCAAAACCATGAATGGCCTCGCCCCGACTTTGGCCAAGATAAACCTCATTAAGGTAACCTTCCAAAATACGATCTTTGCTGTATCTGTAATCAATAATGAGCGCCATATAAGCTTCTCGAAGCTTGCGCCACAGCGTTCTGTCGCTAGAAAGAAAAATATTCTTCGCTAACTGCTGAGTCAGGGTACTTCCCCCCTGAACCGTCCGTCCTGCTTTCAAGTTAGCAACCATAGCACGAGCAATCGCAAGTGGTGAGACACCATCATGCTGATAAAAATCCCTATCTTCGGTCACAAGTAGCGCATCAACCATGATTTCAGGAAACTGATCTCGCCTGAGAAATAAACGTTGCTCATCATGATCTTTTTCTAACATACCCAGCATTTTCGGCTCAATACGCAAGTAGCCAAGATCGCCAGAAGTCTCTCGTGATTCAATCCGCTTCAAGCCTGAAGAGTCAAAATATAGCATCACATGACGATCGGGCTCCGGTCCGTTCGTAAACTCAAATGGACGACGAAATAATTCAATTTTAGTCGCAGAAGAAGAGTATTCACCGGGGTAACGAGGGTGGCGAACTTTACGGTAGTTAAGGACATCCAACTCGTTACGCACTTCTTGTATTGAAATACTATCTCCAGGCGCAAGATTTAAAATTCGAGCATAAACTACAGTAGGTAAATCAAACAATTGTCCTTCAAAACGTTGCCTCACTACACTGTCTAGATAAACACCAACAAAGAGGATTAGTACTAAACCAGCGAGACACACCTTCCACGAGACACTCCACACGACTTGCAACCAGCTGCGGTGATTGGTTGTTCCTTTACGTTTCGGTGATGAAGGTTTTCGTGCTGGCCTCTTGCTATTTGCCGCCTTGCTATTGTTTGAGGTTGTTTTTTTGCTCATGAGTTCAGTTGTCGCTTCGTTTTTGTTGTCGCCACATGATTCGCTGGGTCATCAGGCCAAATGTGCTTGGGATAACGCCCCTTCATTTCTTTTTGTACTTCTTTGTAGGCTCCTGCCCAAAAGCTTGCCAAATCTCCTGTGACTTGCAATGGACGCTGAGCAGGTGATAACAATTCGACTATTAAAGTTTTACGCCCTTGCGCTATTTTGGGCGACACTTGTTCACCAAACATTTCCTGCATTCGCACAGACAGCACAGGCTCTTGACCTTGTTGGTAACGAATCTTTTTTTTCGTCCCTGTTGGAAGCATGTAATCTATCGGTAGCCATTGGTCTATTTTCTGGTTTAGAGGCCAAGAAAGATAGGACATTAACGCGGGTTCAATATCCATTTTCTGCATTGTTTTAAGAGAACTGACCCCAACTAAATAAGGCTCTAACCAAAGTTCGAGATTGTCCAGCAACGCTTGATCAGACGAGTTGGGCCATGGTTGCTCAGGTAGCCAATCCTTAGCACAGCGAATTCTTTCAAGTAGCTGCTTACTTTTCTCAGACCAGTTTAATACAACTAACCCTTTACGTCTTACATAGCTGAGTAAAGCTTGGGTCATTTTTTCAGGTTCAGGGCTAGGTAACGCTGTTCGTTCAATAACCAAACGTCCGATACGCTTTTGAGCTTCTGCTAACAAGCGCCCTTTCGCATCATCCCAATCAACATGGTCATGACTCTGAACCAGCTCAGGACACCATTGCTCAATTGAAGACAATTCCAGTTCCGCAGCTAAAAAAATACGTGATGATCCTGAGTGGCTACGTATAAGATCAGCAACAACTAAATAATCTGCAGTAGAAAGCCTTTCCTCACTCGCCATTTCCGCTCCATGGCCGTTCGCGAGCAAAAACTTTCCGATTTGTCTGTCACGTAACTGTGCGATTCGATCAGGAAAAGCCGTTGCTAACATAACAGCCACTATGGATTCATCAAGATGTCGAAGTGAAAAGTCTGCTTTGAGTTTGCGTGCCAATGCTAAGCTTCGTTGATACACCTCTTTCTGCTGAGCGTGTTTCCCTTGTTTAAAACGATCAAAGGAGTGTAAAAAATTGATGCAATTTCGCTCCGGTGATTCGAGTAATGCGGCAACCACAGGCCCAGTAGCTTGCCAACTAGCTGCATTTGAATAAGTTAGCATCGCCGCAATTCTAGGCTCTACCCCCAATTCACCAGCGAGCTTTCCCCGCACTGTTAATTGATATGTATTGTCAATGAGGCCAAGTCTCATAAGAAGCTGCTTTGATTGTTCAATCGCACTCTTGGGAGGAAGATCAAGCCACTTTAAGTCCGATGGTTCAGCGGCTCCCCACTGCGCTAATTCGAGCACTAAAGCCGACAAATCTGCCGACAAAATCTCGGCTAGAGGAACCTCTGGTTGTTGATCAAGCTGATTTTTTGAATATAACCTGACACAAATACCGGGTTCTAATCGCCCAGCCCGACCAGCCCTTTGCTCTGCCGATGATTGCGCAATACGAGTTTGTTCAAGCTTAGTGACGCCATTTTTCACATCAAACTTAGCAATACGCTGTAAGCCTGAATCTATTACAATACGTATGCCTTCTATCGTTAAAGATGTTTCGGCAATATTAGTGGCCAGCACAACTTTTCGCCGTCCTTCAGTAGAAGCCTGAATGGCTGCCTGTTGCTGCTGAAAACTCAACTGCCCGTATAATGGACAAATATCTATAGACTCTGGTAAACCAGATAGATTCTCAGCCACACGTTTTATGGCCGTGACACCGGGCAAAAACGCTAATAGTGAGCCGGTTTCTCTTTCCAACAAGGTATGGATCTGTGCCACCATAACGTGTTCAAACCCTTGGTTGGGTTTGATAGGGGGGTATCGATAATCAACAGGAAAGCTTCGTCCTTGTGATTCGATATATGCCGCGTCTGGCATCAATTGACCAAGCGCATCTTGATCTAATGTTGCTGACATTATCACGAGCTTCAAATCACGTCGAAACACATCCTGAACTTCAAGAGACAGCGCCAAAGCAGTATCAGCATGAATACTCCGCTCGTGAAATTCATCAAAAATCAGTAGTGATATATCGGAAAGTTCCGGATCAGTTTGGATCATTCGGGTTAAGATCCCCTCAGTCACGATCTCTAACTTAGTATCGGTGCTGACTTTTACTTCACCTTTCACTCGATAGCCAACGCGTTGCCCGACGCTTTCCCCAAGCTGATGAGCTAAATAGTGAGCAATATTTCGCGCTGCCAGACGCCTTGGCTCTAGCATGATTATCTTTCCGTCAACTGCGGCCTGAAGCAATAATTGCAGTGGAAAATGGGTCGATTTACCAGCACCTGGTGCCGCTTTGAGAATCACTTGAGAATGAACTTGGACAGCAGAGAGCAACTCTGGCATCACGCTCTCTATAGGTAGCTGTGACAATGGGGAAACCTTATGATGTAATAATGCAAATATTGTACATAAATTCGCTCTCAAATGAAGTTTGAACCTCAGCTACAATCTGCAACCTTGATTAAGCGCTACAAACGCTTTCTTGCCGATGTCCGCTTAGCCAATGAATCAGAAATGACTATTCACTGCGCCAATACTGGGTCAATGACTGGCTGCGCCAATGTCGGAGACACTATTTGGTATTCGACATCAGACAACCCTAAACGAAAATATCCCCATAGCTGGGAACTAACACATACTGAGCATGGCGACACCATCTGTGTTAATACTGCAAGGGCAAACCAACTCGCGGTAGAAGCAATCGACGCCGGAATAATATCGGAGTTGGTTGGATATGAACAACTGAAGACCGAAGTGAGATATGGAGAAGAAAATAGTCGAATTGATATACTGCTCATATCATCTCAACAACCTAACTGCTATATAGAGGTGAAAAGCGTGACATTACTTGATGAAGTACATCAAGGTCAGGGCTACTTTCCCGATGCTGTAACGACTCGTGGACAGAAGCACCTGAGAGAGCTCACAAAAATGGTCCAAAATGGATACAGAGCAGTACTTTTATTCACAGTTTTGCATTCTGGTATTGAAAAAGTCTCTCCTGCACACCATATAGACCCACAATATTCAAAATTATTGAAGAACGCGCAAGAACAAGGCGTTGAAATACTGTGTTACTTGGCACAGCTATCAAATACGGAAATGAAACTAGTAAAACCTATTCGTTTCATTGGTTAAGAGAAAAAATGATGTCATCTTCACATTGACAGTAAGTTTACTCTAGAGTGTTTGCCTCACATTGTTCTTTTTGCTATAGATAGCCGCCTTAAAATCTAACTGCGAGGGCAGTAGATTAGGTGTTAGTAGGAGATGCTGCATGCCAGAATCAAAGAAAAAAGCGCTAGGCATCCTAGCCATTGCAGGGGTTGAGCCATATACAGAGAAAGCTGGTGAAGAATATATGTCATCAGAGCAAATGGCTCATTTCACTAAAATCTTGACCGCGTGGCGTAACCAACTTAGGGAAGAAGTTGATCGCACCGTTCACCACATGCAGGATGAAGCTGCAAATTTCCCAGATCCAGTGGATCGTGCATCTCAAGAAGAAGAATTTAGCTTGGAGCTCCGCAACCGGGATCGCGAGCGTCGTCTGATTAAAAAAATTGAAAAAACCCTGAATAAGATTGAGGAAGATGATTTTGGTTTCTGCGAATCTTGCGGTGTAGAAATCGGTATTCGCCGATTGGAGGCTCGCCCAACAGCTGATTTGTGTATCGACTGTAAAACGCTGGCGGAGATCAAAGAGAAGCAAATGCAAGGCTAAGTGTGAAAATAACACTGGCACTAGAGGGAGCTATGGCTCCCTTTTTAATTTAGCGAGACGAGACAATTGAGATGACTTACATTGGCCGCTTTGCACCCTCTCCCTCAGGTCCGCTGCACTTTGGGTCTCTTATTGCAGCGCTAGGCAGCTACTTTCAAGCAAAATCTTTGCAAGGGAAATGGTTAGTGCGCATTGAAGACCTCGATCCCCCAAGAGAAGTAGCGGGAGCGGCAGATCTCATTTTACGAACTCTGGAGGCCTATCACCTTCACTGGGATGGAGAAGTTGTTTATCAAAGTCAACGTCACTCTGTGTATCAAGCGCAACTGGACTTTTGGCTAAACTCTGGGCAAGCTTACTATTGCCAATGTACACGTAAACAAGTCAAGGCAATGGGCGGATACTATAACGGAACTTGCCGAGAGAAGATGATAGAAACGAGCGACAATTGTGCCATTAGGCTGCGCATGACTCATCCCGTAGAATGTTTTAACGACAAAAAACATGGCCAGTTTCGAGTACCATCAGATCTTGCCAAAGAAGACTTTATTGTTAAACGCAGAGATGGCCTATTTGCTTATAATTTGGCTGTCGTAGTTGATGATATCGATCAGGGTGTGACCGAAATAGTTCGCGGTGCTGATTTAATTGAGCCAACAGGCAGACAGATCAGTTTGTATCATATTCTCAATCATCCACCCGTTCACTACGTGCATCTTCCATTAGCCTTAGACAAATTAGGTCAAAAACTGTCCAAACAAAATCACGCACCAGCGATAGATATAAACCAGCCTAAACCGATTTTGATTGATGCCATGCAATTTTTAGGTTTTGAATTAAATAAAGAAATTAAACAAAGTAGTGTGAGTGAGATCATTGATTGGGGCATCGCAAACTGGACAATTGATCAACTGCCAGATGTCATTACTGAGGGATCTTGACTGTCATTACTGAGGGATCTTGACGGGATAAATACCATTCGACTCTGTCGTATCCTTACAT
>NZ_BSPW01000043.1 GCF_030161235.1 Vibrio zhanjiangensis | reverse complement strand
GTTAACGTAATGACAAAGTCGCTTGGTAATTAAGGTACGACAGAATCGCTTGGTGATCACAAAGCTTATCAGGTCTCTGGTGATGATTTAGTGGACTTTGTGCATTTAGAGCAAGGACATAAAAAAATTCAGCAAGGTTAGAAAAAAGGAGCATATCTTGCTCCTTTTACATAATTTCAATATCAATCTTGGTTGTGACACAAGTTGTCAACGGCTTAGGGGGTAATCTAGAAACCGACACCAGCTTCTTTATATAAGCGCTGACACGCAGAACCGTCACTGTGAAACAGATGGCAACGATGGGCAGGGATATCGACAGCAAACTTATGTCCCACCTCTATGGCCAATGTATCGGGCTCTCGATAGATAACATCAGCATCTGCCGCATCAATATGTAGATAAACTTGGGTTTCATTACCGAGCTTTTCAACAATATTAATTTTACCTTCTATCGTAGCATCACCTTGACCACTGGGTAATAAGTGCTCTGGTCTGATGCCCAATGACATGCGTGAACCACGTGTAACTGTTTGGCCATCAACAGGAATCCAAAAGACGGTACCATTGGCCAGTTGAACCATCACTCTATCTTCTTCTACGGCCTCAATGAACACACTGATAAAGTTCATTTTGGGTGACCCAATGAAGCCAGCAACGAAACGATTGTTCGGATAATGGTAGAGTTCTAGTGGTTTGCCAACTTGTGCCACGCAGCCTGTGTCAAGGACGACTATTTTATCTGCCATTGTCATTGCTTCGACTTGGTCATGTGTTACATAAATCATTGTACAGCCGAGTTTTCTTTGAAGCTTGGTGATTTCAGAGCGCATCTGTACTCTTAGAGCTGCATCTAAGTTTGATAGAGGCTCATCGAGAAGAAAGACTTTAGGTTGTGACACTAAAGTTCGACCGATCGCGACGCGCTGTCTTTGTCCTCCTGACAAAGCTTTGGGCTGACGATCGAGTAAATGGGTGAGCTGAAGCACATCGGCTGCGTTCTCGACTCGTTTATCTATTTCTGTCTTATTTGCTTTACTCAGTTTGAGACCAAATGACATATTCTCATAGAGATTCAGGTGTGGGTACAAGGCGTAGGATTGGAAGACCATACCCACACCGCGTTTTGATGGCTCAACATCGTTCATCAACTGCGAGTCGATATAAAGTTCACCTGATGTAATGTCTTCTAGGCCAGCAATACAACGTAGTAGAGTCGATTTTCCACAGCCGGACGGTCCTACAAAGACAACAAATTCGCCTTCTGCTATGCCTAGATCAACGTTCTTTGAGATTAATACGTCGCCATATGCCTTAGATACATTCTTTAACGTGACACTTGCCATCTCGTTTATCCTCGATCACTATTCTTTTTCAACTGCGCTTTGGTCTATGGGTTATCATCATGCAGCTATATCTATTAGGGTTTGCCTTTACGAGCAGGACCTATCCGACATGAAAGTACGGACTGGCTTGCTTTCTGAACCAATCAATCGCACGATATGTTCTGGTTGGAAGCTCCCATACCTTGTTGATACAGAGCGGTAAACTCAGTTCAAGAAATAAGGATGATGACGTTGTCATCACCCGTCAGAGCCAATACAGAGTTGTTCCTTTGGGTGACGATGATTACTGTTGCATGACAGACAAAAAACTTGCGACTTGAGCGCGTCATTGGTGTCAGGCAACGATTTTCTATCACTGTACTCTCGGCAATGCAACCCAGCTTTACGGTGAACCGAACAGGCTGGGAAAGGTTCCTACTATCCACTCTGGGACGAGTCCAGTTTGCTTTGTTTTACTCGAATGTTCATCCTCCTATTGGTTATTGGGCAAGGGGTGAGTCGTTAGGGAGTAGATGTCTTTATTCACTCAGCGTTTATCCGGATCAAAATCAAAGAAACAGTCTGCTTATTGGTGAATTGGATCACGGCCTATGAAATTTTTGTGATTTACATCCTTTTTGTCCACCGATGAAGATCACGAAAATACGCCATAATAGCCAAGGCGTAGAAGATGGGATGATGAGTTAATTGATAATTTGGCGAAAATACATGGTCAAATGAGGCGATGAGTCCTCAGTAGTTTGAGCCTAGAATTCATATACAAAAAGGATGTGGACATGAAAAATCCTCTCAGCAAAATAACCCTAAGTGTACTCGCGATAGTGACCGCTATAAATGCTCATGCGGCCATCGAAGAAGGAAAACTGACTGTGTGGGTCGGAGGAGACAAAGCTTATGAAGGAATGGCTGAGGTTGGTAAACGCTTTGAAGAAGAAACCGGTATTGAAGTAACCGTCGCTTTCCCCGAGAAGTTAGAAGAAAAATTTCCTAAAGCCGCTGCGGCTGGAGAAGGGCCAGATATTATATTCTTTGCTCATGATCGTTTTGGTGGTTATGCAGAAGCTGGGTTACTTACTGAAATAAAACCATCGAAAGACGTTGAGCAGGGAATCGTTGAGTTTGCTTGGGACGCGGCAAGTTATAAAGGTAAAAAGATAGCTTACCCCGTAGCTGTTGAGTCAGTTTCCTTAATCTACAACAAGGCTCTACTTTCAACACCACCCAAAACATGGGAAGAAATTCCCGCTCTGAATGCAAAATTGCAGAAATCAGGCAAGAAAGCGATTATGTGGCCGCTGAGAGATGGTGCCTACTTTACTTGGCCACTTTTGTCTGCAGATGGTGGGTATGCATTTAAGAAAGTCAAAAATGGCTATGACACCCAAGACGTGGGTGTCGCGAAGGAGGGTGTTCAGGCCTCTCTATTTTTTATCAATGACATGATAAAAAATAAAGTTATCTCGGCTGATATGAACTACTCAGTATCCGAATCTGAATTTGCGGCAGGGAATGTTGCAATGATAATCAATGGCCCATGGGGATGGTCGAACATTGATAAAGCGGGTATCGATTATGGTGTCACCACGTTACCTAAATTTAATGGTCAGGTGTCAAAACCTTTTGTTGGTGTTTGGGTAGGAGGAATAAGTTCGGTTTCTCCTAACAAAGAGCTGGCGGTAGAATTCTTGGAGAACTATTTACTCACAAACCAAGGGCTTAAAAGCCTTAATGATGATAAGCCGCTTGGCGCTGTTGCCTTGAAATCATTCCAGAAGTTAATTGATTCAGATATTCGTATTGCAGCAACTATGGATAATGCGATGAATGGAGAAATTATGCCGAATATCCCTCAGTTTACAACCTTTTGGTATAGCATGAAAGATGCGCTAGACAACGTTGTTGATGGTCGACAAAGTGTTCCTGATGCACTTAAAGCTGCTCAAGCAAGAATGACACAGTAATTGGATGTTTTAGAGTGAGGAATCTGTCCTCACTCATGTTTTTACTATCGCGAGCAGGGTATTATATGCAGTCGGTTCAGGATACGGGCACTATGCGATCACCAAGAGTGAGCTTGCCTTCAAACAAAAATGTATTGATAAAATGGGTGCTTCTGGCCTTAGTTGGTGTTATCAATGGCTACGCAACTATTTTAATGTACTCAAGAGGAGAGATGGCGTTTGCGCTTCTCACTCTTGTCATTACGGCACTGGCATTATTTATTTTTGGCAGCAACAAAACATATGCACACCGTTATATCTACCCAGGTATTGCGGGTATGATTTTATTTATTCTCTTTCCTTTGATCTACACGGTGAGCCTTGCATTCACCAACTACAGTGCTAAAAATCAGCTCTCTTTTGAACGGGCACAATCCGTTTTACTCGAACGCACCTATCAAAGTGGAGAAAGTTATCCATTTTCATTAATTAGCACAGCCAATGGGCATCGCATCCTGATCAGTAAGGAAGGGCAACAATATATCACCAATGAATTTAGCTGGGACAAGTTAAACCGTGAACTGCATTTGTCACAAACACAACGGGTTGACGGCAAAAAGGAAAATATAAAAACCATCATCAAAAATAAATCTCTGCTTGGCAGTATTGATTTATTTTTGCCATCCGGTGAAGTGATACGTATGAGTAACTTACGTAAATTTGCGGCCATCGGACCACTTTATACATTGCAGGATGATGGTGAGACTCTTTATAACAATGAAACCAACCAGTATCTAAAGCCTAATAACCTTATAGGCTTTTATCAACCGATCGACGATAAAGGAGCGTTTACTGGTGCTACTGTTTCTCCTGGATATATTGTTACAGTAGGAATGCATAACTTCGAGAGAGTTTGGAAAGAAGAAGGGATTCAACAGCCCTTTGTCAGTATTTTTGTTTGGACAGTGGTTTTTTCTGCACTAAGTGTTGGGTTAACTCTTATGATTGGCCTGATCTTAGCAAACATCGTCCAGTGGGAGGCGTTAAAAGGTCGTTCGATTTATCGTGTGCTCTTAATTTTGCCATATGCCGTACCA
This sequence comes from Vibrio zhanjiangensis, assembly GCF_030161235.1. Taxonomy (GTDB): domain Bacteria; phylum Pseudomonadota; class Gammaproteobacteria; order Enterobacterales; family Vibrionaceae; genus Vibrio; species Vibrio zhanjiangensis. The sequence continues at coordinate 62,794 of NZ_BSPW01000043.1, read as the reverse complement.
GCATTTATTTCAATATTGATTTTTAAGGGGCTGTTTAACCAAAGTTTTGGTGAAATTAATATGGTGTTGGAAGCACTTTTTGGTATTAGCCCAAGTTGGTTTTCTGATCCTCTCATGGCCAAACTGATGATTATTATTGTCAACACCTGGCTTGGGTTTCCATATATTATGATTTTATGTATGGGCTTACTCAAAGCGATCCCTGACGATTTGTATGAAGCTTCAGCCATTGATGGAGCGAACTTTGTTGATAATTTCCGTTTTGTTACTTTACCATTGATGATTAAACCGCTAACGCCTCTTTTGATTGCGAGCTTTGCATTTAACTTCAATAACTTTGTATTGATTCAGTTACTCACTCAAGGTGGTCCAAATATGTTAGGGACAACGGAGAGAGCCGGTCACACTGATTTACTCGTGAATTATACCTATCGAATAGCTTTCGAGGGTGCTGGAGGGCAAAACTTCGGTTTGGCAAGCGCAATAGCGACACTTATTTTCCTTCTCGTCGGGGCTTTAGCACTGCTCAATCTCCGCGTAACCAAAGTGGCTCAAGATTAAGGAGAGTTGTAATGGCGATGGTACAGGGCCAATCACTGAAATACAGAGTTTGGGCAACACATATATTATTGTGGTGTTTTCTTGCTTTAATTCTCTTTCCACTATTGATGATTGTTGCAATATCACTACGAGAAGGCAATTTTGCAATAGGAAGTATTATACCGGATAACCCTTCGCTAGAGCATTGGAAGCTAGCGCTGGGGCTCTCGGTAACCAATGACGACGGGACGATTACGTCACCACCTTTCCCTGTTCTTACTTGGTTGTGGAACTCAGTCAAAGTGGCTGGTATTTCATCGATTATGATTGTTGCTCTTTCAACCACGTCAGCGTATGCCTTTGCGCGAATGAAGTTTAGGGGCAAAAATACGCTTCTTAAATCTATGATGGTCTTTCAGATGTTTCCTCCTGTATTGGCACTCGTCGCTATCTATGCATTGTTTGATAAACTCGGGCAATACATCCCGTTTTTGGGCTTGAATACGCATGGTGGACTAATATTCGCCTATCTTGGTGGTATCGCGTTGCACGTATGGACAATTAAGGGATACTTCGAGACCATAGACACTTCTCTTGAAGAAGCGGCTGCACTCGATGGCGCAACACCATGGCAAGCCTTTAGGTTGGTTCTTTTACCACTGTCTGTACCGATTCTTGCGGTTGTCTTTATCTTGTCATTCATCATGGTTATTGGTGAAGTTCCAGTGGCGTCAGTACTACTTTCTGATGTAGACTCCTATACGTTAGCGGTTGGTATGCAGCAGTATTTATACCCACAAAACTATTTGTGGGGCGATTTTGCTGCAGCAGCAGTTTTGTCTGCATTACCAATAACGATTGTATTCCTATTAGCACAACGTTGGTTGGTTGGAGGGTTGACCGCCGGCGGTGTTAAGGGCTAATTACAATAATAAGGGTGGCTGAAAGGTTACCCGACGGTTTCTCGACTTAACCTACTTTGGTTTGGCCGCCGATCAGTTAAGGAGAGAGCACATCTGGCGTTACGCATAGCTGGCTGTTAGCTAAAATTCCTTACGATGTTACGACTAACAGTTTTTGTAACCAAAACCCGAGTCATTCGGGTTTTTTTATTGGTGCAAAATAGTGAGGCGTTGTCGAACAGGGTAGTTCTTCCAGTATTGATGGAAGTGTTAGAAATTGATTGAAGTGTTAGAACTCTCGGCTTGAAGGAGCACAGCCCAAGTATCTTAGTAGTACGTATAGGCTTTCCTGTGAGAGGGCGACTTTGCGAAATAAATCGGCAAACACATCGTCTCCGCCAAAGCATGTTTGGATATAGTGATTAATGTCTTGACTGGCATATCCGCTGACATACAAGCTTCTTACCCACTGATATTCAATGGCCTTCTTGTTGGTTAATGTTTCTTCACTCAGTGTGATCTCACTCAACTGCACGTCATGTCCCTTCCCTCAAATACTGGGCTGCTATTTAATCAATTAAAGATGAAGAAAAAATGACACAACCTCAATTTTCCTCTAAGGGCTTATTTAAGGTATTTCACATGCGCTTCCATTTCTTCACCTATTTGTGTCCGCATATTCATTAACCTTATTGCCGAGTCTCTAAGTTGGATATCATCTTGTGTTTCTGGAATCCATTCAGGAATGGGGGAGGGTTTTCCTTGCTCATCAACGGCGACCATTATGACAATGCAGTGAGTGGTTAGGCGGTTTTCTAGTACTTTTGGATCACTCGCTTGTACATCAATGGCGATGTGCATGGATGTCTTGCCTGTGTAGATAACCTTGGCACTGACTTCAACAAGGTTGCCCACATGTATAGGTGCGACAAAACGGATTCCTCCTGCGTAGGCGGTAATGCAGTATTTTCCACTCCATGCCGCAGCGTTGGCATAGGCTGCCAAGTCAATCCATTTCATTACCGCTCCACCATGGACTTTTCCGCCAAAGTTGACATCCGCTGGTTCTGCTAAAAAGCGAAGTGTAATTGCTCGTTGACCATTACTCATCTGTCAATCCTTCAATAATTATTAAACCTTAGACTAACTAACAAAGGTATTAATTAAATACAACAATTAATTCCAGCTTAGTCGAAAAAAATCATATTCCCCAGAATTAGCGGGGGGAAGTGTATCGCTATCGTGCTAAGGGCGGGTGAGAAGGCTTGATATGAATGGTTTGTCAATATGGAATGGGGCAAATGATCACCGCTGTAGTAACAGCGGCTATATAGAAGGTCAATGCAATGGTTTTTTGGGTCCTGAGTTCATCATTATTGAGACTATTTTGAGATGTCTTCATATTCTCCCTCCAATACAGTGCCTCTTGTTTGGCTCTGGAATTGTGAAGCGCGCTGGCGGAGTGACTTTTCGATTTTTTTGCCTGTTAGAAGTGCGATAATCGTCAAAGGGACGAGCATTATGATGCTAAAAGCAATGGTAAATAAACCAATAAAGAGCGCTAATACGCTGGCAATCATCTTATTCATATACTTAAACCTCACTATTGATATTTGTATATTAAAGCGTCATAAATGAACCAAACATGAATACACAAATAAAAAAGCCGCCTTTTAAAAAAGCGGCAAAGATGGGATAGATTATTATTATTGTTGTGGAGGCATGTTCCTAAGTTTTGTTAGGAAGAAAATCAGGTTATACGCTAGGGTAAGTTTTGTAACGAACACCCATCATTTGTTCCATACAATGAACAACTTGGCAGCTATATCCAAATTCATTGTCATACCATATATAAAGCACACAGCGTTTGTCTTGTGCGATAGTAGCCGCACCATCTACCACGCCAGCAAAACGAGAGCCAACCAAATCAGTTGAGACGACTTCGGTCGATTCGGTATAGTCGATTTGGGCAGAAAGCTCTGATTTTAGAGCCATTTCGCGCAAGTAGGCATTAAGCTCGTTTTTATCGGCCACAGTATCAAGGTTGAGATTGGCAACGGCCATAGAGACATTTGGTGTAGGTACTCTGATTGCGTTACCTGTCAGCTTACCCGCTAGCTCAGGCAGTGCCTTTGCCACCGCTTTGGCTGCGCCTGTAGAGGTCAACACCATATTTAGAGAAGCACTGCGCCCGCGGCGCTCTCCGGAGTGAAAATTGTCAATAAGGTTTTGATCATTGGTGAAAGAATGGACAGTTTCTATATGACCTGAAGTAATGCCATATTTGTCATTTACCGCTTTAAGTACTGGTGTAATAGCGTTGGTGGTACAACTCGCGGCCGAAATGATCGTATCTTGTGCAAGAATAGTATTCTCGTTAACGCCAAATACTATGTTTTTGATCTCACCTTTTCCTGGTGCGGTTAGAAGGACTTTTTCTGCGCCTTTACATCCAAGATGTCGGCTAAGTCCCTCGCTGTCTCTCCATACTCCGGTATTGTCAACGACTAAAGTGTTGTTGATGCCATAGGCAGTGTAGTCAACTTCTTCGGGCGTGTTTGCATAAATAAACTGAATGTAATTGCCATTGGCAATAATAGCTTTGCGCTCTTCGTCAACGATAATGCTGCCATTAAACTGGCCATGAACAGAATCTCTTCGCAGCAAGCTTGCTCGTTTCTCCAAATCCCCTTTTTTGCCGCCTCGTACGACGACCGCTCGTAGCCGCAAAGGATAGCCGGGACCACTTTTTTCTACTAAAAGGCGAGTGAGAAGTCGACCGATACGACCAAATCCATAGAGCACGACGTTTCGAGGTTCTGTGACCGTTTCACCATTCATTGCACCAAGTAAAGACGTATGTAGGAAATCCTTAACGCCATAGTCATCATCGCGGCCTTGCCAAAACTGATGAGCAAGTTGGCCGATGTCAACTCTACATGGTGAGAGTTCCATTTCGGATAAGGCTTTAATCAGTGGCAACGTTTGTTCTGTAGACAAAAGAGTCCCAGTATATCTTCGCGCGAGTTTGTGTGCCTTGATAATATCGATAGTTGCAGCGTTGACCATAGTTTTACCAAAGAGTAAAACTTCAACGCCTTTTTCGCGATAGAGTTGACCAAGTAGGGGGGAGATTGTTTCCGCAATCGTTTGGCTTGTTTGCCAGTCTAGAAGATGTTTCTCTGGACTCATTGTTTTTGGGGACCTTTCACGTTTATAGGACTGATTCTACTTCACTAATGTGTAGGGTTAGTGTTGTAGAGGATGTAATATATTTATTTTTATGGCGCGAATTGTAATACCTTGGCTCTTTTTCTGCTAGAAAAAATAATACCGCGTTTCGGTGAATGTTTATTGATTTTTATTAGAAATATTGTCGTATTTTTGCGGTTGACTTTTTTATTAAGTGATACTTTTTTTTTATCGAAAAATACACAGTTCACAATATTCCGCACCGAATTTGTTGAAGTGGGTGATTATTGGGGAGGGTGTCACGTTTTTGTTGCGTGATATGTTGATATACAAAGTTATCTGAGAGTGTTGAAAGTATATCATTAACTAGATCAATCAATTTTGAAAAAACCATGCACACAAAGGAAAAGTAGAGATGGCAAAATCAAATATTCTGTGTTGTAGAGGTTAAAAATGTATAAATTCCGTGTTTTAGACAATACATTGAGCGCGTATCGTCTAATATTGAATTTTTAGTGGTTGTTAAATGATTCGAAGGAACGAGTCTCAATGCTACTTACCAATATTTCGATTAAAAATCGGCTGTTGATTTTATGTCTTATCCCGACGTTAATGATTGTCGTGCTTTCGGTAAATGCAGTTCGGGATATTCAAGTTAAGCTCCATAGCAATCATGTTGTTATGGAGAAAATTGAATCGCTGAAATACCTGAAACAGCTGACCAGATATGTGTCTCAAATGCTTGATGGAAGTAATGACAAAAACACCAGAAACAATGGTCAAATTCTTGCGCTAAAATCAGTAAATAAAGTCGCCCAAGTGGCACATACCGAAAAACACAATCATCACGGATTTCATGGCTCCAATGGTACTCTCGCTAACATCAACTCACTTTTACAACTGATACCTGACACTGCTGATCTGGATGATAGCGAGCGCTTGAATAAAGGTCATGACATCTACAACGCCTTATTGTTACTTTACACTTCAGTGCAGTCGATAGAGAGCCACAATTTGGATTTGGATATTCATCAACTTGAATTGGCGATGAGTGATCTCAATTGGTTGTATTTTTGGATGGAACGCGAAGCGTGGCTTGTCCAAGAGATAGAAGTTAACCAACTGACGTATGCACAGTATGTAGAGGACTACTTTAAAATTAGTGAGAGGCAACAATTTTATTTTGAAAGAATTGTCAATCTAAGTGTTCACCTAATTCATACAGAGCCTTTACTGGATGTTTTACCAAAAGTCATGTCACAACGTAGCCAATATTTTGAAAAACGCACTTCGACAAATAGCGAAGGCTTTGTGACGTTTCCCTTTGAGTTGGAAAATCATAATCGAGAAGTAGAAAAACGCCTTGAAGCCTTATCTGACCAGCTTCGTCGTGATTTGATGAGCAACATTAAATGGAATCAATACACTTTGTACTTTTTTGCTACAGTAGGAGCCCTTGTTTTTGCTGCGATGTTTTTCTGGGGGGCGAGTACCTTATACCGTATTAATTCAAAATTGACTGACATTCTTGTGGTATTAGGAGGTTTGTCAAGCAGCAAAAATACCGATTTAGTGTCTGTTGATGGTAAAGATGAGTTTACTCAATTTGCTCAGGGTGTGAATTATATCATCCAAGTGCAGAAAGACTACGAAAAGGCTTTGCTGCTTGCTAAAGAAAGTGCCGAATCAGCAAACCAGACCAAAAGTGCTTTTTTGGCTAATATGTCGCATGAGATTAGAACACCACTCAATGGGATTATCGGGATGACGGAGATTTTATCGGATAGTCATCTCAATTCATCTCAGAGAGAGATCCTATCTGATATTGACGTCTCATCCCAAGCTCTACTGGTACTTATTAATGACATTCTTGATTTATCGAAAATTGAATCAGGAAATCTCGAATTATCTCCAAGTCATACCGATATTCGTGAGGTAACTTTTGAGGTAATGAGCATGGTAAGCACTAAAGCCTTAAAGCAGCAAGTTGAACTGAGCGTCAACTTCGCTTCAAACATACCAGAAAATTTACTTTTGGATGAATTCCGTTTTAAGCAAATTCTTATGAACTTGCTGAGCAATGCGGTTAAATTTACACAAGATGGTAGGGTTTCTGTTGTTGTTGAGCTCTGTAATGAGGATGATCTCTTATTTTTGCACTTTAGAGTCTTGGATACCGGTATTGGAATACAGAATGAAAAATTGGAGGAGATCTTCCAGCCGTTCATTCAACAAGACGAAGGAATTACCCGTCGCTATGGTGGCACAGGGTTAGGCCTGACCATTTGTCGTCAAATCGCCGAACTCATGGGTGGGAAAGTGGCGGTTAACTCGACACTTGGCGAGGGGAGTTGCTTTAGCTTCAAAGTGCCAGCGCACGGCGTTTGTTCTGAGGATAAAGGCAGGCGTATATTTAAGGGCAACGCACTGCTGGTGGTGAATGAAAGTCACTATAGTGCTCTAGTACAAAGTGAAGTTGAGCGTTTTGGTTTGGTATTGGCTAAAGTCTCGAATACACACAGTGCCATCTTGCTTAACGAGCAATTTGATGTGATTTTCTACAGCTACCACCCACAATATAGCTCACGTCAAGATCTTGCTTCATTAAAAGCACATTTTCAGTTTGCAGAGATTATTGGACTTCAACATCACCTGTACATATCATCAGACTACGGGGCCTTAGTATCTTCAAACCTTACTCTTCCATTTTTGGGTCGTCGGCTTGAGTCGGCGATATTCAAAGCAACTCGATCTATAGAGCATAACGCAGCGGATTCAGGGCAGGAGCGAGAGTTAGTCTATCCCACAAGTGGAACAGGTTGTATTTTGATTGTAGAGGACAACTTGATGAATCAGAAAATAGCCAGTTTTTTTCTTGAAAAAATAGGTATCGAGTATCAGATCGCAAGCAATGGGGCTGAAGCCGTTGCAATGGTCCAATCAGAGCAACATTATACGGCAATACTTATGGATTGTATGATGCCAGTTATGGATGGTCTCACAGCGACGAGAAATATTAGGGCTTGGGAAAAGGAATTGGGTAAAAGTCATGTACCTATCGTTGCTCTTACTGCAAGTGTTTTACCGGAAGAAATCGATCGCTGTTTTGAAGCAGGGATGGACGCTTATTTGTCCAAACCCTACAAATCCCAGCAGCTATTTGATGCTCTTGAGCAACTAAATGTCGCTGTGTAGTTCGTTGATAGGTAGCCAATGAACGTCGACACCTGCTTGTAGAAACATTTCTTGACTGACTTTAATTTTATCTCCCCAGCGAGATAGAAAATCTTGGGTTTGCTCAGGACAATAGACAGCGGATATACCTGTTTGAATGATTTTCGCAGCGCAATTAGGGCAAGGGAAATGCGTAACCCAAATCTCGCAGCCATCTAAGTCACGTTTGGCAAACAGAATCGCATTTTCCTCGGCATGGAGAGTCTTAAGGTATTTCATCTCTCGGTCGTCTGTCATTGCACTGTCTGATATACCGTGCGGATAGCCATTGAAGCCGACTGAAACGATTCGATTTTGCTTTGTGATAACCGCCCCGACTTGAGTTGATGGATCTTTACTCCAAGAGCCTACGAGAACGGCCATTTGATAAAATCGCTGCGCCCATTTAGAAATCATGTTGTTGTTCCTCTATGAAAGAAAACCCTATATAGGATAATTAACCGCTTATTCTGAAAGATAATATCCTGTTTTGTCCTGAGTTAGTCCAGAAAAATTCGTTTTGTCGTCAGGTCTTTTGTTTAGTCTTATATTTTGTGTGATTTTGATCGCATTAATCGCTTTGGTAATAATATAGCCTTGTAAGTAAAAGGCTTTGTAGCTTGTGAGATATTTCCTACAAATTCGTAAGCATAGTGATGGTTTTTGATATGATTATAGCCCTGGTTTTATTTTAAGTTGTTGTATAAATTAGAAATTTATATTTTTTAGCTACAAAGGGAGTTAATTGATTTAAAATTCCTCGTTGTTAAATGGCCTCTTTATCATAATCTTAAGTTGTCAGCAGGATGCAGGCATGGAACAGGAAAGACCCACGGATAGGTCATCTTCAGGAAAGAAGATTCGATTGTTTAGGATGAATAATCAGCAGGGAAAGCAAAAAAGGACATTGACTGGACGCAAGTAACTAGGATGGTTACAACAAGGAAAGTTAATGGATGCTTAATGGAACTAGGCAAGAGCTGTCAGGAAGACAGTTTAAAGGACACCGCTTTAGGATAAAGCGAAGAGAGTTAACTAGGAAAGTTAACGAGCTGGACGCTATGGACACCGCTAGGAAGGCGAAGTTAAGGAAAGAGCTGAAGGAATCAGTTTACTATCAGGGAATTGATGCAGGGAGCACTGGTTAGTAGCTGGAATGCTGCGAGTAAGAATAAACCCCATTAGGCGAGAGTCTAGTGGGGTTTTCTTCTATGCAGACTCTACATTTTCCAACCCATCACAAATACAAATTTGAATAAAAAAAGCCAATCTCAAGAAGCGAGATTGGCTTGTAGAATTGTGAACAATGCTCTATTCACTAACAACGTCAGTTGGCTAGGTGACTCTCGACTTACAGAGAGCCACTTTCAATAAAGCATTATATGTGCCAAGTTTTACAGTGCTTAATTGCTTATTTATTGGGCGGTGGTGGTCGCTTTTATATCAATTTTTTGCAAAATAAAAATGCATTTTGCAAATTCGCTTATATTGCTAATAATTTTTGGCAAAGTACTAGCGGAAGATCTATCACCTCACTTTAGATTGAATAAAAATAATATAGCTGTGACTTCATACGTATAATGATGCCTCGTAGCACATCAAGAAAAGCCATAAAGCCGATAGGCTTTTCTGCACTGACCCAAGCCAGACCCACAGAACCAACGGGTATATCGTAACCAAGCGGCTCATCCACCTTTAGGCGTACGAAATGATGTTTGTTTTGTAGATTGTTTCCTGTTGTAAGCCGAACAGAGTCGTCCCAACCGAGCAGATTGCCTTGAGATTCTCCAGTCGCTTCAACGATACCTTCAACATGCGCGGAAAATATTTTTCCTGGATAAACAGAAGACGCGAACTCGGCTACTTGTCCTACTTTGATTTTTCGCAGGGCTTGGTGATTGACGCGCATGAGTACATATTTTTCATTGGTATACATCTGTATTCTAGGTAGCCGAGAGACCAGTTGACCTTCACGAAGAATGAAATTTGTCACGAAGCCATCAATGGGTGCGTATATTTTAGTGCTGTCGAGATCCCACTTGGCTTTCGCAACCTGCTGTTGAGTGGTTTTCAACTGAGTTTGTTTGGTTTTGGCGTTTAATTCAGATGTTTCAATGGCGAGTTTTGCCCTCTCAATATCAATCTGCTGAGTGTTAATCTGTGACTCTATTGTGGTAACATTTTGCTTGGCAAGAGTCATCGCTGTTTCTTGTTTATCGATATCACTGGCCGTAATCGTGTTGTTGACGACTCGGTTTTGCTCACGGTACCGTTTTAGCATTTTGCTTTGCAGTTGGTAATCGGCTTTTGCGGAATTGAGTTCGCTTTCTAAGGTGTCCAACTCTTGAATCACTGCTTGGTATGCGTTTCTGGAAATACTGATATCTTGATAGGCGACATCCAACTCAGCTTGTGCAGAAGCTAGCGTTTGTTGTGCTTGATGATAAGAAATCTCATATTGTGTCGGATCGATTTGGTAAATCAGTTGTCCTTTGTATACGTCTTGATTGGGTGAAATGTGGATTTTTTCTACTTTGCCAGCAACATTGGGAGAATCAGGACGCAGCTGGATGTGCGGAGATTGAACAATCGAACCACCCGATAAATCCATTGGCGCATAATTAATGAGTCCTACCCAGACAAACATCAACCATGAGACACCTCCTAAATACGCGAAAGATTGGGTGAACTTATTCCATGGCATTCCTATCAGTCTGAGGATATAAATGAGTAATGACCAGACAGCGAGACCTTCTAACATTATGCTTCCTCTCGCTCTTGATTAGTTTTTGGTGCGTGGTTCCAAGTATCACGCAAATGAACAATTGCTTTTTCCATGTCGACAAATGCCAAGATTACCGCCACGACCCAAACCCAGTGCCAGATAAATCCAATCCAAGTCAGCGCAGTAATAAGGCCTATCTGGTGGTGTTCTTTACTGTGAGCTTTGTTGATAGGCAGCTCATGAAACTTCCATACTCCAAATAAAGTGGCTCCGAGGGTTGCCACCAAAACGATCGTCGCAAACACATGTAATACGGTATCAGCACCAGTATCGACGAAGGGAACACTCACTAAACTCATAACGACTCCTACATGAATTTTAAAAAAGCAGTTTGATCGTGGCATTGTGAGTAATATTTGTAATTTTATTGTCTATATGACAGATTAATTAAAAAAATGACATTAAGTGATGTGATCTGTTTATGAAAAGAGTAAGGTTTATGCGGGCTTTGGCAATCGGGCATATTCACCGCTCGGCACGATATCGATACAAGATACCCGATAATCGACTCGGCATTCCTGAGTCTGCTTTTCAAAATCCCATGACATTGATACCCATGTCAGAAATTAACTCTTGGTTCAATCAATTGGAGAATGTGACTAACAACGCAAACATCATTCTTGATACTAGCCTCGATGTTGATTTGAGTCGTATTGGTCCTATTTCACGCTGGTTGCTGTCAGGTAGCGATTTAGCCTCGACTATTCGACGAGTCAACTATGGTTTTAGTAGTTTGCAAAGTGGCGCATTTCTTTCAGCGTCGATAAGTGGACCATTGATAAAATGGACGTATCAAAACCCTTTTGTCGACCCTCAATGCAAAGTTCATGACAGTGTCCGCATTGCCGTTGTCTTAACAAAGATCTTGCGCCGATATTTGGGGGATGATTTTACGCCTTTACGCATACAACTTCAGGGCAGTCGTTGTGACAGCGCTGTTTATAAGCACTATTTTGGTTGCGATATTGAGTGGAGTCATTCGATGACTCAGGTCTGGTTTCATGCCGACTTACGTCTAGCGACGAGACAGCAAGCGAGAGCCCAAGTCGGACCCTTGGCAATGAATTTCTTAGATCTTGATGAACTACTTAATATGCCAGACGCTGAAGATGAAATAAAAGTCATTTATGAAATTCTCAACTATAGTCGCCACTACGGTCTACCAACGATAGGATTAGTCTCTAATTTATTGGGACTCTCGATTCAGCAATTTCAGCGCCGCCTGAGAGAGTTAGGTATGAATTTTACTACGGTTAGCGGTTATGTTCTGAGCAATATTGCTGTCGAAATGATGCGTCATGGATTGGAAGTCGAGGATATCTGTATAAGGTTGGGGTACCAAAACCTTGGCAGCTTTATACGTATGTTTAAAAAGCAGCGTGGTTTGACTCCAAATCAATATAGACAGCGCTATTTTGTGTAGCGCTATCTGATTTCTATATTTGCACGTTGCTGAACCAACGTGCCTCATATGCTTGACTGTAATCAGGCACGGCGATGTTGCTGTTGACCTTTTCTGGCTGTAATGGGCCTACAATGGTTCTATACGGTAGTACGCCACTCCAAACTGGTCTATCAAGATCATGCTTTTCATCTCTAACACCGTGACAGCTGATTTTAACCGATGCTTCGGTTAGAGGGATTTTTAGCAACATAGTTGCCGCTAGTTCACGTTGACTACTCAGTCTAATATCTTGAGTTCTACCTGGAGCAATTTGTTCGATAAAGTGGTTGAGTAATGCATCTTTTTCGTGGGCATCGTGAACAGGCTCGAACTTACCGAGGACTATCGCTGAACGATAGTGAGCGCTGTGATGAAATGCTGACTTTGCGAGAACCCAGCCATCAAATAAAGTAAAGGTTAAACAGGTGTGGTGTGATTGCTGTAATTGACGCATTAATCGACTGTTTTGCGCTCCGTGTATATAGACATAATTGTTCACGCGCCATGCTAACATGGGAATCACTATGGGGCCCTGCTCATCGTGGATTGCGATATGCGCGATGAGACTTTCATCGATAATTTGTTCTAAGTGATTCCTGTCAAAACTGGCTTTATGAGCCCCCTTTTTTATTTCAGTTCTCTTGGTGTTGGAAAGCATCGAGTTTCTCTTAATTGTGACATTGTGTTATCAATTTAAATACAAATTGGTATTCTATTAAGGGCCAGTTTGTAAAAAGTGATGGAACCAATTTATGGCTTTAATTGATATTGGAGATCTAAGTCTCCTTGGTGGAGCAGAAACACTTCAGCAGCAGCTGTTTAATGCGATTAAGGTTAAAATTGTCAGTGGTCTATGGCATTTGGGGGGAAGGCTACCCTCCACTCGTACGTTGTCAGCAGAACTGGATGTAAGTCGCAATACGGTTAATGCCGCTTATGATCAACTTCTAGCCGAAGGATATATCGAGAGTAAACCCGGATCAGGTTTTTACGTTTCATTAGAGCTACCGAATGACTTTATCCCAGAAATGCAGGCCCGATGTCCCATTGACAGATCAATCCCAGCCCTAGGAAAAAGAGCCTTGTTTGAACGTGGTGTTCCTGATTTAAAGCAATTTCCAATAAAGACTTGGCAAAAACTCATGCAAAGGCATGTTTTACGTACAAGTTTACTGGGTAGCCAAGATATTCAGGGTAGTCTAGCACTCCGATCTGCGTTGGCTGAGTATTTGTCATCGAGCCGTTCTGTTTGTTGTTCCCCTGGCAATATTCTAATCACTTCGGGTGCTCAGCAGGCTCTTATGATAGCAACAATGAGCGTACTTTCTTCACATGATAAAATTCTGATGGAGCAGCCGGGATATACTCAAATGGCTAAGATTATTGAGCTTAACCAATACCACTTAGAGCCTTTGAGAGTCCATGAAACAATTGGTTTTGACTTGGATGATGTAAAGCGAAGCCGTGCCCGAGCACTCTATATTACGCCTAGTAATCAATACCCTATGGGTACAACACTCAATACAGAAGCTCGTTTGCAACTGATAAAATGGGCTGAAAATCAGCAAGGATGGCTCATCGAGGATGACTACGATAGCGAGTTCCAGTTTGCAAATCGGCCTTATTCTTGTTTGCAAGGCTTAGCTAGCCAAATAGGGCTGTCAAAGCATGTCATGTATATTGGTTCAATGAGTAAGGTGATGTTCAACGGCTTAAGGATAGGTTATCTTGTCGCTCCGGAGCATCATGTACAAAGGTGTCTCGAAATAAAGGACGCTTTAAGTGGTGGCTCTCCTTCTCATACACAAGAGGCACTGGCGGACTTTATTGGGGAAGGGCACCTTATTCGTCATATACGAAAAATGCGTCGTTTATATAAACAAAAGCATCAAAGGGTGGTGGATGGCCTTGCGCGACGTCTTGGTCAACAGGTCAAAGTGATCAGTCAGGCTGCAGGGCTTCATGTCACTATCAAGTGGGATCATGGTATCAGTGAACTAGAATGGTCAAAAAGAGCATCTAATCATGGTATCCAGTTACAGCCTTTGAGCTACTATGAACATAGTGGTGATATAAATAGGTCGTGGCGTGCGGTGGTGCTAGGATTTGGCAATACACCGATGGAGGAAATAGAGCCAAGCATAGAATTGCTTGCTCAGTTGTTTAATTCATGATTTTATGCCACCAAAATTATCACTAGTGTTTAAGGAGTTATTATGTGCCGTTGGTTAGCTTATCAGGGAGAATCGATTTACCTCGATGAGTTAGTATATGAACCAGAGCACTCGCTGGTGCATCAAAGTATTGATGCGAGGAAAGCCGTTACGCGTGTGAATGCTGATGGCTTTGGCCTAGGTTGGTATACAGAACGTGATACTCCTGGACAATTCCATGAAGTTTTGCCTGCCTGGGGAGATGAGAATCTGCGTTCTTTGACGCATCATATTCGTTCTCACCGATTTATGGCTCATGTACGTTCATCTACTGGTACTCAGGTTGCTCGTTCAAATTGTCATCCATTCATCATCGATAACTGGATGTTTCTCCACAATGGACAAATTGGTGGTTTCCAGCAGGTCAAATATGATTTGCATCAGCAACTGCCCGAATCCCTTTTCCTTAAAAGAATGGGAACCACGGACAGTGAGCTTATCTTTCTTCTTATGCTAAAAAATGGTTTGCGAGAGCAGCCTGTTGATGCCATTCGAAAAACATTAAGTGATATCAGTCAACTAATGGTGAGTCGGGGCATTAAAGAGCCATTAAAGGCTTCAATTTGTATCTCTGATGGAGAAAAGCTTTGGGCTGTTCGTTATAGCTCAGACAATGATGCCCCCACGGTGTTTATACGCAAAGAAGGCTCTAATATTGTGTTAGCTTCTGAACCTTTGGAACAAAATCGTGGTTGGAAAAAAGTGACAGAGCAGACTGTTTTAGTCATTGAAGGTGACGCGGTAACATCATATCCAATATAGTGGTCAGTACATAAAACCTATGTCTTTAAACCATATCAATCTTAACTTATTGCGTTCTTTGCAGGTCTTATTAGAAGAATGCCATGTGAGTCGAGCGGCACTTAGGCTCAACATCACCCAATCAGCGGTGAGCCGTCAACTCGCCCAACTTCGGGAGTTATGTGGAGATCCTTTGCTTGTTAGGCAAGGGAATATACTGGTGCCAACACCAAGAGCATTGAGTATGCAAGATCAGCTCTCATGCTTGCTTGAGGAATTTGAACAGCTGTTTCAAGGCAAGCCATTTGACCCCAAAACTTGGTGTCAGGAGTTTGTGTTTTCATCCAGTGATTATGTTGCTCAATATATAATACCTAGTGTGGTATCTGAGCTTGCGAAGCAAGCTCCTAATGTCAATCTGAATTACCGTTTATGGCAGCCAGATTATTTGCAGAGTCTTGGTGAAATGGGGATACATCTAGCGTCTACGATGCAGCCTCATCAGCCAACCCACATAACAAGCATTAAGATTGGTGAAGATAAGTCGGTTTGTTTAATGCGGCGTGGGCATCCTGCGTCGAAGGAAAACACGCTAAGTATTGATGATTTAACACGTTACTCATACATAAAAGTAACTGGTGGCGGGGATAAGGACTCCATAACGGATGATGCGCTTAAAATCATGGGATTAAATAGGCGTATCGCTTTGAAGATTCCTTTCTTTTCTGCGGCGGTTAATGCCTTGTCTTCTAGTGATTATCTTATGCTCGTTCCCGAGCATATTGCTTTGAATCTGACTCAAGATCATCCGTTAGTTTATTTTCCTTTACCTTTTGAGGTGAGGCCTCATCTGTATTGGCTTATGTGGCATCCTAAGTATGATCAAGATAACGCACATATTTGGGTACGTAAGATGGTCCTCAGTAGTATGCGTACATCCAGATACTCCATTGGTATGATTTAAAATCATACCAGATATCAAAAGGTTTGATTTCAAATCATCTATTTGCTTCGATAATCTAGAGAAACATAACTTTCTCGGGAATGAGTATGACACTGACAATTTGGTTATCACTTTTTACAATTTGTATTTTAGGCGCTATGTCACCAGGGCCCAGCTTAGCCATGGTCGCGAAGCACAGCTTAGCGGGCGGCAGGAGAAATGGATTAGCGGCAGCATGGGCACATGCGTTTGGCATCGGCATCTATGCATTTATCACCCTGATTGGCCTTGCTGTCATTTTGCAGCAGTCCCCATTTCTTTTTAAAGCAATCAGTTACAGCGGTGCCGCTTATTTGGCATACCTTGGTTACAACGCACTGCGATCTAAAGGTGGCGTTGCGGCAAAACTTGAATCAGGTGAAGATACGTCGATACAGCAGTCAGCAAAGGAAGGATTGCTTATTTCTATCCTTAGCCCAAAGATCGCCCTGTTCTTTATTGCTCTATTTAGTCAGTTTGTCGCCGTCGGCGATAGTGTATCAGCGAAACTGCTGATTGTTTTAACCCCATTGGTTGTTGATGGTTTGTGGTACACCTTTGTTAGTTTAATGCTGTCGAGTCCGCGTTTATTGGATAAGATTCGTTCCAAAGCACAATTAATCGATCGCTTGTCCGGTTTGGTTCTGATACTTTTAGCATTAAGAGTTATTATGACAGTGTAAACGTGCAGCATTGATTCGAGGAGTCTTTGACTCCTTTGTTGTGCTTGGAGGGTAAATAATGATAAGACTTGCCATCGTGGGGACCAATTGGATTACCGATCAGTTTGTTGAAGCAGCATTGAAAACGGAAAAATATCAATTGGTAGGTGTCTATTCTCGATCGCTTGATAAAGCAAGAGAGTTTGCAGAGAAGTATGAATCTCCTGCTTTGTATAATGACTTTGATATTTTTGCTCAGTGCTCGTCATTTGATACTGTTTATATCGCAAGCCCCAACTCTTTGCATGCGCCTCAGGCAATAAAATTACTCGAATCGGGTAAACATGTTATTTGTGAAAAACCGTTGGCTGCCAACGATGTGTTGGCCAAGACGATGTACCAGACTGCGTTGAATAAACAGGTAATTTTGTTCGAG
Source organism: Vibrio zhanjiangensis (assembly GCF_030161235.1). Classification (GTDB taxonomy): domain Bacteria; phylum Pseudomonadota; class Gammaproteobacteria; order Enterobacterales; family Vibrionaceae; genus Vibrio; species Vibrio zhanjiangensis. The sequence goes on along the minus strand of NZ_BSPW01000043.1, from coordinate 45,684 downwards.
GCATTCATGTCGCCCCATACACCAAACTTCAAATTACTAAAGCAACATTGCAATAATATAGGTAAGATTCGCAAAGCATTAATAACCTATTGTCAGTATTCATCGCGATACCCGAAATATCTTGCTGGTGAAATGCCCAATACCTTTAATCCAGAATTTGCAAATGGCTCAATCATGGATATTGGTTACTATTGTGTTGGATCTGCTGTGGAATTATTTGGTGAGCCGTTATCGGTTAAGGCGCAGGCTCAACTCTTGGATAGTGGGGTTGATGGCAGTGGCAGTATTATCTTAGGGTATGATGGGTTTGAAGTGGTTCTTCAGCACTCAAAAACCAGCGACTCATATCTGCCGAGTGAAATTCAAGGTGAAGAAGGGGCTTTGTTGATGGAAATGATCTCGACCGGAAGAAAGCTAACCAAGATTACGAAAGGTAGCGTAGGTATTGATTTAACGGTTAAACAAGATCCTAACCCAATGTATTATGAAGCCTTGGTTTTTGCTGAGCAATATGCTCAAAATCAGATTGATGAAGCGTGTATGAAGCGCTCGTTGATCGTTGCTAAGCTGTTGACTGAAATTCGTCAGCAAACGGGTGTGAAATTCCCAACCGATGTATAAGGAAGGTGAACATGCAAGCTGAAGTGAAGTGGATAGAAGATTTCAAATTTCTAGGGCTTTCCCAATCGGGGCACACTATTGTCATGGATGGTAATGGGGGAGAGTCGGCTCCCAGTCCAATGGAAATGGTGCTCATGGCCGCAGGTGGGTGCAGCTCTGTTGATGTTGTTGATGGTTTGAAAAAGCAAGGTCAGCAAGTTTCGGCGTGCAGCGCCAAGTTGACCACTGAACGTCGCGACAGTGCGCCTCGGTTATTTACTAAAGTAAATATTCACTTTGAAATATCTGGGCAAGGCTTAGATACGGATATTATTGAGAAAGTCACCGCAGACTCGCTACAAAAATATTGCTCAGTGTGCTTAATGCTCGGTTCGGGAGTTGAAATGACGCACAGCTGGGAAGTGATTTAATGCTGAATGGATTCTCGCTTACCAACGAATATCAATTGGGGTACCTGGCTGTACAAGAGTCAGTAGCTCATCCATTTCTTCATTTGTAATCGCAATACAACCATTGGTCCAGTCAAAACTTTGCACAAAGTTGGCTGGACGGGACTCGCCATTTCTTAAGCCATGAATTTTAATGTTGCCACCCGGTTCGACTCGTAGTGCATTTGCGTAAGCGATATCTCGCTGGTTGGGGTAACTGATATGAATTGAGCGATAAAACTCGGAGTCATCAATAACAAAGTCAAGATAATAACGCCCTTCTGGTGTTCGTTGATCACCCTCCTGCCTTTTGTGTCCTTTGGGTGACTTTCCCAAGGCTATCCTAAACTCACGTATGATTTGTTGGCCATCAATTAAGTACATCCGACGTTTAGACTTGTCGACTTTGACTAAATCAACTTGTGCTGTCGATTCGCATGTAAAGATGAGTAAGAAAACGATAACAGCGAGTTGAGTGATATTATGCTTCATTATCCTACACTCAAAATGGAAAGGTAGCGTCACCGCTACCTTTCGAGATAAAATATTATCACTAGGGCGAGATAGAATATACATCTCGCTCCGTAAATCCCAGGCTCTTCAATGCTTCGATTGCTTCAGTACGACTCTCCGCATCGACTTCAAGTGAAGCCATTTGGGACCCATCGAAATAAACGATGACATAATGAGTACTGGGATCTGGCTTTTCTATTGCCGACATCATTCCTCCAGCTATCATTTTTCAATGAAATAGGACTTGAATCATGCCTCTTATCATTTTGCCTTCGTCTTGTTAAAGCTTAGCCAATTCCTCCTCAGGCTTGTTATTTGAACGAGGCATCTTGTCCACCTTTTTAATAAGTTTAAGCAGATTTGAAGCATTCCAGCCAGTTTCTTGTGAAGAAAAACGCGATTTTTGCATAAGATCCAGCTCCTCTTTTATTTCTTTTCGCATTTTTTCATCGTCAACATTAACCGGAGTTAACCACTGAGAAGCATAGTGCTGAGCTTTGAAGTAGTCTTCCGATTTAAGCGCATCAACTAACGGGGCACTTGAGTCCAAGTCGAGCTTTGATGTCTGATTGATGGTCTGTTTGGGAGCCCTGCTGCGATAAAATAATCCACTAGTAATTATCCAGAGTGTTGCAAATAGTGCCGTTAGATAAGGCCAAAAACCAGCGTCATTGACGGTAATAGTCTTTGTCTCGATAGGCGCAGAATACTGAGGGGGAGCAACGGAAGTATTCAAGCTTTCGCCGGGGGCAACAGTCAACGTTAAGCTGTCTAAGTGCGCCGTATTTTGCTGTTTGTTTTGGCTATCCCACCAATTGAGATCAAAGCTGGGTAGTTTGATGCTACCGGTTTGTTTAGGGATCAAAACTTGTTTAAGCGTCATCCGTGTCACCCCATTATCCAGCTGTGAAAATTGTGGCTTCTCAGAATATACGCGAATACTCTCTGGATAGCTGATCTTGAATTCAGGTAAACGCTCTTGAGGTAGCCCCTCAACCTCCATTATGATTTCTCGGGTGAGTGAATCACCGACTTTGGTTTCAAGCACAGAGTTGGGAGTAACTTGTTCTCCACTGGCCGTTGTCCACGTTTGCGCTAGAGATAGCCTTGAAGTAGGTAGCCATACACCAGTATACCCATCCGGCTTAGGCTCAACCTTTATATCGAAGGTTTCTGCTGGAGTATCAATAGTGATAAGCTTTGTGGTGCCAATTCTGTCATTGCCATAAATAACGGTGCCTTTAAAAGCGGCGCTACGCAATGTGAAGTCCCCTGGATTGTCCGCCGTGACTCTATAGTTTTGATCAAGGACGGTTACTTCAACACCATCGAGTACACTTTGATATTGATTAGGTTCACCTATTTGAGTCAAAGTCAGTCCATCTGCGTTAGGTGGTAATACCTTTGGGTCCTGTAATCTTCTCGGATCGGCCTTGACTATGAGACGAATTCGTAATGAAGCACTTTCATTTGGGTACAATTGCGTTTTATCTAGGGAAGTGCGTAACTCGACCAAATCTGATGCTTTGGGTTCATCTAAATCTTGTGTAACCTGTATAGCAATAGGCTTTGAACTGTTACCATCAATTGTGAAGGCAGGAATTTTCGCTAAGCCTAATTTTTGTGCTGCTAAGGTAATATTCCACTCACTTCTGATACTTCTATTGCCGTTCACTATATTGATAGATGAGCCAAAACTTGGCCTGCTGACGTAAAAATCCTGCTCCAGTGAGCTAAAGTCGATATCGTCGGATGAGACTTTTTCATCCACAACAACGCGCAGTTGGAAAACTTCATTTTTCACGACTTTGTTTTTGCTTACGGTTGCCCATATATTGGCAGCCATCGAAACAGGGCTAAAAAAGACCATTGCTAGAGCTAATAAGCCCATCACTTTAAATACTTTTTGATTCATGATTACCACTTTTTACCTGTATTCTCGGGTGGTTGCTTTGCTTTTGCTTGTAAGATCAATTGTGCTTTGAGTAAGCGACTAGGATCTCGGGCACTTTCCACTTGTTCAAGCTTTCTCAATGCCGGATCGATAGGCTCAGCGCCTTGTTCTTGAGCGATTTGTTGTGGTTGCTGCTGCGAAATGTCATCAGGTTTTACTTGCTCTTTTTTGGCTGTGTCCTGCTCTGGAGTGACAGGGTCAGACTTGTTTGTTGATTGAGGCTTTTGCTCATCTTGTGCAACGTTTTCCTCATCGGTCTGCTGAGCACTATTTTTTGACGACTTTTCTTCAGACGTAGAATTTTGCTCAGATTGAGAAGTTTGTTGTTGCTCTGAGGATGAATTGTTATCAGACTCTTGTTGCTGTTGCTGTTGCTGTTGCTGTTGCTGTTGCTGTTGCTGTTGCTGTTGCTGTTGCTGTTGCTGTTGCTGTTGCTGTTGCTGTTGCTGTTGCTGTTGCTGTTGCTGTTGCTGCTGCTGAACAATGTTTAGGTTGTGTTTAGCGTCACTATTATCTGGCTGTTCAGCCAACACTTCTTCGTAGAGTTTTATTGCTTGGTCAAAATTGCGATTTTGGGCATACGCATTAGCAAGGTTGTATTTCCCTCGCGGCGATTGTACGCCTTTTAATGATTCAATAGCAGCCGCGAAGTTGCCAGCTTCGTATTGTGCAACGCCTTGCCACTCTTTGTTTTCAAACATTTCTGCTGCTTGTTGGTACTCTTGAGAATCAAATAGTTTTTTGGCTTGCTGATCGTCATTGAGCCAAGGTGAAGCCTCGGCATTACCGAGCGTCATGACAGGTGTGATAATCACCAATAGGGCAAACACGATACCACGACGAAACATCAGAAGTGCAGGTATGAGTAGGAAGGGAACGAGCCAAATACCATTATTTACTCGGTCAGTGATTTGCATTGTCTGATTGAGTTTGCTGGTTGTTTCCACTTTGCTTGTGACATCACTTATTGCTTCGATATCACTGCTGTTGAGCTGAATGGGAGTAAATAAGCCTTTAGAAGCTCGAGCAATTTTAGCCATGTTAGCGAAATTAGATTTTGCAACCACTGTTTGCCCGGAATCAGATTTTAGCAAGGTGCCATCTGAAAGTTGAATAGGGGCTCCGGCTTGAGATCCAACCCCTAAAATACTTAATCGCCATTTTGTACCCTCTAGCCGTTTTTCTATATTGGCGGCTTCTTCCTTGTCGATATCATCACTGATGAGTACCAAGTCACCTTGAGAGAGCCCTGTATTTTTCATCATATTGATGGCTTGCCCAATGGCTTTGTCTGCATCTGCGCCTTGGAATGGCATGAGCTCTGGACTTAGGTTGGGTATGAGGTTGAGAATTGTATGGGTATCGGATGTCATCGGACTGACAACGTAAGCGTCGCCAGCGTAAGCAATAAGCCCAGTATTGCCTTCATCCCACTTTTTTAGTAAATCACTGGCTTTGTACTTTGCCTGAGTGAGTCTATTTGGCTTGATATCTGTGGCGTACATTGACATCGACATATCCATGATAAGTACTCGGCCGCTGTCATTGGTAAAGCTTGGTCTTTCTGATGCCGTAAAACTTGGTCCACTGAGAGCGAGAATGGCAATGATTCCGGTGATTGAAAATATGCCAATACGGGTATTACGCGAACAGAGATGACCAATCCCCATCGCTTTTGCTAAATGAGGTGCAATCAGTGTTTTGGTTTGGCTACGTTTCAATAACCAAATGACTATCACTGTAAAGGGTATGAGAATTGCTAACCATTCAGGATAAAGGAAGCGAAAGTCAGACATGGTTTCTCCTGATAATCATCAAAGATAAGAAGCCAGCAAACGCTATGGCCAGTGGGAATGCAAACCAATCTTGTTGAGGACGCCAAGTTTGAGTTGTTTGACTGATAGGTTCCAGATTGTTGATGGTCTCGTAGATACTGGAAAGCTCTTGGCTATCGCGTGCTCTAAAATATTGGCCACCTGTCATTGAGGCGATTTCTTTAAGGGACGCTTCATCAAGGTCTTTTGCTGTATTTACTTTGCGAGTCATAAAGAGCTCTTTGACCATTATCTCACCAGCTCCGATACCGACAGTGTATATGGTGACATTGTATTTCTTAGCAATTTTTGCAGCTTCTAGCGGGTCAAGGACTCCGGCTGTGTTAGTGCCATCACTGAGTAATATCATTACACGTTGCGGTGCATCACCATCGATAAACGTCTTGGTGGCTAAGCCAATGCCTTCGCCAATCGCCGTTTTATCCCCGATAAGTCGAAGAACGGTCTGATTGAGCTGCTGGCTGATAGTGTGTCTATCTAGAGTTAATGGAGTTTGTAAATAAGCGTGGTCGGCAAATAGAACTAAACCAAGGCGATCACCCTGACGTTTACCAATGAAGTCATTTAATACCTGCTTTACCGCAGTCAATCGATCAATAAAGCTTCCGTTAAATTGCATGTCCTCTTGGCTCATTGAGTAAGAAAGGTCCACAACTAGCATCATGTCTCTGTGCTTGGGCTGGGTTGTCACTGGGTCGCCATACCAGACAGGTCTAGCAGAAGCGGTAATTAAAGTGATCCAAATGAGAGCTGCTAGCCCTTTAGCCATCACACTCCACGACGAGTTACCTGCCGCAGATTGGGGAAGGTAGGGCATGTAAACAGGAGATGATGTCTGAGCTGGTGGTAATAAAAAGTAAATCAGTATTGGCAAAGGTAGTAGAAGGAAGTTCCACCACCATACAAACTCTATGTTAGCCAACTTTGGCTCTCCTTCTTTTGGGTGGAAGTGCTTCATCGACCCATTGTGAGCAATGAGAGACAAGCTCAGACGCATTGATTAATGGCTCTTTTGAGTAAAGAGCGACCTGCCACAGTTCATAGTTGTCCAAAAATAATGGCGACTTAACTTGTGTATCAAGAAAGGCATACCACTCTTTACCCGTTAGTTTGGCGACTTCTTCTCTTGGGTAATAACACAATGCAGCTTGGCGAAGTAACTCAAACGCCTCTGCTGGCTTTCCACCAGCTTGAATTAATCTTAAAGCCGCTTTCTTTGGTGCAAGGCGTTTTTTATTCCAGCGATAGGCAAGCCATAGGGTCAACAAACACAGAAGAGTGCCTCCCACGCTGGCCCACCAACCCCACGCAATTGGAAACCATGATGGGAGTTCTGGTAAGTGCATAGGATTAAGTGGTAACAGAGATTCCTTGTTTGTAGTGCTCATTGATCACGTCCCGATAATTGTTGTAGTAGTGATTTTTGAGTCGAGAGACAAGTAAAGCTCAAACCATGACTGTGAGATAAGCTTTTTAGTTGATGCTGCTTGCTTTCAAAGGCGGCAGCGATCTGATCACGTACTTTGCGAGAAGAAAAATCCACCCACATTGTACTGCGCTTATCGGACACCTGCTCAACTCCCCGATAGTCTGTAATACCTGCCTCTAAAGGGTCGGATATGTGAACTATTCGTACTTGATTGTGGGATCGCAGACGCGAAATTAACAACTGATTTTGCTCGGAAAAACGCAAAAAGTCGCTGATTATCACAACTTCGCTACCTTTGGGGCAAAGACGATTCAATGCGTGAAATCCTTCGCTCATATCTTTTGAAGAAGTCTCTGAGTTAGCATGCAATATGCTTTGATGAAGTTGTACTAAGTGTTGGATCAATGCCAATGGCCCTGAATTTCGGCTAACAGGCTTGAGCTCGGTCAGCTGGTTGCCTGTATCAATAATGGCACCGACACGATCTTTTTGGGCCACTGAAATCCATGCAAGTAAACTTGCCATTTGAGCAGTGAGAACAGATTTGAACATGAGTTGTGAGCCAAAGCGCATGCTGGCGCTTAGATCGACATACAGGACAATTGGCTTTTCGCGTTCTTCAGTAAACAGTTTTGTATGAGGTTTGCCTGTACGGGCGGTTACTCGCCAATCGATACTGCGTATGTCGTCACCTGCTTGATATTGCCTGACTTCTGCAAAGTCCATACCTCGGCCAAGCTGTCTACTTTGATGATGACCTAGTACCTGCGACCATAAGCTTCGTGCAGGAGGCAGCCAATGAATGGCATGTTGCTTAAAATACAGCAACTCATCGAGACACAGGTTAACGCCATCTGAATAGGGGGATAACTGTTGATCCATCGGCAAACCCTATGCGCTTCCTACCAATGATAGTAGCCGGTTGACGGCTTTATTGGTGCAGATACCTTCCGCTTGAGCTTGATAACTCAACAAGATACGATGCCTTAATACAGGGAATGCCATGACTTGAACATCTTCCGCAGTGACATAGTCACGGCCCGACAACCAAGCGTGAGCTCGTGCACATCTATCAAGAGCAATGGTTGCTCGCGGGCTGACGCCCATTTCTATCCAGTTATCGAGTGTGTTGTCATATTGCGCAGGCTGACGCGTTGCCATCACCAGTCGAATAATGTAATTCTCTACTGTGTCTGCCATGTGAGTATTCAATACTTCCTGACGTGCGGAGAAAATATCGCTTTGGCTGATTTTAGGGGCCGGTGTGTGGTGCTCACCTCTGGCTTCTCCACGATTGAGGCGCAGTATATCAAGTTCACTTTCAGCGTCTGGATAGTCGACATTTAGGTGAAGAAGGAATCGGTCCAACTGGGCTTCTGGGAGTGGGTAAGTGCCTTCTTGCTCAATTGGGTTTTGTGTCGCCATAACTAAGAACAGCTCCGGCAATGGATAGGTTTTTCTGCCGGCTGTTATTTGTTTTTCTGCCATTGCTTCAAGCATGGCTGCTTGTACTTTTGCAGGAGCGCGGTTGATTTCATCGGCTAGGATTAATGAATTGAAAATCGGCCCAGCTTGAAAAGTAAATTCGCCTGTCTCTGGGCGGAAAATATCTGTTCCGGTCAAATCTGCGGGTAATAGATCTGGCGTAAATTGTATTCGGTGGAAATCACCTTCAATACATTCGGCAAGTGACTTGACTGCGCGAGTTTTGGCAAGTCCCGGAGGTCCCTCAACCAAAATATGACCATCAGCAAGTAGAGCGACTAACAGCTGTTTGACTAATTCGCTTTGGCCGATAACTTGAGTTTCTAAATACTGTTGCAGTTCGCTAAATGATTGAGAATTCATCAATGCCTATCTCCTGACTTTTTCACTTAGTACTTTAATCGGTGAAAAAGTTCATCCTTTATGTTTTGTTTATCGAATGGTTGTTCAATTGTTAATCAAACCAGCAAGTAAACATAAACACTATTATTTCAGTTAGTTAAAATATGGGGATGGATACTGATGTTGCAAGCGATCAAGAGTGAAAAATTGGTTTTACAAATTTGAAAAATAACAACCCTTTGAATTGGGTAAGAGAGGTGATGATTAAACTAACATTAACTGTACCCAATAAAAATGAGTTAGTATAAAGTATGTTTGAAATTTGTATTGAGTGGCCATTGTCATGAGTGATTTAGAAAAAGAATTGGAACAGATAGCAAGTGAAATGAGTGATGAACCCGAGGTTGCTTTGCCATCATTAGAAGAACAAAAAGCCATTGCAGCAGAGCTAAAAAAGCTTGAACAGGCGGGTGAATTAACGCCTGAAATATTAGAGCAACATTTTGGCAAGTTCTATTCAAAAACAGACAAGCCGGTCCATTAGGCTCTAAAAAGCATTTTTGTTTAGCTTGCCTGTGCAGAGTCCTCTGGCTGAGAGGTATCGTAGCGATGAGATTTCTGAAAGTATTGAAACAGGCTTTTCAACATAGTCTTATCGGCTACCGAAGCGCCTTCAAACTTTAGCCCATAGCTGAAGTAGTCTTCTACTGGCACAACGTGCATGATGTTTGCCTCCACACGCATATTAGCCTTCCCAGATTTTGCCAGCTCTGGTGGAAGCTGGATGTCTAAGTTGACCGTGCTGTTTCCAGCAAACTCAGTGTTAGATCGCACTTTTGCGCCTTCCATACTGATGTCACTAGTCAGACCGTCAGCATTGATTCCGCCTTGTGATATTTTTACCCGAACTTTGTTGTCAGCTCTTGGCTCAGCTCGTTGTTCATCTTTGGGCATTTCCATCGATTCGTTAACTTTAGTCTCAAAGCCTCTAAGTTGCCTGTCCAAGGCTTCTGAAATTTCATGTAAGTCACTCGCAACCAGCGAGGTTGTTTTTGCCTTGCTACTGCTTTCTGATAGTACTTTGAATAGCTCTTTCAGTTTGGTATCTAGATATTGCAGGTTATCCGCTTGTTCTTTGTTAAAGTTGGCAATAACTTCAGCACTTTCAGTGGTTTTACTTATTCCATCCGACATTGTCGTAAAGGATTCTACAGTGTCAGCTGAGGTTTTTTGAGTTTGATGTACTGCGCCAACAACGGCTTGCATTGAATTAACCGAGTTTTCGACTTTTTCCATTAATTGGGTAATGAGGTCAGAAATTTCCTGGCTTGAACTGGATGTCCTTGCAGCGAGATTTCTCACCTCATCGGCTACCACGGCAAAGCCTCTTCCCTGTTCGCCAGCACGCGCGGCTTCTATCGCAGCGTTTAGGGCAAGTAGATTGGTTTGCTCAGCAATATTGTGAATCGATTCGGTAATTTCATTGATCTGGAGTGTGAAGTTCTTAAGCTCTTCTATTTGCTCTGCTGTGTGGTTTACAGAATCCACTGCTTTATTGAGTTCTTGAATGCTATTGTTGACCACAACAATACCAGATTGTGCTGTTTCCATAGTGTTTTTAGAGTTGGTTTCTGTACTTTTAATGTGTTGACTGACCACATCTGAAATGTCTAGCAAGGATGTAATCGCTTCGAGAACTTGAGAGGAGTTTTCTTGCTCCAGTTGGCTGCTTGATGAAATCGTGCAAGGATATGCGCATCTGCTCAATGTTTTTCGTTAAATTGCCCATCTCATTATTGTGATGTTCTTTTTGATTGTAATCCTTCAGATCACCGGTTGTAATACGACGAGTGGTTTTGATTGCTTGATTTATAGGCCCTATCACATTCCTAAGTGTTAGTTCGGCAAGTATCAAGGTTAGTATTACAGCAACAATTGCGACAGTGATTTGGTTGCGTTCCATGGTATGAATCTTAGCGGACGATTCGTCACTGAACATAACGACCGCCTTATTCATATTGGTCAATGTGTCGATGCTTAATTTATTCAATAAGGCAAGGCTTTCTGGAGTACTGCCCTGATTCACAATGTTGGAAATGTGTTTTTTCTGCTGTTCCCATATTTGTTTTACCACCTGCAGCTGCTTTTGTATATGTGGAGGAGCCTTAGGAATATTAACAGGTTTGGTCATGCCGAGATCTAAGTAAGTTTTTCCACCTTGTGTAAGTGCCATTAGTGAAATATCAAACAGTTCTTGAGTTTTCTGGCTGACAGATATGTCGGGCTTACCGCTTTTCTGGCGAGCGATATCCATGGCAAGCAGAAACTCTTTGGTAAATTTCTGAGTGAGCATGCGCTGCCTGCCTGCAATATTGATGACCAAACCGTCATCTTTTTGCTTGTCGAGTGAACTGATTGTGTACCCTATTATGGTAGTGAGGATGAGTGTAAAGAAAACAGTCAGCAGTCTAAGCTTTGCGTTGAGGCTTATACTGGCAAATTTGCACAATATATTTTTGTTATTTGTCATCTCATTTCCTTCAACTCTTCACACATCATTGGTTAATTTACTAGTTAAAAGTTAGAAGGTTACTCTGTAATCATCAAGGTGCTTATTCTTATGACGTTTTTTTATGTAGTGAGGTAGGTAGGCTATGCTTTTAGTCGAACGCGCTCTGTACGAGCGCGTTTGGGGCGTGTTTTGGATTATACCTGTGGTCAGATTATGGTACACCATGACCTTTTGAAGCTACCCACACTCGATACCACTGTTCTCTGGTGAGCGTGAGTGTGAGTGAGTCAACGGCTGCTTTCACTCTATCTATATTCCCTGAGCCAATAATAGGTATAGGCATCGAAGGCAGAGTTTTCACCCATGCATATATGACTTGGTCGATACTCTTGGCATCAATCTCGGTACGGATAGTTTCTAACTCTTCTCTAACGCGTTTAGCTTGGTTGGTGGAACCTGTGAAAATACTCCCTCCACCAAGGCAAGACCAAGCCATAGGACGGATGCGATTCATCTGCAACATATCCAAAGTGCCATCATGGGCTACGTCAAAGTTGAGTGGGTTGATCTCCACTTGGTTGGTGACCAGTGATTTAGATAGTCTGGATTGAAGTAGGTTAAATTGGCTTGGGGTAAAGTTTGACACGCCAAAATGTTTGACTTTACCTACCTTATACAGCTCATTAAATGCATTGGAGACTTCGTCTGCATCCATGAGAGCATCTGGCCTATGGATAAGAAGAACGTCGATTTGTTCTATGTTTAGCCTTGCTAGTGAGTTATCAACGGATTCATAGATATGTTTTTCGCTGGTATCGTAGTGATTTATTTTGCGCATCGGGAATGAATCGCCACGCAGCATAATATCGCATTTAGTTACAATCTCGATCTTATCTCTAACAGATGGCTCAAGTTTCAGCGCTTCGCCAAACAATGATTCACACTGATAGTTTCCGTAGATGTCAGCATGATCGACAGTAGTAATACCGAGGTCGATATGCTGCTTTAAAAACGACAATCTTTTTTGGGCAGTCATTCCCCATTCTGCTAATCGCCAATAGCCTTGTACAAGTTCGGAGAACTCCGGCCCCTGCGAAGCTGTGGTCACTTTTGAAACCATGGTTTTGCTTCCCTAATTAAGTTTGTCTTTACTGTAGGGGTATTTACTATTTCACTCAATTGACTTTGACAGTTAATTGGAACTCGCAAGCAAAATATGCGTTTTTACAGATTTTTTAGCAATACATACTTTATTAATGAATCATGACCGGTATTTTTGAGGTCTAAACCCCAGTGACTTTGGGTTTTGTATAGCAACCGTCTCTCGCAATTACATGGGTAAGATACTGCTCAAACCTAATTTCCTGTTGTATGGTATTGAAAATCTGATAACTAACTTAACTGCCCGCATGTTCAAACTCAGATTTTGTTGTCGATGTATGTTCTACATAGATAAGGTTATTGATATCAAATCCTCGCTGTTTCGACATCCGTTCAAACTTATCAATCACGGTTTGGCTGATGGTCGGCGTTCTTGAAAGGAGCCATAGATAGTCATGGTCTGGTCCTGATATAAATGCGTAGCTATAGTTCTCTTTATCAAGTTCAAACACGACGTAAGAGCCGTAGAAAGGTCCGAAAAAAGAGACTTTCAAATATCCTTCACTAGGGCTGTCGACGAAGAAAGCTTTACCTAGAGCTTCTTGCCATTCCTTGCTTTTAGACGAGTAACCTTTATTGACGACGGACACACCGCCATCACTTCGAAGGGAATATTGAGCGGTGACGTCTGAAAGGCCTCTTTCAAAGGAATGATCCAGTCGTGCGATTTCATACCAAGTACCAAGATACCTATTCAACTCAAAGTTATCGACGGGTTCAACCGATTTGGGCATGCCAAGACAGCCAGATAAAATCAATAGTACGCAAGCAATCAGTATGTTTTTCATCAGTGTCACCTAAGTTAAACAAAGGTTATACGTCACTGGAGTCAATTGGATCAGGGTTAAGGATTATAACTCTCAAAGCACTCCACACTATCGAGAGGTAAAACCTTTAGCCAAATGAACAATGTATGCAGTGATGGCAAGTATTTCAAATATCCAAAATAGTGGGATAAGCCCAAAGGGCTCAATTAAAATGCCATCATCGCTAACGTGAGATCCCAATGCAGCGTAGATTGAAAGACAAATAAAACCGGCAAAAAATAGACCAAGACTGAGTCGATTGGGAATAAGTTTTTTCATAATGACCTTGTTTAGCTTACTGAGTCCATTTTATGTAACCCAATGGATAATTCTGGTCAATGTATATTATGTTAGGCCTTGTTAAAACGGACTTTTCACCTCAAATGTCATGCTTTTTTTGGTATATGGGTGCTCAATAATAAGGCGCTCTGCATGGAGATGTAATCTGTCTGTTCGTTGTCCATACAGTCCATCTCCGAGCATTGGCATATTGAGCCCGAGGTGATGGGCGCAATGGACTCGCAGTTGGTGAGTTCGACCCGTTTTGGGATAGAGGTACAGTCTGCTTTGACCCTGTTTGGTTTCTATACATTCCCAGTCAGTTTCGGCGGGTTTACCATGTTCAAAGCAAACGAGCTGACGTGGTCTATCTTCTGGATCACCTCGCATGGGTAGGCGAATTTGTCCACTTTGCTGTTGGGCTTCTCCCTCAACAATGGCAACATAGCGTTTTTCTACTGAGCGAGTGATAAACTGCTTTTGTAGGCTTTTGTTTGCTCGTTTGGTAAGAGCAAATACAAGTATACCTGATGTGGCCATGTCTAGGCGATGTATCACAAAAGGGCCCTCTGCCGTTGGGTAGCGTTTTTTAAGGCGAGTAAAAGCCGAGTCTTGAATGGTTTTGCCAGGAACAGATAATAGACCTGCGGGTTTGTTGACCACAACGATGGCATCATCTTCAAATACGATGTCCATGACGTTATTCTCTGCCCAAGCTTTTTCTAGAGGGTTGTCATCGACGGCCATGCCTTTAAGCATATGACCGAGAATAGGCTGACATTTGCTGTGACAGGAAGGGTAAAATTTCCTATGCTGGCGTATTTCTGATACGGGCGAAGAACCCCACCAAAATTCAGCCATAGCAAGCGGCTTAAGCTTGTGTTTGAAAGCATGCTGAAGCAATTTAGGCGCTGCACATTCACCCGCTCCAGCCGGAGGTGTTGGATTATTAGTCCCTTCAAAGATTGCATTGAGAGATTTTTCTTGTGAGCAAATATTTAAAAAACGATACTGTTCGAACAATTTATGCTGAAGAGTATTCGAGAGTGTTTTGCGCTGCTCTTTCAGCTTTTCTCGCTTATTGTGAAAAGTCTGCCACTTACTTCTAACCGCCAAGATCTTATCTTGCCATTCTAGCTTGAGGTATTTTAGTGCGTTTTTGTCGGCCACACTTTGTTTGGCAAGAGTGTCTAGAGCCTGTTCTAGTTCTGCCCCAGACAAACAAGACAAGGCCTGTTGACGCAGTGATTTTCTGGTTGCACGATTGGCGACCATTTTTTCTCTGAGACAACGCTCTTCACTCTGATAAGTCGATTCAAGTTGTTGTATTTTGTCTGTCAGCGTGGAAAGCGGTGAATCTTGAGTTAATGCATCGATTTGGTCATTAATCGACATGATTTTGGCATTTTCGGCATGAAAAAAACTTTCTTCAGCTAACAGATCAAACACGGGGGGAACAAAGTGTTTATGTTGGCTTTGGTCTGCCAATTTTCCTGAAAAAGCGGACAGATAACCTATATCGCCTTGAGGTGATTGCACGATGAGTACGCCGAACATTTTTCCAACACCTTCAGGATCGCCTTCAAGACCGAAATTGTGACACCAATCGGTTTGAGTCAGCAAATAGTCTTGAAGTTCTTTAGCGGCCAACTCACATAAGGGGTGAGGCTGATAGAAAAATGGGAAAGTAAATTTTTCGGGCAAGGCATAGCTTTCAATGGACGTATTGAAAAGGGTGAAACTGGGGATGTAGTGACGCATATGACTTGCCATGATGACCAAATAGGAGCCAGATTGTACTTATTTGGCGGCTAATTTCCAGTCGTTCATTATATATAAGGCCTCAGATGTTTGAGGCCTTAAAACGCTATTAGGCTTTTACGTTGTTGTTAAGCTTTGAGTGTTTGAGCTTACGAGCAGAGTGAAATAACGCAACAATAGCGATTGCGACCACAGCTACCGTGACAGCATAAACCACAGATTGTGAAGAGCCATTGTAGAAACTGCTTGCGACGTCAATGGCAATAGCAACAATGATAAGTCGTATAGAAGTCACTAATGACGCTGCCACCCCTGTCATGTCAGGGAAGACTTGCATCGATTCGGAGAAGAAAAGCCCGATAGACAGGGCGGCTCCTACTGAAAACAAGCACATGGTAATGGTAAGAAAACTGGGTGAGTTCAACAGAGCAGTTGGCACCAACCAAAATATTGTTGTGGCGAGAAACATCAAGCCCAGTCCTGTACTTTTTAATTTTTCGATACCGAAACGATCAATGAGTCGCCCATTGATCAAGCTAAAAAATGCAAAAGTACCCAATGTAGCCATTTGGTAAAGTGGAAAATACTCAGATTCGACCTTGAGGTGATCGACATACAAAAGTGACATATTGGAGACAAACACCATATAGCCAGCGAGAATGAAGCTCGTCACCAAAGTGTTATACCAGAAATCATAGGAGGACAGCATGAGCCTATAATCGCTAACAACACGTTTTGGAATTAACCTCTTGCGTTTATTACTTGGTAGAGACTCAGGGATAAACAAAAAACATTTAACCGCTGAAATAAGCACTAGGACAGCAATAAATACAAAGTTTGCATGGTATCCCATGTGAATACTGATCCAACCGCCAATAAGAGGAGCGAAAGCCATGATGCTTACGGTCAGCGTATTGAGATCAGCAACCAATTTAGCCGCGGACTCTTCTTCAAAAAAATCGAAGATCATGGTTGTTCCTACGATTAAACAAGCTGAACTACCAAAGCCTTGTAGTAAACGAAAAGCAAGCAATTGCTCTATGGTCTGTGCAAACACACAGCCAATACTCGATCCAAGGAATATAGAAAAACCGAACATCATGATCGGACGACGTCCAAAATGGTCTGACAGAGGACCATAGATAAGCGAACCAATACAGATACCGATAAAGTTATAACTTAGGATGCGCTGAACCATAACAGCGCTAGTATTTAAATCTTTTAGTATGTCTGGAAAAGTAGGTAGGTAGATATCGGTTTCCATCGACGCTGCAAGAAAGATAAACACCATAAGAAAACGAAACCACTTTCCTTGATGAGAGATAGGGAACATAGTGAATCCAACTGAAATGTGTTTTTTAAATACCACAAGCACCTGCACTAAAGAGTGAAGTCATAGGCTTGAGAATGATTGTTATATAGGGAATGAGGCAGGCAGGAGAGGATTATGTGCCTTAGGATATTGCATCCCCACCACTTAGTTGTGAATAAGTGATGGTGTAATGTAACATGTTATTTTTATTTGACAAGTTACTTTTTAATCAAATGACCTAATAATTGCATATTGTCACCTCCCCAAACATCAAACCCCATTTGATAAATGCTGTCGAGTTCGTTGGCGTTCGCTTTTCTTAATTTCATAGCTTCGTCTCGCAAGGAACCCAATAGCGGGCTACGGGATAAGGGAATACTTTGCCCATCACGATGTCAATAAGCTCGCCGCCATTGGCTTCAATGACACCACGAGAGGCGTGATTTTTCTCGTCGGCGGTGAGTAAGGCTTTTGAAATACCGAGTGATTTTGCAATGGGCAGAGCGAGTTTTAGCATGGTTTTACCATAGCCACGGGCACGATAAGAAGGCGCAATGTCGTATCCAATATGACCACCTTCAAAAGACAGAAATGGGTTATCAATTGTATGACGAATGCGAATGGCGCCAAGTATGTTTTCCTCTGTGTCCACCATCCAGAAATGACTGCAAGGGACATGTCCTTGGCGTAGATTTATACCACTCGCTTCATCAGTCAATCGTTGAATATAAGCATCAAAGTCATCGATACCTTCACGGTAGTAATTGGCTTTACGACTGTCGTTATCAGCAAAATCTTGATAAAAGGACAAAAACGCAGACTGATATTGATATGATGGCGGTTCTAGTTTCATTTTGTGTGCCTTAACTTATTTAGACATATGTTTCGCGTGGAACATCAGATGGTCGTCAATAAAACTCGAAATGAAATAGTAGCTATGGTCATAACCTTCTTGCATACGTAGCTCCAGGTTTGAATCTGAAATTCTTGCCGCCTCGATCAATGATTCAGGCTTCAATTGCTCATGTAAAAAACTATCGGCATCACCTTGGTCGACCAAAATAGGGAGCGGTGATGAATTTTGTTTGAGCAGCTCTGTAGCATCATAAGCCTTCCAAGTCTCCTGATCTTGTCCAAGATAAGCGCTAAACGCTTTTTGTCCCCAAGGGCACTGTGTTGGATGACAAATCGGGCTAAAGGCTGAGATAGATGTGTAGCTGTTGGGGTTGTTCAATCCAATCGTTAATGCGCCGTGTCCCCCCATACTGTGTCCAGAAATGGCTTTGATATTTGATACAGGGAAATTGGCTTCTATTAATGCTGGCAACTCTTGGGTTATGTAGTCGTACATTTGGTAATGTTGAGACCAAGGCTGTTTTGTTGCATTAAGATAGAAGCTGGCACCTTTGCCCAAATCGTATGCTTCACCGTCTGCTACCTCTTCACCTCGAGGGCTTGTATCCGGTGCAACAATTGCGATACCAAGCTTGGCAGCTGCTTTGAACGCTCCCGCTTTGTGCATAAAGTTTTCGTCTGTACAAGTTAATCCTGAAAGCCAATACAGCACAGGAACACGAGATGACAGACTTGCATTTGGTGGCAAAAATACTGCAAAGCGCATAGCACAATGTAATACATTGGAATCGTGACGGTATTGTTTGTGCCAGCCGCCAGCAACTTTGTTTTGACTGATATTCGTTAAATTCATAGTACTATTTCTTAGATAGCCACCATCGCTTGATTTATGGTGGCTATGAGTATTAGATCGAAGGTTTATTTACTCATATGGATAACAGAGCGAATACTCTTGCCTTCATGCATAAGTTCGAAAGCGTGATTGATATCATCCAAACTCATGGTATGGGTAATAAACTCTTCAAGACCAAACTCTCCTGCCATGTATCGCTCAACAATGTTAGGTAATTCAGAGCGCCCTTTGACGCCACCAAAAGCACTGCCACGCCACACGCGGCCTGTCACCAACTGGAAAGGTCGGGTTGAAATTTCTTGTCCAGCGCCTGCCACACCTATAATGACTGACTCTCCCCATCCTTTGTGGCAACATTCAAGCGCTTGGCGCATAACATCGACATTACCGATACACTCAAACGAATAGTCGACGCCACCATCGGTCATTTCAACAATGAACTCTTGGATGGGAACATCTATTGTTTGAGGGTTGATGACATCAGTGGCACCCAGTTGTTTGGCGAGCTCAAATTTACTCTCATTTATATCGATACCAATAATACGGCTAGCCCCCGCCATTTTTGCCCCGATAATGGCTGATAAGCCGATACCACCGAGGCCAAATATAGCCACAGTGTCATCTTTTTCCACTTTGGCGGTATTAAGCACAGCCCCCATGCCAGTGGTGACACCACAACCCAGTAAGCAGACTTCTTCTAGTGGGGCTTTTGGATTCACTTTGGCCAGTGAAATTTCAGGAAGTACAGTATATTCGGAGAAAGTTGAGCATCCCATATAGTGGAAAATAGGTTGCCCATTGATAGAGAAACGCGTTGTCCCATCGGGCATAAGTCCTTTGCCTTGCGTTTCTCGAACCGCTTGGCAAAGATTGGTTTTTCCTGATGTACAAAATTTGCATTCACGACATTCTGCGGTATAAAGGGGTATCACATGATCGCCAACTTCAACACTCGTGACACCTTCACCGACCATCTCAACAATGCCACCGCCCTCATGACCAAGAATGGCCGGAAAAATCCCTTCTGGATCTTCTCCAGATAATGTAAAAGCATCGGTATGGCAGACGCCTGTCGCAACGATGCGTACCAATACCTCACCTTTTTGGGGCAGTTGAACGTCAACTTGTTCCATTTTAAGTGGCTGGCCTGCTGCCCAAGCGACCGCGGCTTTAGATTTAATAAACGTTTGACCGGGTTGGATATCTAATCCCATTCAGGTTTCCTCGTTCTATCTTTAACTAATTGTGTTTATTGATCTTTAGGTTATGAGTTAATCATGAAAAATAGGTTGTTCCCAGTAATTAATCAACTCTTATGCAAGGTTTGTTTGGTTTCTCACTGTTCTGAGAATTTACTCTATGATCATTAGGACTAAAGTGACACTAGACAGAACTTACATCGCTTGGCGACGTTATTATTGGCCAGCGATCCCAGTGAATGCTTAGCTGAGCTAATAAGATTGACATGGGCTTTTCTTACTCATGACATTGATATGTGCTTCATTTATTACCTTGCACAGGTTACATGGTGTTGAACTGGATAGACTAAGTTGACATGAAATTACAAGCGACCACATTATTTATAGCCATCTGTTCTGCACAACCTAGTGCCTTTGCCAATGAGCAAGTCGAACAGCAAGTGTCCGATGAGCTCAATAGCCAAACCGTTTACTTTGATAAAAATGACGATTGGGTGAAACTCAAGTCAGGAGAAGTTATCAAGGGGGAACTTAACGGTACTATTAAAAAAGATTCTAATTCTTATAAGCAGGAAATAGAGTTTGATAGTGATGATCTTGGTGATCAAGAAATTGAACTTGGGGATATCCAAGAACTCCAGACGGCGGGCTACTTCACTATTCGAGTTGCCGACGGTGGAATTTATGACGGCTATTTATCGATTCGCAACAATAAACTTTATTTGACTAACCTTGACCAAGAAATGTCTTTTCCTGTTACAGAGGTTGTCTCTATCTACCGAGGGAAAGAAAAAGACTCTGAGCAATGGAGTGCGGAATTTACCTTTGGTCTGGATATGAGTAGTGGTAATACTGATGAACTGACTCTTCATGGTGATATTGATGCTGAGCGTAATACCGTTGAATCAAGGACTAAGCTAAACGCCAGTCATGAGACCAAAGAGTCGAACGATGAAAAAACCGCCAATAACACCACGCTTGGTGGCTCGTATGATATCTATATTGACAATAGATTATTCTTAAGACCCGTCGATCTTAAAGTTGAAAACGATGAGTTTCAAAACCTAGATTATAAGATAACGGCATCAATGGGTGTGGGTTACTTTTTTATTGCCAATGAGAGCACAGAATGGGACGTAACCATAGGTCCTGCTTATACGTACACCAAATTCACTACGGTTGAAGAAGGTAATTCATCAACGGCGAATAGTAGCGCATTCAAGCTCGAATCCAACTTTGAATATGAACTTACCAAGGATATCGATTTTAATTATGACTACGATATGGTTTGGGAAAGTGAAGAGTCTGGAGGTATCCATCACAAAAATACGATAGGATTTGATATTGACCTAGTGGGTGATCTTGATCTTAGTATTGAAGGGATATGGGATCATGTGTCCGACCCCACGGCAGATTCAGATGGTAAAGTGCCTGAAAAAGACGACTATAAAATGCTAGTCGGTTTAAGCTACGAAATTTAATTAAAACTCTCCTCAAATACCCTTTAGTGCACCCAGATAGTATTATTAGGGTGCACTTTTTTTACCGAAATCTTTTACTTTGTAGCGGCAAATATTTCTTTACTTTCATGTATTGAAGTACGTTTCTTAGACAAGAATCAGTGTTATTCCCTAATTTTTAGCGAAATTTTGTACATCACTTGTTATTTACAATATTACTACTTTTCATGTAGATAGACTGTAATGACATGTTACTTTTTGAGAGATTCAAAATTATGGTCAAGGAAATAATACATGCTCCTTTACAAAGTTCGGATGTGCCTATCGACGTCCATGATGCTGTTCTACCTGCTGAGCTTGATCTAACGCATACGGTCACCCCTCTCACAGCTTCATGGAATGGTCTTGTCGAACAAAGTGAATCAGAAATTGGGCCAAGTAGCCTAGCAGTCGAACATATAGATGAGCCCGAACAGACCATACCTCTGAGTATTGTTCAGCCTCCTTTATCACTTGATGAGAGAATCTCACAAAAAATAGAATTAATTTCTCGAATAAACCTCACAATAGCAGATAAAGATGATGACTTTGAGCGTTATGAAAGCCTAGGAAATGTAGAAGCGGAAAATAATGAATGGCGGAAGCGGCAGGAGGCAATACAAGCTCGTAACAAATTAACCAGTGAACTGATTTTGCTACAAGAAGAAAAAATTAATCAAGAAATCATTTCTTCGCCACTAAGTTCAATCGCTGCAGTGAATCAATTGAAAGAAGAACTTTTATATTTATCCTTCAATACATCAGAAATAGAAGTAGACGTTAACTATAAAATAAAAATATTTCTTGATGCGATAGTGGTCTTGCTTGATTCTGAAATAGACGTAGTGAATAAAAAAATATTGGCGATAACGGCTCGGTTTAAAACTCTGATGTCGGATGATAGGGACCTATACCAAAAAGCACTAGCGGAGCTGGAAGAAAGAAAAGCCTTAATGATCGTAGAAAGGGACAATTTTAAGTTTGATAATGCAGAAGAATTGGCTTTGGGAAGGAGATTTAGGGATTTATATAAAATAAACAATGATCAGGATTTGACTTCATTTGAAGAGTCTGTGGTTTCCTCAATTGACCGGAAATTATCATGGGGAGATGATCGGCTGTTAAGTGAACAGGCCAAAGTTAACCACAGTAAGTGGGCAACCTTTGTCGATTATATCATTGCCAAATCCTCGATTTCGCCCTTTATTTCTCTACCTAGCATTGATGAGGGAGAAGAGGATGTGATGGTTAAGTTCTTTACTGAACTTGATGAGGAGATAGAAAGGCAAGAATTGGACATAGACGAAAGGCTCAACAAGGTTGGCAATATGTTCGATGATCTACTGGAGAGCATGGCGCGGTTAAATCAAGGTGATATTTGGACGAGAGATATGGTCTTGATGAACAATGACCAAGTCGAGCCCACTTATCATTTGAGAGATGCTTACGCTGTTCTTGTCCACGCAGGAGGCTTCGAAAAAGGGCTATTTGAAAAGTTATATTCACAAATCGATTATCCTACGGTTTCTTTATCGGCATTTGCGCAGTGTTCAAGCCCGAGACATTTTGATACCGAGCTGAGTCGTTCTCATTTCATTACTTCCGCTCTTTCGGCACTCAATCCGCCAGTTAAGCCCGACGACCGTTTTCAGGGCTATGAAGAAATACCAAACTATTTTCATCGGACGGCGGATATGACGCCTCAGCTTACTAAGAACAGAGCTTGGTCTGATGATATAAGTGCTTTTGGATTCAAAATGGCTGCTATGTATCCAAACGTGCCAATTAAAGAAAATGATTTTGATGAGATATTTATGTATATCGTTGGAAAATCGCTGAATACAGATGATACAACAAGAGTCATTAGAACATACTGTTATAGGGGAATAGAGGGGACAGTTTTTGTCTATGTAAGGCAAACGGATAGGCTTTATCAATTTGCAGAAGACACTGTCACGCTGCAAAAAGGTCAATCCGCCGAGGTTGATGGATTGCTTAGAAGCCTATTTGTCTTCCCTGATGGACAACAGGCATTAGGCGTTTATTCTGAGCAAGCGACAACAGGGATTATTTTGCCAAGAAAGAAACGCCTTGCAGCTGGGGACTTGGCCCGCAGGCATTACAATGGAGTTTTTTTCCCCTATAGACATGAACAACAGCCCGTAATTGACAACATATTAGCGTTAGGGCTGGAAGAAAAATACGCACAAAAAATTAATGATGTTCTTGCCAACAATAGAGCCTCACTTATTAGTAAAACGAATGATCATTTGAAAATGTTAGAACTGATGGAGATATCGGCGGGGACAAAAGCATTAGACGATGCCCAAAAAAACGAGATCCGGCGTTGGTTAAGGGAGTTTTCTAATGGAACAAGAAAAGCGAGCCTAGGAACCGCGCAATATGTTGGGAAGGAGCAGGTATCAAATCCGGATCTGATTTTTATCAATGTAGCAGAAGAAGAATCCCAAACGACAGAGGGACTATTGGTCAATTTGCGGCTGTCCATGGTTATCCCGATTCCTAGGGAATTTATCGAAAAGCTTGAGTTATATGGCTCAAAGGGCTTCAAAGCTGTGTTTGCCGATGGATTTTACTCAAAAAATAGACAGGAAATAAAAAGCATACCTTTTGTTGATACCGGGTGGTTGAACGCAATAGGAGACCTAGCAAGTTACTCACAGGCGTTAAACGTTCTGGGTGACGATATACCTATGAAGGTTCTCGATAAGGCGTTACGGCGGGTTGCTTGCTACTGTATGAGAGTGGCATTTGGTTTTGAAAGTCCTACAGCGCAAGATATTAGCAATCTTAATGACATCTTCCAACTTAGAAATCAGCATAAATCATATGAGGACTTTTTTAGAGCTCATATCGCTGATGACGGTGAAGTAAATAGTTATATCGGCGCTGTTAACTTTAAAGCGGGAATGAATCAATTTATCTCTTTGCTAAGACTTCACAAAAGCTCGACTTGGAGGGAGTCAAGAGAAGAAGCGGAGCAAAAGACCTTTACATCTGACGCTAAAAGTCGATTTGCAAACATGGTTCTTGATGATATCGAACGTTATTATAAGACAGAATGGGATGATGAAGTCGTGTCATATAGTGAGGAGTGGTGGAAAGATACCATCGAATGGTGGCGTACTCCGCTGCGAATTGGAGGCTATACTATTGCTTCTGTATTGGCAGTGATGTTTCCGGGGTTGTCAGCGGGAATCATTGCAGGAATTGCGACCACATTCATCACAGATACTGCCTTGGATATTGGTCTGCTAGGGGTCGAGGACGACCCTGTCAAAAAAGAAAAACTGATGCAAGGCATTATCGTCAAGACACTTGGTTCGATAGGCGGGGAAGTGCTGGGTGGCGCTGGAGCGCAGCTGACGGCAAAAACCATCAAAAGGCTTCTACTTAAAAGGGCATCGATACAGTTACAAGGAGGCGAATTAGCAAAAGCAAGGCAGAGCATCGAAAGCTATTCTGATGACGCCGTCGAGGAAGTCATTCATGTTGCTAAAAAACGTCCTAAAATGCCGGCTATTACCAAACTTCTGGCTCAAAAGGGAGATGGTTTGCCAAGGATAAACAAGCAAACTGTTGACATGCAAAATGTTATAAACCGTTATGGTGTCCCTGTCGGAGACAAAATCAATCTTTTTAGGAGACTCAAGAATTTTTATAAAAGCAATGATAAAACGGCAACCGTCATGCAAACCCTTGAAGGTATCACTATATTAACCTTGACCGGAGAGATTATCGTTCTCGTCGAAGACTGCCTATCGGACAGTATTAAAGACAATGAATTTTATCAAATTTTCAAGTTGGTTCTACTGTATGGCATCGCTGCAGGTGCAACCACAGTATCTAGCATGCAAAGAAGCCCTGAATTACTTGAGATAGAAGCCAAGGTGTGCTTAGAAAAACTCAACATATCACAAGAGAATATCGCCCTCTTCAGTCAGTCGGCTAAACGTCGTGGCTTGTATAACAAAGATATAATGACTGACCCTGATTTTAGAGATGCGGTTCGACGATTTGATGATATACCACAGGCTAGCTCTGCGAGAGAAAAAGAAACCCGACGGCTACTCAAATTGGATAAGTTATCCAAGTCACCACGCCGAGTACGTTTCGACCCACTGTATTTGAGGCTGGCAAACTTTGTCGATAACGGAAACATAAATGGGATGAATCTCAGATCTGAGTAATGTCATTAGGGTTGAGGTGTGTTACTAATAGCACTTAATTTACTTGATGCAGAGGAAAAAAAATGGATTGGTACTTAGCGGTATTAAAAAAATATGCCGTTTTTCATGGTAGAGCAAGAAGGCAAGAATATTGGATGTTTGTCTTATTCAACTTCATTTTTTCGATTGTTGCTGGATTTGTCGATGGGCTATTGGGCAGTGTTGCTCTAGGTGTTATATACAGCCTAGCGATTTTTATTCCAAGTCTTGCTGTTTCGGTTCGTCGACTGCATGACACTGGACGGTCGGGTTGGTGGCTTCTAATCGGATTAATCCCGTTGCTTGGTATGATTATTTTACTCATATTTGCAGCACAGGAAGGTGATGAGGCGAGTAATGAATACGGTGACAATCCCAAGACTTCTTATGTTTAGGCATTGAAGACTCACATACTGTACGCTGTTAAGCATAAACAATCGCAATTTACCTAAGATAGAGTGCTTTTATCAGTGTATTTTTCATACCGGATACATTAGAATTGATGCTTGGTTCATTGAGAGGTTCATCTGTATTTGTTCCTAAAAGTGAACCAAAATTTTTATTCAAACTTTTCTTGAACTAACTAACTGTTACATAAAGAAAACTAAATGAATCAAGTGTTGCTTGGTGTGCAACACCACTGTAAAGGACAGTTAAATGCCAATTATTACTCTTCCTGACGGCAGTCAGCGTCAATTCGACAACCCAGTCTCTACTCTTGATGTCGCGCAATCCATTGGTCCAGGTCTTGCGAAAGCAACCATTGCTGGCCGTGTTGATGGCAATCGCGTTGATGCATGCGATCTTATTGAGCAAGATGCAAGCCTTGAAATTATTACGGTAAAAGACGAAGTGGATGGTCTTGAAATCGTTCGCCACTCGTGTGCGCATCTTTTGGGACACGCGATTAAGCAGCTTTATCCTGAAGCAAAAATGGCGATTGGACCAACTATTGATAACGGTTTCTATTATGATATCGACTTAGAGCACTCTTTGACGCAAGAAGATCTAGATAAGATTGAAAAGCGTATGCAAGAGCTAGCCAAAACTAAGTATCCAGTTATCAAGAAAAAAGTCAGCTGGCAGGAAGCACGAGACGCGTTTGAAACGCGTCGAGAAACATACAAGATGGAAATACTGGATGAAAACGTCGCGCGTGACGATCGTCCGGGCTTATATCATCATGAAGAATATGTCGATATGTGCCGTGGTCCTCACGTTCCACACATGGGTTTCTGTCAACACTTTACGTTGTTAAACGTAGCGGGTGCGTATTGGCGAGGCAATAGCGACAATAAAATGTTGCAGCGTATCTATGGTACAGCCTTTCACGATAAGAAAGCATTAAAAGCCCACTTAACGCGTTTGGAAGAAGCGGCTAAGCGCGACCACCGTAAAATTGGTAAGCAGCTTGACTTATTCCACATGCAGCAAGAAGCGCCAGGTATGGTGTTCTGGCACCATAATGGTTGGTCGATTTTCCGCGATTTAGAAGTGTTTGTCCGCGAAAAGCTAACAGAATACGGTTACCAAGAAGTAAAAGGTCCTCTTATTATGGACCGCGTGCTTTGGGAGCGTTCTGGTCATTGGGACAAATATTCCGAAGCCATGTTTACGACCGCTTCAGAGAACCGTGATTACGCACTCAAACCGATGAACTGCCCAGGTCATGTACAAATCTTTAACCAAGGCCTTAAGTCATACCGTGACCTGCCACTAAGAATGGCAGAGTTTGGTTCATGCCACCGTAATGAGCCATCAGGAGCATTGCATGGCATCATGCGTGTGCGAGGCTTTACTCAGGATGATGCACATATCTTCTGTACCGAAAGTCAGATTCAAGAGGAAGTGACTTCATGTATCAAGATGGTATATGATACTTACCAGACATTTGGCTTTGAAAATATCGCAGTTAAGCTGTCAACTCGCCCTGAAAAACGAGTGGGTTCAGATGAAATTTGGGATGAATCTGAGAAAGCACTACAAAAGTCTTTGGAAGCGATGGACATTCCATATGAGATCCAAGAAGGCGAGGGTGCATTCTACGGGCCTAAAATTGAGTTTACCTTACACGATTGTTTAGATCGCGCATGGCAATGTGGTACCGTTCAGCTTGACTTCAACCTTCCAAGTCGTCTGGGTGCGACGTACGTTGATGAAAATAATGAGCGCCAAGTACCTGTGATGATTCACCGTGCGATCTTGGGTTCATTAGAAAGATTCATCGGAATTTTAATTGAAGAATACTTCGGTTTCTTCCCAACATGGCTATCACCAGAGCAAGCAGTAATCATGAATATTACTGATAAACAGTCAAATTATGCTCAGGAAGTGGCCCAAAAACTACAAAAATGTGGAATTAGAGCTAAAGCAGACTTGAGAAATGAGAAGATTGGCTTTAAAATCCGCGAACATACTTTAAAGCGTGTACCGTATATGCTGGTTTGTGGTGACCAAGAAATGGAAGCCGGAGAGATAGCAGTGCGTACTCGTAAAGGTAAAGATCTCGGTAAATTTAAAGTGGATGATTTTGTTTCCTATATCCAAGATGAGATCTCAAGCCGTAAGCTCAATCTGGAGGAATAAGCTATTAAAGGCGGAAAACGCGGCCAACAACCGGCCAAACAAAATGCTCACCGTTTAAACGGTGAAATCCGAGGCGTACGTGAGGTTCGACTCACAGGCGCTGACGGTGAATCAGTTGGTATCGTCTCGATCCAAGAAGCGGTTGCTGCAGCTGAAGAAGCTGGTATGGACCTTGTAGAAATCAGTCCAAATGCTGAGCCACCTGTCTGTCGTGTGATGGACTATGGTAAATTCCTCTTTGAGAAGAGCAAAGCTGCTAAAGAGCAGAAGAAGAAGCAAAAGCAGATCCAGATTAAGGAAGTAAAATTCCGTCCTGGAACTGATATAGGAGACTATCAGGTAAAACTACGCAACCTGACGCGTTTCCTAGAAGAAGGCAACAAAGTGAAAGTAACGATTCGCTTCCGTGGCCGAGAAATGGCACACCAAGATATCGGTGTTGATGTTCTAAATCGTCTTAAGGAAGACACGGTCGAATTGGCTGTTGTCGAATCTTTCCCTAAGAGGATTGAAGGCCGTCAGATGATTATGGTGCTTGCCCCTAAGAAGAAGTAATTAACGGCTTACAAGTAATAAACCCTGCCACTTCCTCCTAATGAGGCACCAGTGACAGGGTTTTATTCGCCCTGATTACATGTTTATTAAACTACTACAATGCGGAGTTATTCATCATGCCTAAGATGAAAACCAACAAAGGTGCTGCTAAGCGTTTCAAGAAAACTGCTGGTGGTATTAAGTACAAGCACGCGACTAAACGTCATATCTTGACTAAGCGTACTACTAAGAACAAGCGTCAACTACGTCCAAACGCGATCCTTCCTAAATGTGAAGTGGCTGCTGTTGTTCGTATGATGCCATACGCTTAATTCTTTTTAGTTTAATTATCGTTTAGTTTAGGAGAAGCATAATGCCTCGCGTAAAACGTGGTGTACAAGCTCGTGCACGTCATAAGAAAGTTCTAAAACAAGCTAAAGGTTACTACGGTGCACGTTCACGTGTTTACCGCGTAGCTTTCCAAGCAGTTACTAAAGCTGGTCAATACGCTTACCGTGACCGTCGTACTAAGAAACGTCAATTCCGTCAACTATGGATTGCACGTATTAATGCGGCATCTCGTCAAAATGGTCTATCTTACAGCCGTTTCATCAACGGTCTTAAGAAAGCATCTATCGAGATCGACCGTAAAATTCTTGCTGATATTGCGGTATTCGACAAATCTGCGTTCACAGTACTTGTTGAAAAAGCGAAAGCTGCTCTTTAAGAAGAGTGAGTGATTAGGATTAAGAGAAAGAGGAGCTTAGGCTCCTCTTTTTTGTTTTGGCCCATTCTAAAATGTTTTAAATCACATTTTAGTCATTTAAAGCCCGCAGACATTCACCTCATGCACCGATTGTGCTCCCGATACACGTATTGACGGCTTTTAGCTCATACAATGGTGGCTATAGCCGTAGTAATAGGAAGTGGGCAACATGCATGACTACATTATCGTTGGTGGCGGTATTATCGGAGCATCAACAGCGTGGCAACTCAAGAAAAAATACCCCAACAAACGTATTTTGCTGCTAGAAAAAGAGCACGAGTTTGCTCAACATCAAACCGGGCACAATAGCGGGGTTATTCATGCTGGGGTTTACTATCCGCCCAAGAGTCTTAAGGCTGAATTTTGCAAACAAGGAGCCATAGATACCCTGGATTTTTGCCATCGGCATGGCATCAAAGTCGAGAATTGCGGTAAGCTGATTGTGGCTACGTCTAAGATTGAACTTGAGAGAATGCAGGCACTCTTTGAACGTTGCCAACAAAATGATATTGATGTTGAACTGCTCGATCAAAACCAGCTTACGCTCCTTGAGCCGATGATTCATGGGCTTGGTGCTCTTCATGTGAAAACAACAAGCATTGTTGATTACCAAGAAGTTACCCTAGGTATGATAAAGGACTACATCGAGCTAGGTGGTGAGATCGGTTTATCGACACAGGTGATTGCTGGGCAAGAATTTGAACATGAAATTGAGCTGACTTGCACACATGCAGGTCAGACGATGCAGCTCAACACCCGATACTTGATTACCTGTAGTGGCCTTATGGCAGATAGATTAACCGCGATGTTGGGGATTAAGACTGACTTTCAGATCGTCCCTTATCGAGGGGAATACTACCGACTGGACACAAAACACAACCAGATAGTGAAGCATTTGATCTATCCGGTTCCTGATCCTGACTTGCCATTTTTAGGTGTGCATCTGACCAAAATGATAGATGGTAGTGTGACCGTTGGTCCAAATGCTGTTCAAGGTTGGAAACGAGAAGGCTATTCGAAGCTGAATTTCAGCGCACGCGATACAATTCAAATGCTCAAATTTAAAGGCTTTTGGCGGGTAACACGCCGGCATTGCAAGACGGGTCTTAAGGAATTATTTAATTCTTGGTGGAAACCGGCTTATCTTAAACAAGTTCAAAAATACTGTCCTTCTCTCACGGTTGAAGATTTAAAACCCTATCCTGCGGGAATTCGGGCGCAAGCAGTATTACAAGACGGAACATTAGTTCATGATTTTTTGTTTGCTGAGAGCACTCGCAGCTTGCATGTGTGTAATGCGCCTAGTCCAGCCGCAACATCCGCTATCCCAATTGGTGCTCATATCTGCCAAAAAGTGGCCGATAAATTTGCGCCTAACTCGTAATTTGCTCGTATCAATATGAGTAAGTCAATGTGATAGGGAGGCCGCTATACTACTTATGGTATAGCATGAGGGGTAGGTCATGAAAAAATGGGTGATACTCATACTGAGTCTTGTTTTAGTAGGCTGCGGGACAAAGTTTGTTTATAACAACATCGATTGGATCGTGATTGAGTACGTCGATGACTTTGTTGAATTAACGGATGAACAAGAGACCCTGATCAGCAACACGCTTGAACGTCTAACCGCGTGGCACAAGGCACACGAGCTTCCCAACTACATTGAGCATTTGAATCAACTGATCGAACTTGATCCTAGTACCCTCACGCTCGATGATATCCAGCAACAAGAAACTAAGCTTCAGGCTCATACTCAAAGGTTACTGCACCACCTTGCACCTGATATTTTGCTGTTGGCCAAACAGCTTTCTGATGAGCAAGTTGAAGAATTAATGGACAGCATTCGCGTACGCCACACTCGCTACAAGAAGAAGTACCAAAAGTTATCAGAGCAGGAAATTCGAGCCCATTACGGTAAAAAGCTCACTGAAAATATTGAGGATTGGTTAGGGCCGCTGAGTCGAGAGCAAAAGCAGTGGATTGCAGAATGGACATCTGAACTTTACGTGACGTCCTATGACTGGATAGATCACCAAACCAAAATGAGGGTTGAGATCAGCACTTTACTGAGTCGTCGTTCGGATGAGCGCTATTTTGTGCCCCACTTTGAACAATTGATGTTTGACCCAACCAGTTTTTACGCACAAGCTCTCCAGCAAAAGATTGACCATAATAGAGCGACGGCACATCAGTATTTGGTGAAAATCATCAATTCAGTCTCACCCAAGCAAACACGCCATTACCGACAAGAGTTAAAAGATTGGCGAGATATCGCACTTGAAATACATAACTAAAAAAGCGCCCGAAGGCGCTTAGAAGAGTTTAGAAAAAGCCCATTGGATTGACATCATAACTCACCAGCAGATTTTTGGTGTTTTGATAATGATCCAGCATCATCTTGTGAGTCTCACGGCCAATACCTGACTTTTTATACCCGCCAAATGCCGCGTGCGCAGGGTAGGCGTGGTAGCAATTGATCCAGATACGACCAGCTTCAATTCTTCTGCCCATGCGATAGGCGAGGTTGGTATCACGAGTCCACACACCAGCCCCAAGCCCATACTCAGTATCATTGGCGATGGCTAGGGCGTGTTGCTCATCTTTGAATTTGGTGATGGCAATGACAGGTCCAAAAATTTCTTCTTGGAATACGCGCATTTTATTATGACCTTCGAGCAATGTTGGTTGAATGTAGTAGCCGGACTCTATCTCTCCCGATTGCTGAGCTATGCCACCGCCAAACACAACTCTGGCCCCCTCTTGTCGACCGATATCGAGATAACTCAATATCTTATCGAATTGCTCTTTGGAGGCTTGTGCGCCAACTTGAGTATTAGTATCAAGCGGGTTACCTTGGACAATACTTTTTGCACGTTGAGCGACTTTTTCAACGAAACGATCATAGATAGATTCATGTACTAGAACACGCGATGGGCAAGTACACACCTCGCCCTGATTGAAAAATGCCAGCAGGGTGCCCTCTATGCATTTCTCTAGATACTCATCTTCATGGTCAAAAATATCAGGGAAATAAATATTGGGTGACTTACCACCAAGCTCAACGGTTGAGGGGATCAGGCTATCTGCGGCACATTTTAAGATATGCTGACCCACATCCGTCGAACCTGTAAAGGCGAGTTTTGCGATCCGGCGACTGGTCGCGAGTGCTTGGCCCGCTTCCCTGCCGTAACCATTTACGATATTGATGACACCTGCGGGAATAAGATCGCCTATCACTTCCATCAATACTAAAATCGACGTTGGAGTTTGTTCTGCAGGTTTAAGAACCACGCAGCAACCCGCGGCTAGAGCCGGTGCCAGCTTCCAAGCCGCCATCAACATCGGAAAATTCCATGGAATGATTTGACCTACGACACCGACTGGCTCGGGAAAATGATAGCTTGCAGTATTGGCATCAAGCTCAGCTGCGCTGCCTTCTTGAGCACGAATACATCCTGCAAAGTAGCGAAAATGATCCACCACTAGGGGCAGGTCTGCTGCGAGGGTTTCACGAATTGGCTTACCATTCTCCCAAGTTTCTGCAATCGCGAGTAACTCAAGGTGTTGCTCGATTCTATCAGCGATTTTGAGTAGTAAGTTAGAACGCGCACTAACACTGGTTGTTGCCCAAGCACTTTTAGCCTTATGAGCCGCATCGAGTGCCAGCTCAACATCTGCCTCATTCGAGCGAGCAACCTGACAATAGGTTTGGCCATTGACAGGGGAGATATTGTCAAAATATTCGCCAGATTGTGGTTTAACCCACTCACCTCCAATGTAGTTGTCATAGTGCGTTTTGAATTTAATAACAGAATCAGGGCTATTGGGTTGTGGATAAATCATAAAAATGTCCTTATTTATTATTCAAGTGCGTTGTTTGAACGCATTATTTGCGACGCAACACAACGCAAATCACAGGCCAAATGTTGCAAGCTTGTTGTCGATATCGTGTGAAGCTAGAGTAGCGTTGCTCTCAGGGACAGAGACCCAAAGAAATCTGAGAAAAAACAAGCATGATCGCATTGCTCACTGTGTCATTTTGGTGCAGTAGTTGTGTTCAGTTATGGAACAGATATGGAACAACACATTGTGCAGATGGACTCTTGGTTAGCGTCACCATTGGTTAGAGAACAATACATTGTTAAGTCTTCACCTAGCCTTCATTATGGCGATCCAGAAGTTAGGCAGGCGTGGAATTACGCAACAAAGATAGTCGGATCTGGGATTCATTTACTGATCTTAGGTGACACGGGAGTGGGGAAAGGGGAGTTTGTAAAGGCGCTCCATAAACACAGTCGTTTCTCCCATAAACCGTTAGTGACAGTGAATTGTGCAGCACTACCCGATGATTTGATTGAATCAGAATTATTTGGTTATGCACCCGGTTCATTTACGGGGGCAAACCCCAAAGGTTACTGTGGACGAATTAGGCAAGCAGACAAAGGGATTCTCTTTCTTGATGAAATTGGTGACATGTCTCTGCAGGCACAGTGCCGCCTTCTATCGGTATTGCAGGATAAGCTCGTGACACCTTTAGGCTCAACCCGCTCCTACAGTATCGATGTAGAAGTCATCTCGGCCACACACCAAGATTTAGAGCAGTTGATCGCCAAAGGGCGCTTTCGACAAGATTTGTATTACCGCCTTAATGGTTTGACTGTGGTACTTCCTGCGCTCAACCAGCGTAAAGACAAGGCCCAAATAATTAACCGAATTCATGCCAAACATCGCACGCAGGCGCAGAAAATCTCACCAGAGGTGATGAAAAAGCTTATGGCTTATTCGTGGCCGGGCAATATACGTGAGCTCGACAATTTGCTAAAGGTGGCGACATTAATGGCTAATGACAGCGCTGAGATCGTTTTTGAACACCTGCCACAGCAGTGGCAACGCTCTTTGCAAAAGGTGTATCCTGTCAGTGAATTGCCAAGCACAGATCTAAATACCACCCTGAATAAAACCCTAATTGATGCTTATAACGCCAATCAGGGTAACATCAGCAAGGTAGCGCGCGAATTAGGAGTGAGCCGCAATACGGTTTATCGAAAGTTAAAGGCGCTTGGATTGTTGGCGAGAATGAATCCTTAAAACCCGCCCTTTCTCTGCGCTTCTTTGACCAATGCTTGACGTTCTCTTTCCTTGAGAGAATCGGAATCTTGATTGTTTGCCTTTTGAACTTGTTTTGAATCAGCAAGTAGAGCGAAAAATTTGTTTGTCATCATAGTAACAGCCTCAAATTATGACTTCTTTTTAAGAGGTTTTATGCTGTCCCAAGCTTTCGTTTTTCAACGCCGGGCAGCGACGACCGCTTCAACACCACCTTGTCATTACAGCATAGCTGAACTTACGACATTTGTTGATATTAAGGTTAATAATTATTTTAAATAGATACAAAAATTGTTAATAAGCTGACATGGTTACATCAAAATATTTATTTTTTGAAGCTATTTAAATTATACAGTGATACATTTTTTGGAAAATTTTGATACTAGTCCAAATCTGATTGAAACATTAAAAAAAACCACGATTAACGATATATTAAAAAATCATAACTTATTGTTTTGTAAATGATTATTGTATTTATTATCACATCTGTAATTTGTGTGCATTATGTTTGGAGGAAATGTCACCGAATAAATTATTCACTATTGTAATCGATTGCCTAATTAAATATTTTGAATTCGCCTGATGGCCTTTTAAAACATAATTATAGGTAATGAAATGAAGAAACTAATTTTATCAACATTAGCTCTAACATTATTTGCTTCAAACAGCGCACTTGCAGAAGAAAGATACAGCCCAAATGAACTACTATACGGTGGCGTTAGCATCAGTGCTGATGGTGTATTGAGCTCAAAAGCCAGCTTTGCTTGCGCGGCACCGACAGAAGTTGAGTTCACTATGAGCTCAGACAACAGCGTTCAAGTCGCCGTTAAAGATCGACTCATTGACTGCCGTATGATCCCTTGGGTTCAAGATTTTAGCATCGACCTTAAACCACTACTTCAGCAATACGGCTACCATCAAAGTGAGCTAAGTATTGTTAACAAAATTACGTTTGAGCAAGAGTAATTGACCCAATCGACGAGCCAATCACTCATATCTTAGAACCCACTTTTGTCTGAGATAGGATTGAATAGACAAAGAAGCGATGGTTATATTCCCCCTAAAACCTCGCTTCTTTTTATTTAAGATATCAGACTAGTATTGGCGTCCAAGCATGGCTAGTTTAGTGTCCAAGGATCACCATCAGTAGGTACATTGCCTTGTGACCACCATTTAGCACGATAGGTTTGTCCATGATAAGTCACAAGATCATCGGTATTGTAGGTCTGTGTTGAACTCCACTCGTGAATGAGACCATCATCCTCGGCTTGCCATACAGCATTAGTTCCCGGTTCGTCACCTTGTGTCCACCATTGGGCGGTGTAATTTACACCCTTGTACAAGACCTGATCTCCCGTGTTGTAAATAGCTTCTGGGTCCCAAGTTCCACTCCCCGCTTCATCATCAGTCACGGTAATGATGCGATCCCTAACCGTGGTCTCACCTGCCGCGTCGGTGACTTGATAAGTGAGCGTATATTGGGCAACAACGTTAGTGTTTACTTCTCCGGAAACCTGGATATCAGAATTATTAATATCACCATCTTCTGCATCCGTAGCACTCACGCCTTCCATAGGGTCAAAGTTTGAATGAACCAATATCGTTTCATTATTGATACCGTTGATTTCAGGGGCGGTATTATAAACGGTAACTTGCCTGATCTCTTCGGTGGTATTGTTGTCGGAATCTGTCACTGAGTAGGTCAGAGGGTAGGCACCAACGCTATGGGTATCGACTTCACCAGTTACTGTGATATCGCCAGTTAAATCGCCATCTTCGGAATCGTAAGCAGAGACGCCTTGCATTTTGTCGTAGTTACTACCAAATGGGGTACGGTCATCGCCAATACCGCTAATAGACGGTTTGCCATCGGTAGGGGGAGGTGTTTGGCCATGAACATAAGGGCCGTAGTCTTTGACAAACTGCTCATTGTATTGCTGGCCGCTGCTATTGGCTCCCATATCCCAATTGATTGACCAAGTCATAATGCCACGCAATGGCTGCCCCTGATCTTTTAAGCTATCTAAGGACTTGTACATATCATTAGGGTCAGTCACAAAGCCACTGGCTGCGGCATCTGGGTTAGCCGGAACGCCAAATACCAGCTTTTCATGTGGGATCTGAGTATAGCCACGAGTCCCATTTACAATGCTATCAGCAATGTAATAGATGAATACATCTTGATCTTCGTAATTTTGTGGGACCCAAGTGTTTATTTCATCTACCCAAACGCCATCCCCGCCTTGGTTATAAAACTGTGGGTTGATAAAATCGTAGTACCCGTCAAGAGCCGACAGATATGGTGTATAAGCCCCCCCTGACCGCAGGTATGGGAACTCAGGTGCCATGGTGATCATAAAGTTTTGCCCCTGAGACCTATAGTGTTCTTTCACTATGATGAGGGCGGTAGGTATCACGGTAGCATTATCTGCTGCGGTAATCGCAGCTTGCTCCAAGTCAATATCCAGCCCATCAAAACCATAAGTATCCACTAGACGAATGATTTCATTGGCAAGCGCTTGCTCGTCTCCTTTACGAAGTTCAATATGCGCGTCGGCACCGCCGAGCGCAATCTGTACGCTTCTACCTTGTGCATTGAGCTGGGCTATCTGATCTTTAAACTCTTCCTCAGACATACCTATGTCGGGATCTAATTGAAAAGTTGGAATATGACCTGTCGCTGCATCATAGACCTTCATGAAAGATACATTAACCACATTATATTGTGGGTCTACGTCAGTAAGTTCGACGCAAGGAGCATTTCCCCCTTGATAACCACCACCATCACACCAGTTATGCCAATAACCAACCAACACATTTCCATCTTGGTCAACAAGTTGTTGCCCATTACCAGCGATGGCTTGAGCACTGCCTAATGAAAGTGCAGATAGAATACTTAACGCTAAAGCGGTTTTTCTGTTCATTCCTTTTAACCTCTAACATGCTTATTTTTTAAAGCTAATTAAGTCCTGGGAATGACGCTAACCAAATTTTGGCAAAGAGTAAAATTAAGTTGTGAAATATTCAGCCCTGCTCCAAAGATTTTGCTGATGATGTTATTTTTAAGGTCTGTGTGATAATTAAAATGAATAATTTAGGTGTGATTTATTTTTATGAATGTTTGTTTGGTCTACTAAGAAAATTTAG
Organism: Vibrio zhanjiangensis; assembly: GCF_030161235.1. Classification (GTDB taxonomy): domain Bacteria; phylum Pseudomonadota; class Gammaproteobacteria; order Enterobacterales; family Vibrionaceae; genus Vibrio; species Vibrio zhanjiangensis. The sequence continues at coordinate 8,472 of NZ_BSPW01000043.1, read as the reverse complement.
ACGAGATAAAGTTCGGAAAGTTAATTTTCTATATTTAATATCTACATATGTGATTAATTGTTTATTGAACATTAACTTGCTGATTAAGTGATACCAGTGCGTTTTTAGCGTCTGCGGTTTGGCTGGAGATCTGCTCCACGGCCACTTTTTCTGCAAAAATACGTTTCTTTTCAAAATCAATCGGTCGTCCGTCTTTCCAAAGTTCAAAATGCAGATGTGCACCGGTTGTGCGCCCTGTGTTACCACTTGCACCAACGGTTTGTCCTTGAACAACATTGTCTCCTTGACTCACAAAACGTTTCGACAAATGTAAGTAGCGCGTTCGCAAACCATCAGGGTGAAGAATGACAATATAATTGCCAGCTAGAGGATGATAACGCGAGGCAACAACACGTCCAGATGAAATACTCACAACCGGTGTGCCAACTGGGACTGCGTAATCAGTGCCCATATGAGGTGTAACTTTATGAGTGATAGGATGTTGCCTAGAAGGGTTAAACTGTGAGCTAACCCTAAACTGACGTGAAACAGGGGAAAGAAGCAGTTTATCTTTATAAAACCGCTCACCGTCAGAGCTAAAAAGGGCGCCTTTGTCATCACTGTACACATAAAACATTTGTTTATTGTCACGGTACAAAAATGCTTCGAGCTGGTTTTGTTGGTCAATTATAAATGCGAATCGACCTTGGCGAGAAACCGAATGAATAAAATCAAATTTACCCGATACCAATGAGCTCAAATACCCTATGGTATCGGGCGATGCCCCTGATGCCAGAGCTGAACCATAAAAAGAATAACCAATCGAACCACTGAATATGGTGGGTTTGACGATTGCAGTCGGGGGAACTTGCGTGACATTAGCGTCCGTTGGTACTTCCAGTATCACTTCCTCTTGCTCAAAGGGTTCAGTGTTACTGTGATTAAAAGGAATCACTTCGATAATGGCGCACAATGCTAATGGAATGAGCGCCAAATGCCAAAAAGACAGCCAATCTTTATAGCTTTTTTGCTGAATAGACGTTGAATGCATTAAGGGTGCTATTTTAATTTTTTTCCAATGATAGAGGTTTAAATATGAAAATCTAGACAAAAATTAATATAAATCATTAATCATAATCTCGCTAAATAAGTTGCTTTAAATAGAATGTAATACAATATGTCGTTACAAAGCTTAGGTCTATATTCATAACGTATAAATGGCCAGTTAAATTGTGTTTTTTGCCTGTCATTTTGCCATGTTGAGAAATTAAAATTCCCAAATATAATCGGTGACAATTTAAATTGTCATTGGTATCGACTACAAAAATGAAACACTGTACTTATCTGGCTTTATTCGCATCTCTTATTCTTACCGCATGTGGCGGTGGTGGTGGTGGTAAAGGAGATTCATCTCCTCCATCTAGAGCCACAGGTTCAATTTCAGGTGTCGTATTTGATGCTCCTGTCTCTGGCGCATCGGTTAAGGTATGGGAATATAAAAACGGTAAAGTAGGGCGGTTATTAGGACAGGCTACAACAGCCAGCGATGGGCAATACAGTGTTGCAGTCAAAACTGCGTCGATGCCGGTATTAATTGATGTTGAAGGCGGCTTATATGAAGACCCTTTTAGCAACAAAAGAATAGAACTGGTCAAAGGGAGTTCTTTAAAATTTCAGAGCCTTATCAACTATGCAGAGGGTGCCAACCAAACGGCGATGGTAACACCTCTGACTTACGCTGCGGCTGGTCTAGCAAAGTACAAGATTCGCCAAGGAATGGATAGCCAGCAGGCGATTAACGCATCAAATGATGAAATAGCCAGTCGTTATGGATTTAATGCTCTAACGGTCCGGCCCAGTGACGTTATCAAGGCGACTCAAGGGGTAGATATCGAAGGTGGGTATAGCGTTCAAAATCAGTATGGTTTGTTGCTTGCGGCTTATTCTTCTTACGCTCGCGACGTTTTGAGGTCACAAGTTGCAGCCGATTCCAATTTTGTAGACACAGACAATACCTATACATCAGCGTATTTAGCCAGAGTACAATATGAAGATGCTCTGGCGGATGGCAAAATGGATGGCATCTTTTTGTATAGTGGCTTAGACACCAGTAGTACATTTGGGCCTGCTAATGTTACCGCAGATACCTACAGTGAAATACTAGCTCAGCATATTATGATTGCGGCTAATGAACTGGATATCACAACCGATTTTTCAGTTTACAGTAAGCAGGTGCAAGGAAAAGATGATGATACTTCTTTAGACAGTACTCCTCCCAGCATTGATAGAGCAGAAACCAGAGTATTACTTGGCAAAGACTCAATTGAATTTAACCTCTCTGATAATATAGGAGTAAAAAATGCAAGTGCTCGCTTAGCCTATAAATTGGATGAACAGTGGCATGAGATTGACTGTAGTGAGTCAAACGACTTTTGTGAGCTAGACAAAAGTGAGTTCCATGCCAAAAAGCGCGAGACCAAAATAAAGGTCATTGTATATACCAAACAATTGGATGATATTGAACGCGACACATCAGAGTTTCATCGCCCTATTGTTAACCAAGCTAAGCTATACGTTACCGTTGAAGATACCAATACAACCGCTAATCAATCCACAGAAGAATTTACTTTTCAATGGGATAACGAAAAACCCATTGTCACTATCACATCCGCTGACACCATCAGTTCAAACACTGACTATAACTTAGAAGGAAGCGTTGAAGACGAGTTTGGTGATATTTCACAAGTTAAAGTATTTATTAAGGGTGCGGAGCAAGAGACACTAAACTGTACAAAAGATGACAATAATGAGCAGGCAACAGGGCGGCACAAGTGTATATTCGCTTACACATACGAAAATGGGATGTTTAAGAGTGGTAAGACAACAATCAAGGTAACAGCAGCGGACAAACATGAATATATTGGTGAAGCAACGAAAATTGTCAAAACAGATATACAAAAACCAAGTTTATCAATTGGATACCCAAGCGTTGATCTTGATTTCGTTATTGATCGAGAGGTTAGAACAGGCTACAAATATGATGCATATACGTTTACTAACGACAACATAGATGGAGTTCTCTACGCGATTAAAGCTGATAAATATTATGTTGAAAATGGCGTTACCGAACTAAAACCTATAACACCTGAAAAGCTGGTTATAAGTGGACCGACATCAAATACTCGTCAAATCCCCTATATTACGGCCACAGTGTCGGATGAAGGGGATCAAGGTTCAGGCCTCGCGTCAAAGGCGGAAGATATTACACTTTCAGTAACGCATTATACTAAGCAAAAGGGTGGGAACTGGCAGAAGCATGGAGAAGCATTAGAGACATCGATAGATGATGAAGGAAACTCTGCATTACCTTACGCAGTAGTTAATGACGATCTAACCTATTACATCCCATTTACCAAAGACGTAATGAAATCGATGAGTACTAACCGCGCGCACAAGCTTGTGATTAGTGCTAGAGATGAAGCTGGAAATACATCCGAACAGTCTGAAGTATACTACAAGCTGTCCTATAACTTACCGAAAATTAAGGTGGTTACACCTTTTATCAATGCCAGTGTGAACTTGCAAGTGTTTGATGGAGATAACAACTTCGTGTCAACAGGGGATACTTGCGATACCATACCAGATCCAAGCTCACCCGATGTGGCTTCTTGTGTTATCGAAGTCCAAAACCCTAGTGCGTCTCAAATCTATCGTTTACGGCTACTTAGCGATGAAGCTAAGAACACACATTATTATGGTTGGGGAACGTCAAATTCCGATAAACCGACAGTAGATCTAGGCACAGAGGCTTTTGCGGTTTATTTTAAAGGCGCAAGCGACAAAACTTTTTATATCACAGAGTTAGCCTCCTATCACTCGGGACTATTTGATTATCAATGGAATAGGAGCAATGATAAAAATGTGGCAACCGCAGAGGATATTCTTAAGCAGGTTAGTCAAGCATTAGCGGGCACCGACTCCTTTTTTGGCTTTGATCCAACCATAACTCCTTATGAAACCAACCTAGAAGCGTCAAAGAGAGATGAGACGGTTGGTAGTCTAAATAATAGTCAGCGCCATAGACTGTTGGTTGAATCATTAACCAATATGGCGACCATGGCCTCCAGTGCACAGGTTGTGAATTCTGTTGAATTTGCTAAAAGAATCTATGCTGATCTCAGCTCTGATGGTAAAGCTGATGGTAGTTTGGATAGCGAAGGAGAGACTCAAACCGTTGTTTTGGGGCATTATGAGTTTTCTACTGATACCTATACCAAAGACTTAGCGAACTTTTATTATTATGCGATGTCAGGGGAGGACTCTTTTGGCTATTTCACATCCAAATACCTTTCGCTCCCTAAAAGAAATCGACCTTATACTGTTGAGAAAAAAGCAGCACTTATTTATGCGGATAGAGTAGCCACAGCAAACCCCAAGTTTTTTAATAAAGAAGTGATTGATCAGAAGAACTTAAAAAGTATTGACAACAAACCTCCCCAAATTGTTATCGACAGTGGTGTTCATGAAATCACAGTTGCTGATAAAACCTATGTTACAGCCAATAAGATGGTATTTACAGTAACATCAACGGACCCAGCAGAAATTGGAAAGGTTGAAATTAAAGTTTTCTACAAGGAAAACGAAGCGAGTGAAGAATTTATAAAGATTGACACTCTTAATATTGTCAAAGATCCTACCCAGCAGGGCAAATATTCTTTTGAGCTTGATACAAGCTCAGGCCAGTACAGTGCTATCAAAATATTCAAAGTTGAAGTCGATGCAACGGATAACAAAAGTAATGCTGGCAAAGCAACGAAAGAGTACCACCTAGATAAAGCCCCACCAGTTGTAATACTAAAAAGGCCGAACGAGGATGGCGACGAAAACGTCTATTTAAGTGCAGCAGGAAGTCAATACCCAGAACTCACATTCAAAATTGAAGATCAAGTAGGCGATGACAAACAACAGCGTCTTGTACAATTTTCTAATGTGAGCTCCGGTGATATCGAAAAATTTACACATCAAAAATTCAGTGTATCTGCGGAGTCAGAGTTCAAAGTGAAACTTTGTAGCTCAGATAACTGTGATGAAAAAGCAATAAACCTCAATGATGGCGAATGGGCACTAAAGGTCAAAGCCGTCGACCAATTTGGACAGGTCACAGAATTAGATAAGTTTGAGCCATTTAAGATTCTTATCGACTCAACGCCGCCAGTTGTAGAAGATCTGGATGGGACGTTAGTGCTTGCTGCAAATGCCAGCTGGACACCACCAATTGATTGGCAAGATGGCGCTGCTGGAGATGAAGTTAAAATTGAGCTCAAGAGACCAAACGATGTATTTGAGCGTCTTGAAAAATGTGATTCTTCAAATAAGAGTGAGTGCACAGAATCTTATATCACGGGAGAAAAAGACAAAATTAAAGTGCAATTGGTGGCGGATGACCTGCAAGAAGGAGATGGGAAGACGCATAAGTTTAAAGTCACCGCTTCAGACTCAGCCTACCCGAGAAATACCAGTAAACCAAAGGAACTGAGCTTTACCCTTGATGGCTCCGGGCCAGAGCTGAGGCAGAGCCAGCCTTGGATTGAAGATCAAACAACAACAAGCGACAAAGTAATAGGCAAGAACTTTAGTTTCAAATTTGCATCAGCTAAAGACCCATCGGGTGTAAAAGAAGTTAATATATATCAGTTGGTTAACGAAGAGTTGGTAGAGCTAAAAACTTGGATCGGTAATAATCCGGGCTGGTGGAATGAAAGTTTTACAATTGTATATTCGTTAGGTAGGGATCCAAATATCGTAATTGATAGTAACAACAAAGTAACGTTTGTTATAGAAGCTGTTGATAATAATGGATTTTCTACCAAAACCAAACCTCAAGCGGTGACCCTAGATACAGAAGGGCCTAAGTTGCAATTAGGTGGTTATGGTGAGGATGCTTATTATTCATCGGGCTATAAATTTACCGTCAATGCCGAAGATTATGCCCGAAATGGTGTGATAACGTCTGCAGGTGTGGATAAAAGTAGTCTTCAATATTGGTTCAATGACCAAGACAACAATAAAACACAGGTAAAGGAAGAAGAGGGTAATTACTACATCACACTGCCTTCAGTACACGCTGATGATGATATGAAGCTGTTTGTGTCTGGGAAAGATATTAGGGGCAATGAGCGTGTAGAACACTTCCCTCTTAAAATAAGCAATAGCGCTCCCCAGCTTTCAAATTTAAATATTTTCTACGCTAATGGTCAAAAGGTTGAAAAAGCAGTAACCCGAACGGGTGACATAAAAATTACTCTTGATGCCCAAGATAACAGTGGGATAGCGAAGGTTGAGTTATTAATTGATTACAACGGTGGTAAAAGTCGTCAGAAATTCGAGATCAATAACGAGGAGAAGTGGTAAACCACACTCACCTTACAGCAAGATGGTGAATATAGTCTAAACATCAAAGCTTATAATAAGGTCCACGTGACATCGGACCAAAGTGCTATGTTTAGTGAAATGGACCATACCTTACATGTTCAAAGACAAGGCGTTGAGCTTTCGATTACTAAGCCGACACCGTTTTCAAGTCATGTTTCAGGAAAAACGCTCTCCGCTGAGTTTGCTGTGGAAAATCATGTGCAACCCAAACAAATTCAGTGCTGGATCCGAGAAAACTATACATCGACTGAGGCCCCTCAAGATCGTGATATGTACACCTCTGGAACAATCATATTGAATTCAGGTGAAGCTCCTCGCTGTAGCATCACGTCTAACGAAGATTTTAACCAAAACCCTGTACTCATTGTAGAAACACTAGGTCAAAACGATGCGACCAACGTGCAGTTGTTTAGCTTTAAACAATTGGATTCGCAGCCGCCAACTCCGGATTTCACTGAAGAGTATGTTGTTACAAAAGACAATATAGGCCCAGCATCGGGTGATACACCAAAGCAGTTCTTTATGAAGTTAGCATTTAAAGACAATATGTCTGGTGTCAATATCAATGCTGGGACATGGCCGAAATTAGAACAGGGGCTCGGGCTCAAACCGATTGAGCCGACAGGATGTCAAAGTTATCAAAATGGCCAGTTTAAATGCACCTATGGAGGGAATTACTCAAGTTTTATTGGCGGTATAGACCCTAATTTGAACTATCAAATTACGAACTTAGTAGACAATGCGGGTAACGAAGCAGAGCCTTACAATCTCAAATTGGTTCTTCCCAATAAAGCACCTGAAGTTTCTATTAATATCGCTGATAACTCCAGTGAATTACGTCAAGATACAATAGTTAATGGTGGTGAGGAATATACGGTTATTTTGAAGACAAGCTTGGATGAGAACTCAAGCATAGATGAAATCGAGGTTAAAGTTGGAGATAGAGTTTATTCATCGTCTAATTCATACGATGACGCCACGTTTCAGAATGTAAATTGTGATAATGCTACGTGTACAGGATTTACGTTTAAGGTGCCTGACAACATCGAGCGATTTAATCTAACAGTCACTGTGAAAGATGTCTTTGGCTTAAAAGGAGAACGTTCAGTAAACAACCTGAGGGTCGATAAAGACGATCCAACAATAGGCAGTATACAAAGCATCGAAAGGCGTGGTGAGAATATCAGGTTTACACTCGATATTTCAGATCAAACCAGTGGACTAAGTGAAGTTACCTACAAGGTAAAGGGGATAGAAACACCCATCATCAAGCAAGAACAAGGTAATGGAGAAGCACTTTATTTTGAATTGAAAGCCTCAGACCTAGGTCCTGAACCATTAACCGTAGACATAACAGCGAAGGATAAGGTTGGCAGAAGCAGTTTAACTTGGGGTAAAAAGATCAATCTCACTTTGCCTGAGATCAGCTTAACCTTATCACCAGAAACCAATTTTGTTGGAGAGAGACTTGCTGTGAAGGACGAAAAACTCTCCGTTACTCTTAACAGCGAAAATGAAGGCAGTTTAATTACAGCGAAAAGTTACAGCGTCATGGTTGCCGGAAGTGAACTGGAAGGTGAGTTTAGCGGTACGAGCTGGCCGGCGGAGATTGGAATTAACTCTGAACGTCAAGGTCAGTCAAGCTTAATCATAAAGGTAACCGATTCACTGGGCCGTGAAATAACCGAGTTCAACTACTCAGATAAGGAATATGATGAGGGTATCCCGGTATTGGTGGACTTTGAACCACCACAGGTTTCGGCTGTTGATTGGCAGGAGTCTCAAGTCTCAGCGGGTGAGGATGTGGCATTGAAGGTGACCTTCAGTGAGCCGGTGAGTCAGCCGTTGGGGTCAACCTTGGGTGATGCAGCCGTGATTTGGTCTGAGGGTGATGAGCTGCGTCAAGAATGGACAGGTCAAGTGGCGGTGCCAATGGATGTAGACACGAGTCTTGAGTCATTAACCTTATCTGTCAAAGGCTATGCAGACCGTGTGGGCAACAGTGGTAATGCAAATCGTGAATATTCACTGCCTTTAACGCCAGTTCTGAGTGATGTGTCG
>NZ_BSPW01000042.1 GCF_030161235.1 Vibrio zhanjiangensis | reverse complement strand
GAATGTAAGGATACGACAGAGTCGAATGGTATTTATCCCGTCAAGATCCCTCAGTAATGACACCAACATCAATACAGATGTTGCTGTATTGTTACTCTTTTCAAGCAATGAAGTGTTTAAGCCCAGCAATACGGGTCGTCTGATACTGGACACGGTAAAAGATGGCTATGCTTATCAATGGAGTCGTACAGAGCCCAACCAGAAGTTATTGGATCTATTGAATGACCCCAAATACAGTCCAATTGTGGTGTTTCCAAAAGATTATGTTGAGTCTAAATCTCGTATTGTGAGCGAAGAAAACGTACGCCAATTTCATTCGACTGGTAAGAAACCATTACTTATTTTTTTGGATGGTAGTTGGAGGGAAGCAAGACGAATGTTTCGAAAATCGCCATATTTGGATAGTTTTCCAGTGTTGTCAGTTTCACCGCAAACACTTTCGCAATATTCAATGAGACAAAGTGATAATGATCAACATCTTGCTACCGTTGAAGTTGCGAGCGTGGTTTTAAATCAGTTGGGAGAGGAATCAGCGGCAACAACGCTTTCGCTATGGTTTGACGCATTCAAAGAAAGCTATCTGATGAGTAAAAGCCAAAATAAATCAGATATGCAAAGACCAAAATTACAATCTTATCTTAATCAAGAGCAGTGACTATCAACGCAACGGTTTTTAGGTACAAAATAGAATAATTGAGCCAAATTATGGTGATAGTCTAATCAATTGAACCGGGATGCGAAACAAATAAGCGCGTTATCACGGATTATAGAGCCATCGATGTAGATAATGAGAGAATGATACGATTTTATTTGAGTATTTAGGAGAGAGGGAATGTATTACGGTTTTGATGTTGGAGGTACAAAGATTGAATTTGGTGCCTTTAACAATCAACTAGAGCGTATTGCGACTGAGCGAGTCGCTACGCCAACGGACGATTATGATTTACTAATCAGCACTATTTCAGACTTGGTGAAGAAATATGATCGGCAATTTGATTGCCAAGGGAAGATAGGGTTAGGTTTGCCAGGAATGGAAAATGCGGATGACCAAACCATGTTATTGGTCAATATTCCAGCCGCAAATGGTAAGCCTTTACGCGCGGATTTGGAAACGAAGATAGGCCGCAGAGTTAAAGTGGAAAATGATGCGAACTGTTTTGCTCTGTCTGAGGCATGGGACAAAAGCCTTAAAGATGAAGAGTCTGTGCTTGGATTGATCCTCGGAACAGGCTTTGGTGGTGGAATTGTACATAAAGGAGAGGTTTTTTCTGGCCGAAATCATGTTGCGGGGGAAGTTGGGCATATGCGACTGCCCCTTGATGCTTGGCTCTATCTTGGGGAAAATGCACCACTGCTGAGTTGTGGCTGCGGAAAGAGGGGATGCCAAGATAATTACTTGTCTGGGCGCGGTTTTGAGTTGCTTTATCAGCATTACTACGGGGATGCCTTAAAAGCCACACAGATTATCAATGCTTATCAGAGTCACGACAACAATGCCGTTGCTCATGTTGAACGTTTTATGGAATTGCTGGCGATTTGTTTGGCTAACATTTTTACGGTCAATGATCCTCACGCTGTCGTGTTGGGCGGTGGGCTATCAAACTTTGAAGCTATTTACGAAGAGATGCCAAAGCGTGTTCCTAAATATCTCCTTCCCGTTGCTAGGTGCCCAAAAATCGTTAAAGCACAGCACGGCGATTCCGGTGGTGTACGTGGTGCTGCATTTCTAAATATTAAATAGAAAAAGAGCTTGCCTAGGCAAGCTCTTTTAATATGTATCTAAACACATCTTTTCTGCGTTTAGTGGTTATAAATCAACGACACAAGAAACATATCTAGCTTCGTCTGCTGTAACGAATAGTGGGTTTGATGAATCATGTAGTTGAATACTATCGAATCTGCTGAAGCCTGAGACCCAGGTGTGATAATCCAATGTAGCAGGCCAGCCAAAACGGTCGTACATACTGCCTGCTGTTTTTTGATATTTATTCAAACTATTTAACTCAGTAATTGAAGGAATATGCCATCCTGTTTTACCTGCAAATTCAATTGTATTAAGTTTTTGACACCAACGGTAGGCTTGACCATCTTTACCGGCGTCTCGATTTGATGAACCAGTAGAACTCGGTGGCACTGCGCCGTCACCATCTTGACGAAAACTTGCAAAGTGGTATCCAGCTGGACCATTATTTCCATCTTCATAATTCGATGTAGCATAACTATCACCCGTATTGGTCGAGTTATCTTGGATAGAATAGCCAAGTTTTGCGACTAGTGCTGTCGAAGGTGAACTTGTAAACCACTTATATGTTGGTCCTGTTGGGTCGTCAGAATCAAGTACTTCTCTTATCTTTAAACACTCACCTGATGCTGTGCTTATGCTGTCATCATCAATACCACCGCCCAAGCTTTTATTTAGGGGGTTGCCTGTTGTGTGTCCACAAACTAACGTTTCTATCACATCAAGAGTAACCGGTGCACTTGTTACACCATTGAGGGTTGCAGTAACTTCAGTCGTACCAATGGTATTAGGCATTGCAACACCTTCATCGTCAAAAGAAACGATATTATTGGTAACTTCAAATTTGACCAGTTTGGTAATGTCTTGCTCATTACCGTCATCATATTTTCCAGTTACTTTATATTGAAGCGAGGAGTAAATTTCTTTGTCGCCAGTATCTATAGTTATTTCATATACACGAGCTTCTGGATTCACAGTAACTTGGTTGGAGCCGGAACCATTAGAACCTGTGTTTGAGCTATTAGAATCACCTTCAAATGCTCCGCCAGAACCACAACCTACTAATAATAAAATGGTTGCTGCTAATGTTGTTAGTTGTGCTGTGTTTTTAAAATTATTCATTTGAGGGCTCCTAATTATTCTGAAACAAAAACAGTGATATCAACACGTCGATTTAAAGCTCGACCTTCAATGGTTTCGTTACTCGCAATAGGGGCCATTTCACCTTTTCCGTTTGCTATGATGCGCTCTTCTTCTACGCCATTATTCTTCAATTTATCTGCGATATATTTTGCTCTTTTTTCAGAGAGCTTTTGATTGTAGGCCTCTGAACCTGATGAATCAGAGTGACCAATTACCTTTACTTTTGCAGTTGGATTATCGATGAGAAGTTGAGTGATATGCTCTATCTCTTTTTGTTGCAGAGACAACTCCGCTTTATCTACCCCAAATGTTTTCATTTCTTTCGAAAGCTGGGCTGAATAGTGGTAGATGGTGCGAGGCTCGACAATCTGGGGCTCACATTCTTCTTTGTGAGATTCAATTACAGTTGGCACAGCAACTTGAGGGGCTTTAGCGCGACCAAAATGATAAGTCAGTCCGATCATTGCGCCATGGCTATCAAATTCACCAGTATTCTGGCTTCCTATACCATCTATGTATTGATAGCCAATATCTAAAACTAAACTCTCTGTTACCGGTGCTGTTACGCCAAGCTTGTAGATAGGAGAAAAGCCATCATCGCTAATAGAGTTGCGTATAGAAGACTTATCCATAGACCAATAGGCTGCGCCAGCATAACCATAAACAGACAGTTGCTGGTAGATAGGGTAGGTATAGCGTAGACCTGTTCTAACTATAGAAGTCTCGATATTGATTGAGTTATAAGCACCTGTCATTTCACCTAGGTATTGATAACCCAAGTCCCAACTTAGCTGGTCTGTTAAATTAATACCGCCATAGATACCTCCTACAGCACTATGTGGGTCGCTGTACGGGTAATCATCATCAGATGATACTTGGTAGCCTGCTTCGACACCAAGGTAATAGCTAATATTAATGTCAGTAACTTCATTATTTACATCTTCCGCAAATCCTAAGGCTGGAATTAGTAGTAATCCGCCTGCGAGTGAATAGAGCTTTTTTAATGAACACATAATAAGTATAAATCTCACCAATATAAGAATGGTGGCGATGCTAGCGTTGTTCTAAAAAAACACAAATGAAATAATAATGAAATTATCAATAAATTATGAATTATTGATAGTATTGTAATTTCAACTAATTTCATTGTGGGTAATTGCATTTTAAGATATTGATAATCTTGAATTTATTTTTTTTTATATTTTATGATAGTTTTCTGGAAAGAAGCTGGATAATTTGGGTACACTACGGCTTTTGAGTGTGATTTGGAAAGATGTATCTATATCTTCAGTGTATGAATTTGTTAATGTAGTGGTGTTTAAGTGCTAAAATTGGCGGTGAAATTAGCAAATATTTTATTGGAGAGTGTAGATATTTCCCTAAGCTAACGAGTTTCTGCTTTGTCGTTAGTCCGTTTTTATTTAAACAAATGTCGGCATTTAGTGTCAGCGTAGAGGTTATTGCTTGAATAACCTCTAATGAGACTTGGAGTTATGAACCGATACCTCGGTTTTCCTTTTGTGCAAGTCTGATTTTGCCAAAACCTAGTTTTCTAAAGTGGTTATCCCTGAAGTTCCGTACAGACTTTGTATCGGAGACCGCTTCGATCTGTTGTTCCATTTTTAGGTATTCAGATAAATCGATGCCTTCTGCTTGCGCAACGGCTTCGTGAATATTGTGATGTTGTTGGTAAGAAAACGTCAGTGTTTTATCTTTACCTTTATATGTGTATTCGATTGTTCGTGCCATAAATGTCTCTGCTTTCGATGGTGCTATGAGTAGATTACTACCATTTAATACATATTGCATTGAAGGGAGAGCATTGTCATCTTATCTACCCCCAATTGTGCTTGATGCGACTACATTCCTAACCTGATTTCTTATGGATAGAATACAAATTATTTATTTTTCAGTACCTTAATGTCTTGTTTTTTGTGGCTTCGAAATTTTTTTAAAAAAATGTACTTTTTGATGCATCCAAAATCCATTCTAGTACGTCTCTTGTATGAAACCTTCTAAAAGTGAGGAGAATATATGAAGCGTTATATGAGCGTTGCGGTTTTAACATTGGCAGTTGTAAGTACATTTTCTGTTGCATCGCCTAAACTTGACCCGACTATTAAGCATCAACCTCGAGATGGTGTTATTAATATTTATGGCCCAGGAGGACCCGATACAGCAATACGTAATGCAGCAAAAGCATTCAGTCAGAAAACGGGAATACCAGTAAACGTCACAGCTGGTCCCGAGTCAAAATGGACTCGTGAAGCACAGCAAAAAGCGGATGTGATTTTTGGTTCATCAGAGCAATCTATGAGTGCTTTTGTTGAAACTTATCCGTTTATCACTGATCAGGATGTCCAGCCTGTCTATCTTCGTAGAGCTGTTATTGCGGTACCCAAAGGAAACCCCAAAAACATTTCTGGCATTCAAGACTTGCTCGACAAGCCTTCACGTATTGTGGTTACCGAGGGTTTAGGAGTCTACAACACATCGGGTACAGGCGTCTGGGAAGATATTGCTGGACGTAAAGGATCTTTAGCGGATGTACAGAATTTTCGTAGCAAAATTATTGCTTATGCCAAAGGAAGTGGTGCGAGTTTTAAAGCATTTCAAGGGCAGAACGCAGATGCTTGGATTACTTGGATACATTGGCCGCTAAATCATATGGATAAGGTTGACTATGTAGAGATTGAACCAGAGAGACGTATATATCGCGATCTTACACTGGCAAAAACACAGGGCGCAGAGCCTCAAACTCAAGATTTTATCGATTTTGTGAATAGTGAAGAGGGTAAGCCCTTCTTTACACGCGAAGGTTGGACTAAATAAAGGATACCAAATAATGAAAAAACTAATTATATCTACGCTTCTTATTGCACCTATTGCTTACGCAACAGCGTCTACCAACACCTCTGAAACATCATTTGGTGAAGTATATGTCGATGGTACAGGCAAAACTCTCTACACCTTTGCCAAAGATCCGATTGGAAAGTCTGTATGTACAGACAAATGTGAAACTTTGTGGCCACCATTGCTGGTTAATGATAAAGCAAGCGCTCAATTTTCGAGCAGTTCGGAGTTTAGTCAGGTTACTCGTGATGATGGGAGCAAACAGTGGGCACTGAATGGTAAGCCTCTTTATCGATGGGTTAACGATCAGAAAGAAGGGGATATTGATGGTGCTGGTTTTAAAGGTGTTTGGCCATTAGCACGCGCAGATGATGTTTCTATTAAGCTGTACAATGATGGTGCTCGTCGGTACTTGGTGGATGAGAATAATTTGACGCTTTATACCTTTGATAAAGATAAGAACAATCAATCTGTCTGCTATGGTGATTGTGAGGCTAAATGGCCACCGGCTTATGTCAGTTCAGATCTTATGCAAAAGGGGATCGAAAACATAAAAGTAACGGGTGGGTTTAGTGTTATTAAACGTAATGATGACACATATCAGTGGACTTTTGAGGGTAAACCGCTATATCGTTGGTTTAAAGACACTAAAGCTGGTGAAACCACTGGCGATGGTGTAAAAAACGTATGGCACCTTATCACTCAATGAGGAAAAAGTGAGCGACGATAAACACCAAATAGGTTTACTGCTCTCTAAAATTGCGCTTCGAGACCGAGAGGCTTTCGAAGCGCTTTATCAGTTAACCAGTACACGGTTATTCAATCTTATATATTCTGTAGTTAAAGATGAGCAGATCGCTGCCGATCTTTTACAAGAAGGGTATATAAAACTTTGGTATAGCAAACAAGACTATGTTTTAGATCATCCTTGGGCATGGCTTTGCCAGATGATGAGAAACCTAGCGATTGATGAAGTCAGAAAGAGAACACGCTGTAAGGAAGATCAGACGCTAGAGTTATTGGATGAAATAAGCCAAGTAGCCAAATGTATGACAGACTCAGGTCTTAGTTATTGTCTTCAGACCTTGGCTGAAGAGAAGCGAAATGCAATCGTACTAGCGTATCAACATGGCATGAGTCATCAAGAAATAGTGCAACATGTAAACACACCACTCGGTACGGTTAAATCATGGATTCGTCGCGGTTTACAGGAATTGAAACGATGCTTAACACAATAAAGAGCCAGCGTTATCAAAACTCCGAGTTGAAAGATAAACTCGCTGGTGAGTATGTACTAGGGACTCAAACACCTAGGGTACGCCGCAGGATAGAAGCTTTAATGAAAGAAGATCCTACTTGGTGGGAGCATATTGAACAGTGGCAGCAACACTTATCCGGTTTAAACCCAAGCCCGAATAGTCATCATTCATCGGCAAAATATTTTAAGAAGCCGCCCAAACGGGTTTGGAAAAAAATTTCAAACAGCACTTTTGGTCTAAGAAAACGTGAAACAAATGTACGTTGGTGGTGGTTGCCTACAGGCATGGTTTTCTCGTTATTTGTTGGTATATTTTTGCAGCCTGCAGTAATGCAGAATCCTGTTGGGGTGGACATAGTTGAAGTACGTCCGGCAAGCTATCTAGCAATGATGTCTTCAGATACTCAAGTAAATCATTTTGCGCTTGTTGCCTATCAAGGAGATAAACCCGGTCAGTCTAGTTTGCGTATGCAACGAAATCTATCGATGGACAAAATATCTGAGAGTAGAGCTATGGTGTGGATGCGTGATGAGGCAACAGGCAAATTGAAGCTGATTGATAGTCTAAAAAATATTAATGATATTAGATATATGTCGCCAAGAGAATGGCAAATGCTCAAGAGTAGTTCAGAGCTTGTCGTGACCGCAGATAAAAATCCAGATAGTGAAGTTCTCTATCGTGGTAGATGCGTTGAACTGAGTGATTGGAGAGCCATATAAAATTATAAGTGTTGGGCTGATTAACTCAACACTTAAAGCTGGCCAATAACGCATGTTAGCGTGCTTGTTGACATCAAATCCACAAGCAAAGAATAGAGTGCAACAATTGATGTAGTTCGTAGTTTCAATTTGATACAATCCCCCCCGCATATTTTATACAAACAATATTTCTCTGCTTATTGGAGCTAGAGAGGGGGATAGTCTTATCATAAGTACCAACAATATTACGCAGCAATTTGGTGCGAAACCGTTATTTGAAAACATATCCGTCAAATTTGGTGATGGAAACCGCTACGGTTTAATCGGCGCCAATGGATGTGGTAAGTCTACCTTCATGAAGATTTTAAGCGGTGAACTCGACCCAACAGGTGGTAATGTCAGTTATGACCCAAATGAGCGCGTCGCTAAGCTGAATCAGGATCAGTTTGCTTACGAAGAGTTTACGGTGATCGATACTGTTATCATGGGCTTCAAGGAATTGTGGGAAGTTAAAAAAGAACGTGATCGTATCTATTCCCTGCCTGATATGACAGAAGAAGATGGCATTAAAGTGGCTGAGCTTGAGGTGGAATTTGCCGAAATGGATGGCTACATGGCTGATGCCAAAGCCGGTGAATTACTGCTAGCGGTTGGTATTCCTGAAGAGCAGCATTATGGATTGATGAGTGAAGTCGCACCGGGTTGGAAGCTCCGTGTCTTGTTAGCGCAAGTTCTATTTGCTGACCCACATATTATGTTGCTCGATGAGCCGACCAACAACCTTGATATGGATACCATTCGCTGGTTAGAAGACACGCTCAACCAGAGAAACTGTACCATGATCATTATTTCTCACGATCGTCATTTCCTAAATTCAGTATGTACTCACATGGCTGACTTAGATTACGGTGAATTGCGTCTATTTACTGGTAATTATGATGAGTACATGGTCGCAGCTACTCAAGCTCGTGAACGTTTACTGGCTGATAACGCTAAGAAGAAAGCGCAAATTGCCGAGTTAAATACGTTCGTTGCACGCTTTTCTGCCAATGCCTCTAAGGCTAAGCAGGCTACTTCTCGCGCTAAGCAGATCGACAAAATCCAGCTAGAAGAAGTGAAGCCGTCGAGTCGCCAGAATCCGTTTATTCGTTTTGAGCAGTCTAAAGAATTGTTCCGTAATGCTTTAATTGTTGAAAACTTATCTCAAGGTTACGAAGAGGATTTGTTCTCGGACTTCAATGCTATTTTTGAAGTGGGAGAGCGGGTTGCCATTATCGGTGAAAACGGTGTCGGTAAAACAACATTACTGAACACGCTTGCTGGCGTATTAGCACCGCGTACTGGTGAGTTCAAATGGTCTGAAAACTCTAACATAGGCTATTACGCTCAAGATCATGCTGAAGAGTTTGCTGAAGACATGAACTTAATGGACTGGATGAGCCAGTGGCGTCAGGCTGGGGATGACGAACAAGTCATTCGAGGTTTCTTAGGGCGTATGTTGTTTGGCCAAGACGATATTAAAAAGTCTGTCAAAGTTCTTTCGGGTGGTGAGCAAGGGCGAATGCTGCTTGGTAAGCTTATGATGCACAAGCCGAACATGTTGCTAATGGACGAGCCGACCAACCATATGGATATGGAGTCTATTGAATCTCTAAATACGGCGCTTGAGCAATACAAAGGCACGCTTTTCTTCGTATCTCACGACCGAGTGTTTGTGGACTCGCTGGCGACCCGTGTTCTGGAAATTAAAGAGGGTAAGATTAACGACTTCCGTGGCACTTATTCGGAATTCCTAAAATCCAAAGGAATTGATGGTTAACCCTTCCTGTATTGATTAAAGCCTCGCATATGCGAGGCTTTTTTGTATGTGGGTGAGCTTTTAGAGGTGTAGGGTGTAGAGAAAGCCTTACACTCAAAAGAAGCGCTCAACTAATATCGATACATTGCTTTTGCTAAAATATTTTTGCCCCAAAATGACTTTGTGACAGAACCCATATGAGTTTTACTTCAAAAATACAATGCAATTAGACTATTAATCGTCTAGTTCGTTGATATCATGATAATGGCTTTGTTCGTCATCAACTGTGTATAAAGAGGTATAACCAAATGCCATATTTCCCGTTAGAGTTATGGGCTCATGATTTAGATAACTAAACTGTTCGAGTAGCTCAGCTTGTCTTTCGATCGGAATATCTCTAACCAAGGTTATGTGTGGCCTATAATTTTTGCCATTATACGTATCGCTGAGCTCAATACCTGCTTCACTAGCTTTTTTAATCAGAGCGTTGTGAATATCTTTAAGTCCCTCAGATTCAGCACCTTTCTCATTTGTTATCACTAAGTGGCTGTTAAAGATTTCGGCTTTACTAAATCTTAAAGTAACTGTCTTGTTAACATCCAAACCAACGTTGCGGATAAAATTTTCATTTGGTTGATGCCCAAAAAAAGCGACGGTTATATGTGCTTCATTGTGCTTTGTTATCCGACCTATCTCACCTTTCATATTCTCCATTGGTGTCAGAAGTTTTCCAATTACCTTATCCTCCGACTTTCTATCAAAATGCAACCATGCAAGGTGATTAGCATGTTTTCTGCCTAGCTCAGATAATGTCTCATTCTTTTGTGCTTCAGTTAGACTTGCTACCCGTTTAACCTCATCGGTAAGCTGCTTGACTGTAACCTCATTTTGATTCTTTGACGCTAATTCTTGACTAAGGATCATTATGTTCGGAGCTGACAAAGAATTAGGACGTGTTAGCCCTTGAATTATTTTCATTTCATGGAAATTAGGTTTATTCGGGTGACTAACCATAATTCCATCACTCATAGAGGCGATTGCTTCATCTCTCTCATCGTTTGACATATTTTTCATATCTGTTACTAAATCGATGAGCTGTTTATAAGTCACACTCTCGCTCTGCTTTAGAGTTAGTAGTTGGCTGAGGGACATAATATCGGGAACTGACAAAGACTTGGGACTCGTTAACGCTTGTATTATTTTCATTTCATAGAAATTTGGTTTATCAGAGTGATTAACCACTATTTCATTAGGTCGATTAATCAATGAACTTACAGTACTGACTAACTGCTCTGCGCCTATCTCTTGAGTATGTCCTCGGTCTCTTAAATAATCTACAAATTTGATATATACAGGAGCCATTGCCGTGTTGTAGTTGTTTTGTTTAGCCAGTGTTTGAAGGTTTTTTGCCTCGTCAAAACTAAGCTCGCTCTTAGAGCCTGCCTGCAAAGCTTTAAAGTTCGAATTTGGGCCTCCACTCCTATCAAGGTCAAGGATATGATCCTTAAATATTTGAATTACCATTTTAGGGTTTTCATTGCAGGCTTGTTCTCTAGAATAATGCGTTATCCTATCTAAATCTTTATTGTGTCCTGAAATGGTTCGGTTAGACGTGTCAGGATTGTTTAGCTTAAATACTTTTCTGCAACGTTTTTTTATAACTGTCCAAAGCCCTGCTAGACAATGTTGGCTTTGGCCAGAGTCGGACAACTTTCTTGTGATTTTTGTCACTGTGAGCGGTCTACCAAGTTCATGGTCTTGTTTCTTGGTCATTTCGGATTGGTTAGTCGTCGGTGTATTCGAAACTCTCAATGTATCGTCCTCTAGTATCTATTGTGAGCAGGGTTATTTTTTAAAATGCACGTGATAGCGAACTCTATTGACTCAATAAATAGTAAAGGGGTCATGTGTTTATTTATGAAAATTTTCGAATAATTTGGCGTTGGTTCTCCCGCACTCAGAGTTTCACCGTTTGTTCCAGTATTAAAGAAAAAGAAAAAGCTCCTAGTAGGGTCAAGGAGCTAGCTTAACAATGGTAACGAGCCTAACTCTTGGTTCATATGTGCATAGACCTGCCAACAAAGAAAACTATACACTATTCATATAGCCCTAGCTCATACGCTGGTCAATTCTGGAATAAAGCATGTTGTTATAGCATTAATCGACCCAGACGAACGTAATGGCGGCAAAGGTATCTCCATTCTCAAACAAAGCTGTATTAAGGTCGAAGTTGGGCTTTGTGAAGAGCAAGTAGCTAGTTTTCTTAAACCATATTTAGGTAAGTCGTAACGTAATTTTATTAACCCTTGAAGTACACAACTCTAACGGTATTGGATCTTGAGGATGCTTTAGCTTATTAAAGCGAATGAAGTATTTTATCCAGTATAAATAGGCCTTTTCAGTTTTGATACTATAGCCTCACATTCGCTGTGCCTGCGGATTTCTTCGATGAATTTGCTTGCCATTTTCACCTCCTGGAACTGTATTTTTATACAGTTTATTGGTGTTGGGCGGAGCTTGAGTATGAAAAATGGTTTGGTTTATCAGGAGCAGCTGCTCGTTTTTATGTGATGGAGAAATAAGAAACTTGATGTATATTATTTAATTTTTCAGTGGGTTATGGTAGGTTGGTTGTAAGTTAGGCTGGCGGGAAAACGAGCCAGCCTGTTATTAAGAATGTTATGTGTACCCCACAAAATCAATCAATTATAAGGAGTTAATGTTTATGATTACTTGTTACGTCAGGTATGTAATTGACCCAAAGAAGGTCAATGAGTTCGAAGAATACGCCAAAATGTGGATTCCACTTGTTGAGAAGTTTGGTGGCCAACATAATGGCTACTTTCTGCCATCTGAAGGCGCAAACAATGTAGCTTTGGCTCTTTTTACGTTTGAAAGTTTGTCAGCTTATGAAGACTATCGTACTAAGTCTCAAAATGACCCTGAATGTATCAAAGCTTTCGAGTTTGCCGATAAAGTGGACTGCATTATCAGCTATGAGCGCAGCTTTTTTAGACCTGTGCTCAGTTAAAGAAGCTACGCATAACAAAGCGTTCAATTGTACAGCCAACGCTTGGTAGTTTTGGTTCACAGTTCGGCATTAGTGTTTATACCACAATGAGCTAAGTATGTAATAGCGTTATCTGCCGATTAACGCGGAGTTACTTTTCAAGTATTGCTCCCCAAGATAACGTGCCACGTCAAAAAGTGATAACAGGCTGGCTCGTTTTTATGTGATGGAGAAATAAAAAATTCGATATATATTCTTTAATTTTTAGTGTGTTATGATAGGTTGGTTGTAAGTTAGGCTGGCGGAAAACAAGCCGGCCTGTTATTAAGAATGTTAAGCGTCAAATGAAGTACATCCATCTATCTAATAATCAAAACCTGCCATGCCTGGAATTTCTCAAGCCTTTTCGCTGTGTTGTTGTTATTGAAGATGAAATTTGCAGTGCAAGCCAACAATCTATAAGCAAATGGTTAGTAGAGTCAGGATGCCTTTATATGATGGCATGGGGCAATGATTGTGGATCATGGGATACCTCAGTAGATCTTGCCAACCTTCAACAATTCAATTTCCATGAAGTTCCGGAAGAATCGTTTGTAAGCACTACTTGGCATGAAGATGAGAGTCTGAAAGAGGTTTTCTGGTTCTCCAAAAACTGTGCATTCCATTCTGTGATTGAGCTAAATAATACAATTGTTTTGCATCTATCACCCAATTACAATGAAGATATAATTCGGCAGAAGTACGAAAGCGCTTAACAAACGCATTAAAGCCTACCCATTACCACGCTTGCTGGGTAGGTACAAGACCTCAAAATAATAGCAAGCGTTTAATGGGCGCCTTATGCGGGCGTTATGCTCTATGGAGTAAGAATGGAACATAATTCGGATTGGAAACTGAGACTTAGATATGGAAAGGATCAGACTCCCTACACTCATTTCACTGTGTTAGGGAATGGTACAGTTGTCGACAATTCACACGGTTTTGACTGTCCTGTTGGCCCCGCGTATATGGCAATTAAAGTTTGGGCGCTAGATTCTGACCAAGCTTGTGACATGATAAACGTTATTGGTGAACAAGTGGGGTTTCATGTTAAAGGAAAAGTTGAGATATATAAGACAGAGCCTGAAGAACCGCCAAAAGAAAATCCTTTTGGCTACGAAATAAACTTTACGCCTTACAGAGAATAAATTCGAACATAACAATAAATTTAAGAGTGATTCACAATGCTCATATTTTTAGTTTAAGATTGGGTTTGGTGTTTATGGCGCTATGGTTTAGGTGAGTGGTAGCGTTGCTCACTACTTAATTTGGTGTTATTTCTTCATATGAATTTCGAGGGTGATAAGAGTATCTTTCCAAAAATGAGGCAGCCAGAAGGAAGTCTGTATTGCGGGCCTTATTGTATTGTTGCATGTTTAAAAAGATTGAATAAGCTACCTCTTACTTCGTCTATTGAGCTACATAAATATGATGCAAAAAACGTTGCATTTACGGGCTCTTCTATTGAAATTAGTGATTCAGAGGAATTAACAGACTTGGCTTTGGAACTCTACAAAGTCACGGGAATAATTACTCCCGGCGAGAACCCAGATTACATAGAACATTCTGGATATAATTCATTAGGAGCGATGCTGTATGTTCTTCGTCAATTTGGTTTGGAGTGTGAAGTTATTATTAGAGATGAGCAAACCAATGAATATTTGCATCGAGCTTTCCCTATCGAATTTGAACTAATTGAAAAATTAGGTATTTCTACAAAAACGTTGGCGTTGGGCAAGTCTACACCAGACAAAACAATGTTAATATCAGTTATATCGGTAAATGATTCGTTACATTACATACTCAATGATGCGCAAGGTTACTGGTTTGACTCACATATTGCCGAGGGCAATGCTGCGTGGGATTTCATCGAGAATTGGCACTCTACAGCCAATAAGCGTGAAGGAGCGTTTTGGTTAGGTGTATCAATACGAGTTAAATACTGAACGCATAATCAAAATACCCATTAAAACTCTTCCTGTTCTTGTTACAGTAACTTTTGGCATGCCTGATATTAAATTACGTTCTTTCACAGGTATAACAAGCAAAACCGCGGCAATGAGTACGTATAAAACGTTAGGTTTAAAAAACCATAAAGGAATATTACGATGATAATTGATCACATTGGATTTTCAGTATCCGATTTTGAAAAAAGTAATGAATTCTATTCTAAAGTTCTGGCTCCTTTGGGCATTGATAAAATAGTGGAGCTTGAAGGTGCAAGTGGTTTTGGAAAGAATGGAAAAGCAGAATTTTGGCTTGGAAAAGGTAATCTACCACAATCTCCCTTACATATTGCTTTTGCTGCTGATAATCGAAAACAAGTAGACGAGTTTTATGAGGCTGCCATAGCTTCTGGTGGAAAAGATAATGGCTCACCAAGTATAAGAGAACAATATCATCCCAATTATTATGGAGCATTTGTTATTGATCCAGATGGCCATAATATTGAAGCAGTATGCCACCGCACAGAGTGATGCATAACAATGCGCACATTCGACTCTATTCTTTGGCTGTTTGATATTAAGTGGCTGATTAACGCTTCGACTCGAAAATATCTAGGGCCGTTTAACGCGGCACTTTCTAAAAAATTCCCCATTTTGAGTTACAAATCGAAGTCAGTGTATAGATCATCTGGTAGATTTGACATAGAAAAGCTGCTGGAGACTAAATATTGCAAGTCAGTTACTCTTTACAACTAAAGTGAAAAGGCAGAACCAATAACGCAATGGCAAGGCCATAAAATAGAGGTAATAGTGCAACGCTCAACCCTACAAATATTGCCTCTGAATCAGAATAAGCATTGCCTAGAGTTTGGATAACGCCAATAACCACACCCAAGATACTACTAACAATGGCCGTAAATAAAGCGCAACTCAGTGCTGTGGTACGTGACTTTTGGTAACCTACACCCGTAGCAAATAAAGTTGGTACTGCGACTATAAGCAGGCTGGTTAAATCGATAAATTGAACAGGGTCGCCTAAAGACGCAACATAGTTAACAACCAGTATCGTCGCGACGAAAAAACTAATATGTATTAGCCATTTGTTCATGTTTACCACCAATACCCGAACATAATTGAATTTGGATCTCGTGGTAACTTAAGCGTTGACTCCTTGTCTTGCATGTAACGTCGTGCAAAGTTGCGCTGCTTTGCTCCAGCAGCAGATGAAAGAAGAGAATTCGCCGACATAAAACCTCAAAATATTTGTGATTCTTAAACAGGATAACTCTCAATATATCAGATAATTAAGCAAGGAATCGAAGTTCACCTACATCAATTATAAGCTTGATTTCATAACTGAGAGATTAAGCCCAATTCTCCAATTTAGTAAGACCGCCAAAACACTTCAGTCAAATACTTTCGGAAGCGTGCAGTTAATTCTTAGGGGTTCTGAGATGGTGAAGAGGTAGCTAAGACCACTTGTGACTCATGCTATATAGAGTCACAAGTGCTAATTGCGACAGGTTAGGCAGCGACCTTATCGGCGATAAGCTCTGCCGTTTGAGCTAATATCCTACAGCATTGTGCAAGTGCTTGTTTCTCATTGGTTGTGAGCTGTTCACCGTTCGATGGCACGGCTGATCTTTGCACGATTTCTACCCAGCGTTTTAGTTCATTTAAGTCGTTCATTGTAAACTCCCTTAAGGTGAAAGTTGTAGGATATTTCAGCAATGTAAACTAATCTTTTTATGGTGAAACTCATTTCGTATTTTTGTTTTTCTACTTTTCACGGCTAAATGAAAACTAGTTACATTAATAATCCTACCTGACGTTTTTGTAAATAATTTTAATTTTTGTTTTGCTTAACCAACGGGTGAATACTTTGACAAACTGGAGGCATTTTTAAAATAGAAAATTTCACAAAATAACTTTATGTCCAATAAATGCGACAAAATATAGTGTATCAATAGTTATTCCCACATCTGATCTTGTATAAAATCGTTATTTTTCATGCTCTTATATAAAAAGAGGTCTTATAAAGTGTCTATGTTTTTCTTTACAGTATGGTTAACTAGACGTGCTCATCTATTTACTAATATGTTACTTAATCGGCTTGCGCTAATTTTGATACTTAAGTTATTAATGATTAATCTGTAATATAAATGCACTCATTTATCTCATGGCGACATGGTAAACTGGTTTCTTCTCATATGTGAGTAGTTTGGGTGTTTGTTATTTAAGCATATAACTATACGACTTCATATTCTGACATTATGCCTTTTTAATTACCTAATCACTCTACTAGTAGTCAATGTAATGAGAACAACAAAACCTCTCATTTAGGCATCCAACTTCGACTCTATTAGAAGTGGACCCCAATGGTTGGACACATAAACTAATTCCTTAAGTGGTTGATCCAGCTT